>DJJW01000022.1:0-93145 GCA_002434335.1 Lachnoclostridium sp. UBA6558 | reverse complement strand
AACGGACTCCATGAGCAGATATCCATGGCATATCCCAGCTATAGTAAGTTTTTCAGCGAAATAGACGGAAAATGTGCCATGTATTTCTGGAAAACCTATCCATCTCCTGTTCATTTGCAGGGAAAGACAGCAGAAGACCTAACAATCGAATTTAAGGAAATATCCCGTATTGCCAAGAAAGATAAAGCAGAGTTGATTCTGGACTGTGTTCAGAATGATGGAAATACCTTTCGGGAATATCAGGAATCCAGAGATTTTATCACAAGAAGTCTGGGACGGGACTTGGAACATCAGAAAGAAGAATTAGCGGGGCTTGATCAAGAAATCGAAAAAATCCTGCTTAGTTTTGATTATAAACTGACCAGTATGCCGGGAATTGGAACTTCCGTAGCCAGTAAGCTGATTGCAGAAATCGGAGATATTCGAAGATTCCCAAGTGCAGAAAACTGGCAAGATTTGCAGGAGTGGCACCTGTAAAGTTCAGTTCTGCAGGAAAAGGCAAGGAGCAAAGCTCCAGACAAGGAAACCGCCAGTTACATGGACTGTTTTATTTCCTGGCGGTAACCATGGTGTCCAGACCAAAGAACGGAATGCCCAATCATCCGGTATTTTATGACTATTACATGCGAAAAATCGGTGAAGGAAAGACAAAGTCTCAGGCATTGGTCTGCATTATGCGTCGTTTGGTAAACATTGTGTACGGAATGATGAAAATAAGACGGAATATCGGGAACCGAATCGAGAAGAAGAACAGTAATTTTTCTATTTAAAAACAGCACAAAGACGTGCTATAATTTTTTTATTGAATAAAGATTTTTACCGTTCGTCGGATACCTCAGTACTCCACCTGAGGGGGCGGGTGACGCTGTTAAAGGTGGATCAAAAATTGTTGATGATATTGTTAAACAAGGACAGAAAGCATTAAATAATTTTGATATTAATTTATCTTATGTTAAACCCAAACATATATCTTCCAGTGGTGGTAAGGGTGCAAAATTTTTAGGAGATACAAAAGAAGCAGCTGAAGTAATATTAAAGGATGCTATGAGCAATGGAAAAGTTCAATCAATAGCCGACAATGGATTAACAAAAATTGGGACAACAAAGCTATCAAATTGTAATTGATCCTGGAAAAGAAGTTGGTACAAAAGGTGAAACGTTAATTAAAATAGTTATTTCAGAAGATGGTGGAATGCTTAGCGCATATCCAGTTAAATAGACCAGGAGGTAAAAAATATGAACGTAATGGAAGAATTTTTGCAATCAGAAATTAATACACAAGAATTGTATGAGGAAATAATGAATTTTATAACTTCATATCATGTTAGAAATGGTGAGTTTGAGGGAAACGAATATATAATAAAAAAAATGGATCAGACAAACTTTATCATATTTCCTGAATATGAGGATGAAGAAGGAGAACGTGAAATCCATGCGGCTGAAGCTGTATATAGAGAAAATTTGATAAAAAGAATCAATGAATATGCTTTGAAAAAAAACATAATAATACATTAAAAAATATTTCCAATTCGTATACACCACCAAACAGAGAAAAAATCTCAGCTTGGTGGTGTTCTAGAATAATAGCTATAATTATTGATTAACTAATCAAGGAGTTAAAGAGTTGTTTATGACCCCGGCTCTTTAACCTGCATCATTTTCGACCCCATGGTTCACCCCTGTTTTAGTGCAGAAAATAAGCGCAAATATTCTTCAACCAGATTTTTAAATAGCAGCAAGTATGCGACTTGAAGATATATAAAAGAACAGCCATGGATGCGACTTATTTTAAAAGTGGCAGAAAGCTGAACAGGTGGCAACAGCAATTCAAACATTTATCAGAGAAAAGGATACCCCTCTTTTTTCACAAATTTGCCCAACAAGGCTTTTTATTGCCCGAATGGCATCGTTGTTCCATCATCGGTTTCAAAGGTCATACAGGGGCGAAATTTTGCGACACAGGGCTAAACGAGAATGGTACATTAATTCTGTGTTGCCATTGATTTATAATAACTGACTACTCCCATGGTTCATAGTGGACCATGGAATTTACAGGAATTTGGGTTTATGGTAAAATGGGGTTACAGGGGTAAATATACCATTTTATTTTATTTCCTGGCGGTAACCATGGTATCAATACCAAAGAACGGAGCACCCAATCATCCGGTATTTTATGATTATTATATGCGGAAAATCGGTGAAGGAAAGACAAAGTCTCAGGCATTAGTCTGTATAATGCGCCGATTGGTGAACATAGTGTACGGAATGATGAAAAATAAGACGGAATACCGGGAACCACTGCCAGAAAAAGAACAGTAATTTTTCTATTTAAAAACAGCACAAAGGCGTGCTATTTTTTTTTATTGAATACGAAAATTCACCGTTCATCGCATATCTCAGTACTCCACCTGAGGGTTCGGGAAAGCCTAAGTGGTGGCATGAGGGATATGTAGATAATCTTTCTGATACACAAACCTTACTTGGAGTGAGAGATTCAGGTAAAGGTTTATAAACTATAGGCAGTACTACTCGTAATAACGCATTATCAACAGGCAAATCATGGGTTGGTGATTCATATAAGGAGATTCATGGTGCTAATGGTGAAATTATAGGATATTCGAGTACAGATGGAATGCGAGCATTTCGAATACAATATAAACCTAAAGAAGGAATGTGGAGAGCAAATTTTTAGGAAAATATTATGGTTAGAAATCCACAGCCCAATCCAGGCTGGCATACAAGTCAATTAAAAAATGTACATGTAGATATATTAGATTGATAATTTTAGGAGGAGAATATGATAATAAAGGCATTAAATTCATTGCAAGAAGAATTTGGGGAAGATGTAGATGATTTCTTTTTTTTATATCAAGTTTTTATTGGCCCGGAGGAAATTGATGGTGCTTATGAAGTTTATGATTTTAATCTAATTAGCATTAAGCGCTTAGCAAGAGATTTTTCTGATTTTGGAATAATGTTAAATCGTGGTTGGATGATTACAAAAAATTTTGATGAGGAACAGGTAAAAAGCGAAATAGAATCTCTTATAAAAAAATGTTTTAATAAAGATGATGAAATAACATATAACAACATAGCTATGTTTTTGAGAAAAGAAGAAGAGTAATTCTTCTCTTAGGGTTAAGGTAACACTTTGGAATTATGTTGACCTCCAAACTGATTTAATGTAAAGAACTCAGCTTGGAGGTGTTTTGATTATTATAATTTGCTAATATATTTTAGAACTTTTATTCCATCTATGAATCCATGCCGATAGAGAAAGGCTTCCTCTGAGGCAAGTTGGCTTATAAGCGAGTCAATGTAATTTTCAACTAGCTCTTTTTCCTTACAGGGTAAATTTTCAATAAAAATCTCGGTCTGTAGAAGCCTTTCCTCTTCCTGTTAAGATTTATCAGGTTGGTTTTTATGGGATGTGTCAATTAATATGTTGATACGCTCCTGAATAAACATATCCAGTAATTCTTGTTCGGTCATAATGCTTCCCTCCTTTGAGAACATACGATACCGAAATAATATCAGAAAGTCGATACCAGAAACTACTAAAAATAGATGCGTTGAATTGGATAAATAGTTCAAACGAATTCTCAAAATGATTATTATCTTGATTCACTGGTTATGGGTTTAAAGAAGTCGTTCATGACCCCATAATTTTTTCGTGTAAATGGGAATTACGTGTAAGTGTGTAACCCCGATTACGACCCCAATGTCCGCAATCCGACCCCAATGAAAAGGTTCTCTCAGTCCACATTGCGGGCTGATGTAACTCGAGCCGGGGAGGTTTTTGACCCCGGCTCTTTAACCTGCATCATTTTAGCGGGTTCATCTGCCCCATGGTTCATGGTGAACCATGAATTTACATCAAAGTGTTTCTATGGTAAAATGATGCTGCCGGGGGGTACAGGGGGTAAAAACACTTCTTCTGTAACTCCCTTTTCTGTTGTTCCTTCTCCTAAAAATAAAATCAGATGATTGTGGCTGTGTTTTTATTTGCTGCCCATGTATTTCTGGAAGACCTACCCATCTTGTCCATTTACAGGGAAAACGTCAGAAGACCTAACAATCGAATTTAAGACAATATCTTGTATTGCAAAAAAAGATAAAGCTGAAATGATTCTGGACTGTGTTCAGAATGATGGAGAAACCTTTCGGGAATATCAGAAATCCAGAGATTTTATTACAACAAGTCTGGTACGGGATTTGGAACACCAAAAAGAAGAACATATTGTTGAATATTCAAAAAGAACTTTTTCACAAATACAAAAACCTTCTTTTATATACTTTTATGTCTCAAAATCTGTAGTTATAATCTGAAATTATTTCATGATACTTCATTCAAAAGTACTTTATAAAAAAATAAAATACTTAAAAAATAGATTGACATTTATTTCCATGAAACTGTATAATATTACTTATAAAAGATATGTAAAAATATGTAAAGTATTAATATTGTACAATTAATACCATACAACCTTAACAATCCTATAGATAATAATATAATAATTTACCTGAATTATTGAGACTTCCCCAATAAAAAGCTGCTAAGTAATCGATTAAATCTCAAGTAATCCATAGGAGTAAATTAAAGTTATCTAAGACTTAAGGGACATATCTATCATACGGTATTTTGAGCGGAGAAGGGTAGGAAGAAATAATTAAGAAAGAAAGGGAGCCATGAAGAGTCTTCCAACCAAAGTTAGTGGCTGTATCTCATTAGAATGGGATACACTAAGGTGTAGTCATGAGAAAATTATTGAGTTTGTTGATTTGCATTGCTGTGGTTTCTGTGATTTTATCTGGATGTGGTAATTTAAAGAAGGCAGGAACAGAAACATCCTCTGAGAGCGGGGGAAAGACAGAGGAAGCAGGTACAGAGGAGACAGGCACAGAAGAGGTAGTGGCAGATGCCATAAGTACAGTTGGTCCTGAAGATGGAACTCATCTTGAAATGTGGACTTTTGTTGAATTACATAGTTCCTTCTATGCAGAGATGTTGGAAAAGTGGAATGCTGAAAATCCAGATAAACAGCTGAATATTACATTTACCACTTATCCTTATGCAGATATGCATAATAAACTGATAATGGCAAATCAAACAGGTGAAGGAGCACCGGATTTATGTGACGTTGAAATCGGACAGTTTCCGAACTTTATGCAGGGTGAAGTTCAATTTAGAGCACTGAATGATGTGATTAAACCTTATCAGGAAGATATCGTTCAATCTCGTTTGGATATCTACAGCAAAGACGGGAACTATTATGGTATAGATTTTCATGTTGGTGCAACGGTAATGTTCTATAACACAAAAATCTTAGAACAATACGGAATAGACTATACGACCATTAAAACCTGGGATGATTATGCAAAAGCCGGTGAGAAATTAAAAGAAGCCAGTGGCGGAAAAGTATTTATGACAAGTGTCGATACAGCAGGTACAGACTGGTTATGGCTTGCAATGGCAGAATTCGGAGAAGACTATACGACAGAGGATGGTGCTCCGAATATTGAATTAGATTCTATTAAAACAATGATTACTACCCAGCAGAAATGGTTAGACGATGGTATTGCGATGATCTCTCCAGGCGGTCACGTAGATATGGAAGAGGGTTTTGCAAATATAGGTGACGGAAATATTGTATCCTTCCCGAAGGCAATGTGGTTTATGTCCAGATTCTTAAACTATTTACCTGAGATGACAGATACCTGGGCAATTGCTCCCTGTCCGGTATTTACAGAAGGTCAGGATCGTTCTGTAGGTATTGGAGGAACCGGAACAGTAGTCTCAAATCAATCGAAAAATGCTGATCTGGCTGCTGAATTTTTAGCATATGCCAAACTTTCTTATGATGGTAATGTGAAGGTATGGGAAAACCTTGGTTTTGACACATTAAATACGGAAATCTGGTCAGATGATAAGATTACAGAGGATACCAGCAACAAATATATTGCTTACTTTGTAAATAACCCGTTTGACACTTTAAATGAAATAAAAGATGAAATAGGCAAGATAAAGGTAGGAAAGATTAATCCTGCTATAGCAGAGCAATTTAATACAATAATTCTCAATAATTGTTTTGAAAGTAAAGCTGATGTAAATGAAGAATTAAAAACCGCTCAAGAAGCTTTGGAAATTGATTATTGATTAGAAATTAATTGATTATTATTGGTATTTTATCGAGCAAGATTAGATTTATAAGTTCTGGGGCTGTTGCAAAAATATGATTTTCAGATATGGCTTCTTTACACAATGAAGGAAGGAATTCATTAGAATTTGCATCACGGATATCAAAATGTTTTCGTTCAATAAGCAGGTCAACTGTGATTGGTCAACGGTGTAGTATGAAATACCATATTCTATGTTTGAATTTTGTAACAGCTTCCTATTGTTTTAGATTTTAGGAAAGAAGGATGGCTGCTTGGAAAAATTGAAAAAAGTATTGTATTCACAAAAAGCTGCTCCATACATATTTGTTCTTCCATTTATTTTGAGCTTTTTAATATTCTGGATTTATCCTCTTTTTAGTACGGTTAAGATGAGTTTTCAATCCATTTTACCCGGAGAAGTGGAATGGGTTGGATTTACGAATTATGAAAAGCTATTAAAGGATACTGCATTTCACACGGCAATCTTAAACAGCTTTAAATATATGCTATGGACACTGGTGCTGCTTATACCTTTTCCCATGCTGTTTGCCTGTCTTATGGATAGCAGACTGGTTAAAATGAAAGGCTTTTATAAAGCCTTGCTGTATTTACCAGCTTTGACCTCTGTTGTAGTTGCAGGTACAATTTTTCGCCTTATGTTTAGTGAGCTGGCGGGCTCGCAAATGAATCAGTTTTTGGAGTACTTTGGCTATGCACCTATTAAATGGCTTAAGATCAGATCAACAAGTTATTTTGCTCTGCTTACGATAGCCTGTTGGAGATGGACCGGTGTAAATATGTTATATTTTTTAGCAGGACTGAAAAACATAGATTCCGGTCTATATGAAGCTGCAAGAATTGATGGTGCAAATAATTCAGATAAATTCTTCTATATAACCCTGCCTTTGTTAAAGCCTACAACAATTTATGTACTGACAATAAGTGTCTATGCAGGCTTAGCCATGTTCCTGGAAAGTTTTATGCTATGGAACGGTAATTCTTCCCCTAATAATATCGGTCTGACCATAGTTGGATATTTATATCGGAGAGGAATTGAAAAGAACCAGCTTGGCTATGCATCCGCTGTTGGTCTGGTGCTTTTAGTCATAGCACTGGGGATTAATATTATCCAGCTAATAATGAATGGAGCTTTTAAAAAGGAGGAGAAATAATTGGATCAGATTATTACACCCTTACATAAAAGTAGAAGGAAAGCACTTGGAATGAAAAAAAAGCAAAGAGTATTCTCAATCTTATCTACTGCTTTTTTTAGTATAGTAGGAGCTGTCGTCATATTTCCCTTTGTAACTATTTTCTTTGCATCCTTTCGGCCGGGACAAGAGCTTATACGTTATGGACTTAGCATGAAAATAGAGATAAGTGAAATGACTCTCAGCAATTATTCATACCTGTTTACCGGCGCCCACAGCTATTTTATGTGGTTTAAAAACAGTATGGTGTTAACCGTACTATCAGTAGCACTTACCTTATTTGTTTGCTATTTTATTGCATATGGGTTAACTATGTATGAATATAGATTAAAGAATCTCCTGTTCTTCTTGGTTCTTGCAACAATGATGGTGCCTTTTGAAATTCTTATGCTGCCGCTGTATAAAGAAATGATAGATCTGAGGTTAATAAATACCACCGCCGGAGTTATATTACCGGGACTGTGCAGTGCTTCTACCATTTTCTTTTTCAGGCAATACATGACGGGGTTACCGAAAGAACTTTTAGATGCAGGAAGAATTGACGGAGGGACAGAGATAGGTATTTGCTTTAAAATAATGCTGCCGATTACAAAACCCGCTTTTGCAGCAATGGCTATACTATGCGGAATGGGAGCCTGGAATAGTATGCTTTGGCCGTTACTGGTATATAGGGATGCATCGAAATTTACACTGCCCATAGGCTTAAATACACTCCTGACTCCTTACGGAAATAATTATGACTTACTAATAGCAGGGTCTTGTTTTGCAATATTACCAATATTTATTTTGTTTTTATGTTTTCAGAGCTATTTTATTGATGGTATGACAGCCGGTGCAGTAAAGGGATAAAGAGTAAAATACTAATTATATAATCGGCAGGATTGGACAAATAAATGAAAATCCTGCCAAACCCTTCAGTTGACTTTAGATTCTGCTGCTCCCTGTCGTTCGACACAAGAACCTACTGATTCCAGCCATTCAATACGGGGCACCTACTGATTCCTATAGTTCAAACGATATTGCTTGGGGCTGATATTTTTATGTGCCTTAAACTGACTGATAAAATAGCTGGAGGTAGTAAACCCTGTCTCCAGAGCAATTTCTGTTATGGTATTGTTGGTACTGATCAGAAGTTTTTCTGCTTTGGAGATACGTACATAGTTAAGGTATTCCTTGAAACTTTTCTTCATTACCCGTTTAAACATTCTGGAAAAATAGCTGTAGCTCATATTGCAGTATTTCGCCATTTCTCTTGCGGTAATATCTTCGTTGTACCGCTCATCGATATAATCAAAGACCTTTCTAAGCTGAGTCTCCATTTCCTTATTAATCGAAACACCAATATTTAAATCAATATTCTGGACATGCCAGCTTCTTATAATATACAAAAACAAACGGAAGAGGTCTGAACGGATTGCAAACTCATATCCGTAAGAGGCTTTGGTATATTCCTTGTTCATATTTTCCATAAGAGAGGGAACGACGGTAGTTGCTATTTCTTCTCTGGTGAATATTTTCTGATGGGAGGAATCTTTTAATATAAAGGGCATCAGATATTTCATTTCAATAAGAGACCAGGAGGTATAGAGCAACTCAGGTTCAAATTTGATACAGATATACCGGTTCAAACCTTCGCTTTCTGAGAAAACATTATGAATTTCATTGGAATTGATCAGAACCATATCGCCTTCTTTGAAGGTATAATCCCTGTTATTAAGGAGAATCTGGTACTTTCCGGAGAGAGCGTAGAGAATCTCAATATAATCATGCATATGGGCATGGGCCATTTCCCCGATTCCGTTCAAGACCTGCATATGAAGGCTGAATTGCAGTGGCAGATCATTATAGGTATCACGCTTTTCAATATAATAATTCTGTTCCAAATCATAACTCCTTAGAGGACAAATAATTGATATTTTTTTATGCATTTATTATATCATGGACGAATTATTTATGCTATATTTTAAAAAAATAAACAAATAGCAGGAAATGAGCAGCACAGATCAGAAAATTATAATGCTTTTTCAGACACACCCTTGGGGAAGAATAAAGTATCAGCAAATAAAAATAAGAAGAAAAAGGAGAAGTTAGGATGGAAAGAAAAGTGAAGGTTGGTATCATTGGCTGCGGCGGTATTGCAAATGGAAAGCATATGCCATCTTTAAGCAAATTAAAGGATGTTCAGATGGTTGCCTTTTGTGACATCGTGGAGGAAAAAGCCATAAAAGCAAAAGAGCAGTATGGTGCACCGGAAGCCAAAATCTACACGGACTATAAGGAATTATTAAAGGATAAGGACATTGAGGTAGTGCATGTATGTACCCCTAATCGCTCCCATGCACCCATATCCATTGACTCCCTCTATGCCGGCAAGCATGTTATGTGCGAAAAGCCCATGGCAAAAACAGCCGAAGACGCCAGAAAGATGGTGGAAGCTGCCAAAGAAACCGGTAAGAAGCTGACAATCGGATATCAGCACAGACACAAACCGGAAGCTATATACTTAAAGAATGTTATTGAGAGAGGCGATCTGGGAGATATTTATTTTGCCAAAGCTTTTGCGGTAAGAAGAAGAGGAACACCCAATTGGGGTGTGTTCTTAAATGAATATGAGCAGGGCGGAGGCCCGTTAATCGATATCGGAACCCATTCCCTGGATATTACTTTATATCTGATGAACAACTATGAGCCTAAGATGGTAGTAGGAACGAAATATAAGATGGTGAATAATCCTCAATGCGGCAATCCCTGGGGTGGCTGGGAGGATGCGGATAATACCATGGAAGATTCTGCCTTTGGTTTTATCGTTATGAAGAACGGTGCAACAATTATTCTGGAATCCAGCTGGGCTTTGAACACCATTGAGCCGGTTCAGGAGGGCAGCACTGTTCTTTGCGGAACGGATGCAGGAGCTCAGATAAAAGGCGGAGTTTCTATAAACAAAGCAGAATTTAATCGATTGGTTGAGCTTAAGCCCGATATGGCTAGCGGCGGAGTAGCCTTTTACGAAGGTGTTTCGAGTGATCCCGCGGAGGTAGAAGCAAGGCGCTGGATTGATGCAGTTAAAAATGATACAGAAGTAATTGTGAAACCGGAGCAGGCTTGTGTGGTATCAGAGATTCTGGAGGCGATTTATACCTCTGCCAGAACCGGTCAGCCAGTATACTTTGATTAATAAGACTGACTGCATTCTGAACAGGAAGGGGCAGGAGTGAAGCAAATGCTCTTTCACACCCCCTTGATATACGCGTGCCTAATTACGCAGATGGGAGCTATGAGTGAAAGAAAATATGAAATAAAGGATGCCACGTTGAGATTCTTTCACTCCGTATTATTTGTGGCAGTATCGCAGGACAGCCTGCGATATGCAATGGGTATAAACATGAATATAGCAGTTATAAGTTATTGGCATGTCCATGCTGAGGGCTATACAAAAGAAGTGTTAGAGAACACAGACAGTAAAATAGTAGCTGTATGGGATGAAGAAGAGGAAAGAGGCAGAAAGTATGCAGAAGAATTTTCTGTGCCTTTTATGAAGGATTATGATGAACTCCTTCATAATTCAGATATTCAGGGAGTTATTATAACAGCACCGACTTCCATGCATAGAGAATTAATTATAAAAGCAATAAAGAAAGGAAAAAAGGTATTCAGTGAGAAAGTACTGGCCCTGACCCTTTCCGATTGCCTCGAAATAAAGGAAGCACTTCTTGCCTCCGGAAAAGATATAACACTTTCTCTGGTAAAAAAATGTGAAAGTACTTTTCTATTTGCCAAAGAGCTTGTAGATCGTGGAAGTCTTGGCAGAATTACTTATGCACGTATGAGGAATGTTCATAACGGAAGCATAGGAAACTGGCTGCCGGAGCATTTCTACAACAGGGAACAGTGCGGCGGAGGAGCGATGATCGATTTGGGGGCTCATCCAATGTATCTGCTCACTTGGCTGCTTGGGACACCTCTTACTGTTCAGTCCGTATTTACCGATATAACAGGACATGGAGTGGAAGATAATGCGGTATCTGTCATTGAGTTTGAAGGAGGAGCAATCGGAGTGGCAGAAACCGGATTTGTATCTGTCTATACTCCGCCAATACTGGAAATTAGCGGAACAGAGGGAACATTAATAGTGGGAGAAACAATCCGTTATGCAACGAAAGAAACAGAAGGCAGATGGATAACTCCTGAAGAACTACCCTGTGCGCTCCCCTCTCCCTTAGTAATGTGGGCAAGAGATAAATGGGAAGGGAATGTAACCTTTGGAATTGAAGATTCTATAACCCTTACAAAACTGATGGAAGCAGCTTATGAATCCCACGCTACAGGAAAGAAAGCAGTTATAGCTTGAGAAAAAGGTAGAATAATTCGTATTTAAGCTATAAAATCAGGCAGAAAAGGAGTATCAATGGAAACAGCATTACAGCTTTTCTCCATTCACGGGGAAACAGAAAAGGACTATAAAAAAGCAGTAGAAAGAGTAGCAGAAATCGGATTTAAAGGAGTGGAATTTGCCGGTTATGGTGGACTAAATGCAAAGGAAATGGCAGACTTTCTAAAGGAAAATAACCTTTATTCCGTAGGAGCTCATATCGGAGTGGAACAATTTAAAGAAGCCTTGGAAGAGGAACTGATATATCATCGGACAATCGGCTCCAAATACCTCATCTGCCCCTATGCCCCAACAGATACCCTTGAAGAAATAGAAGACCTTGCGGCTGTACTAAATCATGCAGCCATGAAAGCGAAGGAATTTGGTATTAAAGTAGGCTATCACAACCACGGAGCAGAATTTAACAAGCTTGACGGAAAATATGCACTGGACCTGCTGGCAGAGAAAACAAGTGAGAATGTCATATTGGAACTGGATGTCTACTGGGCAGCTTATGCCGGAGTTGATCCGGTAACCTATATAAAGAAGTGGGGCAGCAAAATAGAACTGATCCATATGAAACAGATGAATAAAGCACTGGAAAATGTGGATATGGCAGAAGGCTGCCTGGATATGAAGGCAATACAAGAAGCAGCCACCTATGCCGCGTATTTTGTGTTGGAGCACGAAGATTATGATAAGCCTGTATGGGAGAGCCTCAGAAATGATTATAAGTATTTATCAGAGATCTAATGACAGTTTGTAAATACAATAGTAATTATAGAAATTACAAGGGAAAAAATTCCGTAATAAGAAATATGTAATTATTATAAGAAAAGTAAAAAATAATTGTCCAAACATAAGTATATTGTATAAGTACACAAATATCCTATGAAAGTAAATCATTGTTATAGCTACAAGAATATGTTAAAATATAAACATCTAACAAATGCAACTTGCTGGTCGTAAATCGTAATGGATTTATAGGATAAGAAGGAGTGTGCTGCAATGGTACGTAAAATGAGTAAATATCTGGACATCGTAAAAATCGAGTTGCAAGATCTGACAAATGACATAATAGAATATATCGAAGCATCCCACAAAGACCATGCCAACCGGGTCATAAAGAGCTTTATATATCATGGAAACCTGTCAATATATGAAAAGCAGCTCTATGGAATTAAAGAAACCTTAAAACTAATCGAAGAATTGGATGTATCCGAATACGAAACTCCCCAAGAGCTGGCAAACGTATTAAAAGAGCAGATAAGGCCCTTTTTTACCACCAGAGGAATTCTCGAAGGCGGTTATTCCCTAACCGTAAAGAGAATAGAAGGAGCCAGAGACTACGTACTAAAAACCGAAAAGAGATAATACCAAATGAAAAAGGTAGTCCTTGACTAGAAATTCGTTGAGTCTTAATCAAAAACAGAAAACCCGGCTTCCTCTTTGGGAGTTTTTTGTCTCGGAAAGGTTCCTTATCCGAACAAAAACGTACAAAGAGGAAGCCGGGTTTTCGTCCATTGCCACAAACCCACGTCTAATAACCTCACCCACTCCATTTAGATTGACACAACCTTTCCATAATGATACACTTTAATAGAAATATAAATACAAAAAGGTGCTTGGAGCATTAAACTGCAGACAAGATAATAGGGAAATGGGTGAAAAGCCCATACGGTCCCGCCGCTGTAAAGGAAGAGTAACAGTTACCGCATAATCACTGTCACAAGATGGGAAGATAAGCTGTTGCATAGAAGCCTGAGTCAGAAGACCTGCCTTTTCGTATGTTTTATACACAAGTTACGGACGATGGCTCTGTGTATGCATTCATTTCCTGTATTGACCGGTATTAACAGGAAACTATTTAGGGTACCCTTTCACCCTGCAATCGTTCGTATAAGAATGTGAGCAGAGTAAAAGGGTATTTTTTTAATTGCGCCAGTCTAATGAATAAGATGGCTGGCAGCCACGATATGAAAGAGAAGGACAAGGTTGGAAGAAATACACTTTCAACTGCAAAGCTGTGTCTGTGAATCTCAGATACATATTTGGATGCACGAAGGATGT
This sequence comes from Lachnoclostridium sp. UBA6558, assembly GCA_002434335.1. Taxonomy (GTDB): domain Bacteria; phylum Bacillota; class Clostridia; order Lachnospirales; family Lachnospiraceae; genus Anaerocolumna. Next base: position 79,336 of record DJJW01000022.1, on the reverse strand, counting down.
GCAGGAATGGAGAAAAAATGAACAAAAAACAGAAAAAGTTTGTGGTGGCCTTAGCAATCATCTGTCTTGGTGCTTCAATTACGCCCAGAGTAAATGCCATGCACATAATGGAGGGGTATCTTCCTCTGAAATATTGTATAGCCTGGGGGATAATCTGTATTCCCTTCTTTGCAGCAGGTTATTTTAATTTGAAACGAATTGTTACAGAGCACAGAAAAGCCCTGATTGTACTGGCAATGTGCGGAGCTTACGCCTTTGTACTTTCTGCTCTTAAAATTCCTTCCGTTACGGGCAGCAGTTCTCACCCTACCGGTACCGGTCTTGGAGCCATACTATTTGGACCAAGTGTAATGAGTATTCTTGGTGTTATCGTTCTATTATTCCAGGCGCTATTACTGGCTCACGGCGGGCTTACAACGATTGGTGCCAATACCTTTTCTATGGCAATTGCCGGACCTTTTGTAGCATATGCCGTCTATAAGCTCAGCTTAAAATTAAAATTACCAAAGCTTACGGCAGTATTTCTGGCAGCTGCTCTAGGGGATCTGATTACATATTGTGTTACCTCGCTGCAGCTTGCCCTTGCTTATCCGGCTGAAATAGGCGGTGTGGGAGCCTCCATGATTAAATTTATGGGAATCTTTGCAGTTACCCAGGTACCTATTGCAATTATTGAAGGTATCGTAACAGCGCTGGTGGTAATGACACTTAGCTCCTATGCAGGCAATGAGCTGAAGGAAATCGGCTTTATGAAGGGAGGGATTAAAAATGAACAGTAATGGAAAGAAAGCAATAATCTTAATATTATTGTGTGTTGTTATTGCAGTGGTTCCGCTGATAGCGATTAAAGATTCCGAATTCGGTGGTTCTGATGATGCGGCGTCTCAGGCAATCAGCCAGCTTACCGGTGGGGAGGAATATACCCCCTGGTTTTCACCTGTTTACGAGCCGCCGGGCGGTGAGACAGAATCCCTGTTATTCTGTCTTCAGGCAGCTCTTGGTGCCGGTATCTTTGGTTATGGCATGGGAGTGCTGAAGGAAAGAAGAAAGTACGCAAAGGATTAGAGAAAATACACAGAAGAATAGAAGCAAGGCTGTAAGAGGGTCGAGGAAATTGGGAGAATAGAAATCGAATTGAAAGGAGCATGTATAGAAACAGAAGGGAGTAGTTGGAAGAACAGAAAAAGCATGTGAATGAATAGAAGAAATTATAAAGGTCTATAAACTTAGAATAAGACTTAGAAGTTATACGTGATGAACTGAAAGGAGAATAAAATATGCTGTTAATTGATAAATTATCCTATTCGTCCAGGCTTAGGGATAAAAGTCCGGTCTTAAAAGCATTTCTTGCTGTTACTACCCTGTTGATATGTGTAGCCGCAAGATCCGTTTTATTCTCCTTTCTGGTTCTCACATTCATGGCAGGGCTGACTGTAATTCTGGGAGGGACGTCTATATCTGATTACATAAGGCTTATGCGCATGCCCTTGACCTTTCTGCTTATCAGTACTGTCACTATTCTTATTGGAATATCAAAACATCCGGTTGAGGAACCCTTTATAAAACTTTTCGGATTATTCTATTACTTTGAAAGTAGTAAACTGATTTTTGGACTGCAATTAATATCTTCGGCTTTCGGAGCAGTAGCCTGTCTTTATTTTCTGTCCTTGACGACACCATTTACGGATATCCTGAGAGTACTTCAGCTGCTTCGTTGTCCCACTGTTATATCGGAGTTATTATTGTTATCTTATCGGTATATCTTTGTGCTTTATGAGACAGCGGCAGGTATAACCACTGCCCAGGAGAGCAGACTTGGCAACCGCAGTTTAAAGACTGCTCTAAAGGGAAGCACAGGACTGTTTTCTATTCTGTTTATCCGTGCCATGAAGAAATCCTCCCTGCTCTATGATGCGATGGAGGCGAGAGGTTATGATGGTACCATAAAGGTCTTATGGGAGAAGAAAAATGCCGGAAAAGGTGAAATTGCAGCGGTAATTTTATTAGTTACTGTTTTAGGTATATGCAGCTATTTTCTAAAAAACGTAGTTTGAGAGATGTTTTTTAACATAGTTTAAGATGATGTTTTTAATCCCGGGGATTGGAGAAATATATGAATATCTTAGAAATCGACAAGATTACCTATACCTACAGCGATGGAACGAAAGCTTTAAATGGTGTAAGCCTTACAGTCAGACAAGGAGAAAAACTGGCTTTTGTAGGTGGTAACGGGTCCGGTAAGTCCACGCTGTTTTTATGTCTCAATGGGATATTAAGACCCCAGAGCGGAACTATAAACTACAAAGGGAAGCCGGTTAAATATAAAAGAAAAGAACTTTTAGAACTTCGAAGCAAAGTTGGAATTGTATTTCAGGATCCGGATAATCAGTTATTTGCCTCCAGTGTCTATCAGGAGATATCCTTTGGAGCCTGTAATCTGGAGTTAAGCCAGGAGGAGGTAAAGCGAAGAGTAGATAGTGTTATGGAGGAGTTAGGCATTACGCCTTTCAGGCAAAAACCAACCCATGCATTGAGCGGTGGGCAGAAAAAGCAGGTAGCATTAGCAGACATATTGGTCATGGAACCGGAGGTATTGATTATGGATGAACCGGTATCAGCCTTAGATCCACTACATACAAAGCTATTAAACGAGAAATTGGAAGAGCTTCCGGATAAAGGCATAACTGTTATAGTGGCAACCCATGATATGAACTTTGCCCTGGAATGGGCTGACAGAATCGTAATACTAAAAGACGGAATTATCATGAGAGAAGGAAATCCGGCAGATATCTTCCAGGAGGAAGAGCTGTTAAAGGAAACCAATCTTAGCCAGCCGGATGTAATAACACTATTCAATAAATTAATAGAGAAAAAACTTCTAAAGGAAACCCTTCCCGTACCAAGAAATCTAAAGGCGCTGGAAGATTATCTGACAGACTGAAATTATAGAAATTATTCAGAACGGAGAAAGACCTGCGAAAAAAATGGTGTAGAGTTAATTAGATATGTTTACTCCACCTTATTTAGCTATTACTAAAACACGCAGATGGGAACAAAGAGTGAAAGCAATGCTTTCACTTCCCCTAATTTTGTACAGGTGTTGAAATACGCAAATGGGAGCAGCTTATGAAGAATAAAGGATTGCTGGTAGTAAGTTTTGGAACCAGTCATTTAAATACGTTGGAAAAAACAATCGTCAAGATAGAAGAAAGATTAGCGGAAACTTTTCCGGAATATGCGCTCTACCGCGCATTTACCAGCAAAATGATTATAAGGATTCTAAAAGAGCGGGATGGGATGGAAATCTTTACAGTAACCCAGGCCTTAAGACAGATGGCGGAAGACGGTATCAGCGAGATTATCATACAGCCTACTCATATTCTAAATGGGGTGGAGAATGACCGGATGCTAGAGGATATAAGAGAGCTGGCACAGGAATTCCACTCCATAAAGGTTGGAACCCCGCTCCTTAGCAGTACAGAGGATTATATGAAGGCAGTGGAAGAGGTTGCAGAAGAAATGGATACCGGAAGTACAGAGAAAGCCCTGGTATTTATGGGGCATGGAACAAGCCATTACACGAACAGCTCCTATGCGGCATTGGAATATGTGTTTAGGGATAAAGGCCATGAGCATGTTTATGTGGGAACAGTTGAGGCGTATCCTTCTCTTGAAACCATTCTGCCAAGATTAAAAGCAAAAGGTTATAAAGGTGTCTGTCTTGCTCCCTTTATGGTAGTATCAGGAGATCATGCCGCTAACGATATGGCTGGTGAGGAGGATTCCTGGAAGGAGATGCTCTTACAGGAGGGCTTTGAAGTGGAATGTATCTTAAAGGGGTTAGGCGAATACAGCGGAATACAGAAAATCTTTGCAGACCATGCAAAAGAGGCGATTAGTTTATAAGAGAGGAAGCGGAAAATATGGAGAGAGATACAGCTGTATTTTATGGCATTGGTGTAGGACCGGGGGATCCGGAACTGCTTACATTAAAGGCTGTAAGAATTATAAGAGAGTGTCCGGTCATAGCACTACCTGCCGAAAATAAAGAAAACTGCGTATCCTATAGGATCGGGTCTGAAGCAATACCAGAGCTTAAGGAGAAAGAAATCCTTTACCTGCCCATGCCTATGACGATGGATAAGGAACGACAGAAGCAAAGCCATGATTCTTGCGCCGGTAAGGTAGCGGAATATTTGGCAAAAGGCATTAGCGTTGCCTTTCTGACCCTGGGTGATCCTACGGTATATTCCACCTATGGTTATCTGGAGGAGCGCCTTAAGAAGAAAGGCTTAAGCACCTGTACGATTAATGGAGTTACTTCCTTTTGCAATGCAGCAGCTCTTTTACAGACAAGCCTTGCTGCCGGAAGTGACAAGATACATATTATTCCCGGGCTGCATGATGTTGAAGAAACCCTAAGACAGCCAGGGACGAAAGTCATTATGAAGTCAGGCAGGAAATACAAAGAGCTGGTGCAGCGAATCAAAGAATTGGGCTTACATGCCATGATGGCAGAGAATTGTGGAATGGCAGAGGAAAGAATCTATGAAAAAATAGAAGATTTCCCGGCTGAAGCAGGGTATTTTACCCTTATAATCATAAAAGAGCAGGCTGAATAAGTTAGTAGGAATTAAGGACAGCCAGGATGGATAGAACAGGATGACAGGTAGAGCAGGATGTCAGGTAGAACAGGGTGTCAGGTAGAATAGGATGACAGGTAGAATAGGATGACAGGTAGAATAGGATGCTGCTAGAATAGGATAGGACTGATAGAACAGGATTAGGAAAGATAGAGCAGGATAGATCATCCGGAAAGAGGCAGCATGGAGGAATTATATATCTATAAAGATAATAAAAAGCTGCGATGCGGTTATACAACAGGTTCCTGTGCAGCAGCAGCGGCAAAGGCAGCAGCTATAGGGCTGCTGTTGCAAAAAGAAGCCCGGCGAGTAACCATTGATACTCCAAAAGGAATTGTTCTCACACTTGATATCATCACTACAGAACATAACCGGACAGATTACGGGAAGGAGCAGTTATCGGAGCCTGATGACAGCCAGTTTATCTCCGTAACTTTACCTTCGGTTACCTGCTCGGTTAAAAAGGACGGTGGAGATGATGCAGACATTACCCACGGAGTATTGGTCTATGCTACAGTCAGTAAAACAGATAGAGGGATAACCATTGATGGAGGCCTGGGAATCGGAAGAGTCACCAGAACAGGACTTGACCAGCCGGTTGGTGAAGCTGCCATTAACAGGGTACCAAGGCTAATGATAGAAAAGGAAGTAAAGGAGATCTGCGAGGAAGCGGAATACAAAGGAGGGCTCAGGGTAGTAATTGCGATTCCAGAAGGAGAGCGCCTTGCAGAGAAGACCTTTAATCCAAGACTTGGAATTACCGGTGGTATCTCCATTCTTGGAACCAGCGGAATCGTTGAACCCATGAGTGAAAAGGCTCTTGTGGATACAATACGAACGGAAATAAGAATGCTCTCTGCCAAAGGGGTTACAACTCTGGCAGTAGTGCCGGGAAATTACGGTGAAGCCTTTGCAGGAAGCGAGTTGAATTTTGGGGAAGAGAATATGGTAAAGTGCAGTAATTTTATCGGGGATACCCTTGATATGGCTTATGAATTTAAGTTAAAGGGCTTACTGCTGATAGGACATATCGGTAAGCTCGTAAAGCTTGGAGCAGGCATTATGAATACCCACTCCAAATGGGGAGATGCCAGACAGGAAATCCTGTGCAGCTGTGCCTTAAAAGCGGGCTGTAATACGGAGATATTAATCAAAATACTGGACTGTGTTACCACAGAGGAAGCCTTGGCAGTATTGAAAGAACATGGAAAAATGGAAGCAACCATTGAAATTTTATTAGAAAAAATAAATTATTATTTAAAGAAAAGGGCGTATGATGGATTAACAATAGGTGCAGTCCTATTTTCAAATAAATTCGGTCTTCTCGGAAAAACAACAGAAGCAGAGAGGCTGATAAAAAAGCTGTGTTGAGGTTTTGATCTATTCTGCTCTTAAGTTAAATGGCCCCTGGCTTATTTTAAGTGATATGTTTAAGATAGGATTTAAGCAATTCATGAGATATAAGAATTCATGAGATATAAGAATTTCATAAGATAAAAGAATTTCATGAGATATAAGAATTTCATAGGATATAAGAATTTCACAAGATATAGTCTTCAATCAGTTATAACTTTTTATTATAGAAAGGATAAAGAACTATGGTCCATTTTGTAGGAGCGGGCAGCGGAGCCACGGATTTGATAACAGTCAGAGGTGCGAGGCTTCTTGGTGAGGCAGGTGTTATTATATATGCCGGCTCTCTGGTTAATAAGGAACTGTTAGAGTATGCCAGGGAGGACGCTGTTCTTTATGACAGTGCCTACATGACACTGCCTCAGGTATTGGAAGTCATTGATAATAACAGGGAGAAAGAGATTGTACGCCTTCATACCGGTGATCCGAGCATCTATGGTGCTATCCGTGAGCAGATGGATGCACTTGAATGTATGGGAATAGACTATGATATCTGTCCGGGGGTCAGCAGCTTATTTGGTGCAGCAGCAGCTCTTAAGACAGAGTATACCTTACCGGGAGTTACGCAGACTGTTATCATAACCAGGATGGCTGGCAGAACGCCGGTACCGGAGAGAGAATCCATAAAGGCTCTGGCGGCTCATAAAGCGACCATGGTTATATTCTTAAGTGTTAGCTATACAAAAGAGTTATCCGAAGAGCTGATAGCTGGAGGGTATGGTGAAGATACTCCCTGTGCCATTGTTTATAAAGCCAGCTGGGCGGATGAAAAGATTGCAAGAGGAACTATAAAAGCGTTATCGACTTTAGCAGCAGATAACGGAATAAAGAAAACCGCATTAATCGTGGTAGGCGACTCCCTGGGAAATGATTATGAATTGTCAAAGCTCTATGATGAAAGGTTTACAACGGAGTACCGGAAAGGACAGGAATAGAGGGAGCTTATGAAAATAACAGTAATATCCTTTACCAAAGGCGGAAACAAGCTTAATCAGCGCCTTTGCCGGGCCTTAAGAAATAACGGACATGATGTGGAAGGGTTTCAGCGATATTCCACAACACCTGCTGATGAATTAGGAAGTTTTGATAATATCAGTGTTCTAACGGGTACACTTTTTGAAAACCGGGAAGGAATCATTTATATAGGTGCCTGCGGTATCGCAGTAAGAAGCATAGCTCCCTACCTTCAGGGTAAAGAGGTTGACCCTTTTGTCCTGGTGCTGGATGAGAAGGGAAATTACGTTATATCTTTGCTCTCTGGCCATCTTGGCAGAGGTAATGAATTATGCAGAAAGGTTGCAGAGTTAATAGAGGCGAAGCCGGTTATAACTACGGCGACTGATTTAAACGGTGTCTTTGCGGTAGATTTATTTGCCGGACAGCATGAACTGGTAATAAAAGAAATTTTCAGGATAAAGTCAATTTCTGCAGCACTCTTAGCCGGAGAAGCGGTGGGAATCTATAGTGACTATCCTTTGCTTGGTAAACCGCCGGCTGGCCTGGAACCGGGAGTGAAAAAAGTTGGTATCTATATAGGCAGTGATGTAAAAGCTGCTCCCTTTGAAACCACCCTGCATCTGGTACCTAAGAATCTTGTACTTGGTATAGGCTGCCGTAAAGGTGTTACAGGTATGGCGCTGCATAAAAGGGTAACGGATGTCTGCAGCCAGGCAGGCATTGATATTGCCAGAATTTCTGCCATCTGCTCGGTGAATTTAAAAAGTGAAGAACCCGGAATTCTTGAGTTGGCAGACAGGTTGAAAGCAAAGACGTACTTTTATTCAGCAGAAGAATTATCGGCAGTGACCGGAGAATTTATGCATTCTCCTTTTGTGGAGGAAACGGCAGGAGTAGGCAATGTCTGCGAAAGAAGCGGTGCTCTGGCAAGCCGTTATGGAAAACAGCTGCTGCCAAAGACTACTGGTGCAGGGATTGCAATGGCAGTCTATGAGAGGGAATTCAAAATTGAGTTTTAAGTAAAATAAGATTTGTATAAAATTAAGTTACTCGTTAAAGGATAAAACACATAATACCTTCTAACCTTATACTAAATGAGGAAAGTTATTATACAGAAAAGAGGAAAATATGCTTTATATTGTTGGTTTTGGGGCAGGATCCCTTGAATATATGACAAAACAGGCCATCGAGGTATTGGAAAAATGCCAGATTATTACCGGATACACTACATATGTAGAACTTGTGAAGCCTTATTTTCCGGACAAAGAATACTACAGCACCTCCATGAAACAGGAGATAAGCAGATGCCGCCTGGCTATGGAGGAAGCAGCGAAAGGTATGGATATTGCTTTAATCTGCAGTGGTGATGCTGGAGTTTACGGACTTGCAAGTCTTTGTTTTGAACTGAAAAAAGAATATCCTTCCGTTAAGCTCAAGGTAATACCAGGCGTTACAGCTGCTTTAAGCGGTGCCGCCCTCTTAGGAGCCCCCTTAAACCATGATTTTGCAGTAATCAGCTTAAGTGATCTCCTTACACCCTGGGAAGTAATCGAGAAGCGGCTGCAGTGTGCAGGCATGGGAGATTTCTGTATCAGCCTCTATAATCCCTCCAGCAAGAAGCGTGCCGATCATCTGATGAAGGCCTGCGATATACTGCTTCAGTACCGAAAAGGAGATACTGTTTGCGGTATCACCCGCAATATCGGGAGAGAAGGAGAAGAAGCGGAAGTACTTACCCTGACAGAGTTAAGGGAGAGAGAAGCGGATATGTTTACTACTGTATTTATAGGTAATTCAAATACCCTGCAGATAGAGAACTCCATGGCTACACCAAGAGGTTATTCCGTATAAATTATCAATACATGTTTAATATGAATGGTCATTCACAACTAAAGCTGACTTATTAAAGTAATAAAAACTGAAATTTTTTCAGAGTTTTTATAAACTAAATTGGATATGGCAGAAGAAAGGAAAACATGAGTAAAATCTTACTTTTTGCAGGTACAACAGAAGGAAGACTCTTGTATGAATACTGCGTGGAAAAGAAACTCTCTGTTACTGCCTGCGTAGCTACAGAGTATGGAAAGACCCTATTGGATAAAGGCGCCTGGGGTTGTATCCGTGAAGGGCGTCTTAACAGTCAGCAGATGGAACTTCTTATGAAGGAAGAAGGAACCACTGTTATTATAGATGCAACACATCCCTATGCCTGTGATGTAACGGATAATATCAAACAGGCGGCACAATCGGTTGGAGTTCCCGTATTAAGAGTTATAAGGGAAACTTTGTCTGTTAAAGGAATAATAGAAGTAAATGATATAAAGGAAACCATCCGGTTCCTAAATGATAAGGAAGGAAATGTCCTCATTACCACAGGGAGCAAGGATTTAAAAGAATATACCAATGTAAGGGATTACCAGAACAGGCTATATATAAGAATACTTCCGGATCCGGACGCTTTAAGGAACTGTTTTGATCTGGGCTATCAGCGAAAGAATATTATATGCATGCAGGGACCCTTTCATAAGGAGTTGAATTACGCCATGCTAAAGCAGATAAATGGAAAGTATCTGGTTACCAAAGAAGGCGGAAGTCTTGGGGGATATGAAGAAAAAGCTGAAGGCGGAAGAATGGCCGGCGCTAAAGTTATCGTAATTCAACGGCCCAAAGAGGAATCAGGCTTATCGGTAGAAGAGATTAAGGATAGATTGGCGGCGGAATGGTCAATGAACATGCAATGAGATTGCTACTTTTCCGTAAATAAGTATCAAAAAGATTTTCTTAGAAATCGTTAGAACTAGAACTGAAATTCACTTGCAGAAAGGAATTTATGAAAAGCATTAACTTAGTTGGGATTGGAATGGGTAACCCAGACACACTTACACAGGAAGGTAAAAGAGCCATTGAAAATGCACAGGTATTCATTGGCGCAAGGCGTATGCTGGAAGCTGTATCCTGTGGTGACAGAGAGATTTTTGAATCTTACACCCCTTTGGAAATCAAGCAGTTTATCGAAGCTTCTGTTTATGAGCAGTATACTATACTTTTCTCAGGAGATACAGGCTTTTATAGTGGAGCAGGTAAAGTCGCAGAAGCCTTAAGGGAGAATGGTGAATTTGAGGTTAAGGTAATACCTGGTATATCCACTGTTTCTTATTTCAGTGCTCTCCTTGGAATCTCCTGGGAAGATGCCTGTATCTTAAGCCTGCACGGAAAAAGCAGTGACTTTACAAGAGCAGTAAGAGGGCATTCGAAATCTTTTCTTTTGACCGATGGAAGGCTCTCTGTAATAGGAAAGGAACTTATGGATTCCGGTCTTTTAGAGCTTGATATCTATGTGGGAACAGCACTATCCTATGCAGAAGAGGAAGTTATAAAAGTGACACCGGCTGAGTTAGCGGTTATGGAAGATAAACCGCTTACATCCCTGTTTATAATTAACAATTTCTACAGCAAAGAATATCACCTTGGTATACCCGATGAAGAGTTCATAAGAGGCGATATCCCTATGACGAAAAGCGAGGTAAGACTTCTTTCAATTAGCAAGCTTTCGCTGAAAGATAACGATATCCTTTACGACATCGGAGCCGGCACCGGTTCCTTAAGCGTGGAAGCTGCTTTGCTGTTAAATAACGGCTGGGTCTATGCTGTCGAGGAAAAAGAAGAAGGTGCTGAGCTTATCGAAAGAAACAGAGACAAATTCTCACTTAAGAATCTGACTGTAATCAAGGGAAGTGCTCCGGACTGCTTAGAAGAGCTACCGGTTCCGGATGCTGCTTTTATTGGTGGCAGCAGAGGTAAACTGAGCAAAATACTGGAGGAATTACTCCAAAGAAATCCTTCCATAAGGCTGGTGCTAAATGCCATAACACTGGAAACCTTAAGTGAAGCCATGGAGGCTTTCAAGAACCTGGAAATAACCGATCTGGAAATATTACAGGCCGCCATTACAAAAACCAGAACAGCAGGATCCTATCACATGCTTTCTGCACAAAATCCGGTGTTTATTATAAAGGGCAGAGGTAAAGGAAATACATAAAAACAGTCAATTACCACTTCTTACGGGAGGGTGCCAAGAAACGAATGGTATTCCAACGTGTGAAATAAAGGATAAATCCTACTTCTTATTTGGGCAGTAGCGATAGCAGACTTGGGGTTGCACGGGTATTCGTGTGGAAATGAAAAGCTGTATCAGCTTCTGACTTGAATATGCCAAGGCGCGAATGGGGGTTAAAATGAAAAGAAACCGAATTATGTTTGCCGGAACCAAAAGCGGAACCGGTAAAACCACTATTACCTGTGGAATCTTAAAGTGTCTTCAGGGGCGAGGAATGAGTATCAGTTCCTTTAAATGCGGACCGGATTACATTGATCCTATGTTTCACAGAAAGGTAATCGGAACAGATTCCTATAATCTGGACATTTTTCTTTCGGGAGAAGAAGCTGTAAAAGAAGTATTCCTGGAAGGCAGTAAGGATAGCGATATCTCGGTGATGGAAGGCGTTATGGGCTATTACGATCNNCTTACAGATACACCGGTCATACTGATAATTGAAGCCAAAGGAATGGGAAACTCTCTCGGAGCACTGTTGCATGGTTTCTTACAATACAAGAAAGACAGTAAGATAGCGGGTGTAATCTTCAACCGTTTATCTCCCATGCTTTATGAAGCAGCCCAAAATAAATGCGAAGAGCTTGGTACAAAATGCTTTGGTTACGTACCGGAACTAAAAGATATCGTCATAGAAAGCCGTCATTTGGGACTGCTAATGGCAGAGGAAATTAAAAACCTGGGTGATATCCTTTCTCGATTGAGCAATGAACTTGAGAAAACGGTGGACATAGAGGGATTACTGGAACTAGCAGCGGAGGCACCAGCTGTAGAATATTCTACATATATAGAAGAAAATGGAAATAATGGCCCGGTTAAACCATCAAATACTAATACCGAAAGTGATTTATTCAAGCATTCTGATTTAAGGAGTCCCTTATACCGAAACATCTACCAAACACCTGTAATCAGACCTGTAAGGATAGGCGTAGCCATGGATGAAGCTTTTACCTTTTATTATAGGGAAAATTTAAGGCTGTTAGAAAGTCTTGGCGGAGAAATTATTACTTTCAGTCCTCTAAAAGATGGCAGGCTTCCTAAAGATCTTTCAGGACTTTACCTGGGCGGGGGATACCCGGAGCTCCATGGAGAGAGGCTAAGTAAAAATCAGTCCATAAGAGAAGAAATTGGAGAGTGCATCAACAAGGGTATACCTGTAATAGCAGAATGTGGAGGTTTTCTTTATCTTCAACAGGAATTGGAGGATAAGGAAGGCAAAGTATATGAAATGGTGGGAACCTTTTCTGGAAAAGCCTTTCCCACAGGCAGATTAAGACGTTTTGGTTATGTGGAATTAAAGGCAGAGGAGGATAGTATGCTGGCTGAAAAGGGCGAGAGCCTGAGAGCGCACGAATTTCATTATTGGGATAGCAATATAATCGGTGAAGATTTTTTGGTAACGAAAGCTTCCAATGGACAGGAATGGAGAGAAGTTATAGCAACAGACAGAATGTATGCCGGCTTCCCCCATCTCTATTTTCCGGGCAATGAAAAAGCTGCCAGGAGATTTTTGAAAAAAATGGAAGGATACAGGAAATAAAAGGTGCAAGTTATGGATAGGAGACAGTTTGAGGATTTAACAAGAGGAAGCTTTGAACTTGATAAGGAGGCCATGGAGGCCTGTAAGCTTCACTGGAATGAAGTAGCCAAACCTCTGTACAGCCTTGGAACCTTTGAGAAACACCTTATACAAATAGCCGGAATCACCGGTTGTCAGGATATTAAACTGGATAAGAAAGCAATCGTGGTAATGTGCAGTGATAATGGTGTTGTAGAAGAAGGTGTCACCCAAACAGATCAAAGTGTAACAGCAATTGTAGCAGGTCATATTGCCGAGGGAAAGGGAAATATCAATACCCTTGCCCGCTATAGTGGAGCACAGGTAATAGCAGTGGACATCGGTATGAACACAGAACAAGTAAAAGCACAGAACCCGGATAAGCACACAGAGGAAGAAGCGCTAGAGTCTAATGGTTTAATCTATGCAAGAGTTGCCAGTGGCACCGCTAATATCGCTAAAGGGTCGGCTATGAGCAGAGCACAGGCAATACAGGCTATTATGACAGGTATAAACCTTATGAAAGAGCTGAAGGATAAGGGATACTCTATTGTGGGAACAGGTGAAATGGGAATCGGGAATACTACTACCAGTTCAGCCATGGCAAGTGTACTATTAAAGCTTCCGGTGAAAGAACTTACGGGACCTGGTGCTGGCCTGTCAAGAGAAGGTGTCCTCCATAAGATACAGGTCATTGAACGTGCAATCAAAGTTAACGAACCAAACTCTTCTGACCCCTTGGAGGTCCTTGCTAAAATAGGAGGTTTTGATATTGCTGGGCTTACCGGATTGTTCCTTGGGGGAATGCTTTACCGTCTTCCTGTAGTAATCGATGGAATTATTTCAGCTGTGGCCGCCCTGACTGCCTGCAGGATAAATCCTGATGCTGTACATTTTATGCTGGCTTCACATCATGGCAGGGAGAAGGCTTGTGAGTATATCTTAAAGGAAATGGGACTTACACCGGTTATTTACGGCGATCTGGCTTTGGGTGAAGGAAGCGGTACCGCGTTTCTGTTTCCGTTGTTAGATATGGCAGAGGCAGTGTACAGTGATTCACCAACCTTTAGCGGAATGAAGATTGAAGCTTATGAAGATTTAAAACAATGAAAGAAGCTATTGCGGAAAGGCGGATAATCTATGATGGTTCTGGTGACCGGGGGTAGTGCCAGCGGTAAATCAGCTTTTGCAGAAAAGGTAATTGAAACCTTAAAAAAAGACAGAGCAATATACCTGGCAACCATGATTCCCTGGGATGAGGAGTGCAGGGAGAAGATAGCCAAGCACCGGACTGTAAGAGCCGGTAAGGGCTATGAAACCCTGGAGCAGTATACGGATATAGCAAGTGTCACCCTGACAGACAGACCAGTGCTGCTTTTGGAGTGTTTGTCCAATCTATTAGCCAATGAAATGTATGATCCGAAAGGGTACTGCAGTAAATACAGCGGAAACGGGCTCTGTGATGCCATAATCAGCGGCGTGAATATATTAAGGGAGCAATGTGAGCATGTGGTGATTGTTACCAATGAAGTATTTTCTGACTATGGCTCTGTATACGAGGAAACCATGAGCTATCTTAAGTACCTGGGTGAAATCAACAGACGGCTTACTGCAATGGCTGATAATGTATATGAGATTGTATCAGGGCTTAAGCTGCCTTTAAAAGAGGAGGAAAAACGATGGGACTTTTAAAAGGACTGGCGATAACATTTTCTATGTATTCCAAGATTCCGGTACCTATCTTTGAATGGAAAGAAGAGGATATGAAATATTCCATGGTTTTCTTTCCGCTTATAGGAATTGTTATTGGCGGTGTATTTATTGGCTGGTATTATGCTGCGGAAAGCCTGGGTTTTGGACGGACCTTTACAGCAGTAATAGCGGCTGTGCTGCCATTAATAATTACAGGAGGAATCCATATGGACGGCTTCCTGGATACAGTAGATGCGTTAAGCTCCTATCAGTCAAGGGAAGTAAAGCTTAAGATCTTAAAAGATCCTCATTGCGGTGCCTTTGCAGTTATCGGAGGGCTTATGTATATACTGATTTTATTCGGTGCTTTGACGGAAATAAAAGACCTGATACCTTGTCTGCTTATTGCATTCGGATTCATATTATCCAGAGCTTTAAGCGGACTTTCTCTGATTTGGTTTCCAAATGCTAAAAAAGAAGGAACACTGCATACCTTTTCTTCCGCTGCCCAGAAAAAAGTTACAGCTGTGGTGCTCTCCGGTACAGTTATTGTTATGGTTGCTCTGATGTTTACAATAGGCGGAGTAAAAGGTATGGTACCGGCAGCAGTGGCAATACTTGTCTTTATTTATTATAGAAGAATGTCTGATAAGAAATTTGGCGGTATTACAGGGGACCTGGCAGGCTTCTTCCTACAGCTTTGTGAGCTGCTTGTGGTAATTAGCTGTGCGGTGCTGTATAGATAATAGAATATATCTACTTAATATAGTGCTGTTATAATGTAGTACCGTTAAAATGGAGTTTAAATCCCAGCATTGTGAGAACCACTGCTCGGCAAGAGGAGTAAAGGATGCTATAAGAGTACAATAGTGCAATCAATGTATACCGGTAATATAAAACAGTACAGCCTGGAGGTCAGGTATAAATAGATTCAGTACAGCCTGGAAGCCGGGTACAAATAGATTCAGCACAGCCTGGAAGACAGGTAGAAATAGAGCAGGTGTAATCATATACAACAGTAATATAGGACGAAAAGAAAGGAGGAATTTAATGGAGCTGTATATCGGCGGATTAAATCAAGGCAAATTAGATTATGTAATGACAAAAAATAGTATAACAAAGGACAGTGCTCAACTCTGTGACGGAGCTGTATGTACGAAAGAGGAGTTATTTAAGAAGAGATTTATTAACCATTACCACGAATTTATAAAGAGGTTGCTTACAGAAAGGATAGAGCCGGAAGAATTTACAGAGGAACTGATCAAATACAATCCATCGGCGGTGATTATCTGCAATGAAGTGGGAGCAGGTGTAGTACCTCTGGACAGGGAAGACAGACGTTTTAGAGAAGCCGTTGGTCACTGTACTTTGAAAATTGCTACTAATGCCGTTCGTGTTGAGCGGATTTCCTGTGGTCTGGGGCTGGTGCTAAAAGAATCTTAAAATAGAAAATTATAATTGATGAAAAACATATTTTATAACCTGATTTGTGGCAATATCTCATATAGAAGCAATTGCCTCATAAATTAGGGAACTGGTGTCTCAGATGGAGGGAAATGTGGGCAGAAGCATAAGATTTATACGGCATGGAATAACAGCCGGAAACCTTGAGAAACGTTATGTTGGTAGTACGGATGAAGGTCTGTGTGAAGCCGGAAAACAACTAATTATTGAGAAATCCTATCTTTATCCCTTTTCAGAGGGGGAAATTATCTATGCAAGTCCGCTTATCAGGTGTAAGGAAACCGCTGAGATACTATTTCCTGCAATAAAACCAATATTACATAAGGGACTCAGAGAATGCAATTTTGGTGAGTTTGAATACAAGAATTATCTGGAACTGTCAGAAAATCCGAATTATCAGGCATGGATAGACAGCGGAGGAACCCTGGATTTCCCGGGGGGTGAAGGGAATAAAGCCTTTCAGGAACGCTGTATAAAAGCTTATGAAGAAATAATTCTTAACACCGGTAATGCACCAATAACCTTCGTAGTTCATGGCGGAACGATTATGGCAATTCTGGAGAAATACAGTTTTGAGAAGAAAAATTATTTTGACTGGCAGTTAAAGAATGGGGAAGGTTACTTTTGTGAATTGGAGGGGAAGTTTTCTTTCAAGGTATTGCATAAGTTAAGCTAAGTATTTTTATAGGAGCGAATGTAAAATCAGCATTTATAAATAACAAAGTCGTATATAAATGCTGTATGCTATTTAATATGTTATAGAACTTCTTGAAAACAGGAAGATAGAGGTAGATTATGGTATACGATATTCTTTTGGCATGTCTGGCAGGTTTTCTGTTGGATTTTATTCTTGGTGATCCTTATTGGTTGTATCATCCGGTAAGGTTAATCGGCAAACTGATTCAGATAACGGAAAAGATGCTTAGAAAACTTCTGCCGGAAACGAAAAAGGGTGAACTTATCGGTGGTTTTATATTGGTAGTGGTGGTTTTAGTTTTTTCAGGAGGGATTCCTTTTCTTATTATACAGCTGGCTTATCAGTTCAACAGGTGGCTTGGATTCAGTATTATGACTGTGATGTGTTATCAGCTGTTGGCAGCCAGATGTTTAAAAAAAGAGAGTATGAAGGTGTATAAATCTTTAAGTAAAAAGGATATAGAGGAAGCAAGATACAATGTTTCCATGATCGTCGGCAGAGATACCAAAGAACTTACAGAGGAGGGGATTATAAAGGCAGCAGTTGAAACAGTTGCGGAGAACACCTCGGACGGTGTGATAGCCCCTTTGTGTTATCTTTTGCTGGGAGGACCTGTACTGGGATTCCTATATAAGGCAGTAAATACCATGGATTCCATGGTAGGCTATAAGAACAGCAAATATCTTTATTTCGGAAGATGTGCAGCCAGACTTGATGATATATTAAACTATATCCCTTCACGAATAGCAGCCTATCTGTTCATTGTAAGCTGCCCATTGACAGGTTTACGGCTGAAAGAGGCTTTTCGCATTTACCGAAGAGATAATAGAAACCATTCCAGTCCGAATTCTGCTCAGACAGAAAGTACCTGTGCCGGAGGTCTGGGGGTACAGTTAGGCGGTGACGCCTCCTATTTTGGGGTGATTCATCATAAAAAGACTATAGGTGATAATACCAGACCGGTGGAAAGAGAAGATATTAAGAGAGCAAACCGCCTGATGTATGTCAGTTCGTTACTGGCACTGCTTCTGTTTGGCGGCTGCAGAGCCCTTATAATCGNNTAATGAATTTAATATTAATATACAGGTAAACAAAGTTTATTTACTAAAACGGTGCAGCAGTAATGTAATATTGTAAGAAGGGAAAGAATTAGAGCATGTTAAGTTATACACACGGTGGTGAAATATACGATAAAAAGGTAACTTTGGACTTTTCCGTTAATACCAATCCTTTCGGTATCCCGGAAGGGGTACGAAAAATCCTGATAGACTCAGTGAATTTATACGACCGCTATCCTGATGATTATTACAGGGGGCTTAAAGCAGCGCTTGCTAAAGAGCACTCTATAGACGGGGAGGAGCTTATCTGCGCTAATGGTGCTTCCGATCTGATATACCGACTGTGTCAGGTAGTACGACCGGGAAAAGCACTTCTCTGTGCACCTACTTTCGTAGAATATGAACAGGCTCTTAAGACTGTCGGGTGCGAAATTACTTATTACAATTTAAAGGAAGAAAATGATTTTACATTGCAGGAGGATTACCTTATCCACCTGACACCGGATATTAATATGGTATTTTTGTGTATTCCTTCAAATCCTGTAGGTAATCTTGTGGATAAAAAGCTTCTGATAAAAATTGCAGAAAAATGCAAGGAACTTGGGATATTTCTGGTGGTGGATGAATGCTTTCTTGATTTTATAAAAGAAGCAGAATCGCTTATTGTCTATAGAAAGAAATACCCTGGGCTTTTTATCCTTAAGGCATTTACAAAATTTTATGCCTTAGCAGGGCTGAGACTTGGATACGGTATCTGCAGCTGTAAGGAATTTATGGAGGAGCTTTTACTGCACACCCCTTCCTGGAATGTATCACTGCCTGCACAGCTTGCCGGTGTGGAAGCACTAAAGGATATGGAGTATCGGGAAAAAACATATAAATGGATTGTGGCTGAGAGGGATTATTTAAGTTCAGGACTTTCCGCCTTGGGTTTTAAGGTGTATCCTTCTCAAGGTAATTTCCTGCTTTTTCGTGGTAAAGAAGGGCTTTATGAGGAATTATTAAAGCGTGGTATTCTGATCAGAGAGTGTAAAAATTACAGACAGTTAGGACCGGGCTACTACCGTGCTGCCGTTAAATTAAGGGAAGATAATGAACAGCTGCTCGAAAGAATCGGTGAGATTTTAGAAATAAGTCGTGATATATAAAGCAGACGTTTTAGAAAGTATAAATGCAGGAATATTTTTGATACATACAACTTGTAAGAAAGCAGATAAGTTTAATAGCATGAGCCATAGTTATATTATTAGTAATAATCAGAGCTTAAAAATAGAAGTATAAGGATAACCAAGTTGTGATACAAAGATAAGGATAATCAAGTTATGAAATACAAAGGCAATTTATAATAGAAGTGTAAGATAGTACGAAAATAGAAAATAACAAAAAGAAAGAAGCAAAAAATTAAGTAGATTAGAAGAATAAAGATAAATAATAATTAAGATACAAGGATATTTAGAATAGATTCATACAGTTATTAAGAATGAAAATACAAACTTTAAGATAAGGTTCAGTAATTAAAAGTTATATTATAATAGGAAGCTTTTAATAATAAATAAAGAAATTCTTACTAATTTCTTACTCAGAAAAGAAATGAATGAATAAAACAAAGGTACTTCTGCAAGGTAATACCAGAGCGTGTTTAAAAAATCATTTTACGGTCCGGCCGTCTAATATTGGATTATACTGGGTTGCATTTTAGGAAATATAGCACCACCAAATCGCACTTTGCTGCCACATGCAAATTGCCACATACAAATTACCTGCTCCAAATTGTCTACTCCAATTAGAACACCCGGCTTGTAAATGTATTTTTCAAACATGCTCTATCATCCAAGCAAGATTGAATATTCAGAAAAGAGGTCTTTATGGCAAAGAAAATTATGATTCAAGGAACCATGTCCGGGGTAGGAAAGAGTCTTTTAACGGCTGGTTTATGCAGAGTCCTGCGTCAGGACGGATACAGGGTTGCACCCTTTAAGTCACAGAATATGGCCTTAAACTCCTTTATAACAAAGGACGGGCTTGAAATGGGAAGGGCTCAGGTGGTTCAGGCAGAGGCAGCTATGATTGAACCCAACGTACTTATGAACCCCATACTTTTAAAACCCACTACTGATGTAGGCTCTCAGGTTATAGTTCGAGGAGAAGTAATAGGGAACATGAAAGCGGTGGAATATTTTAAATATAAGCGGTCTTTAATGCCGGTTATTCTGGAAGCTTTTCAGGAATTGGAGAAAGATTACGACTATATTGTTATTGAAGGTGCCGGTAGCCCAGCTGAAATTAATCTTAAACAGAATGATATCGTTAACATGGGACTGGCAAAAGCTCTTCAAGCTCCCGTATTATTAATAGGTGATATCGACAGAGGGGGAGTTTTTGCCCAGCTGGCAGGCACCATGATGCTGTTAGAGGAAGAAGAGAAAGAATTGGTCAGGGGAGTAATAATCAATAAATTCCGAGGAGATAAAGAAATTCTGAAACCTGGTCTTACCATGCTGGATGATCTAATCAATCGTCCTACGGCAGGTGTTATTCCTTATGTATACCTTAACCTGGATGATGAGGATAGTCTTACAGAACGTTTTCAGGACAAGGGGAAGGTAAGCCAGTTGAAGGCAGCAGTTGTGAAACTCCCCAGGATTTCCAATTTCTCTGATTTTAGTATACTTGAATCACTGGAGTATCTGTCACTGGTATACGCAACCGGTGCAGGTGACCTTGAGAATGCTGATATTATCATACTACCCGGTACAAAAAACACTTTAAGTGATTTGCTATGGATGAGACAGAACGGAATAGAAGCAGCTATTAAGAAACTGGCGCAGAAAGGTGTAATTATCATGGGAATCTGCGGCGGTTTTCAGATGTTAGGGGAAGTGCTGAAAGACCCTGACAATATCGAAGGGGGAGGCGATTTAAGAGGACTTGGATTGCTGCCGCTGGAGACGATATTTGAAAAAGAGAAAGTACGCACCAGAGTACAGGGCAGAGTTAATAATATACAAGGCGAATTAACGGAGCTTAGTGGTGCAGAATTCGAAGGATATGAGATACATATGGGGCGCTCAAGGGTCCTCTTAGATAGGGCAGAGAAAAGCTTTTCTGAGGTTATCCCTATCACAGAAAAATCTGAGGGAAAGAAAGAGGGATTTGCAAACGGAAATGTATTTGGTACTTATGTACATGGTATCTTTGACCAGGGTAATTTCTGTGAAAGCTTAATGAAGCTGCTTTTAAAGAGAAAGGGTCTTACTTACGAAGGAATTGAACCCCTTGACTTTAATGCTTATAAAGAAAGTCAATATAATCTCCTTGCAGATACCGTCAGAGAGAATTTGGATATGGAACTAATTTATAATATTATGGATGAAGGCGCAAAATAATCCTTGTTTAAGCGTAACAAAGCGCGAAGGGAGATTACTATGAATAAAGGATTGATACATGTATATTGTGGTGACGGTAAAGGTAAGACCACAGCCGCGGCAGGTTTAACCGTTAGAGCTGCAGGCAGTGGGTTAAAGGTTGTATTTTTTCAGTTTCTTAAAGCAAGAGACTCCGGTGAAATTGATGTCTTAAGAGAGCTTAAGAATGTAACGGTAATCAGAAATGATGTGGATTACGGGTTTTATAAACGAATGTCAGAAGAGGATAAGCTGCAGATAACAAAACTTCATAACAGAAATCTAAAGAATGCATTACAATACGTTTATGAAGAGACTTGTGATTTGTTGGTGCTGGATGAAGTATGTGCGGCTTATCACTATAATCTATTGGATAGAAATATAATCGATAGGCTTATAAGGGAAAAACCTGAGAAACTGGAGCTTGTCCTGACCGGCAGAGACCCGGCACCCCTTTTTCTGGAATATGCGGATTATGTTTCAGAAATAAAGAAGATGAAACATCCCTTTGACCAGAATATCGGGGCAAGAAAAGGGATTGAATTTTAATACAGGTAAACCTTTAAAGGGTCGTTCAGAACGGCAGAAGGCGAGGAAGAATGAAATACAAGATAGAGAATCTGCTCCCTCAGGAGATTGAAAAAAGAAGCTTTGAGATCATTGAAGGAGAACTAAAGAAACGAGGATTTGAAGAGAAAGAACCGGGAACCATCTCAATTATTAAGAGGGTAATACATACCTCAGCTGATTTCGATTATGCGGAAAACCTGTATTTTTCACAAGGTGTTGTTGGTCATACTCTGGAGGTCCTGAAAAGTAAGCCGGTAATTATTACAGACACCAATATGGGGAAAGCAGGAATTAACAAAGCTGCACTGGAGCAATTCGGCTGTGAGGTACATTGCTTCATGGCAGATAAGGATGTAGCAGAGGAAGCTCAAAAAAGAGGTGTTACCAGGGCAACTGTGAGTATGGAGAAGGCATTTCGGCTAAAAGAAGAGGGGATACTGAAAGGGGAGCTTATATTTGCAGTTGGTAACGCACCTACGGCTCTTATAACGCTTCATGAACTAATCCTTGAGAAACAGTATAGGCCAGCCCTTGTAATTGCGGTTCCCGTTGGATTTGTTCATGTAGTAGAGGCAAAGGAAATGATTGAAGACCTTACTATACACTGCATTGTAGCCAGAGGCAGAAAAGGAGGAAGTAACGTTGCAGCCGGCATCTGTAATGCACTTTTGTACCTGGCAAAAGCAGGTCTAAATGATAAATCTTCATAAAATTTATGTAAAAATTAATAAATTCGTAATGAACATTAAGGATATACCAAATTGATAATTTTATCAATATGTGATAAAATGCCTTTTCGTGATAGACAATAATTGCGGAAACTTCGGTCTTCTGTTTGTGAGAAGCGCTAATGTAACATAGGTGCAATCAAAAAGAAAAGAGGCGGGTTATCATAGAAAATAAAGTTATAACTAGAAAAACAAAAGATACAGAATTTATTATAAAAGCGTTACAACAAAGAGATTTTGCCGGAATGGCGGAAAAGNNACAGTAATTTGGTTATGATAGCAGCGGCGGCTATTTTTCTCCCCTACATGCTATCGGGTTTTATATTAGTTGCAATAGCCTTATATATAACAATCAACAAACAGACGAGAGAAGCCTTAATTGTACATAAGGCCTTTAAAGGTGTGATTTATTTTCAGCTGTTCTTCCAGGCAGTTTCATTAATTTACGGCAACTGGATGGGAGTACTGGGAGGGTTTGTATTTACACTTGCAGCAGTTCTTGGAATATATCAATACCGGATTATGACCGCAGAGCTTTATGAGAAGAGTCTTACAATAATGTGTATATTCAGCTGCTTCTCAACAATCTATGCTTTGGTGGAAAAGGCACTTATCTCTATGGATTATTTAAGTTATCAGAGAGTATGCAGCATTTTCTTCTATCCAAACTACTTTGCTACCATCTCAGCTACGGTAATACTTATTTGCGTTTACAAACTGCTGACAGGTCAGGGAAATAAGAAAATTTTCCTGATTGCTGTTACAATGAACCTGATTAATATCTATTTAAGTCAGAGTATGTTCGGCTGGGTAGAAGTATTAGCCGGAACAGCCGTTATGTTATTTGTATTAAAATATAAACGGCTGCTGATTACCTTTGTTGCTATGGCAGGTGTTGGTATTGGTATGATTCTGCTAATCAACCCCGATATAATTCCAAGAATATCAGAAGCGAGTCTGACCCTCAGTATGCGTTTTAAGATATGGAAGGATGCGCTGTCCTTTATACAGGAAGCCCCTATACTTGGAAAAGGAAGCATGGCCTATGCATACTCCACACTTCAGACCGGCAAGCTGGTAGTACATTCCCATAGTATAATATTTGAGTCCTTGCTTAATTACGGAATCCTTGGAACCATAGTGCTATTTGCAGTCTTTGGAAAGTTTATACTGGACATCCTAAAAAGATGCTTCTACCAGAAGAATACCCATATAACCTCTTTGATATTAGGAGTAGCAGGTGCTGCGCTGGTACACGGAATAACAGACGTAACACTTATGTGGGTGCAGACAATGCCCTTATTCCTCTTTATCATGGCTGGAGCCGGAGCAATTAAGAAAAACGAAGAAGAAGTAGCGATTGCAGAAAGAATTCCCGGATTGGTCATACAGAAAGTATCTCCTGTAATTGTATACTGCAGAGTATCCTATGATAAATCCAGACATATCTTAATGAATAAAGAGAGTGTCAAAGACAGAATAAGCGCATAAGATACAGAAGAGTAGCTATAAATTAAGTTTGTTGATAGGTACGAAAAGTTATAAATGTAATAAAAAGGCCGGCAAAGAAAGAATCCAGGAGGATAACTGCCGGTCTTTTGCTGTCGTATGATTTAATTACAAAATAATAAGGAAGGCTGCGATTGTAGATTAGTGTGCATCTATATGAAACCTCCTTAAGCAAATGTATGTTTTGCAGACGGACAATTGAGGCTTCCTATAGAGGTATTTTATTATATAAAATAAAATGTAGGAATGTGTTATTTACACACCCCTACATTTATTATAGAACCACATTTATTATAGAATCAAAAAAAGAAAAGAATCCTAAGTTACAGGCAAGATATTTGCCAACAGGAAAGATTGACAGTAAAAATTAAATTTGATATGATACTTTGGTGTGTGTATTAATCACCAATTAGAAGAGGTACTTTATGACATTAGCAGTTATTGCACTTAATCAAATACTAATTATGTTTCTGATAATGTTATTAGGTTTTTTCTGTTATAAAATAAAGATCATTAATCATGAAACCAATAGAAAACTGTCTGATTTTCTACTTTTAATCGTTAACCCTTTGCTAATCTTTAATTCATATCAGAGAGAATTTAACAAAGAGCTGTTGTTAGGCCTTGAGATATCTTTTGTACTTGCTTTTGTAAGCCATCTGGTCGCAATAGGTGCTGCCAGACTTGTAATAAGAGGAAAAAATAAACAGGATATTTCGCTGGAGAGGTTTTCGGCTGTATACTCTAACTGTGGATTTATCGGTATACCCCTCATTAACAGCCTATTTGGCAGTGAAGGTGTATTTTATCTGACTGCTTATTTAACAGTCTTTAATGTGCTTATATGGACCCATGGGGTTGTACTGATGACAGGACAAAAGGATATGAAAGCAATTCTAAAGACACTTATATCACCCACCTTTATAGCAATTATAGCAGGACTTGTTCTATTCTTAATAAATGTAAGAGTTCCGGAAGTTCTATATCGTTCAATGGACTATGTGGCTTCTATGAATACACCGCTGGCAATGATAATCGCAGGAGCTACCATGGCGCAATCCCAGCTTAAGAAGGTACTGTTAAAGGGCAGGATATATCTGGTGATTATCATGAAGCAGCTTGTAATACCTGCAATACTGGTAATACTATTTCATAAACTACCCATAGACAATATGATACTTACCACAACTGTAATTGCAGCAGGATGTCCCGTAGCAGCAACAGGAATGTTATTTGCGCTGCGTTTTAATAAGAATCACCTTTATGCTTCGGAACTTTATTCAGTAAGTACCGTAACTTCGTTAGTGACCATTCCGATTCTTATGTTCTTTGCAGGCTATTTTATAAAATAATAAATACAAGTCCTTATCAAAACGCCATATATATAAATACAATGACGATACGAGAGAACCTATTAAATAATTTTAAATCAATAGGCTTAGTAATTCATTTTGTTGTAAACTTCATTAAACCAACCCTGACTTTCGCCTAATAGCTCAACATAATAATCCAGACATACATTCAAGACAGGTTTCCAGCTTTTACGATATTTTTGGGGGTTTGTAAAATTCTGAGCCTTGAAAATCAATAAAAGCTGAAAATAAATTAGATTACAGCCTCAATTTATAAATAAGCCGAGCATACCATATAAACACAATCTATGTAATTTTACTACTCATTATCTATACATAAAGCAATATAATAAAGTATAAAAGCATATATCCATAAAGTTTCAGGAAAAATGGACCAAGCAGAAAAATGAATGCGCCTATGGAAAGGTATTAGAAGTCCTTTTCTCTGGGTATTTTGTGCTATATTATAAAACGGATTGTCTGAGCGAAGCGAGTTATCAGTTTTATAATATGTCAAGCACAAAATATCCAGAGAATTAGGACTTCTTATACCTTGGAATTGAAGCATGAGTTTTTCTGCTTGGTCCATTTTTCCGTCCCCTTTATAAGAACTACCTTTTACCCCATCATTCATAACTAAAAAAGAATGCGTTAAATATAACGCATTCTTTCTTTTATATCATCCTGCCAAAGCAGTAAAAAATCCTTTGTAAGCTTAAGATTAGATATCCGGATTAATCTTCCCAGGAAGCTAAACGTACAAGTTTCTTGTACTTCGCCTTAGCACTTGCCTCAGCCTTAGCAAAGAGGTCTGCCGCTCTTTCAGGATTAGAACGTGCAAGAGAGCTGTATCTTACTTCACTTGCAAGGAATTCCTGGTAATCAGCAGTAGGCTCTTTGGAGTCTAACTGGAATGGATTCTTGCCCTGTTCTTCAAGACGAGGATCGAAACGGAATGTATGCCAGTATCCGGCTGCAACTGCACGTTTCTCTTCTGTCTGAGCACCCTTCATACCACCTTTGATACCGTGGTTGATACAAGGAGCATAAGCGATGATAAGGGAAGGTCCGGGATAGCTTTCAGCCTCAACAAATGCTTTTACACACTGGTTGTAATCAGCACCCTGAGCAATCTGTGCTACATATACATAACCGTAGCTCATAGCGATAGCTGCAAGATCTTTCTTCTTAACTTCTTTACCGGCAGCTGCGAACTGTGCGATCGCACCGGTAGGTGTGGATTTGGAGGACTGACCGCCTGTATTGGAGTAAACCTCTGTATCAAATACAAGGATGTTTACATCTTCACCACTGGCAATTACATGGTCTAAGCCGCCGAAACCGATATCGTAAGCCCATCCGTCACCACCGAAGATCCACTGTGATTTCTTGGATAAGAAATCTCTGTTGGCAAGGATGTTCGCTCTGTCTTCGTTGTCACATTCACAGCTCTCAAGAGCAGCAATTAATTCTGTAGAAGCAGGAGCATTTAAAGTACTGGAATCTTTTGTAGCAAGGTATTGCTCAAGAGCAGACTTCACATCTGTGTTCTCTACAGTCGTTAACAGAGACTCTGCAGAAGCGATAAGGCGTTTTCTTAAAGCTTTCTGAGCAAGTGCCATACCATAGCCGTACTCTGCATTATCCTCGAATAAGGAGTTAGCCCATGCGGGACCTTTTCCTTCTCTATTTACTGTATAAGGAGTGGAAGGTGCACTGCCGCCCCAGATAGAGGAGCATCCGGTAGCATTGGAGATGTACATTCTGTCTCCGAATAACTGTGTAGCAAGTTTCGCATAAGGTGTTTCACCGCAGCCTGCGCAGGCACCGGAGAACTCAAGTAAAGGTTTCTTGAACTGGCTGCCCTTAACGGTTGTCTCTTTGAACTTAGCAACCACTTCATCAGGGAATCCAATTTCAACGCCGTAATCAAATAACTTCTGTGAATCCAGCTGAGTCTCAAGGCTTTCCATTGTAAGAGCCTTCTCACCTTTCTTGCCGGGACAAACATTTGCACAGGATCCGCAACCCTGACAATCCAGAGCGGATACGGAGATAGCAAATTTGTAACCAGCCATACCTGTTAAGTCAACATAAGTTGAACCTTCAGGAGCATTTGCAGCCTGAGCCTCAGTCATAGCAACTGGACGGATGGATGCATGAGGGCAAACATAAGAACAGAAGTTACACTGA
The DNA here is from genome assembly GCA_002434335.1 of Lachnoclostridium sp. UBA6558. Taxonomy (GTDB): domain Bacteria; phylum Bacillota; class Clostridia; order Lachnospirales; family Lachnospiraceae; genus Anaerocolumna. The sequence continues at coordinate 51,987 of DJJW01000022.1, read as the reverse complement.
ATACAGTTATCAGGATTCCACATAGGAACATCAACTGCAATACCGCGTTTTTCAAATGCAGCAGAACCTAATGGGAAAGTACCGTCTGCCATCTCTACGAAAGTAGAAACTGGTAAGCTGTATCCATCCTGTGCATTAACAACATTCTGAATCTTATTTACATAGTCAACGATTTCTCTTCTGGAACCAGTTGCTTCGCTTAAGAGGCTTTCATTTGCTGCATTAGCCCAGGAAGCAGGAACCTGAATTTCTTTTACATCTGTGAGACCACGATCAATAGCATCATGGTTCATCTTAACAACAGCGTCACCCTTCTTGCTATAAGAAGCAGTAGCAGCTGCTTTCATATATTTAACCGCATCTTCCACGGGAATGATGTTTGCTAATTTGAAGAAAGCTGCCTGTAATACAGTGTTGATACGTCCGCCAAGACCGATTTCCTTACCAATGCTGATACCGTCAATGGTGTAGAATTTGATGTTGTGCTCAGCAATATAACGCTTAACCTGTCCAGGTAAGTGAGCTTCGATCTCTTCCATGGACCAGCCGCAGTTAAGTAAGAAGGTACCGCCTTCTTTTAAATCCTGAACCATGTTGTATTTTCTAACATAAGAAGGATTATGACAAGCAACAAAGTTCGCCTGGCTTACAAGGTATGTAGATTTGATAGGAGCTTTTCCGAAACGTAAGTGGGAAGTAGTGATACCGCCTGATTTCTTGGAATCATAATCGAAATAAGCCTGAGCATACATATCTGTATGGTCACCGATAATCTTGATGGAGTTCTTGTTAGCACCTACTGTACCATCCGCACCAAGTCCCCAGAATTTGCAGCTGATAGTTGCATCAGGAGTTGTGGNNCTTTCAAGAGAAAGGTGAGTAACATCATCAACGATACCGATTGTAAATTTCTTTTTCTCTGTATTTTTATAAACAGAAGCAATCTGTCCGGGAGTAGTATCTTTGGAACCTAAACCGTAACGACCTGTTAATACAGGAATGTCCTTGAATTTCGTATCCTTTAAGGCAGCTACGATATCTAACCATAAAGGCTCACCAAGAGCTCCGGGTTCTTTTGTTCTGTCAAGTACGCTGATCTGTTTAACGGAATCAGGAATAACATCCAGTAAGTGTTTTACGGAGAAAGGTCTGTAAAGTCTTACTTTGATTAAACCTACCTTAGCGCCTTCTGCTACTAAGTAATCAATTGTCTCTTCAATGGTATCACATACAGAACCCATAGCGATGATTACATGCTCTGCATCAGGAGCGCCATAGTAATTGAACAGTTTGTAATCTGTTCCGATTTTGGCATTTACTTTATTCATATATTCTTCTACAATACCGGGAACGGCATCATAGTAAGGATTACTTGCTTCTCTTGCCTGGAAGAAAATGTCGGGATTCTGTGCAGTACCGCGTGTTACGGGGTGCTCAGGATTTAATGCACGCTTACGGAAAGCAGCAACAGCATCTAAGTCAGTCATTTCTTTTAAATCTTCATAATCCCAGGTCTCAACCTTCTGAATCTCATGAGAAGTTCTGAAACCATCGAAGAAATGAAGGAAAGGAACGCGAGATTTGATTGTGGAAAGATGTGCAACAGCACCTAAGTCCATAACTTCCTGTACATTTCCGGAACAAAGCATTGCAAAACCTGTCTGGCGGCATGCATAAACGTCGGAGTGATCACCGAAGATAGACAGCGCGTGGCTTGCTAATGCACGGGCAGAAACGTCAATAACGCAAGGGAGTAATTCACCTGCGATTTTGTACATGTTAGGAATCATTAAAAGAAGACCCTGTGATGCAGTAAAAGTAGTAGTTAAAGCACCGGCCTGTAAGGAACCGTGTACTGTACCAGCTGCACCAGCTTCGGATTGCATTTCACTTACCTGAACTTCATGTCCGAAAATGTTTTTTCTTCCCTGCGCAGACCATGCGTCAGTTACTTCAGCCATAACTGAAGATGGTGTGATTGGATAGATAGCTGCAACATCGGTAAACGCATAGGAGACATGAGCTGCGGCATTATTTCCATCCATGGTTTTCATTTTTCTAGCCATGTTATATTATCCTCCTTGATGAATGCAGTAATCGAGAGAGTTTAGAATACAACAAAAATAATGAGTCACCTCATTGTGCGCCTCAATTACTGAACATTGTTAATTATGTAACTAGCTTTATTTGGTAAAGAACCGATTTCCTGCAAACCTGAAAAATAAGAAAATCCAGTGGAATACCTATAGTAGAGAATAACACTATTCGACAGTTGTGTAAAGAGTTAATTCGTACTTATTCAAATTTTTAATAAATCACTCCTTACTCTTTTTTACAGCGATAAAACTAGTAAAAAACACCAAAATCGTCATTATATATGAAGGAATTCCTGTAATATGTTCTATGAAATTGTTACAAAATCTGCAAAATCCTTAAATTAAAATATATAATAAATTTGGTATAAAAGTCACAATAAAGTTAATCATAACTTGCGGAATAATTTTTGTTCAACCATGATAATATATAAAGTACCGTAAGAGACATCAGCAAAATTATTGACAACATACTAGTGATAAGTTATAATACTTTGAATGTATCGTTAATACGATTGAAACGGAGGAAGGGTGTTTAAATATGGCAGAAAAAAAGAACATTTTGACCTATGAGGGATTAAGACTTTTAGAGAATGAACTGCAGGATTTAAAAGTCAACAAACGTAAAGAGGTTGCACAGAAGATAAAGGAAGCCAGAGAACAGGGTGATTTATCCGAGAATGCGGAATATGATGCAGCAAAAGACGAGCAGAGAGAGATTGAAGCAAGAATCGAAGAGATAGATAAAATCCTGAAAAACGCCGAAGTCGTTGTAGAAGACGAAGTTGAGGTTGATGTAATTAATATAGGCTGTAAAGTTAGAATACTTGATATAGAATTTGATGATGAGATGGAATATAAAATTGTAGGTTCTACGGAAGCAAATAGTCTTAAAGGAAAGATCTCCAATGAATCACCGGTCGGAAGAGCCTTGATTGGTGCAAGAGTTGGGGATATTGTTAATGTTGAGACTCATTCCGGTATGTTAGAGTACAAGATACTGGAAATACAGAAGTCCAACTAAGCAGATCCAACTGATGTAAAAAGGAAAGGATGAAGAAAAGTGGCTGAGGAAAAGATACAGGCGCAGGAAAAGGTGCAGACAGAGCAGGAGCTAAATGAGCTTTTGAAGGTAAGAAGGAACAAGCTTTCCGAATTAAAGGAAAACGGCAAGGATCCTTTTCAGATAATGAAATACCAGGTTACACATCAGTCGAAGGATATCGAAGCTGAATTTGAAACCCTGGAAGGCAAGGAAGTATCCATTGCCGGACGTATCATGTCCAAACGTGTGATGGGTAAAGCCTCTTTTTGCAATATCCAGGACATCAAGGGAAATATCCAGGTGTATGTAAGAAAAGACGCAATCGGAGAAGAACATTATGCTGAGTTCAAGAAATATGACATGGGTGATATCGTTGGTATTACCGGTGAGGTATTTAAGACTCATACTGAAGAGATTTCCGTAAAGGTTACAAGCATTGTTCTTTTAACAAAGAGCCTTCAGATACTGCCTGAAAAATATCACGGACTGAAGGATACCGATGTCAGATATCGTCAGAGATATGTTGACTTGATCGTGAATCCGGAAGTAAAGGATACCTTTATCAAACGTTCACTCATCATCAGAGAAATCAGAAAGTATCTGGATGGAAAGAACTTTATTGAGGTAGAGACACCTGTTCTGGTTCCTAATGCAGGCGGAGCAGCCGCAAAACCTTTCTTCACTCACCATAACGCGCTGGATGAAGACATCCATTTACGTATTTCTTTAGAGTTATATCTGAAGAGACTGATTGTCGGCGGACTTGAGAGAGTGTATGAAATCGGAAGAGTATTCCGTAATGAGGGGCTTTCCGTAAGACACAATCCTGAATTTACACTGTTGGAGCTCTATCAGGCTTATACAGATTATTATGGTATGATGGATCTTGCAGAAGAGCTGTACCGTACCGTTGCTCAAAATGTACTCGGCACAACTACGATTTCCTATGATGGTGTTGTTATAGACTTAAGCAAGCCTTTCGAGAGAATGACCATGTTAGAGGCTGTTAAGAAATATTCCGGTGTTGATTTCTCAGAGGTAAAAACAGAGGAAGAGGCAAAAGCAATTGCAAAAGAGCATCATGTTGCATATGAAGACAGACATAAGAAAGGTGATATTATCAATCTTTTCTTCGAGGAATTCGTAGAAGAGAATCTGGTACAGCCGACCTTTATCATGGATCATCCGGTAGAGATTTCACCGCTTGCCAAGAGAAAGCCGGAAGCACCTGACTTTACTGAGAGATTCGAGTTATTTATAACAAAGAGAGAGATGGCGAATGCATTCTCTGAGTTAAATGATCCCATTGATCAGAGAGGCCGTTTTGAGGCTCAGGAGGCTTTAAAGGCGGCTGGTGATGAAGAAGCCAATTCCATGGATGAAGATTTCTTGACGGCATTGGAATATGGTATGCCGCCGACTGGTGGTATTGGTATTGGAATTGACCGTCTTGTTATGCTGCTGACGGATTCTGCGGCGATTAGGGATGTACTTTTGTTCCCTACGATGAAGAGTCTGGACAAATAAAGCCAGTATTTACAATGATTTTGAGGTGTTCATTATGGAAATTGCGACCGAATTACGACTGGTTAAAGAGAACATGCTCAAAAATAACGATATGTGGAAAGCGGTCGATTTTACGACTGCTTTTTGCTTATGAGAAATAAAACTGGAAGGAGAAATGATAATGGCAAATTCAAACACAGTATTGGGAGTTGCAAAGACAGAAAAGAAAGATGAATTTTACACTCGGTTGTCAGATATAGAACGTGAAGTTAGACATTATAAAAAACATTTTAAAGATAAGGTTGTTTTATGTAATTGTGATGACCCATTTGAAAGTAACTTCTTCAAATACTTTGTACTAAATTTTAAAAAGCTTGGATTAAAGAAACTTATAGCAACTTGCTATTCTACTTCACCTATTAGAGGAAGTCATTTCGATTATACAGTTGATGTAAATGGACAAATGTCATTCTTTGTTGAGACAGATTCTAAAGCATTACTAATTGACAGGAATGCAAATTCAAAAGAAAAGAAACCATATAAAGCCATAGTGACCACAGTATATGACAAAACTGGGGATGGTGGAATTGATATGGTTGATATAGCAGAATTATTTAAGTCGGGAGAAAATAAACTCGAGGAACTATCTGGAGATGGGGACTTTAGGTCACAAGAGTGTTTAGACATTCTAGCCGAGGCTGATATCGTTGTGACAAATCCACCCTTCTCATTATTCCGAGAATATGTAAACGCATTAATTAAGTATGAAAAGAAGTTTTTGATAATAGGTCATCAAAATGCAATCAAGTACAGCGATATATTCCCTCTTATAAAAGGTAATAAAATGTGGCTAGGATACGGATTTCAAGGTAATGTAGGTTTTTTTGAAAGCCCTTATGAAGATACAGCTGTATCATCACAACACAAAGAGGGTCTTATAAGAGTTTCTGGTGTAATGTGGTTTACTAACATGGATATCAAGAAACGTCACGAAGATATGATATTAGTTAAAAGATATGACCCTAAAGTGTATGGAAGATACATAAATTATGATGGTATTGATGTCTCTAATAGTAATAATATACCGTGTGACTATGAAGGGAAAATGGGTGTGCCGATTACATTTATGGATAAATATAATCCAGAGCAATTTGAAATCATTGGAGTTTCAAATGTCAATGGTTTGTTGGATGATGTTGAAATCATTGGAGAGAAATGGATATCAGATTATAAAGCTAGTGGTGGTACAGGGCACATAACAGCTAATATGCATTCTTTAGTAGGATATAAAGAAGATGGTACACCAGCATCATATTATACAAGAATTATTATCCGAAACAAAAAACCAGAGAAGGCAATCGAGGTGAATGTATAATGATTATTGAGGAAAGAAAGGTTACACTTAAAGAATTATATGATGACTACTTCAACGATGAAGAAGAGGGGGTTGTAGGCTATAGTGAAAAGCTCAACATTAGACCTGCATATCAAAGAGAATTTGTCTATTCAGATAAGAAGAGAGATGAAGTCATTCGTACAGTCAAGAAGAAATTTCCGTTGAGCATCTTCTACTGGTCAAAGAATGATGATGATACTTATGAGATACTTGATGGACAACAAAGAACAATATCTGTTTGTGAATATATGGATGGAAATTTTTCGGTTGATGATAAGTACTTTGACAACCTTCCAGACGACATTATTGAGGATATAGAGAATTATACTATCACAGTCTATATCTGCGATGGTACAGAATCAGAAAAACTTGAGTGGTTTAAGATTATCAATATAGCAGGTGAAGAATTGACTACACAGGAATTAAGAAATGCATCATTTACAGGTCAATGGCTTACTGAATCAAAAAGAAGATTTTCAAAGACAGGCTGTCCTGCAATGCAGTTATTTGATGATTATTTAAGTGGTTCACCAATTAGACAACAGGTATTTGAAACAGTTCTTAGTTGGATAGCTGATAGAGACAACTGCTCCATTGATGATTATATGGGAAGACACCAGCATGATAATAATTGTAATGACCTTTGGCTATATTTCCAAACAGTTGTAGCCTGGACTAAGGCGATTTTTGTTGACTATAGGAAGTACATGAGTGGGCTTGATTGGGGTATCTTATACAATAAGTATCACGAGAATACATATGACCCAGTTTTCATAAAGCAAGAAACTGATAGATTGATGCAAGACAAGGACGTAACAAAGTATGCCGGTGTTTATGAATATTTATTAAGTGGAAATGAAAGATTTCTAAGTATAAGAGCATTTGATGCTGATATGAGAAGTTTTGCATACGAAAAACAAAAGGGTATCTGCCCGAAGTGTGGTAATCATTTTGAAATAAGTGAAATGCAAGCTGACCATATCACTCCATGGAGTAAGGGTGGAAAGACGATTGTTGAAAATTGCCAGATGTTATGTGCTGATTGTAATCGTAGAAAAAGTAATATATAAGAGAATTTGTGTGTTAAAAAAGGAAATGGAACTGAAATTAATCAGCTCCATTTCTTTTTTTATTCGGAAAGATATTTTTCAAACAAGTCAATAAATAACCTGCTAAGAGCAGTTTTCTGAATATCAATGATTTCTTTTGCATAGAGAATGTCATAAGTAAGCGCACCATCGCTTACGTTTAATATGCTCACACGAAAGCATTGCCTATCGGACCTATCACCATCCAATGCAAACATCAGAAAGGATGGTTTTATGAAGAAGAAAGGAGTGTTGTCGGATAACATTAAGCCGGAGATGATTGGAGACAAAAGATATTTGCGTGTTGCAGAAGGTGCCAAGAGATATTCTGTTAGAGTAAATACATTCCGTAATATGACAGAGGAAACGCATGCATTGATTCATGCAAGTAGAATTGTACTGATTGATACAAGGATGATTGATGAATATCTGGAAGCATTTAGGGAGTAGAAGAGGATGAAATTTGAATATATTTATGGCAGATAGTGGTGAAGGTGTGGAGTAAAAAAGACATCAATGATTTTAAGGCATGGTATCAAAGATATGTGTTTCCATANNTAAATATTCGGATAAGGGAATATAATTTAAGAAATATATTGTCTTTAGAAATAAAATTCGAATGATAAAAAAACATAATGGAGGCGAGTGGACATTTTCTTTCAAGGTGGTATGGACTTTTTTTCGCGAATAGTTAGTTTGGGTGAAAAGCTGGGATGTATAAAAACAACTATTAATCAAAGTGAAGAATGTTTAAAAATAAAGACATTTAATGAAGAAGTAAACCTATTGCTTAGTGGTATAAAATATGTTGCAAAAAGTGAATACGCAGCAATTATTCCAGCATATAAGGAAACTATAGATTTTTTTAGGGTTTTGCAGAATAGCAAAATGCTAAAAAAATATTGTGCACAAAATGGTATTGCAGAACGAGATGTTACAAATGCTATTGAATTATACGATCATATAGAAGGAAAAGTAGATGAAGCAAATAATGTATTTATTAGTACGACACTTGTTTCTGAAAAAGAGTATTTAGACAATATCCTGAAGGATGTTGACCCTGTAATTATGCTTGACGAGGATCAGCGAAAAGTCATTCTTACAGATGAAGACTACTGCCTTGTAATTGCTGGAGCTGGTGCTGGAAAAACAACTACAGTTGCAGCTAAGGTCAAATTTCTGGTTGAAAAGAAGGGGATAGAGCCAAGAGATATTCTAGTTATTTCCTTTACAAATAAAGCGGTAGGAGAACTTCGAGAGAAGATAAATAAGGATTTATATATAGATTGCCCAATAGCTACATTCCATTCAACTGGCAATGCTATTCTAAGAATAAATGATCCAGAACCTTTGAATATTTTTGAGGGTTCTAAACTTTACTTCTTGTTACAGGATTATTTTAAACAAGCTATTCTTACAAATGAGAGTTTAGTTAATAATCTTATTATGTTCTTTGCATCATATTTTGAGGATCCTTATGAAGGGGCGGATTTGAACGAGTTTTTTAACAAAACAGCTAAGGCAAATTATACTACAATGCGTAGTGAATTGGATGAATTCAGACGTGAAGTAGTTGATGCCAGAACAAAGAAGAAGGTTACTATTCAGAATGAAGTTCTTAGATCTTATCAGGAAGTGCAAATTGCAAATTTTCTGTATTTGAACAATATTGAATATGAATATGAGCCAATCTATCCATATAACATTACATTTTCAAGAAAACCGTATACACCCGATTTCATTATTCGACAAGGGAAGAAGGTAGCGTATATTGAACATTTTGGAGTCACTGAGGATGGACAGAATAGTAGATTTTCAGAAGAAGAATTAAAGAGATATAAGCTTAGTGTGAATGATAAGGTAAGGTTACATCGTGAACACGGGACAACATTGATTTTCACGTTCTCTGAGTATAAGGATAAGCATAGTTTGTTGAAGCATCTTCAAAAAAATCTTGAAAGTGCCGGATTTGAGTTAACACCAAGATCTAACAAGGAGATTATGGATAAACTAATTTCCTCAGAGGAATCAAGATATGTACGAAAGTTGGTAAATCTTATATGTAGATTTATTACAAACTTCAAGACAAATGGATTTGATTCGGATGAGTTTGATAGAATGTATCATTCTACAACAAACGTTAGATCAAGATTATTCATAAATATTTGTCAGGACTGCTATCTCGAGTATCAGAGATATCTCAAGGAAAATAATGCAGTTGATTTTGAAGACATGATTAATGAGTCTGCCCGTGTATTAAGAAGAGCTAAGGAGATGAAGGAGAAACTTCATTTCAAATATATTATCGTTGATGAGTACCAGGATATTTCAAGGCAGAGATTTGATTTAACAACAGCACTTTCAGAAGTGTGTGACGGTAAAATTATAGCGGTTGGGGATGATTGGCAATCAATTTATGCATTTAGTGGATCTGATATCTCTCTTTTTACAAAATTCCAAGAAAAAATGGGTTATGCAAAACTTTTAAAGATTGTCCGTACTTACAGAAATGCACAAGATGTTATTGATATTGCCGGCAATTTTATTCAAAAGAATCCTGTTCAAATTGAGAAGCAGCTTATTTCTCCAAAGAAAATAAAAGACCCTGTTATTATCTATACCTATGATAATTCATATAAACAAAGAGGTCAGGATAGAAGAGGTGGAGTTTTGTATGCTACTGCAACTGCAGTTGAAACTGCACTTGATCAGATAATAGAATTTAACCAACAAGCAGGGAAAAAAGAAAATGGAACTATTCTTTTACTGGGTCGATATGGTTTTGATGGAGACTATTTGGAACGTTCAGGATTATTTGAATATAAAGCAAGGGGAAATAAGATAAATTCAGTAAAGTACCCACAATTGGATATTACTTTTATGACTGTTCATATGGCTAAAGGACTTGGTTATGACAATGTTATTGTTGTTAATGGAAAAAATGAGACTTATGGCTTCCCATCTAAGATAGAGGATGATCCAGTTCTTTCATTCGTTATTAAGGGAGACAACTCCATAGATTACGCGGAGGAAAGACGATTGTTTTATGTTGCTATGACAAGAACTAAAAATAGAGTTTATTTTATTGCACCGGAACAAAATCCGTCAGAGTTCTTGCTTGAAATTAAGCGTGATTATAAGAGTGTAGTACTGAAGGGGAAGTGGAACGAAGAGGAAATAAAGCAGAATTCCACAAGAAAGATATGCCCTATCTGCGATTATCCTTTGCAGTTCAGATATAAGAATGCATATGGCCTAAAGCTTTATATGTGCACAAATGATCAGGAAATGTGCGGATTTATGACAAATGATATTAAAGCTGGGAAAATTGCAATAATGAAGTGTGACAAATGCAGAGATGGATATTTGATTGCAAAAAGTGCAGGAAATGGGTATTTCATGGGATGCACAAACTATAAAAATGATAAAACTGGATGTAATAACACCATAGGTACAAATGAATATCATACCTTAAAGAATATTGAGCCTAATTTCACAGAACCATTTGTTTCAGCAGTTAGAGAGATTCCTGTAGAAGAAAAAAATAAGGTGCAATCAGTATCTATAGAAAAGATTGAAAAACCAATAGAAGAAGCGATTAGCAACAAGAATAAGTGGTATAGAGAACAGGATTTATATGATCTTTTAAAAAATGTTATTACATGCTTAGGTCATATAAGTGAAAACTATTATTTTGGGATTCCTATACTAATTACTGTTTTGTGTGGTGGAAAAAGTAAACAGGTCGTTAAGCACAAATTAAATGAAGTACCGGAATATGGAATTTATACTAGTATGAGTAGAGACGACATGAGAGCAGTTATTCAGTGGATGATAAACAATCAATATATGCTAAAGACAAAGGCAAAATATCCGGTGCTTCATCCGACGTACAATGGTAATCATTTTGATGAGTGTATAACAAAGAAACAGATTAGGGATTTAAAGAATTATTTGGAAGATCCGAATAGAGAAATCTTTGAGGAAGATGATAAAGAGGACTAGAGACATAAATTATTGTTTGTTGTTGATTTTATGGAGGACAAGTATGGAATATTTAACAACAGCGGAATTTGCAGAAAAATGGGGAATATCACAAAGAAGAGTTGGCATCTATTGCAAAGAAGGAAGATTAGACGGTGCAATGATAAAGGGTAAAACTTGGTTGATACCTGCTGATTCTAAAAAACCAGAAGACCCAAGGAAAGAAAAAATGAAATAAAGTTAAGTTTATTACATGTTATTTTGAGAGAAGGTGAAATGTTGGATGATTTGTTTCTTGATGAAAAGTATTATAATACTCTTGATATAGAGGGATTCTCAAGAATGATGAAGGATCCATCATTCAGCTATAAGTTCTATTGGCTCGAAGCTATTGTGCAACTAATAGCAGAAGATAAGACGCAAGCAACATATGAAGAAATTATCGATGAGATGATTATAAATGCATGGTATTCAGTACTTGAATTTCATCTTCATTTGAGCGGATTATTTGGAGATGGTGTCATAAAGGATAATCTTGAGAAGGCGGTACTTAGACTTTTTAAATTAAGCAATTTGCCTAATAATGCTAACAAGGTTCAAATTAAGAATAAGCTTAAAGAATATGCTGAGGATAAAGAATTACGCGTATATAAAATGGAACTTACAAAAAATGTTCCGTATAAAGCTTTGTCAGGATTTGCCAACCGTGGAACAGAGAAAATTGACCTGAATAGTAGTGCAGGGAGAATGATGGCATATTACAACAAGTTAAGTCAATCTGAAATTCTTTTACCTTATGTATTTAATGGTGAGAATGGCTTAAATCGAACAATTATATTTAATAGTGGTTGGATTCAAATGATTCAAGATAGTACAGTAGCTATATTGGGGTGGATACAATTAGAAAAAATTAAATGGCTACAGAATAATAATCCGGATGTTCCAGGATTAGTGTATAAAATGGCACCAATGGACGAAAAGATGAGAAAACTTAATAATGTACGCAAACTTTGGGAAGCTGTATTGCATTTACATCCAGTAGTGGATGTGTTTAAGAATGAAGAAATAGATCGATTGAATTATGATATGGACCATTTTATTCCATGGTCTTTTGTGATGAATGATGAATTATGGAATTTGATGCCTATGGATTCATCATGGAATTCCAAGAAAAGTAACAAACTTCCACAGTGGGATTTATTCTTTGGAAGATTTGCTGATAATCAGTATATTTTATACGCATTGATACAAGAGAAACCAGGAGTTCACAAACTATATGAAGCATGTTATAGAGATAATTTACATTCCATATGGGCGAATCAGGAACTGTACAGAGTGGGGAATTCCAAGGAGGAGTTTCATAGAATTTTAGAAAAGAATATGCGACCAGTTTATGACTCTGCAAAGAGGCAAGGATACGAAATCTGGAACATAGCATAGGGGGTTAGAATGAAAGTACATAATAAACTAGTCAGAGATAAAATACCAGAAATTATTGAGGAAGTGGGTAAAAGGTGTACTATTTATTCAAAGACGTTCAATCAGTCGATGACTTTTTATTTGAATCAAAACTGACGTTATTCCGTTTTAGAATTTCATTTTCATCTTAGCAGTATCTTAGGCATTAAACGATCTACCTGGCAACGCATCAAAGGTAGAAAGAACTTTATAGAAAAGAAAATTTTCAAGTAGAATTCTATATTATACTAGAAAAAAACATACAGCCAGTCTATGATTGATCCATCAAGGAGACAAGGAAACTAGATTTAATAAAAGGGGACTAGTTAAATGACAAAAGAAAAATTAGCAGAAATAAGAAATGGATTTGAAACAGCATACATAGATCGAACATTCTCATCTAATCTAGCATATAAGCCTCATTTTGTTTCAAATAATTACAAGGAAGGAAAGAAAGTCCTCTCATCCATTGAGGATGAGCTTTTGGTATGCGATCAGTTCCAAATTAGTGTGGCATTTATTACGATGGGCGGACTTACACCTCTTCTTCAGACGTTAGAGGAACTCGAGAAGAAAAATATTCCGGGAGAGATTCTTACAACCAACTACTTGAATTTCAGTGAGCCAATGGCATTAGAAAAATTAAATGGACTTAAGAATATTACAATTAAGATGTATGATGTTGAAGCTGCAAATGAAGGTTTTCATACAAAAGGATATATTTTTAAAAAGGAAGAAATCTATCGAATTATTATCGGCAGTTCAAATATAACAAGGTCAGCATTGACAAGTAACAGAGAATGGAATACAAAACTGGTATCTACGGACCAGGGTGAGCTTGCGATTGAGATTATTTCAGAATTTAAGGAACTTTGGAACTCAAAATATGCACTCAACTATGATGAGTTTTACGAGAACTATAAAGAACGATATCAAATTATTAAACATCAGCGTGAAATTGCAAAACTAGATGAAATATCAACAATAGATAAATATCAATTGCAACCAAACAATATGCAGGTGGGATTTATTGCAAACCTAAGAAAAATTATTGAAGCTGGCGAAGAAAGAGCACTTTTGATTTCAGCAACGGGAACAGGAAAGACATATGCCTCCGCATTTGCTATGCGTGAGTTGGGATTTAAAAAGGTCTTGTTTTTGGTTCACAGAGGACAACTTGCACGTCAGACAAAAAAATCTTATGAAAAAGTATTTGCTAAGTCAGTTTCCATGGGATTAGTTGGAGCTGGATATAGTGAATATAACTGTGATTATGTTTTTGCTACCATACAAACATTAAATCGAGAAACACATTTGTTGAAGTATGACTCAGAAGCATTTGATTGTATTATTTTGGATGAGGCGCATCACACGTCTGCTGATACCTATCAGAAGGTGATGAACTATTTTNNACAAAGCTATGGCTTGGTATGACAGCAACACCAGATAAACGAGATGATGCAACCTATGGGAAGAATATTTATGAGATTTTTAATCATCAGATTGCATATGAGATCCGTCTTCAACAGGCGATGGAAGAAAATATGCTTTGTACATTTCATTATTTTGGAATTACTAATATTTCTATGTTGGATGAAAAGCAGATCAACACGAAAAAGATATCGGGAAAAGATTTTAATCAATTGATTGGAGATGAACGTGTTCGACACATTATAAGGAAGGCTAATTACTATGGATATAGTGGTGATCGTGTAAAGGGATTAATATTTTGTTCCAGAATAGATGAATCGGAAATTCTCTCTGAAAAATTCAATCAGATAATAAATCCAGCAACTGGGGAATTATACAGAACAATTGCCTTGAATGGAAATGCATCTGAGGAGGAACGTCAGGATGCATTTGAAAGACTAGCAATGGATGCGGACCAGTCTTCTGAAGTGAGACAACCTCTGGATTATATTTTTTCTGTTGAAATATTAAATGAAGGTGTAGATATTGTAGAAGTGAATCAGGTATTTATGCTTCGTCCTACGCAGTCGCCAATCGTATTTATTCAGCAACTTGGAAGGGGACTTAGAAAAGCCGAAGAGAAAGAATATGTTGTTATTCTTGATTTTATTGGAAATTATAACAATAACTTTATGATACCAATTGCCTTATCCGGTGATCGTTCTTATAATTCAGATACCATTCGTAAATATGTGATTAGTGGTAACAGTACAATTCCTGGATCTTCGACGGTTCATTTTGATGAGATTGCAAAGGATAAGATTTTTTCTTCCATTGATAAGATTAAGGGTATGAAATCCATCATCAAAGAAAGTTATATTTCTTTGAAAAATAAAATAGGCAGAGTACCTTATCTGCTTGATTTTTATGAAAATGGAGAGATTGATCCACTACTAATTATTCGGGAATATAAGTCGTATCAAAGCTTTTTGGAGTCGGTAGAGAAGGAGCTATATTTAGGAAAAGTAACAGAGCAGGAAGTGATTACTCTGGAGTACTTGTCAAAGACAATTCTCAGTGGATCAAGGCCTTATGAGCTTGAAATACTAAAATATTTATTAGATAATGATGAGATTAATCTGGATCAAATAAAACAAGAGTTCCGAACGTCTTATGGCTATGAAATTGAAATGCATTCCTTTGAAAATGCGATCGAAGTACTTCAGGGTAAATTTGTGAGCAACGAAGACGAGCTTAAAAAGTACAGTCATATTGATATTATATTTTATGATGAAAATCGCTTTCTTAAGAGACTTAAAGGTTTTGCTGATCGTTTGAGACACAAGGAATTTTATAAACAAGTAAATGATATCGTAGAAGTAGGGCTTAGAAGATATAAAGAAAAATATTCTGTAGATCAGGCGAAGAATTCTCCATTTGTACTATATGAAAAATACTCTAGGCGCGATGTGAGCCTTTTGATGAACTGTGGAAAGGATTTATCATCTACTATGTATGGGATGAAGCGTATAGATGATGATGCATTTATATTTGTAACTTATCATAAAGAAGAAAGCGAAGATAAGAATTATGTAGATGGTAAGCCGGATTATGCAGATGCCTTTGAGGATAATATGATCTTTCGATGGGATTCTCAGATAGGAAGAGGAATTAATAGTTCTTATGTGAAGGATGTTACCACAGCACAAAGAAAACATCTTTTTGTGAAGAAAAGTGATGCGGAAACATGTTTCTACTATATGGGCCAGTTTGAAGTTACAGAAGTTGAACCGGCACGTAAGAAAGACAATAATGGGAAAGAACGTGATATAACTAAATTTCAGATGAAAATGCACAATGCAGTCAGAGAAGATTTATTACGTTACTTACAGAGTAAGATTAAGAAAGAGGAAGTAAAAGTAGGATGAAAATAGTTCGAGTAGTAGCTGCAGTGATTAAATCTGTGAATGAAATAGGAGAACCAGTCATTTTTGCCACCCAACGTGGTTATGGAGAGTATCAAGGCGGATGGGAATTTCCTGGTGGGAAAATCGATTAAGGGGAAACACCACAGGAAGCATTGCACAGAGAAATCAAGGAAGAACTTGAAACAGAGATTTCAGTAGGAGATTTGATTGATACGATAGAATATGATTATCCAACCTTTCACCTCTCTATGGATTGCTTCTGGGGAGAGATTATTTCAGGTGATATTGTCCTGAATGAACATAAAGATGCAAAGTGGTTGAGGAAAGAGGAATTGAATTCGGTGGAATGGTTACCGGCAGATATAACTCTTATTGAACGCATTAGAAGAGATATTTAGGACTGCGGAATACTTTAACTGAAAAACGGGCTAGGTGGGTTTTACTTGTATCAGATAACAGAATTAGTTCATCATTCGTATAGAGTCATTATATTTAAGAGATACAATGACTCTATTTTAAAACTTGATGTTTGAAAAGACTGAAGCAGCCACTTACTGCAATACTATGGTAAACTTACTGGTTGTCTATAAATTGTTTATACGATTATTATCTAACGGATGGCAGTTACAATACCAGATAAATATTTTACATAAGTTTGAGTATGAATTACTTTATTTTCATAATAGCTATAGGTTACTGTCACTGTTGCTGAACATACTATATCTTTTCCGGATGATGTGATAGTACCAGAACAAGTAGGACTTACTGTAACATTAAAATATGTACTTGGGTCATAGCTATATGCTACACCTTCAGAATGTTGTAAAATAGTACCGGAATGATTACCACTTGTTGTGTAATTACACCATAAACTTAAACTTACAGGACCTTGAACTTCTTCTACATAGACAACATAGTTACTGCTTGCGTAAACAGTATTAGCGCTTATATTTAAAACTAATAAGACCATTAAGATTAGTGAAATACATTTTCTGGTTTTACTAAATTTACTCATTTTGAATCCCCCTTCTTGAATTATAGACAACCAATAAGAACTATTATACATAAAAAGGAGATATATGTTAAAAGAATAAACCTGGAAAGTAACAAACTAATGCATTATTTCGTAGATTGAGCTTAAAGTGGAATAGCAATACTTAAGCGAAAAGAAGTTGGTCCTAAAGTAACTTCCACCTCACCATTATACTTGTAAACAGCCCGGTGTATGCTTTTTAAACCATGCCCATGTAATAAAGAGTCACCCTTGGTAGTTTCAAGATGTTCCTTATTGATTAGAACGCTATCATCCACGGAATTCTCAATTTTGATTAACAAAAAATTATTAATCTTATTAGCTTTGATAAGGATTCTTCTTAAACTGGCATTGGGAATTTTCATACATGCTTCGATTGCATTATCAATTGCATTTCCAAAAATACTACATAAATCAAAATCCTGTAATCCTGAAACTCTGCTTAGATCCACAAAGGATTGGAAATCAATTTGGTTTTTGAGAGAAACCTTCGTTTTTTCATAGATTATTGTATTTAATATTTGGTTACCGGTATCATTGAAATGTTCAAAGTCTGATATTCTATTTAATAAACCATCGATATAATCTGAATTATCATTTTTACTTTGCAAAATAATAAGGTGATTCTTTAGATCATGATAAAGCTCTAAGATTTTCTCATGACTTTCAACTTTTTGTGATAGATAATGATACCCAGCACTGATCTGATTAATGTTTAGATGATTATAAGCTTCTACTTCTTTGGTCTGTAAATATTTCTCAATAAGAACAATGATGCAAAAAGCGGAAACCAAAGCAAATGACGTACTAAGTATTGAAAATATGTTTTTGGTAGTATCAAATTCTACTGAGTTAAAAATTTTGAATGTCTCTATAAAAAGAATAATAAAACATGTTATCAAAGGAGTAATCGTTAGAAATACATGCTTATCGAAAAAGGCATTCGCTCTGTGTATAAAGTTTTTTAGATACATAACAAATGCGAGCATAAATACTTTCGAAACTATTACAACCAGAAGAAATTTAGCCGGTTCCTCCATCAGGACCTTGATTGATGTATTAAATATCAGCCGGAACATGCCAAAGCCTATTATTTCACCTACTGAAATAGACAGTAGATACAGTATAAAAGTAAATAGGATTCTTTTAAAGGAGGTTTTCATTGTATATTTTGTTATTACAATTGTTACTAAGAGTATTGATATAATTTTAGGAAAAAAAGATAGACCTAGATAGGTTATGCCAATAATGTAAGGGATCATGAAAGTGAAGAGTATAATAAATTTTTTTGAGAGCATTGTATTGCTTCTCTGAAGAGTATAAAGAATCATAACTTCTAATGTAGTTCCAATTATATCTGATATTAAATTTATCATAATTCATCTCCTAAATATACAGCTATCATTTTCATTGCATCTTTTCTTTTTTGTTGACTTATAGGTATTTCAATATCATTGATAAGTGTAATCAATAATTTCTCGATTGATTTCACATATCTGATATTTATGATATACCCAGAATGGCATCTTATAAATCCATAGGATTCTAATTTTTCCTCCAGGGCTTTCATTCTGTAAAAGCAGACCACATCCTGGTCGGAGGTGTGTATTAAGGTATTTCTTTGAGCTGTTTCTATATACATTATTTCCCTCACATAGAGTTTAAAGATACCATCATTATTTTTTAGAGTGATATATTGATGTTCCATTTCCTTGCACTTCTTTATCGCCTTGTCTAATTCCAGTGATAGTTTTTTATAGGTGATCGGTTTTAAGATATAGTTGGAGGCTCCGAGAGTATATCCGGCCAGAGCGTATTTGATAATTGATGTCAGGAAAATGATTATTACATTTTTATCAATATCTCTGATATATTTTGCAGCTTCTATTCCACTTATTTCAGCCATAGAAATGTCCAAAAATATTATATCAAATCCCAATTTATAGTTTTTTAGCAGTTCTTCTCCGCTGGTAAATCTCGTGATTAAGATTTCTTCGCTTTTACTTATTGCATAATCTTTCATGTATTCTTCAAGTACATCGAGGAAGTTATTCTCATCATCACAGATTACTATACTTATCATACGTCTTACCCTCCTTTATTTTATTATTTATATATCCGGTGAGAACCAAAAAGGCTGTTGTTATAATTGCAATTCCCACATATTTTGATAGGTATGTACTCACTATACAATAGAATGAAAGGTACACTACCAGCTGAACAGGCAAAATTATCATTTCTTTTCTTTTAAGCATTTTAATTTCCTGGGCAGATAAGGGCTTATTAACATCTACGATAGGAGAAAGGGTGCTTATAATACAGCTTGAAGCAATAACTAAGATTAAGATAATCTGGGGATTATGGAACACTGTAAAATAATCTAAAATAAGAATTACCATATAAAGGAAGCTAAATAAACAAATACACCGATTATAGGTTGACATATGTAATCCGCCTGTGTATTTTTTTAGGGAACAAAAAAACAGTAAAAAGAGTATCGTTTCTATGGTTTTATGAAAGATACCCCCCAGAAATAATACAATTATAATGTTTATAAAGGAAGAGATTAATAATTCATAACTATACTGATATAACTTCTGTTGTTCCTTGCTTATAATCGAGTCTTTTATAACCCGCTCAGTCAATTTCTTCGCCAAGATTATTATCATTCCTGCCCTCCTACAACCGTAATTATAATGGAAATATCACATTTTTTTAACGGAATGTCCCCAAACAACAGAGATATGTCTTTAAAGAACTTGCGGACAGAATGAAGCCTTTTGAGACAAAAGGATATATTCTGTAAATCTCAATGTTATGCTTAGTGAAAGGAAATAGACGGCTGCTGATAAAGAGCGGAGAAGGAAGTTATTTACCTTCATAACTTTCATTCCGGAATGTGATAGAAATTGATTTTTATAGAAGTGATAAAAGATTTGCTGCCAGGCTTATGAGCTGTGTAGATAAGAGCTACCCATAAGCACTGGCATTATATAAATTATTTGAGAGAGCGTAACTGGTTATTCAATTCTTCATCAACTTTAGGCTGATGCGTAAATATGGTACTTGCCTGCGCAAGGGAGCTGACGGCCATGTTGATTGCCATCGAACTGGTTCCCTTTAAGATCGTTCTCATAATTTTTTTCATTCTATTCATCCTCCCTTTTCGTTATTAATTATGGTATCACTTTACATTTTATTGGGTGCTATTTCAAGACAGATTGAGTAACCAAATATTGTGAATGCTTAATTAATGATAATAGATCTGCCAAGGATATTAGATTACTTATGCTGATACAAAAGAAAAGCCGATAGTGAAAGGAACTATCGGTTATTTTGTTGACGGCGGAATAGCAACAAAACTACAAAAAGAAGTGATGAAAAAACCTTCTTGCTGATTTCAATTGCTGTGTTTTAGGCCGTCATATTAGTTATACATTTTAAATGTTGAGTTACCCAAGGTCTATTGAATGTATTTTACTGTTTGAATATTATTCAATTAGCAATACAATACGGATTTAGAAAGAAAGGAGGTGCAAGATGTATCGAAACGATAAAGTAATCCTTACCTACGCTGATTACTCGAAGCAGATTCAGGGAGAACTTACGCTGGGTATATGCAATACAAATACACCATATCTGGTTGAAGGAGTTCACAATATCCTTTCAGCAGAAGAAATGAGAGAATATCTGCAAAAGAAATCAGAGAAGCGAAAAAGAGAATTTTATTGGAGTAGAACTTTAGCCAAAACGATATTATGTTCTGTATATAAACAGGAGCATCAGTTGACGGACATCAGGATTGCAAAAGGTTTTCTGAATAATCCTATCATCAAGAGTAAGGAGCAAGGATACGGGATTGGTATAACACATTGTGAAGACTATGCGGCTATTATTGTTTTTCCGGAAGAAATGGTTCTGGGTTTAGACATGGAAAAATTGGACTTGAGGAAAGTGAAAGGTATTAACACCATTCTGACAGACAAGGAAAGAAAGCTTTGCCCACTGAACTATGATAATAACAATTTCGTTCTGGCCGTCTGGACAATGAAGGAAGCACTCGTCAAATTTCTAAAACTTGGTCTGTCGGTTAATTTTGATATCATGCAGATTGCATCAGTGGAATGGTCAGATACTGGTTTTAAATCCGGTTATCGATTTTTTCCTACGCTGGATGCGTATACATTTTTTGAAGAGGACTTTGTTTATACAATTGTCTGCACAAATAATTTGGTTTTAGAGCGTAAGAAAACAGATATAAAAGTAAGTTAATCCATGGAGGGAATATGAGAAAAAATTATGTTCTTTACTTCTCAACAACTTCCTTTGTAATCATATCAAAGGAAATCGTTCTGGCACTAATTGAAGAGATTAAAAAACATCAGAAGCGACATTTTTACATCCCGATACATCAATTTGTAAGTATACCTTTTTTAAAATATCTATTTTCTATAATAGAAATAAACAAAGATATTCTGGAGTATCAGTTTTGTGAGGAGCAAGTGACAACGGAATATATATATAGACTTATCACAGAGCAATTGTATAAATTGTATTTCTGTAACAGCAGATGTTTTGGTGAATGTAAATATCATGAAGAGAATGAATGCATATACCTCTGCATTGATAAACAATTCTATCAAATAATCAATGAATGTGATGTGAATGATTTTAACTTAGTTATTAGCGGTTAAAAAATGAATTCTTCAGGAGTTTATAAAATGATAGAAAATGAAAGAGATATTATTGAAGCTATTAAATTACTTTACGGTTCCCTTGGATACAGGAACATATCTGTGGAAAAAACCTTAGAAATATTGATGAATCAGTTTATCAATCTATTTCAACTGACGCAGGATAAAGAATATTGCAGTGTAGCCTTTTTGCACATAAAGGCATATTTGGAGCTGGGATTTGTATATGAACAGCATAAGGATACCTTTGATCTTATTTTGGCTACAAACAATGTAGATAAGGACAGCTTTTTTGATCAGATCTCAATTGAAAAAAATTATCTTAGCAAAACAGATTTGCGAAGAATTATTAAACGATGGTCGGCATCAAAATATCATACGAAAAGTATTAACGAAGTAATCGAGGAGATAATTGAGTATGTAAATAACAAGAGGTATGGCGTTTATTATTATCATAGCAATCAGAACCCACAAAAAAAAGAGGCAGATGATGTGTATGAGTTAATTATTAATGAATACGAGTCCTATCTGCATGATCTAAAAAGGAATAGATTCTATAAATTAAGATAAGAAGATGATTTTATGAAATGAGATCATCTTCTTTTTTTGAGGTCATTTTTATGTTGTTTGAAGTCAATATGCGTTTTTTTTAACAGTTATTTATATTATATGATTAATCATTAAGAAAAAGAAAGGCGTGAATAAAGAGGTGAGAAGTTGTGATTTGTATTTATTGGAAGAAAAACTAGATAATTTAAATTATTATGAATCAGTTTTATGCAGCGGACTCAGTAACACAATTAATCATATGTCCTATGGTGGCAGTACACTATACATTCTTCAAGGCAGGGGTATTTGCTTTATCGATGAATTACTGGATAAGTTGTCACTCGCCTATCGATATCTTGATATTGAGGAACTATTTTCCTTAAAACAAGAACAGTATAGCCGGGTTATGGTAACCCTTCCATACATGGATTTTGATAAGATTCAGGATCTAAAAACAAATGTCGTACAATTTTTTCATACCTACGGAACTTACCGAATCGCTGGTATGAATGATGACACCATAGTATTAGAGGGTGACTACGATGAAGGTATCATGGAAAAGTCAATTTCAAAAAGCAGTCTTAATAAATTGAATGGACTAAAAATAAAACCTCTTGGTGTACCCTTTAAATTGATATATCTGGAATCCTTAGAAGTAAGCGAAGAAAATAAAAGAAATTGCATTGAAAACAACATCAGGCAGCTGATTCAGTCTGATTTTTATGAAGATGAACGTGGAGGTTGGATCAAAGGTTCCGATTTCTATTGCAGCTTTAAAAATATTTTACGAAATAATTGGGAGCAAATGAACAAGGTTTCAAAATATGTGTTATTACAGAGTATTCAAAACGGCAGTTCCTTTTTTTACAGACGGGAATATAACGAAGCGTTAAAAACTCAAATAAATCAGCATTTTGAAGAACTTGAAAGAAGTGGTAACCTTTGGAGAAAAGTCGCAAGACTTATCAAAAAATCCATTGTGGAAGAAAAACCAATAGATTATGAACGAATAGACACTGTTGTTTCAAGTATTGAAAAAGAAGAACAGTCATTATTTGAAAGAATACTAAAAGAGAGGGTGATTTCGGAATATGTATAAAGTAGACAATAATATCTGGTTTGATAGTGAGGCCATAAAGATTTTTATCGACGGGGATGGAGGCAAAAAAGAGTTTTTGAAAGTACCAAAAAAAATTGAAGCTCCCTCCGTACACGATGAAGGGTGGCGGCCGACTATTATTTATCTGGCTGCAACGACCTGTAATCTAAAATGTAAATATTGCTATGCCGAAGAGGGAACCTACGGTATTCATGACTCCAAACGTCAATTTGATTTCGAAGCTTATGTGGCTACCTACGAGAAGATCAAAGAAATCCATAATGGAGTAAAGGCGATTTCTTTTTTTGGTGGTGAACCAATCTTGAACTTTCGGCAAATCAAAAAGTTTGTGGAATATCTTTTTGCGACCTCAGATAAGGTGCCCCAATTATCGATCAATACGAATGCAACAATTCTAAATGATGAAATTTTGGAGTTTATCTGCAAATACAATATCATTATCGGCACAAGTATTGATGGTACGAAAGAGATTCACGATAGAAATAGAGTCGCTGACTATATTGATAGTACATACGATATTGTATTTAGAAATTTAAAAACACTAAAAGAGAGAGGAACTAACATCTATGCACAATATACCTTCACGAAACAACACCTGGATAGTTATCAGCCAGGATATGTGAATCAATGGTGCAGGGAAATGGAAGAGATGCCAATTAATACCTATGAATTAATACCAGTTAGTTCTGATGATGACAGATATCGTATAGATATTGAAGAAAAGGACACGCGGGAGAAGTACGAACAATTCTGTACAGAAACCGCAGATTACTATATTGATAAAATCTTAAAGGGTGACATAACAAAGGTCCCCAGAACGTTCATTGGTTTGTTGATTAGAATTCTTATGCAAGTAGAACAAAGGGATTGTTCCGCGGGTCATTCAATCTCAATTACACCTAATAGAAGAATGTACCCATGCCATACCTTTACTGAACATGAAAAGTATGCTGTGGAGTTCAACAACTTAAGTTCCCTACAGAGCTTAGAAGAGAATATAGGATTCAAGGAAGTAAGAGAAGGTTGTCGTTATGACAATGAAGCTTGTCAAAAGTGTATTGCTAAGAAAGTATGCGGCGTATGGTGCAAAGGATTACAAAACAATTTAAAAGGAAGCATCAGCAAAGAGTTACAGGAACGTTGTATCTTAATGAATATCTATACCAGAAAAATAATCAGATTTTTAGTGGATTATTATAAAGATAACAAGGACCTTATCAATAAAAAGCTAATCGCGTACAACAAATATCATAAGGAGATATAAGAGATGAAGGTAAAAGAAAATCTTTGCTATAACATCAACTATACCCTATCAGGCAGGCTGCTCTTAGTAGGTATCAAGTCGCTGAACAGCTTTGTGAAAATTGATTACAAGTATGCAAATGCTGTTACAAAATTCATTGATAAATATAAGAATGAAGAGATAGAAGTTGATGAATTAGATGAGGACAATACTCGCATTTTTAATAACTTTAGTAAACTTGGTTATTTGGAAAACGAGGTAGAACCCAAAGGATCATTTAATGAATTCAAAAAGGTAGGAAAAGTATTTTTTAGTTTTTTTCCAAAAAGCGAAGCCAAAGATACCTTTGGTTCCACGAAATTAGGCATCGGTTTCGTTTTTTTAAGCGTACTTCTTATGGGGCTTTTCTTTTGGAATTATAGAATGTTTCTGCCGCAAAGCATAGATTATGTAAATATGAAGTTGTGGGAAATTATATTTACCATTGCGGTATTCCCCTGGGCAGTATTGGTGGTCCATGAAATCGGGCATTGTACAATCGCCAGGTATGTAGGAGTAAAAATTGATAATGTCAGCCTGGGTTGGTATTTTATATATCCAATTATATTAGTTCAATATTTTGGTCTCAATCTGGAAAGACAGAGTAAAAAGCTATTGGTTATGGCAGGTGGAATCTATTTTAATCTTATTATGGCTTTTATAGGAATCTTATTAAAAGCATTGCTTCCTGATTATTTTCATGGGGCTGTAATAGATATTTGGATCTCAGCAAATATAAGTACAATTATTACTAATTTAGGGCTGTTCGGTATGACAGATGGATATTTTATGATGACGATGCTGGTGGGAATTCTAGACTTACGTCTAAAGGGGTTCAAATATCTGAATAACCTATTCAATGGGAATAAAGTGAAATTAAATAAAAGATATCAAATATGTGGACTTATTCTACTTGGTCTCTTTGTATCCAGCCTGGTAAGTATGTTTGTTAATATAAATTATTGGCTTGGGTTATTTGAAATCAGTAGTTATGTTTTATATATTGCATTCACAGTCATAATTATATATTTGACCTTTAAATTTATCTATAAAATCAAAAGGAGTTTCTAGTTTATGAAGAAGGAAAAGTCAGCTTTCTTATTAGCAATATCGGTAAGCATGTATATTTTTGCCGCTGTTATACTCCTTGCGGCTGATAATATTTACGATAAAGATGAGCTGGGTATAGTGATAGCTGCTTTGATCTGTATCCCTCCAACAGCTATTTTAGTATATCGTTCACAGTTTCTGGCAAAAAGTAATTCTGATTTAAAATATGATGAAGAATTGTTAGAAGCCAGACCAAAATACTTTAGAACAATAGCAGCTCTTTTATGGATTGCCTGCGCTTTCGTTTATATGATTATTAGTTCTTTGACCGAAGCCTGGTCAGTCACCTGGATTATTTTTTTTATTACCTTAGGTCTGCATAATATAATTTATCATTATTTAAGCAGAGTTAAGAGCTAATTGATAATAACACAAATTGTTTCTTACAATTTTGTTGTTAAATATTTATTTTCATAATCGAAGAGAAGGGAGGAGAGATACATAAAAATGCTTTTCTGAGTATAGTAACAAATTTATTTGAGAGAAAATCAAAAGAAAGGAAGGGTTAAAAAATGGATAAGAAATTCGATTCTACAAAGGAAGAAGTTATAACGAATGTTCCAAATGAAAAAGAAGAAATTTTCGAGGAAATCGAAGAAATTGTTACCGCAGGATTAACAGGTTGTTCCAATTGTTGCAATTAAAACCAAAAATATAAGGAGGATTAAATAATGGAAGATAAAAAAGTAATCACAAATAAAGCTGAGGATATGAACGATCATGTTGTAGAAAGCGAAGAAATGTTCGAGGAAGTTGAAGAAATCGTAACTGCAGGTTTTACTGGATGCTCCAGTTGCTGCGGCTAATGAATAGAAGAGGAGACTACAAATGGATAATAAAAAAAATCTGATCGAAAATGTTAATCTGAACGAAACAACGGTAGATACGAAAGACGAGATTTTTGAAGAAGTGGAAGAAATTGTAACAGCAGGCTTTACTGGATGTACTGATTGTTGTAATTAAGTAAATCCATAATCTGGTTTATTAAATTGGGCAAATACTTCTTTATGAAGTATTTGCCAGAACAGGTGATAATTATGAATTCTTTGTTGAAACAGCTTTATAAAAATAATAAATCACAAATGGTGGTTTTTATTATAGTATCAGTAATAAATATGGTAGTAGTAGGCGTTTTTTCTAAGATAATAGGAGAAATTTATACAATAAAAGTAGAAACAGAACGTATATCAAGAGACGAACAATTAACAATGTATTTTTATATGTTAATTGCAATATCGGTAATGATTATTTTGTTTTCACTTTGGATATTGAGAATTGTTATAAAAACTATCTTTTCAACCAGAAAAGAGTTTAATATCCAATTAAGGCTCTCCGGTGTTACAAGAAAGCAACTTTCTTACATTTATGTGAAAGAATCGATATATTATCAAATTTATGCTGTTCCTATTGCTATTGTACTCATGGAAATACTTTACACCCTCTTAAGCAATATTTTAGACATACAAAGTAAATGGATTGGGTTTGTCAATATCTTAGGGGCTTTCATCATTCATATTTTTATTATTACCTTATGTTTGCTAGCTACCTTAAAGAAAATAGCATCCTTTGATCCGCTGGAGGAGATGAGAAGCCCGTATAAAACAGATACGATAAAGAAGTTAGGGACGAAGGACTGGGTAGTAGGAATCATTGGTTTGGTTTTGATTATNNCATTAGCGGTTTTACCCATTGTCGGAGTTTTCTTAATCTTAGATATCATAGTCATTGGTATTCAGCATCTTTTATTGAAGATTGGGGATTTGTTTTGTTTTAAATCATTAGTCTTGAGCCAAAGAATTTTTATGGGATACTATAAAAGAACAAATCCAATTATTTCTACACTGGTGGTTGGAGTTATGTTGAGTGCAGGACTTATAGGAATGTTCACTACTATGCGAAATATTGCAAAAGATACAGTTGAGCAGAATATGTTTTTCAATCATCTGATCATCCACTCTAATGTAGTGGAGCAGCGCTCAGAGGAGGAGTACAGGGATTTGATTTCTAAGCTGGATCCGGAGGCGCAAATAGCATATGGAATCAATTTAGAAATGATGGATATGGAAGGGTATGAAAACACGATTTATTCCATTGACAGTGATTATGGAAAATACGGGGAGAAGATGGTGCTTACAGATGGGAGCGATCCCGCTGCAAAGTTAAATGATCCAACCTTCTCAGGGATTTATTTACCGAACTATTTTATTTCAGACGATGATATTGGTGATAAATATGTTCTTCAGATTAACGATCACAAGGTGGAGTTTATCATAGCAGGACGTTTTGTGGCAAATGGAAGCAGAGGAAGATATGGATTTGTAAGTAAGGGGTATATGCAGAGTCAGAT
Organism: Lachnoclostridium sp. UBA6558; assembly: GCA_002434335.1. Lineage (GTDB taxonomy): Bacteria > Bacillota > Clostridia > Lachnospirales > Lachnospiraceae > Anaerocolumna. The sequence goes on along the minus strand of DJJW01000022.1, from coordinate 23,944 downwards.
TGGTATCGATATGATAAATGCTTTATACATCCATAAAGCAAATGAGAAGGTTATTGAAGTGTTAAACAACGATTCCAATGTTATAGGCAAATATGTGGTTACGAAACAAGAGATTGCTGACAATAGCTATGATAATGCAATAAATGGTGTTGAAATATTTGAAATATCTGCATTTATGGTTATTCTGGTATCGTTCTTAATGTTAGTTCACTTTTATATATCCGTTTCTCATCAAAATGTTTTTGATATCACAAGATTCAGAGCTATGGGTGCAAATGTCAAGACCCTTAAAAGAGCATATCTTTTCCAGATGATGAATGTCATCACAATTGCAACGGTAATAGGAACTCTCCTGGCAATCACTTTTATTGGAATGGGAGTTGATATGTCATTGGAATTTATAACAGTACCTGTTAGAACGACCTTTCCAATTACATTAATGCTTTTTGTATATGTTCTATTACTAATTGGTGGTTCATTGATTCTACATTTAACCATTAAACGAGCATTTACTTCAGATATTAGAAAATACTTGACAATATCGGATTAGTTAGGAGAAGAATATGAGTAAGTCAAATATTAGAGCAAATAATTTAGTTTATACGATTAAAGAAGGTCAGTCGGCACGAAATATATTAAATGGAATCAGCTGTGAGATTCAGCATGGAATACTAACTACTATTTCCGGCCCGTCGGGATCAGGTAAAACAACTTTTATGTATGCACTTGCAGGACTTATTGAGTCCCTTCAAGGAGAAGTTTTATATGGTGATAAATCAATTTATGATTTGAGAAATACGCAACGTGATAATTTTAGATTAAATAACATCAATTTTATATACCAGCATCTTAACCTTTTTGGATTTATGAACGTTGAAGATAATCTCAAACTAAACTATATGCTGCGCAACGAAAAAGTCAGTAAGGAATTGGAAGCCTGTATCGATAAATATCTGGAGATTATGAATTTAGGTAACATACGGAAAAAAGAAATCCAATCGCTTTCTGGGGGAGAAAAACAAAGAGTTGCCATTATAAGAGCTTTTGTTTCTGGCGCAGATTATATATTTGCAGACGAACCTACAGGTAATCTGGATAAAAAAAATAGTCTTTTATTTATGGAATGTTTAAAGGATATCATGAAGGAAAGCCAGTCAACAGTTGTCTTAGTAACACATGATAAAAAGATCTTAGATTATGGGGAACAGCAATTAATCATAGAAGATGGAAAATTAGTTTGATTAAAGGAGGAAATACAGTTTATGAGTATGATGAGTATGGAGCAAAGATGTTTGGAAGTAGCAGAAATGATTATTGATGCCTTGGGATTAGACGATGTGAATGCCAAGGAGGTGAACTATGATGCCCCTTTATTTGCAAGCCAGGATGAGTTGGGAGAAGGACTCGAATTGGATTCCGTTGATGCTTTAGAGATAGTGGTAGCCATTAAATCGAAATATGATTTAAAACTTGCAGATGGAGATAAGAAAGCGCTTCATAGTGTAAAGACTATTGCAGAATTTCTTAACAGTAAATTAGATGAGGTGATGTAAAGTGTCAACAGAGAAAAGGGTTGTTGTAACAGGAATCAGTGTAATGGCGGCCAATGGAAATAATATCGACGAATTTAATGATAATGCTGTTAGGGGATTAGGTGGTATTAAAAAAACCACCTTATTTCCTACAGATAAGATTCGAACAGATTATTTTGGCCAGGTAAATAAAACATACATTTATGAAGTTCAGAGCTTAAAAGATAAATCTCGTTTAGAATGCATGTATGAGGATTTAATATTGCAATTACTGGAGGATACTAGTATTACTCCGGAGAGAATTGGAGAATTAAATGAAAAAGTTGGCTTTTCATTTGCAACCTCAGTGGGAGTCAATGATTATGTTTCCGGGCATGTGAAAGGAAGTATCGAAAAGTCCATATCAAAAAGTAATATTTATAAACTGCCTAAAAAGCTAAAAATTAAAGGACCGGTTTTTGTAAATACCTCAGCTTGTGCCGCTGGAACAACTGCAATAGGAACGGCATATTCACTGGTTAATTCCGGGATTTGTGATATGGTTATATCAGGAGGAATAGATCCCTTAACAGAATTCTCGAGTTATGGATTTCATTCATTACAAAATTTAAGCAGCACTCCTTGCAGACCATTTGACAAAGATAGAGATGGTATTACATTAGGCGAAGGTGGTGCTCTTTTTGTTATTGAGAGTTATGAGTCAGCTCGAAAAAGAAATGCAAAAATTTATTGTGAAGTATTAGGATACGGACTTGGGAATGATGCTTATCATGCAACCAGCCCAGACCCATCTGGTGATGGAGCATATAGGGTTATGACACAAGCGCTAAAACAAGCAGATGTTCCCCCGGCTAAAATTGATTACATCAATACCCATGGAACTGGTACAGAAATAAATGACAGCATGGAAATCAAAGCGATTGAAAGATTGACTGGAAAATGTCATGTTAATTCCATAAAATCTCAGGTTGGCCACTGTTTGGCAGCAGCAGGAGCTGTAGAATTTGCTGCAACTGTTCTAAGTATTAACAATAACTATGTATATCCAAATATCAATTTAAGCAATCCCATTAATTCTTTGGAAGAGGTTGAGCTCCCGTCAGAATTGGTTCATAAAAATATTCATTATGCATTATCGAACTCTTTTGCATTTGCAGGTAATGCTGCCAGCATCGTCGTTGGAGGGATATCTGAATGAAGGAGGGTGCGATAGAATATAAATATGAAGTTTTTCCTCGTTTCTCTGATATGGATGCTTATGGTATCTTGCACCATAGTAGATATTTATTACTGGTGGAAGAAGCAAAATTCTCGTTTATGAATGAGCCTGCTTTATTTGGCATAGATGTACTCGGAGAGGATATAAAATTCCTGATATCTCATTTTTCAATCAAATATATAAACGCAATAAAGTACAAATGCAATCAATCTGCAACGGTAGTACTCAAGTTTTACATAGAAGATGATATCAAGATAATTTTTGATTTCATTGTTTATTATGGAAATAAAATTTCTTGTACAGGCCAGGCCATTCATGTCGTAACTGATATGAATAATCAATTAATGCTGTCATTGCCGGATAAATTAGTAAAAAGATATCAAGAATTGAAAGGAGCGGTCGCCTAATGAAAATCGTATCGGCAGGGTTTATTACCCCCATGGGAAATGATTCGGAAGTAATATGGGAAAGATTCAATAAAAATATTATTCAACAAAGCAATAAAAATGATTTTGAGTCATGCTTATCCAAAAAAGATAAAAGAAAGATTAACCGATTTGCTGATTTGGCAACTACTGCAACCGTGAACTGCTATACTGAAGCACAAAACAGTATAGATTTAACTGATAAAAATAAAAGCGGTTGCATTTTTACCACATCCTATGGACCTTTAGAAACAAATATGGAATTTGCGAAGCAGGTTATAGCCGACGATCCGGATGCCTGCAGTCCGATTCTGTTTTCTAATACTGTACATAATGCCTGTCTTGGTACCTTATCCATTCGTTTGGGTATTACAGGTCCAAGTACCATGCTGATGGGTTCCAATCAATTCATGCTGACAGATATGCTATTAAAGGAAGAAAAGGCAGATTTTCTAATGGCAGGATGTTTGGATGAGTATAACGATGAGCTGGCAGCGTCACTAATTTATCAAAGTGGGAGAGAGCAGAATCTGAAAGAAGCATGTGTCGTTTTCGGATTAGTACAAGACGCTAAATACACTGAGGGCATTACAATTAAGAATATTAATACAATTAACNNCATTAACCTGGGTTGTAATCCTTATGAAGATATGGAAACAGAGAATTACGCTTATTTACAATCAAAACTGATGGATCTAGGCGCTGATACAGACGTTGTAATAACAAATGACTCCAAAACAGAAATAGGAAAATTTGAGAAGGAAGTACTAACTTCTAATTTTCCGTCTAGCTGTATAATTGATCAAGCGCAGGATTACTTTGGTAATTGTTTGGGAGCTGATCTGGGTTTAAAGGTATTATTATCAAAATTGTTGATTGAAAAGAATGATATACCGAAAGCCCTTTTAAGCCAAAGCCTAAAACCGGAACAGGTAAACAGTATTACGATCTGTTCCTTTGATTTAACTGGAAACTATACGATAATGCGTTTAGAAAGATAAATGGGTGATTTATGAAAAATGCAGTAATTATTGGAGGTTCAGGTGGGATAGGTACAGCAATTGTACGTAAATTTTTAACCCATGATTATAATATAATCTATAGTTATCACAAATCGAATAAAAGTCTGGAAGATATCATAAATACGGATGACCTTCCGGTATCCATTCATTCGTTTCAGTTAGATGTTACTGATAAGAGCTCTATAGAAAAATTTAGTGATTTTGTAGACCAAACTTTTTCTGTTGTTGACTGTATTGTATATTGCAGTGGAATTGTCAGAGATGATTCTTTTATAACAATGACGGATGAAGTCTTTCACAGTGTATTAAATACGAACCTAATTGGATGCAGGGATGTCATTAAATCGTTGTTTTTAAATCTAAATTTTAAATCAGGGGCAAGTATTGTTACAGTTTCTTCCACGGGGGGAATCCGGCCGGATGCGGGGCAGACGAATTATGCAGCCTCCAAGGCTGGACTTATTGGTTTAACTGAATGTCTGGCGAGAGAATATGCAAGAAAAAATATAAGAGCTAATATAGTAGCACCTGGATTTATAGATACTGACATGGTTGACACTAACAATGTAAAAATCCAAAAATCTATTGGGGAAATTCCTTTAAAGCGTCTAGGCAAACCGGAGGAAGTTGCTGATGCAGTGTATTTTCTTGGAAGCGACAGTTCATCTTATATCACAGCACAAACATTAGTAGTGGATGGGGGACGGTTATAATTGGAGAAATCAATAATAACATACTTTAAGGATGCCATGAATCGATATAGCGATTTACCGGCGCTGACAGATTCAAAGGGCAGTTATACGTATAATAAATTAGAGGAACGAAGTAATACCGTGGCATACTACATAGTATCTTCAAAGATTACAGTGGGTAGCGTTGTAGCCATTAGTATGGAAAGAAGCAAAGATTGCATCGTTGCTATGCTGGGAGTTTTAAAAGCTGGATGCACGTACATGTTTATTGATATAAGTTATCCGGAAGATAGAAAACAGTTTATGCTGGAAGATTCAGATGCTTGTATTCTTATTGATGATAAAAGATACCGTAATATCTTTGAATCAAACTTCTCTGATTCGGACAATGTATTTAATCCTGCTAAATTACCTATAATTCACCAACAATTAGGTGCTTATATTATTTATACCTCCGGTTCAACAGGAAAACCAAAAGGTTTATTAATCAACCATTTTAATGTAATAGAACTGTATAACAAATGGGCGAAGGAATTCATTTCATTGCCAAATCGAGAGAATATCAATACAGGTGTTATTGCACCATTTGGTTTTGATATGTGTGTACTTATGATTTATGCCAGTCTGTTTAAGGGACATAATTTACATATTATTTCTGAGGATGAAAAGCAAAATGGGGAAAAAATAGTAATGTATCTGAATAATTTTCGGATTGATCTTATAGATGCTACCCCCAATTACCTGCGGTTAATAGCCAATCATTTAAAATGCCATAGAGGCCTTAGATTACATACCAGTATAATTTTCTGCATTGGTGATGTATTAAGTTATAATCTGGCTGAAGAAGTAATAGACCTGATAGACAAGGATAACTTCATTTTATATAACTCCTATGGTCCTGCGGAATGTACGGTGTTGGTCACTTATTATGAATTAAACAAGAGAAATATAAAAAAAATGAAGTCCATACCAATCGGAATTAATACAAGTAATTCCATCTTACGAGTTATGGATGGAGAAAAATTTTTAAGTGTTGGTGAAGTTGGTGAAATGGTTATTTTCGGTGACTGCGTTGGCATGGGGTATATTAGTAAAAGAGAGATAAAGCCTAATCCTTTTGATTCAATTCCTAACGGGCCGCATCCTAAGTCATATAGAACGGGAGATCTTGTAAAACAAGATGAAAATGGAGTTTTTGAATTTGTAGGAAGAGTAGACCGACAGTGCAAGATCAATGGATATAGAGTTGAAATTGAAGAAATAGAACATGCAATAGAAAAAATTTCAAATATTAAAGAGGCCAGGGTAATAACCAAGAAAGACGAAAATGATTTTACCAGACTTTATGCTTTTTATGTGGGAGAGATAGAATACAATATAAATGAAATCAAAAAACGTTTAAGAGAAGAACTTCCATATTATATGATTCCGCAAGAAATCAGGTACTGCAAGGAGTTCCCCATCAATCAAAATGGAAAAATTGATTACCATTTGCTCTTGCATCATATCAAGAATAATCAGGAGCTAAGCATTGAAGATTTCATTTCTCAATTACTGGAGAAGCTAATTGGATACAATGGGATCGATAAGAGAAAATCATTTTACGCCTTAGGTGGCGATTCGATTACAATGTTAGCATTTATTAGTGATATCTTAACCAGGTATGATATAGACTTGGACATATCTAAGGTATATGCCAGTGAAACAATAGAGGAAATCATTCATTACTTAAAGTCACTTAACCCACAATTAAAAAGCAGCATGACCCCGGTGACGAATAGTAGTCCGGTAGAAATAGAATATCCAATCATTGAATCACAAAAAAAATTATTTGATTTAGAGCGAAAGGCAATTAACAGTCAAAAATCTAAGTCTGAGTTATTGGGATATTCATTAATATACAGGATAAAATTCAAAGAGGAACCTGATATTGATAGACTGGAACAATGTATAAACACGATAATGTCCATAAATGAAACATTTAGAGTTCGATTTATACGTAAAAGGAACAGATGCTTTTGTATACTAAAAGAAACACCGCAGTCACTAAAAATCAAACAAACCCAGGAAGGTGAATTGGTAAATCAAATTTCATATCTGGATCTTTTTGGGGATGAGTTGGTGGAAGTTGTAAAAGTCAATGATAAAGAAATTATTCTTAATGTAAAACACATCTTATTAGACTTCATTTCTGTTCAATATTTTCTTTCAGATGTTTTTAGTTTGTACGGTAATGATAAAGGGAAAGAAAGATTGGGTTTTATCTCTTATTTGAGTAAAAATAACTTTTTAGAAGAAAAAACAATTCATTTTTGGAAAGGCCAACTTGACAAATCTCCATTAAGAACAAAATTGCCGGCTGCCACAAGTACGAATAAGGATATAAGCTTTGAGCTTTATCATTATAATTGTTCCAAAGATATGTATAGTAATTTGATGAAAATTTCTAAGCAGAATAATATCTCTCTGTTTATAGCCTTACTTTCGGTTTTTGTAAAAGTAATTAGGCTATACACAAATGCTGATACGATGAGAATTGGATGCTATTTACCAGGAAGGAATCAATTAATTGATAACGGAGTACTGGGAATGTTTACAAATGTATTACCTTTGATATTTACCTGGGAAGATGGGGCTATATTAAAAACGATTCAAAAAGAAGTACAGAATATGTTGATGCATCAAAATATTTCTCAGAGCTGCTTGTATCAGCTTTTACCGATGGAGGAGCTGGAGGATGGTGAGATATTTGATATTTGCTTTAATTATCAGAATAATTGGTCTTGTTTGGAAAAATATCCGGAGCTGATAGAAGAAATCAATTCTAGCAATTTTAACCCGGATATAACAAACAGAAGCTTCTATTTTGGTGTTATAGAAGAGAATCGAAAAATACAATTTGAGATCAAATATAATGCAGCATTATATGATACAAGATTTATTGATGATTTTGTAGAGAGATTAGAAGAGGAGGTTAATGGTTATGTATGGTAATAATGCCGTTGAGACAGGATTAGATGATGTCATAACTGAGAATCTACGAGATGTAAAAGAAATATTACCGCATAAGTATCCGTTTTTACTTGTTGATCGAATTTTAGAAGTAAAACCAAAAGAATATGCACTGGGTATTAAAAATGTAAGTCATAATGAACCTTTTTTTCAAGGTCATTTTCCTGATAATAATATATTTCCAGGGGCATTGTTAATTGAAGCATTAGCTCAAATCAGTGGAATTATGTACGCATACACAAATGATGAAGATTCACAAGCAAAGATAGGATACCTGGCAGGAGTGAATAAGATGCGTCACTATAAAATTATAAAACCGGGGGACCAGATTATATTGGAATCAAGGAATATACATAGTTGGGATAACTATATAGAAGCTAAAGTGACCGCATATGTCGATCAAAAGATTGTAGCAAAAGGTTCGATAGTAGTAACAGAGAAAAGTAAGGTGAAAAGATAAAGAAGGATATATTGATGAAAAGATTACCAAGGGCTGTCACACTTAACGATTGAAGAATCGGAAAGGTAACAGCCTCTTTTTTAAAAATAAATGGTTCAATTAAGGAAGAAAACCGCCTGAATAAACTATTTCTTAATGATTTTAGTGGGTCTTTTTGGCTGATAAGCGAAAAAAGCTGATTTGGTATTTAAGCTCATGGATGCTAGTAAATTCACTAACTTAGAAACTGCTGTCATAATTTTTCTCCTTTCTATTTTTTATATGTATCATTATAGCAACAATAAGCATAGCCGAGACTATCATGCCGCTATTTCTTGTGAAGTACTGTAAGATACCAAAAACGAAATACCAGAAAATGCATAGAATCGTAACATTTCTATGAAATTTATTATGCTCTTCCTGGGTAAATTCTGGTTCCTCTTTCTTTTCGGAGTGTTGATTCCAGCAAATATACAATGAGAAAAAAAGTAACAAGATGAATTGCATAAGCACGGGTTTGTTATTTAAAAAAATTGTTAAAAACGTAGCAATTATAAAGAGTATATTACTAATTGAAAAACAACCAAAGTAACTATTAGAATGATATCCTCCTGCAAAAGCCCTTACTGGAATAAAAACAATTATGTAAAGAAAGCTATAGATAATATCATTAAAAATAAAACAGGATATTGCAGTTATACTTAAAATAATAAATAAAGTAGAATAAATAATATAAAAGCCATACATATATAACTCTTTATCATCTTCCTCTATAGAATTCTTTCTCATAAGTAAACAGGTACTTTTGTTTGAGATAAAATCTAACACCTTTGACCACCTTTTCTGTTTTAGCTGTACTTTTACTTCATTATAAGCATTCCACAAATCCCAACTATAAGCTGACCTTAAAATACTTGATTATGTCCTTAAATGAAGCCTAGAAATAACTTTCCATATTATTTGAGATTTGGTATAATATGTAAAGGGGGTGGTTCAAATGATTAGAATTGCAGTAGTTGACGATAATGAGGTATATATTACGGAAATAAAAGATATTATAGTAAGATATTTTAATGAAAAAAATAAAGCAATAAAACTTCAGTGTTATGATAAAAGTGAATTGTTGTTGTTTGATCTAGGTGAAGAGATTAAATATGATATTTATATTCTTGATATTGAGATGCCTAATTATAACGGTATACAATTAGCGGAGAAAATAAGAAGAGGCGATACAACATCCCCTATAATATTTATTACATCACATCTTAAATATTCATTAATTGGTTATGAATACAATGTATTTCGATATATTCCTAAATCCATGATATCCCTTAAGCTAGTAGCAGCGCTGGATGACTTAGTTCCGACATTTGATACCATTGATGATAAATTCTATTTGATCTCCAATAGCAGCAGATATGAAAAAGTTTCCTTTAAGAACATTTATTACATATACAAGGATGGAAAAAACTCCATGTTAGTATGTAATGATAAAACCAGTAGGGTCCGTAAAAGTTTGAAGGATGTTTTTCTTGAATTAGATCAAGAGAGGTTTTTATTCATAGAAAGAGGGTATATCGTAAATATTTCTCATGTAATCAAACTAGAGGCTAATGATATTTATATGAGAGATGGAGAAATATTACACGTTGGACGAGTATATGCCCAGGATGTCAAACTTAAAATATTTAACTACTGGAGTGAGAGTAAATGGAATATATAGTTTTTATATCGACTGAGATAATAGTGAATTTTTTAGAGGTATATGTAGGCTATAAATTTATTGGATTTTTATTGGGGGCAAGAAATTCAATAATAAAATTAATACCATATTCCTTAATTTATAGCTTTTTTTTATTAGCACTACAAAATGATGACTTATATTCAAGTTATATCGTTTATGTTAGTGTGGCGTATATTTCAATTACAGCTTGTTTTGTATTTAAAAAGCATTATTTATATACTTTGACCTTATCAGCAATCTATTTAGTTTTTATCATTGCTTTTTCAGAGTTAAACCTTTTGGTATTGATTAGTCTCTTTACTGGAAATAGTTTTTACGGAAATATCATTACAAGCTCTCATTCATTGATTAGGGTTTTTTATTCCTTAGCGATGAAACTTGTTCAATTTATTATCGTGTTTACTCTTATATCAAGATTTCATGGAATTTTGAAGTATCGAAAGGTGCTTGAGAAGTATAAGCTTTTGATTCTGCTAATCTGTATAATTAGCTATATTGCAATGGGATATCTGGCTAACTATATCATCGTAGAAATTAACTCCTCAACCGTGGTTAATTGGCTTTCCTATCTGGTATTCCTCATCTTATGTCTGATAGCGGTGGCTTCCTATCTTGGTTATAAAATAACTACGGAAAAAAAAGACCTGATTGAACTGAAAAATATAGTACTGGAAAAGAATTATGACTCCTTAAAATTAATACACGAGGAACAATCAAAGACAGCACATGATCTTAAAAACCATTTAAATATATTGCGTAAATATGTGAGAGAACAGAGACAAAGCGAAGCACTAACTTATTTGGAAGATATAATAAAACCCTTCAATGATAAGGATATGGAAGTATGGACAGGTAATGATATTATTGATTTTATCGTAAACAGTAAAAGCATGGAAGCAAGAAGCCTTAATGTAAGAATGCTTTATGATATCCATATGATAAAAGAAATAAAACTAAGCGATAGGGACATTAATTGCATATTATCCAATTTAATAGACAATGCCATCGAGGCAGCTACCAAGCTGGAAGATGATCGTTGGGTTAGATTATCCTTGAAAAATATAAATGATATGTTCATAATTAAAATTGAAAATAATTATGGAAATTCCATCATAAAGAAGAGAAATAAACTTCTTACAGATAAAGAGGATAAAAAAATTCATGGCTTAGGTATAAAAATCGTTAAGGAAACAGTAAAAAAGTACGATGGATATATTGATTTTTACTATGACAATCTTGTATTCAAAGTTACTGTTGGAATTCCAATATAAAATAAGGTCTGTGAAAATCTTCATAAAAGTGGTTAAACTTTTATTATTGTTTAACTGCTTTTTTTATTTGAAAGCATTTACTACTCCACTGAATGACATACTATTCTGTACTTTCCTTCTATAATATCTTCTCACTCCGTGGAAAGAACAATAAAAATCTCATGAAAAAAGGTATAAAATACAGGAAAAACCTGAAAACTTGAAAAATAAGGCTCGAAAACATCGGGTTGTTATGATATAATAACCATAACTATTCAGTTGTCCTCACTTTCGTAAAGTAAGAGTTTCATGACAGGACAGCGGGAATTTACCCTGCGATATGATTTCCATAGGGTAAGCGAAAGCGAGGATTCAGATGTTAGATAATAAAAAGATAAAGATTATGACAAAACTGGCTGCTTTTGAACAGGGCAAATGCAAGGAGGATATAAAAATCAGCAAATACTATAAAACAGACTATATCAGATACCAGGTGATTAAGACAGCTGTAAGTATAACAATTGGGTATTTGTTAATTCTGTGTTTGATTGGTTTGTACCATGCTGAATTTCTCATTAGTAAGATTGTTACCCTGAACATCGTCCGTATAGGGCAGTACCTGCTTGGCTTTTATATTATTATAATGGCTGTTTATATAACCGGCGCCTTGATCGGTTACTCCATTAAGTATGATTATTCCAGAAAGAACCTGTCTAAGTACTTCAAACTGTTAAAGAAGCTGAATAAGCATTATCAGGACGACAGTACCATAGATTAGGGGGAGGCAAAAAAATGATGACATTGTTAGTCTTGAGGGCGAGACTCCAAAGCTTATACCAGAAACATGATATTTATATGAAGCCCGTATTTAAGTTTATTATTGCACTGGTTATCTTTCTGACCCTGAACAATACCATAGGGTATGATGACCGCATAAAGCAGATGCCGATTCTTCTTGCTTTATCGCTGTTATGTGCATTCACCCCTTCAGCAGTACTGCTCTTTTTTGCAGGTGTGGTAGCTTTTTTGCATATTTACGCAGTTTCTATCATATTGTCGGCTATTATACTAATAATATTTATTGTAATGTACTGCCTCTTCTTAAGGTTTACACCGAAGCTTGGTGTGGTGGTGCTTGCAGTTCCCATATTGTTTTATCTAAAAATACCTTATGTGGTTCCCTTATTGTTAGGTGTTTTCGCAACACCGGTAGCAATAATACCAACATGCCTTGGAGTTATAATATATTTTCTGTTGCGTATAATACAGGAAGCGGCATCCATACAGGTGACCGTCAGCCTGGAAGATACCATGACTGTTTACTCTTATGTAGTCGATGGATTAAAAGATAATAAACAGCTGTTTACTTCAATGATAGTTTTCTCACTGGCAATCTTAATTACCTGGGTTGTGTGGAAAATGAAGTTTGACTATTCTCATGAAATTGCTGTTGTTGCAGGTTGCTTTGCTATTATTTTAGGCTTCCTGATATCCAGCCTGAAGTTTAATACCACAGATGAAATCGGGACTATGATTGTAGGGACTCTGATCTCCGGTATTATAACGGGAATCATACAGTTCTTTCACCTATCCTTGGATTACTCAGCAGTAGAACATGTGCAGTTTGAAGACGACGATTATTATTACTATGTTAAGGCAGTACCTAAGATAAATGTTACAACGCCTCAGGTTAATGTAAAGAGATTTAATACTCAGAAAACCCAGATACCCGGTAAACATCTGAAAGAGGATGTAATGCTTGAGGAGGATGAATTCGAGGACGAAGAGTAGAAGTTATTTATACACGAGGTTAACGTGAGTTTTATAACATCAGTAAAAAGTAAAGCGGGTGAGTTTTAATGCAGACAATTATAAGTTTTTTTAAAGAATATATAAGCTGGTATTCTTTGCCGGATATCGGTCTGACCGATATTATAGAAATCCTTATTCTGGCTTTTGTTATCTACAATGTTATTGTGTGGGTAAAACAGACTAGAGCATGGATTCTGGTTAAGGGACTTATTGTGCTGCTTATTCTTTGGCTTTTTGCGTCTGTATTGGACTTAAGCGTTATACTCTGGCTGTTCTATAAGAGTCTGAATGTAGGTATTATAGCAGTTATCATTGTATTCCAGCCGGAATTCAGAAAAGCTCTGGAGCAGTTGGGGCAGAATCATCTTGTGACTCCCCTGTTTAATTTTAATGACTCCAAGGACAAAGGGGACAGATTCTCTGAGAAAACAGTTGCAGATATTGTGAAGGCAACCTTTGAACTAGCAAAAGCCAAAACAGGTGCTTTGATTGTAATAGAGAAAGAATTATCCCTTATGGAATTCGAAAATACAGGAATTGCAATTGATTCCTTGGTAAGCAGCCAGCTGCTTATCAATATCTTTGAGCATAATACACCACTTCATGACGGTGCGGTTATCATAAAAGGCAACAGAGTAGCCGCAGCCACCTGTTATCTGCCTTTATCCGATAATATGCACCTGAGCAAGGAACTTGGTACGAGACACAGGGCCGGTATTGGTGTAAGTGAAATTACCGATTGCCTTACAATTATAGTATCAGAAGAAACCGGTAAGGTATCCATTGCTATGGGTGGAACTTTAATCCGTAATGTGGATGGAGATTATCTGAAAAATAAAATACTTACCCTTCAGAATAAAGTAGTGGATACAAAGAAAATTAAATTATGGAAGGGGAGGTCTAAGAATGAAAGAGAAGCTGACTAGAAATCTTGGACTCAAACTGCTGTCCCTGTTTATGGCTATATTGACTTGGCTTATTATATTAAATATAGCAGACCCTGTGAAAGAAAGACCCTTTAATGATATAGAAGTTACAGTAATAAATGAAAATGCGCTGGCTCAAAAAGACAAGGTATATGAGGTGGTATCCGGAAATACCGTTAATGTTACCATTAGAGCGAAAAGGTCTGTGTTGGAGTCATTAAGCAAATCTGATATCAAAGCAGTAGCGGACCTTTCTGAGCTGTCCGTGGTAAATGCTGCGGAAATTAAAGTGACTGTCCCAGGCCACGAAAGAGATATCGTTGAGAAAACGCAAAATATTTCAACAATGAAAGTCAGCCTTGAGAATTTGAAGACAGAGCAATTTCGAATTAATGTGGTGGCAAACGGAGAAGTAGCTTCTGGCTATTATGTAAAGGAAAAGTTAGCAAGTCCTAATATGATACAGGTCAGCGGTGCTGAAACCGTAGTCAGCAAAATAAAAGAAGTTGTAGTGGAGGTTGATGTTGCCGATAAAAGACAATCCTTTACTGATACTGCCGTACCGAAAGTTTATGATAATAACGGTACCTTAATGGATTCTGATAAATTGAATTTAAGTATAGAAGAAGTGGAAGTTACCGTAAATCTGCTTCAGACGAAGACGGTTGGTCTCTATATTGAAGTAACCGGTGATCCATATCCGGGGTACAAGTATGTGGATATAGAGTTTGAACCCAAGCAGGTAGTAATTGCAGGAGAAAAGGACGAACTTGACAAGGTTCCAATTATCAATGGGGAATACAATATAACGAACAAGAGAGAAGACTTTGAAGATCAGATTAATATAACAGATTTTATCAAGAATGATGTAATACTGATTGATGATAACCAGACAGCTGCAATCAAGGTTAAGATAGAAAGAATGGATAGCAAGGATTTAAGTTATGACAGCAGTGAGATAGAGCTGAGGAATATACCCCGTGGTCTGGAAGCAAAGACAGGAACCGCAAACATGCATGTCAAACTCTATGGCAACAGTGAGTATCTGAATATGCTTAATAAATATAACTTAAAGCCATATATAGACTTAAAAGAAGCCAAAGTCGGAACGGATTATTTTAATGTCGGACTGGATTTACCGGACGGAGTCACACTGGATCCTCTCAGTGTGATGGTATCCGTCAGCGGTGCCGGTACATAATAAATAAAGCAGTTAGAATAAATGCTGCTGTTCTCTGTACATAATCAGCTTTTAAGGAGGGTTAAGGATGGTAAGCAGGAAATTGACAATCAAAAATCCTAACGGATTACACTTAAGACCCGTCGGTATGTTTTGTAAACTGGCGATAGAGTTTCGGTCAAAGATAAGCATTTCAATGGAAAATACAAATGTAAACGGAAAAAGTGTACTGAGTGTTTTGGGAGCTTGTATCAAAACGGGAGATGAGATTGAAATTACCTGTGAAGGCGAAGATGAGGAAAAAGCACTTTCTGTTCTTTCCAAAGCGGTAGAGGATGGCTTGGGAGATGCATTGGAAGAGTAAATCTGCCGCATAAATATTCGC
Source organism: Lachnoclostridium sp. UBA6558 (assembly GCA_002434335.1). Lineage (GTDB taxonomy): Bacteria > Bacillota > Clostridia > Lachnospirales > Lachnospiraceae > Anaerocolumna. Next base: position 8,306 of record DJJW01000022.1, on the reverse strand, counting down.
AGCTCTTGATTAAAAATAAACCTTGTAATATTCCAAACACAATGCTATAATCTTTAACAATAACTTCTATTCAGTTATAGCAGTTCTTTCAGGATAGTATAATGATACAGGAAATCTATCAGAATAGTATTCTATTAAAAAGAAAACTGAAAAAAGATGCATTTTGTGTATCTGGTAACACAAATACGCTGAATTTTTTGATTAACTGGGCAGAGGTATGCACAATTACCAGCAACAATATGAGCAAAGGAATGATAAGGATGGGACTAGAGTAGACAGTGCCAAGTTATTTATCGTAAAGAAATACAGTGTGATCTATCGACTCCGTAGCAATGATGTAAACTGATAAAAACAATCATTATATCACGATATTATAGGAGGATGGATTATGTTGAATTTTAGAAGATATCAGAGCGCACCGGTAGTGGATTTTAAAGAAAGAACCTGGCCAAATAAGCAGATAACCAAAGCACCTGTATGGTGCAGTGTAGATTTAAGAGATGGTAACCAGGCTTTAATTGAGCCTATGGTTGTAGAAGAAAAGATTGAATTCTTTAAGCTTCTTGTAAAATTGGGTTTTAAGGAAATAGAAGTTGGGTTTCCTTCTGCTTCACAGATTGAATATGACTTCTTAAGACAGTTAGTGGACCGCAAGCTGATACCTGATGATGTTGTAATTCAGGTTTTGGTACAGTGCAGAGATCACTTGATACAGAAAACTTTTGAAGCCTTGGAAGGTATTAAGACAGCCATTGTTCATATATACAATTCAACCTCCACTCTTCAGCGGGATGTTGTATTTGGTATGGACAGAGAAGCAATCAAAGAGATTGCAGTAAATGGAACCAGACTCGTGAAAGAATACACCAAGTCTTTTCCGGGAAAGATTATACTTGAGTATTCACCGGAGAGCTTTAGTGGAACAGAGCTTGATTTTGCATTGGATATTTGCACTGCTGTTCAGGATATCTGGGAACCGTCACCGGATAATAAAATCATTATTAATTTGCCCAATACGGTAGAAATGACTACACCGAATGTCTATGCAGACCAGATAGAATGGATGCATACCCATTTTAGAAACAGAGATTCCATTATATTAAGCGTACATCCTCATAACGACAGAGGCTGCGGCGTAGCTGCCAGCGAGCTGGCACTTCTTGCAGGTGCAGACCGTGTTGAAGGAACCTTATTTGGTAACGGTGAACGAACCGGTAATGTAGATGTGCTTACAATTGCCTATAACATGTTCTCACAAGGTATTAATCCGGAATTAGAGCTGGATGATATCAATGAAATCATAGAAGTATATGAAAGATTATGTAAGATTCCTGTACATGTACGCCATCCTTATGGCGGTAAGCTAGTGTTTACTGCTTTTTCCGGATCACATCAGGATGCTATTAATAAAGGCGTGCATGCCATGCAGGTTAAACAGAAGGAAATTTGGGAAGTACCCTATCTGCCTGTGGATCCGGCAGACATCGGAAGAAAATACGAGCCCATTGTCCGTATTAACAGTCAGTCCGGTAAGGGTGGCGTAGCCTTTATTATGGAGACCTATTATGGCTTTAAACTTCCCAAAGGAATGCATAAGGAATTTGCAGACAACATACAGCATATTTCTGAGAAGCAGGGTGAAGTAGCGCCGGATCAGATTATGCAGGAATTTAAGAAGAGTTATCTGGAGCAGAAAGAACCGCTTCATTTTAGAAGAAGCCGCTTTGAAGATCTGACAGAAACCAGTGATCCTTTTGATACCCTTGCCAAAGTTACCTACACAGAGGAGGGGATCGAGAAAACCTTTGAAGCAACCGGTAACGGTCCCATTGATGCGGTACTTCGAGGGCTTCAGAAAGAACTGGGTATACACATTAAGATCTTGGATTACTCAGAGCACGCATTAGGGGAAGGCTCCGGTGCTCAGGCTGCTGCTTATATCCACTTACTCAGCATGGATACCGGAAAAACAATATTCGGAGTAGGTATCAGCTCCAATATAACCAGAGCTTCCATCAGAGCAATCTTTAGTGGCCTTAACAGATTAAAGAAATCATAAGAAATATTCAATAATATTTAATGACAAGATATAATTAGATATGTTATGCTAATAAATGGAGGGTACAGCACAATCAGAATATCTGCTTGTATGTGTCCTCCGTTTCTTGAAGATAATAATAAAAAACCAAACCAGGGATTTTAAAGCCTTGAAAGAAAGTACAGGAATATGCACGAAAGGTGCATAGATAGGAGTTAGGTTGAAAAATAAATTTTTCAACCGCAAGTTTGTGCTTGCGCACCACAAACTTGGTATGCGCAAAAAGCGTGCGCAAGAATAGAGGTTAAAATGAAAAAATCCGTAGCCGGTAAGGTGGCATACTACGGTATATTCGTAGCCCTTGCGTTTGTATTCAGTTTTGTTGAGGTGCTTGTTCCCATATCTCTTGGTATACCGGGTATAAAGCTTGGGCTTGCCAATATTGTAGTACTTACTGCCCTCTATGCAATGGGCCCCAAGGATGCCTTCTTTATCTCCTGTGTCCGTGTGGTGTTGGTGGGTTTTACTTTTGGAAATATGGCAGCTCTGCTCTACAGTCTGGCAGGGGGAATCCTCAGCTGGCTGGTAATGTGCCTGTTAAAGAGAATTAAGGGATTTAGTATGATAGGAGTCAGCCTGGCTGGCGGTATCGCGCATAATATAGGTCAGATTTTTGTTGCAGGACTTATGTTAAAGACCTCAAGTGTAATTTATTATCTGCCGGTATTATTGATTGCCGGTACTGTTACCGGAGTTTTAATTGGAATTCTTGGTGGAATACTTTTAAAAGCTCAGCTCAGGCTTAAGAATACCTTGGGATAGGTGTAGTTTTGGATACAAGTATAATTAAGTATGATTTATGAGCTTGAATGAGCATGATTTAATAAAATACCCATGGAATTATACTTAAGAAAAGAATGCTCTAAAAAGAGAATGCACTAAGAAGAGAATGCTTATGCATTGATTAGTATGTGCTGTATTAATCCTAAGATTAATATACAGGAAGAAAATCGATTTTACTTGAAAAATTATCACCTGTTATATAATATATAAGTTAAATTGAAGTTTTACTACGTCCTATGGGCAGATTGGATAATTATTATGCTGCACCGGGTTAGGACGAGTCTGGAAACCTGTGATATTGTTCTGAACGTTTCGCTTTACGGTACACAGCATGCACTTTTTGGGAGTACTAGAACCATTACAAGCCTTAAACAGTGCCTTCCCCTCCACAAAGCGGAACACCTGGCATAGAGTAAGCAATTTCAAGCACAATATAAATAAATTATAAAAAGTGGTGATAAGATATGGCTACCATTAAAGATATTGCAAATAAATGCGGTGTATCAACTTCAACTGTCAGTAAGGCCTTAAACGGATATCGTGATATCAGTGACGATAAAAGAGAAGAAATAAAAAAAGCGGCAGTAGAGCTAGGGTATCTGTCAGCAGACAGTGGAAAGGCACCAAAATCAAAAAAGACATATAATATCGGAGTGTTATTTTCCACTCTGTTTAATTACGGAATGCGAAATGAATATTTCGCTCATATTCTTGCGGCCTTTAAAGAAAAAGCGGCCCTAAAAGGATATGATATAACTTTTATTGAGCATAATATAGGTAAGCGTAAGATGAGTTATCTGGAGCATTGCAGGTATCGTGATTTTGACGGTGTATTTATTGTCTGTGCAGATTTTAATGAGACCGAGGTTATAGAGCTGGTTAACAGTTCTTTCCCGGCTGTGACCATAGACCAGGTATTTAATGAAGTGATATCTGTATTGTCAGATAACTATGACGGAATGAAGCAGCTTACACAATATATCATAGATTCAGGACACAGTAAAATCGCTTATATCCATGGCAGTAAGTCTTCTGTTACCCATAACCGTCTGGTCAGCTTTCACAATACCATGAGAGAAAATGGTCTGATAGTAAAGGAAGAGTATCTGGTAGAGGGAATCTACCGAAATGCGGAGAAATGTGAAGAGTTGGCAAAGAGTCTTATCTCTCTGCCTGATCCGCCTACCTGTATCATAGCTCCGGATGACTATGCAGCCATGGGGGTTATGAACTGTGCGAAGAAAATGGGACTTAAGGTGCCAGAGGATATATCCGTGGCTGGTTACGACGGAGTCTCTGTATCACAGGCTATAGAACCTAAATTAACCACAGTGAAGCAGGATACGGACAAGCTGGGTTCAGAGGCTGCCAGGCAGTTGATCAATCTGATTGAAAGTCCAATGACTACATCCCTGGATTCTATCAGTCTTGGTGTTAGCCTGATAGAGGGTGGAACTGTAAAAAAAATTCATTGACTGGAACTCATAAGTATGTTATAGTAGATTGGCGATGGAAGAGGTCTTTTTTTTATGCCTAAAATTTTAAATTTAAATTTCAAGCGGAGGTGGAAGCTGTGCGCGTAAAGATCACATTGGCATGTACGGAGTGCAAACAACGTAATTATAATACGACAAAAGAAAAGAAAGCACATCCAGACAGAATGGAAACAAAGAAATATTGCAAGTTCTGCAAATCACACACAACACACAAAGAAACAAAATAACGGAATCGAATAGTCTCATCAGTTATGTACCGGTCTAATCCGGTTATACTGATAGGAAAGGATAAGAGAATATGGGAGAAAACTTAACTACAACAGAAAAGGCTCCAAAGAAAAGCAAGTTCTCAGGACTGAAAGCTGAATTCTCAAAAATCGCCTGGCCTGACAAAGAAACCCTTGTAAAGCATTCAACAGCTGTTTTAGTAGCATCTGTTGCTTTAGGTTTAATAATATCTCTACTTGATGTTATCATTAAGTTCGGATTCGGATTTATTATTAAATAGAAATAAAGGTGGTCATATGTCAAAGACGAATTGGTACGTTGTTCATACTTACTCAGGATATGAGAATAAGGTTAAAGCCAACATTGAGAAAACAATTGAAAACAGAAAGCTTCAAGATCAAATCTTAGAGGTATCCGTTCCCCTTCAGGATGTTATTGAAGTAAAGAACGGTGTTAAGAAAAAAGTTCAGAAGAAGTTGTTCCCTGGATATGTTTTACTTAACATGGAAATGAACGACGATACCTGGTACGTTGTGCGTAATACCCGCGGCGTTACCGGATTTGTCGGTCCTGGCTCCAAACCGGTTCCCTTAACGGACTTAGAAATGAAGGCCATGGGAATCAAAAAAGATGATGTTGTTATTGATTTTGAAATCGGTGATATGGTGGAGGTTGTTTCCGGTGTGTGGGAAAATACAACTGGCATCATTAAGCAGATTAATACTCACAAGCAGATCGTTACAATCAGTGTCGATATGTTTGGCCGTGAAACTCCTGTCGAGATCAGTTTCACGGATATCAGAAAAATGTAGTGACTATTACTGAATAGTTACAAACTGTAAACAAACGCATCCGGTAGAAAATACTTCTATTGCAAAAACCGGATGGTGGGAGGGCAATCCCGATAAAACCACAAATTCAGGAGGTATGCTATAATGGCAAAGAAAGTTACAGGATATATTAAATTACAGATTCCCGCTGCAAAGGCAACACCTGCACCGCCCGTAGGACCTGCTTTAGGTCAGCACGGTGTTAACATTGTGCAGTTTACAAAGGAATTTAATGCAAGAACTGCAGATCAGGAAGGAATGATCATCCCTGTAGTTATCACAGTATATGCGGATAGAAGCTTCAGCTTTATCACTAAGACTCCTCCCGCTGCTATATTGTTAAAGAAAGCTTGCAATTTAAAGTCCGGTTCAGCTGTTCCTAACAAGACTAAAGTTGCTACAATCACAAGAGCTGAAGTTCAGAAAATCGCAGAATTAAAAATGCCTGATTTGAATGCAGCTAACATTGAAACAGCAACCAGTATGATTGCAGGTACTGCAAGAAGTATGGGAATCACTGTAGTTGACTAATTTATTTTAAGTGTGGGAGGGTAATGGAAGGTTTTATATTCCATGATGGAACTGTTTAGCGAAAAGAACAGATTCTTTAAGCTCCCGATAATACCACTAGGAGGTAATGTAATGAAAAGAGGAAAGAAATACGCAGAAGCTGCAAAGCTTATCGACAGGGCTGTTCTTTATGATGCAGATGCTGCTATCGGCTTAGTTAAGAAAACAGCAGTTGCTAAATTTGATGAAACAGTAGAAGCTCATATCAGACTTGGTGTTGACGGTCGTCACGCTGATCAGCAGGTACGTGGTGCAGTTGTACTTCCCCACGGAACTGGTAAAGATGTTAAAGTTTTAGTATTTGCAAAGGGTGACAAGCTTACAGAAGCTGAGGCAGCTGGAGCAGATTACGTAGGTGGAGAAGAATTAGTGCCTAAAATCCAGAACGATGGCTGGGTTGACTTTGACGTAGTTGTTGCAACTCCTGATATGATGGGTGTAGTAGGACGTTTAGGACGTGTACTCGGACCTAAGGGCTTAATGCCTAACCCTAAAGCTGGAACTGTTACTATGGATGTAACAAAAGCTGTTAAGGAAATCAAAGCTGGTAAGATTGAATATAGATTAGACAAGACAAATATCATTCACGTGCCGTTGGGAAAAGCTTCTTTTAGCGAAGATCAATTAGCGGACAACTTCCAGACGCTTATTGGTGCAATCAATAAAGCAAAACCTTCTGCAGCAAAGGGTCAGTATTTAAGAAGCGTTACACTGTCTTCCACTATGGGACCTGGTGTAAAATTAAATACAGCTAAACTTGCTCAGTAATATTTTTTGCAAAAGATTTTAATTTATGGTTGACACTATAATAGATTAATGTTACAATACGTTAGCAATAACTGCCGTAGACAGTAGGTGCCGTAAGGCATAAGGAGAAAACGCCTACCGAGGGAATGGTTTTAAGATCATAAGATCTTATAAACTTTAATTCATACGGAACTTAAGATAAATAGAAATATTTCTTTTTACCCTGCGTTCCAGATACGAATTTTCGAATCCCTTACTGTCCGGCAGTAAGGGATTTTTTAAAATCTATAAGGAGGTATACCAGAATGGCAAAAGTAGAATTAAAACAACCTATTATCGATGAGATTAAAGGTTATGTTGATCAGGCGAAATCAATCGTTGCAGTTGACTACCGTGGACTTACTGTAGAAGAAGATACAAAGCTTCGTAAGCAGTTAAGAGAAGCTGGAGTTGTATATAAAGTATACAAAAATACTTTGTTAAAGCGTGCGTTTGAAGGAACTGCTTATGAGAGTCTTGCTAAACACTTAGAAGGACCTACAGCAGTAGCTTTCGGCATCGAAGATGCAACATCTCCTGCAAGAATCATCAATGATACAATCAAGACTGCTCCTAAGTTAGAGTTCAAAGCAGGTGTTGTTGAAGGAACCTACTATGATGAAAAAGGTATCCAGGTTATCGCAACAATTCCTTCCAGAGAAGTACTTATTTCCAAGTTACTTGGAAGCTTACAGTCACCTATTACCAACTTTGCTCGTGTTCTTAAGCAGATCGCTGAGAAACAGTCTGAAGTGGCATAAGGAACAAAAATTAATTTCAGTACAATAAATTATTAAACGGAGGTATTTTCAAATGACAACTCAAGAGTTTATCGAAGCTATTAAGAGCTTAACAGTATTAGAATTAAATGATTTAGTAAAAGCATGTGAAGAAGAATTCGGTGTATCCGCAGCAGCTGGTGTTGTAGTTGCTGGTCCTGCAGCTGGTGCAGCAGAAGCTGAAGAGAAAACAGAATTTGACGTAGAGTTAACAGATTGCGGCCCTAACAAAGTTAAGGTTATCAAAGTTGTTCGTGAAATCACTGGCTTAGGCTTAAAAGAAGCTAAAGACNNGGCTCCTAAGACATTAAAAGAAGCTGCATCTAAAGACGAAGCTGCTGATATCAAAGCTAAACTTGAGGCAGAAGGCGCTAAAGTTACAGTTAAATAATTTACACCAAAAGATAAAAGTCTGTTCTGACAAATGCCAGGACAGACTTTTTTATTTCGCAAATATAGTATTTATTAAATCATCATATATTCATATATTCAAACATTATTATATAGTAAGGACATTATGAAGCCACTGCTGTCTTAGATTAATTGATTCTTTTGTATTCGGTCTTAATATTATTAAGCAGTCAGAATATCTCAGAATACCACTTAATTAGATAGTGAATTGGATTTTTAAATCAGAACCTCTAAAACCTAAAACTTAGAATTACAAACTTTGAACTTAGTGTTCTTAACTTAGAACTTCAGAACGAGAACTATAAACTTAGAGCTTCAAACCTAG
>DJJW01000023.1:30157-56480 GCA_002434335.1 Lachnoclostridium sp. UBA6558 | reverse complement strand
GTTATTGACACAAGTCCATTTCTTAAGTTCTGTCAGTAGATTTGATTTTTTATCCTCCAGTTCATTTAACTGCTTGCGATAGTCGGTAAGTTTGCTTCCAAGTCTTTGATATTTACCGATGTTTTGTCTGCTTTGTTCCAATTTGTTGTTTAATTCGTCGAACATAAGTATACTCCCTTTTTATTTTTATTTTTATTTTAAATTAGGCCATTCCTGTGTAAGTTATACTAACTAGGTATGCCTATGAAAACTCCCTTAAAGCGAAATCTCCAGCCCGTGCAAGCAGTTTATAGGTATGCCTTAGTTACTTCTAAATAATATTCTTTATCAGCATAACATGTATCTATTAATAAAGCATTAAAAAAGTACTTAAAAAGATTAAAATTAGCCAAACACTGTATTAATATAAAATGTAAAATAATACTTGACAAAGAAGAGAAATATATCTATACTTACTGTAAACATATTAATCATATAAGAATACTATGATATTAATTATATTTTATAGGTATAACAAAATAACCATTCAACCATTGCAAGTTGACTAGACAACTAGAGGCTTCGGAAAACAGTAGCATGTTTTCTGAGGTCTTTTTTCTGTATCGGGAAGTTATTTCTAAAAGCATGTCTCTATTTATTAAAGTGTATTTTAAATTTCCTGTGCAGGCAAATTAGGAAAGGTTAGAATATTTATGTTTCTGACCTGCCTAAGAATCACAAAATCATTGTAAGGAGCAGAAATTATGGCAAAGAAAGCAAAACAAATAGCAATTTACGGAAAGGGGGGAATCGGTAAGTCTACAACTACCTCAAATATTTCAGCAGCCCTGTCAGAGATGGGATATAAGGTCATGCAGTTTGGCTGTGACCCCAAGAGTGATTCCACCAATACTTTAAGAAACGGAAAGTACATACCGACTGTGTTAGATACCTTAAGGGAAAGAAGTACAGTAAAAGCACAGGATGTTATATATGAAGGTTTTAACGGGATTTATTGTGTGGAGGCAGGCGGACCTGCGCCTGGAGTTGGTTGTGCGGGCAGAGGTATTATTACAGCGGTTGAACTCTTCAAGCAGCAGAAAACCTTTGAAGAACTGGAGCTTGACTATGTTATATATGATGTGTTAGGGGATGTTGTCTGCGGAGGTTTTGCCGTTCCTATCAGAGAAGGTATCGCAGAGCATGTTTTTACGGTTTCTTCTGCTGATTTCATGTCTGTATATGCCTCCAACAACCTGTTTAAAGGAATCCATAAATATTCCAACTCTGCCGGAGCTTTACTTGGTGGTGTTATTGCGAACTCCATCAATGCACCATATGCCAAAGAAATAATTGATGATTTCGTAAAGCAGACTCATACACAAGTGGTAGAATATGTACCGCGTTCCGTTACGGTAACCCAGAGTGAGCTTCAGGGTAAAACTACCATTGAAGCAGCACCTGCATCTGCACAGGCAGATGTTTACCGTTCACTTGCAAAGAAGATTGCTTCTCATACCGAATCCAAAGTCCCCTCTCCTCTTGCGACAAATGAACTGAGAGAATGGGCAGCCAAATGGGGGGATTATCTCCTTGCACTGGAAACCGGAACCATAAGAACGGAAAATGCTGTAAATATCTAATAATACCCGCAGGCGGCTAATATCAAAAGCAGCTGCTGAGCATAGTTTAGAAGGGGGAAATGCTATGAGCAANNGAATTCCCACCCTTGTTTCGGCGGGCATAAAACCAATAAAGGACGTATTCATTTACCGGTAAGTCCCGGTTGTAACATAGAATGTAAGTTCTGTGACAGAAAGATCAATCAGACAGAACAAAGACCAGGAGTTTCTTTCGGTGTATTAAAGGAATCGGAAGCCCTGGAGATTATCAGAAAATCCCTTGAACTCTGTCCGGAAATCACCGTAGCCGGCATAGCAGGACCTGGTGATACCTTGGCTTCGCCTTATGCTTTAAATACATTCAAGCTCATAAAAGAGGAATTTCCCGATTTATTAAAGTGTATGAGCACTAATGGTCTGTTGTTGTATGAAAAAGCAGATGAAGTCATAGAAGCAGGAATTGACAGTCTTACCGTAACAGTAAATGCGGTTACCCCTTCCATACAAGCGAAGATATGCACCGGTATATATTACCATGGCAAGAGATATGAGGGGGAAGAAGGAGCAAGAATTCTGATTGAAAATCAATTAAGAGGTATTAAGAAGGCAGCTGATGCAGGTATAACCATAAAAGTTAATACTGTGCTGATTCCTGGCATAAATGAAGACCACATTGAAGAGATTGCAAGAATAGTCAGTGAAGCAGGCGCTACAATCTATAATATAATACCCTTAATACCTCAGCATGAATTAAAAGAGATAAAGGCGCCGGGGTGTTTGGAGATAGACAGTGCCAGATGGAAGGCTGGTAAATATATTGACGTATTCAGACATTGTCAGAGATGTCGTGCAGATGCAGTCGGAATACCTGGAGAGAAGGAATTTGCTGATCAAATATACTTTGGAAAATTGTCCATGAAAGAAACATTTTCTCACGGTTAATGTAGATACAGAAAGTAACCATGACCAGACGTTGGAAGGAGAGATAACATGGCTTACAAGATAGCGATTGCAAGCACGGACGGAAAAGTGATAAATCAGCATTTTGGAAGAGCAGAATATTTCTACATAGGCGAAGTAAATGACGAGGAGGAGTTTCGGTACCTGGAAGAAAGAAAGATTACGCCTGTCTGTCAGGGGAAGGAGCATGAAGCTGAGGCGCTGTATAACATTGCAGAAAAGCTATCGGATTGCCGTTATATCCTTGTAAGTCAAATAGGTCCTTCCGCGGAGTATGTACTTAATGAGAAAGGAATTTCAGTATTGACCATAAGGCATTACATTGACAGTGCTGTTAAAAAACTAATGGAATATGACAGGAGGATTAACCTTATTTATCAGCAAAGATAAAAGAATAATCTAACTGGGAGGGGCTATTCCATAATGAATGAAAGCTGTTACAAACCAGGAGTCTTCTGGCAGGTAACAGCTTTTTATTAGTTAGTGAAAATGGTTTGGCTTAGAGATATCCCGTAAGCTGTCTTCGGCTCTGTCGGACAGTGCAGGCTCAAGGGCGATATCACCTAAAGCAACAATTCCTACCAGACTGTTATTTTCTACTATGGGCAAACGCCTGATCTGCTGGCGGCTCATAATCTCTGCTGCATCTTTTACATTCATATCCGGACTTCCAAGGGAAGGATTCTTTGTCATGACATCGGAAACCTTCTGTGCCTTCCAATCCTGTCCTTCTGCAATACTGCGTAAAGCTAAGTCACGGTCGGTAACAATACCGACAACTTTATCATTATCACAAACAGGGAGAGAACCGATATCATGCTGTTTCATTAACTGGGCACATTTTTCAATTGAATCTTCACAGCATACACTTTCTATTTCTGTTGACATAATGTCTTTTACTTTCATAAAATCACCTCCGAAATTAGAATACCCATATTATTGTTTATTTATAAATGAAACTTTATGAGTTAAATGGTTATATATACAAAGTTTTTGTATAACTTAATTTTGATTAGAAAAAAGAAAGTTCTCCTACTGTGGAAAATTATTACAGATTGATTTAACAATAGATTATCTGCTATAGCAGTTTTTTTAATTGGATATTCAATAAAGATGTGCTATAATACCTGCTATAGATTAAACAGTCAAACAATTAATCCTGTAAGGAGGTGTCATAAACTGCTGAAAGAGGTTGATTTTGAAATTGAAAATGAAAAGTTTGCAGTAAAGGTTGTTTATTCAGCCAGGAAAACCATAAGTCTTGAACTGAAAGCCGATGGCACTATTACAGCAAGAGTCCCTAACCGCGTTCCGGATTATGAAGTCAGGCAGCTGATTAATGAGAATAAATACAAATTATATAATAAATATAAAGAATTTTGCAATTACAATGAGAAGGAAGACGGGTTAACCGCTAAGGCAGGGTATGAAGAAATATATCAGGACGGAGCTGCACTTCCCTTTGTATTGGGTGAGCTGACCTTACAGATTATTAACAGAGGCGGAAGAGATTTTATTAATCTCCACTATCATAAACTTCCTGGTGGTAAGCGTATACTGACACTTGAAACCCAGACAGAAGAGAAAGCTGTTATTAGAGAATATATTGCTGACTGGTACAGACGTTATGCAAAAGACACCCTGGAAATGAAAGCTTCATATTATGCCAAACGAATGGGTACCAATTATGGAAGAATCACTGTTCGAGAGCAAAAGACCAGATGGGGCAGCTGCAGCAGCAAAGGAAACCTGAATTTTAACTGGAAGCTGATGATGATGCCGGAACCAATTATTGATTATGTGGTAATACATGAACTGGCGCATAGAAAACATATGGATCATTCGAAAAACTTCTGGATTGAGGTGGAGAAAGTACTGCCGGATTACAAGATCAAACGTGACTGGCTTAAAAAGAACGGCAGGCTTTATACTTGCTATTAACAGAAGAAATTGCCGGTAATGAAAAAGGAGGAAAACAAATGCTATTTTTATGGTATCCCAAATGTACAACCTGTCAGAAAGCCAAAAAGTGGCTGGATGATAATCATATAAGTTATGAAGCCAGAGATATTAAAGCGGAAAATCCCACATCGGAGGAAATAAAAGTCTGGCACAAATTAAGCGGATTTCCTTTAAAGAAATTTTTTAATACCAGTGGTTTGGTTTATAAGGAACTGGAGTTAAAGGATAAACTACCCTCAATTACAGTAGAGGAGCAATACCGTTTATTGGGAAGTGACGGTATGCTGGTTAAACGTCCTATTATAATTGATAAGGATAATGTACTGATTGGTTTTAAAGAAAAGGATTGGTCAGAATTTTATGGAAAATAAACTGAGTCATTTTGATGGAGAAGGAAATGCCCGTATGGTGGATGTCTCCGGTAAACAAATAACACAAAGAACAGCAACGGCTAAAGGGAAAATAATTGTAAGCAGTAAAATCCTTGAAGCAATTACGAACAAGGAAATCGAAAAAGGAGATGTCCTGTCTGTAGCCAGGTTAGCCGGAATAATGGCTGTAAAGCGGACCTGGGAGTTCATTCCTCTATGTCATCCTCTTATGATTCAGAAGTGCTCACTGGATTTTGAGATTGAGACAGAGAAGTCTGCTATAACTGCGGTTTGTCAGGTGAAAACAGAAGGAAAGACAGGAGTTGAGATGGAGGCTCTTACCGGTGTCCAAATAGCACTGCTTACCATTTATGATATGTGCAAAGCACTGGACAAATCAATGGTAATGACAGATATCAGATTGGAAGAGAAGACAGGCGGAAAAAGCGGTGTATTCCTTAACCGTGACGCTTCTGGCGGTTTAATGGATGCATAAAGCAATTCGACTTATGAAATGAGGCGGTTTTATGATAGATAAATACAACAGGCAAATAGACTATGTGCGCATATCCGTAACTGACCGCTGTAATTTAAGATGTGTATACTGTATGCCAAAGGAGGGAGTTAACTTCCTTCCCCAAAGCGCAATAATGACCTACGAGGAAATTGTTACCTTGGCAGAATGCTTTGGTGAACTCGGAATTCGAAAGATTAAGCTGACAGGCGGAGAACCGCTGGTAAGAAAAGACATCACCAGTCTGGTGGGGAAACTAAAGCAGGTTAATGGAATTGAGAAAGTAACCCTTACCACTAATGGCATTTATCTGGCGGAGCAGCTGGAAGCACTGATAAAGGCAGGCATTGATGGTATCAATATCAGCCTGGATACATTAGACCGGTATAAGTTCACAGAATTAACAGGATTTGATGGATTATTAAAGGTAAGGGAAGGTATAAATAAAGCTCTTGCATATCAGAACATACCGATTAAGATAAATTGTGTACCTTTAAGGCAGTTTAATAATAAGGATAATTTATTATCTTTCGCTGACCTTGCAAAGGACGCTAAGCTCCATGTTCGTTTTATAGAAATTATGCCCTTAGGTTATGGTAAACATATGGAGGGGTACTCTGAACAAGAGATTATTGATATTCTCAGAAGTTCCTACAGAGAGTTGGAGCCTTATACCGAAAGTCTTGGAAATGGTCCCGGTAAGTATTATACTATTCCGGGTTTTCAAGGTAAAATAGGTTTCATCAGTGCAGTAAGTCATGAATTCTGTTCCTCCTGTAACAGGGTAAGGCTGACTTCCACCGGAATACTTAAGACCTGTCTTCAATATAGCAGCGGTACGGATTTAAAAGCAGCGCTAAGGGAGGGAAGGTCTAAGGAAGAATTAAAGGATATTATAAAAAAAGCCATTGACAGAAAACCGGAAAGTCATGTTTTTACGAAAGACAGACCTGTTATCTCTGAAACTCTGGAGGAGAAAGGGATGTCACAGATTGGCGGTTAAGAAAGGGGCAGCTTCGTATGGGTAAAATAGTGGCTCTTTGCATCAGTGAAAAAAGAGGTACTCAGAAAATAAGTGTTGATAAAGCCAGATTTATTGAGAATTTTGGAATAGAAGGAGATGCTCATGCCGGAAACTGGCACAGACAGGTAAGTCTGATATCCCAGGAAAAAATAGATGAATTTAATCAGAAAGGTGCCGGAGTCGATAAAGGTGCTTTTGGTGAGAATGTAATTATAGAAGGCTATGACTTAAGAAACCTGCCTATTGGTACCAGATTGGCAGCAGGGGAGGTCATGTTTGAAATAACCCAGATTGGCAAAGAGTGCCATAGCCATTGCGAAATCTTTTATAAGGTTGGAGACTGTATAATGCCCAGAGAAGGAGTATTTGCAGTGGTGTTAAGCGGTGGTATTATATCAGTGGGTGATGAAATTAATATATTAACCTGATTTTTATTAACGATGTTATCGTAAAGTTTGCTTAACATACAAAAAGCAATAGGTACTTAATTTTATACCTGAATTTTATGTATCACAGGTTGTAAAGGAGAAATGTTATGATAAGAGTGGGCATCATTACTGCCAGTGATAAAGGAAGCAGAGGCGAAAGAACGGATACCAGCGGTATGGTTATTAAAGACTTAGCCAGTGAGCAGGGGTTTCAGGTTATAGAATACATCCTGTTACCCGATGAGCAAAAACAGCTGGAGGAAATCATGATAAACTGGTGTGATTCCGGAAAAATGGATCTGATTCTTACCACCGGTGGTACAGGATTTTCCGAGAGGGACGTGACTCCGGAGGCTACTAAAAATATTGGAGAGAGAGAAGTGCCGGGTATTGCAGAGGCAATGCGTTATAACAGTCTTCAGATAACCAAAAGGGCGATGCTTAGCAGAGGAACAGCAGTTATAAGAAAAAAAACACTGGTTATTAATCTCCCGGGGAGTCCTAAGGCAGTAAGAGAAAACTTAAGTTATATTATTGATACTTTAGAACACGGCCTCGCAATCTTAAAAGGGGAAGACGGTGAATGTGGAAGTCTGTCATAAGAGTCATAAAAACCATGAGACGAAAATTAGCGGGGTTGCTGCTTAAGAGTGTCTCATGGTTTTTTAGTTTTATATTGAGAAAGAATTTCAATAAATTCTATTGACAAAAATACTTATAATGCATATACTATGATTAAACAATTAAATGATTGTTTAATTGATAAAAGGTTCACCTAATATAGAAGCAAGCATCAATAAAAATAATGAGATCATAAAAGTCTGAAAGGGGATATTATATGAAAAAATCAATTAAATTACAGGATCTTGATTGCGCAAACTGCGCTGCTAAAATTGAAAATGCCATTAAGAAAGTGGAGGGAGTTACAGGGGTAAAGGTTAACTTTCTCAGCCAGAAGATGGAACTGGAAGCTCCTGATGACAAGTATGATGATGTTTTAAATGAAGCAAAAAGATTAATTAAAAAAATCGAGCCGGATGTAATAGTGAAGGCATAAAGATATTCGCTGCTGCAGGATTCTCTGTATAGTTTTGCAGCAGTTCTTTTTATGAAAAAGGAAGGGGTTTATAAGGGGATTGTAGATTGTAGAAGACGGAGGGTAGAGTGCATAAGACGGACGGGAGATTACATAAGACGGACGGCAAATTGCGCAGAACAGAAAAAAACTTATGCTTCAATTCCAAGGTATAAGAATTCCTAATTCTCTGGATGTTTTGTGCTTTACATATTATAAAACTGATAACTCGCTGCGCTCAGACAATCAGTTTTATAATATAGCACAAAATATCCAGAGAAAAGGAATTCTAATACCTTTCCATAGGCGCATTCGTTCTTTTCTGTTCTGCACAATTAGCCTGTATTTGGTAGCAAAATATTTTAGACTTTGAATGAAAAGGACTACCCAAAATTACAAGCTAACATAACTAGCCAATGCAATAAGCCAAAATAACAAGCCAAAATAACAAGCCAAAATAACAAACCAAAATAACAAACCAAAATAATGAACCAAAATAATAAAATCAAAATAATATGCCAGAATATTAATTAAAAATAGTAACCCAAATATATAAACCCCAATATATAAACCCAAGTATTAAACACAAACATTAAAACCCCAAAATAAAAAAACTAAAATAAAAACCATAAAACGTAAAATATTGAAAAGCAAAATATTAAGCAATAACCAAATAATAAAACCCCAAATGATAAAACCTAAAATCAGAACTATAATTCATACCAAGTTATTAACCCTAATTTTAAAACCTCAAAGGTTAATATCATAACTTTATATTCAAAAAGTATACTCTAAATATTAAAATCAAACTATTAAATTTAACTTATAATCTCTTCCATGAGTTGGATTGGAGGTAAATATGTCTAAAAGAGAGAAGAAGCAATTGTTACGTATACTGCTGACAGCAGTACTTTATGCCATAGCTATACTGCTTCCATTTGAAGGAATCCCAAGATTAGCAGTCTTTTTGATTGTATACCTGGTTATTGGAGGCGATATTCTTTTAAAAGCTGGCAGAAATATTCTGCACGGACAGGTTTTTGATGAAAACTTTTTAATGGCTGTAGCAACAGTAGGAGCCTTCTTTTTAGGAGAGTATCCGGAAGGTGTAGCGGTTATGTTGTTTTACCAGGTTGGAGAATGGTTTCAATCCTACGCTGTTTCCAAATCCAGACGTTCCATTTCTGAGCTTATGGATATTAGACCCGATTTTGCGAATGTATTAAGGGAAGGACAGCTGGTGCAAGTGGACCCGGATGAAGTACAGGTTGGTGATACGGTAGTGGTTAAGCCGGGTGAAAGAATACCTCTTGATGGTATAGTTTTAGAAGGTTTTTCTTCTGTAGATACTTCCGCGCTGACCGGAGAGTCGGTGCCCAGAGATGTGCAGCCGGGTCAGGATATAATAAGCGGCTGCATTAACCAGACCGGAGTATTGAATATTAAAGTAACAAAAGAGTTCGGCCAGTCAACAGTTGCCAAGATTCTGGAACTGGTGGAGAATGCCAGTGATAAGAAAAGTAAAAGTGAAAATTTTATAACAAAGTTTGCAAGGTATTATACACCTATAGTTGTTATTGCCGCAGTATTGCTTGCGGTATTGCCACCGCTGCTTTTGGGTCAGGATTTTAACATCTGGATAGCAAGAGCGTTAACCTTCTTAGTTATATCCTGTCCCTGTGCACTTGTTATCTCCATTCCATTAAGTTTCTTTGGCGGCATCGGAGGTGCTTCAAAATCCGGTGTTCTTGTTAAGGGGTCCAATTACCTGGAGGCTTTGGCAGATACTGAAATCGTGGTTTTTGACAAGACAGGTACACTTACCAAAGGTTCCTTTGCAGTCAGCAAGATATTACCGGAAGAAATTTCAACAGAAGAACTGTTAGAAACCGCAGCTTACGCAGAGGACTATTCTAATCATCCTATCGCCCTCTCCATAAAAAAAGCTTTTGGAAAAGAGATAGATTCTTCTCGTATTGGTGAGATTGTAGAAATTCCCGGTCATGGTGTTAAGGCGGTTATTGATGGTAAAGTGGTCCTGGCAGGTAATATTAAGCTGATGAAGAAGGAGAGCATAGCTTGTAAGGAGGAACAACAGGCGGGTACAGTGGTTTACCTGTCAATTAATGGTGGATATGCAGGTTATATTTGCATAGAAGATGAAATCAAAGAAGATTCACCTCGTGCGATTCAGGATTTAAAAGCAGCCGGTATCCGTAAAACGGTAATGTTAACAGGAGATGCAGATGCTGTAGGTCAGAAGGTGGCAAGTGAGTTAAAGCTTACGAAAGCTTATACAGAACTGCTTCCGGCAGATAAAGTTGACCGTATGGAAGAATTAATGCAGGAGAAGAGTCCGAAAGGAAAACTGGCCTTTGTAGGCGACGGTATTAATGATGCACCGGTACTTGCAAGAGCAGATATCGGTATAGCAATGGGCGGTTTAGGTTCAGATGCAGCGATTGAAGCGGCAGATGTAGTTATTATGACCGATGAACCATCTAAGATTGCCCAGGTCATGAAGATTTCCAAGAAGACACTTCGTATCGTTAGACAGAATATTATACTTGCTTTAGGTGTGAAAGGTATCGTATTAATACTGGGTGCTCTTGGTTTTGCTTCTATGTGGGCGGCAGTATTCTCAGATGTTGGTGTGTCAGTGATTGCAATTTTAAATGCGATGCGAGCTTTAAATATTAAAAAGATGTAATGCTATATAAAAAAACTATTTTGACCTTAATTTCGAAGAAATTACATGGTTCAAAATAGTTTTTTTTATCTAGTGGTGATGATTAGTCGGACAATTTAATTGAAAGTAATCATCAATCATTTGATGCACCAGGTGTGCTTTTTTGTTATCAGCCAGTGTATAATAAACTTCTTTTCCGTCGCGTCGGCTGGTTATAAGATTATTCAATTTCAGTGTTTTCAGATGATGGGAAACGGCGGCACTNNAGCAGCGGCTATATTGGAGACACATTCTTCTGAGTGGCACAACAGCCACAATATACGCAGACGTGAACCGTCACAAAGCTGTTGAAAGGTGATGGCAGCTTCTAAGAACATGGAAGCCTCCGGCATTTTTTCCAGTACTTTATCAATATTCTGTCCATGATCATGGGGCATGGTAATGTTATTCATATTGTAACTCCTTTGAATCGGTTTTCCTGAATTATGAAAACCCTTATGCTTACTATAGTATCCTTTCTTAGAATACATGTCAAATGTTAAGTACGAAAGTAACAGATATAGAAGAACTAGTATACAAGTTTCTTTTAAGGAAAATTCTACTTATGGTTATAAAAGAAAGATTCTAAGAAATGATCGACGCTATTTCTTAGAATCCTGTATTACTTTATAAAGTCTCGTTCATACTGCCTGTACGGTAACCTTTTAAATCCAGAGCGGTATAAGAAAAACCGAACTTTTTAAAATTCTCCTGTACTTCCTTCATCAGTTCCATATTAAAGAATTTTTCCATTTCTGGCTGTCATACTTCAATTCGTGCAATTTCTCCGTGATGTCTTACACGAACCTGTCTGAATCCGTGGTCTAATAAGAATTGCTCTGCCTTATCTACCATTTCAAGTTTTTCTCTTGTTATTTTTTGTCCATAAGGAAATCTCGAGGAGAGACAGGCAAAAGCCGGTTTATTCCAGGTAGGAAGATTCATTTCTTTTGACAGTGCCCTGATTTCATCTTTGGTAAGCTCAGCCGCCCGCAAAGGACTTAATACCTTGTGTTCGGATACTGCCTGCAGACCAGGACGGTAGTCTCCTAAATCATCCATATTGGAGCCTTCTGCAATGCTTGTGATACCTTTGGCAACTGCAATATCAATGATTTTATCAAATAGTTCATTTTTACACAAATAACAGCGGTTAACGGGATTATCTGAGAAGCCGTCTACATCCAGTTCCTCTGAATAAATTACCTCATGTGGAATGCCGTGTTTCTGAGTAAAGGCCACTGCCTCCTTAAACTCTCTTTCAGGATAAGTAGATGAGCGTGCAGTAATTGCCAGCACTTTATCGCCCAATACATCAAAGGCAGCTTTTAATAAAAAGGTAGAATCTACACCACCGGAGAAAGCAATACAAAGGCTGTCAAGGGAGGAGAGATTCTTTTTTAACACCTCAAATTTTTCATGTAGTTCCATATGTTCCTCTTTCCTGCAAATACTATTATTTAACTATGAATTGTTAACAAGCTAATAGTATAACAAGCCGGCTGTCCTGTCAACAGGATGCCTTCATGTGTACAGGATACTACATTACTACATCTTAGCCTTTATGGTGATTACCATCTTAAATTTGTTATTCCTGCTTCGTTATTGAAAATTTCTTTGGGCTTTTATTTAACCTCATTGAAATATTTGCTCAGGCAAGGAAAATTATCCATTTTATATTTGCAGATTTTTTCAGGACCTCGAACTACGGTACGTACAATATTTAAGGTACCATTGTCATCTGCTTTTATTCTCCATTCTACCATGAGAATTGTATCATTAATAATTTCTATTCCGGTAAGGCCTTTGGAATGTACGCAGCAACCGGTATTATAGTAAGGGAGTTCACTGGTTTTGGGGAAATG
This sequence comes from Lachnoclostridium sp. UBA6558, assembly GCA_002434335.1. GTDB lineage: Bacteria > Bacillota > Clostridia > Lachnospirales > Lachnospiraceae > Anaerocolumna. The sequence goes on along the minus strand of DJJW01000023.1, from coordinate 43,952 downwards.
TGGTCGGTGAGTATGACCGCAGATCAGCATTCTCTTGTTCTTAATGATCCATACCTTATAATTCTTTTCGATTTTATGGCGTTTATAGAGATTCTTGGCGGGACTGGCAGGACTGTGCAAACCTACTACATGCAGAAAGCGCCAGATATATCGAAGCATGAGCATGGAAATGTACCAGAGCTGGTCATTCATAAGGTCACCTTGATGACCGTGAACCACAAGTATTTCCTGACCGGTTTCCCGGTGTTTGAGTACAATGGCTTCATGTGGGGTTAGATTGGTAAAAAGACTCTGTTTTTTTTGATTGTATTCATCATAATAGCTAAAGTAGTTCTTTTTTACGAACCGATTTTTCTTTAAATAAATATTGTGATTGCCGAAGAGAAAGATCAGACGGTTGTCATTACTGAATTTCTTCATACCAAGGAATACATCAGTATGAGCAAGCCTTATATGATTAAAGTCGGTATACTCCCAGAGTTCATCTCCGTCACCAACCTCTACATACTTATAACCTTTATTATAATAATAATCCAGTGCATGCAGGAAAACATGCTGATTTTTGGCAAATTCATCAGAGGCACTATCATCTCCTCTGTGGCAGTCACTGAAAAATATATATCTGGAATCTTTATCAAAATATTCTACTTTAGCATTTTTATATGCTTGTGTAAGGCGTTTTTGCGTAAACATCCATAACCTCCTGAAATATTCAGCTTGTAAAAACTGATAATATTTGATACTCTTAATTTTGTGCAATCCTCCGAGGTTTATACAAAATTAATGCTTGAAAGGCTGTCGCACAGTGATTCTTTCTCTTATTGTGAAAATTATGCGGGAGATAAGAGAGATACATAAGGTGTTTGGTTGAAAGAAATATCATTTCAAACCAAAAGTTTACGGCGAAATCCTCGATCGGATTCGATGCACAAAATGTATTTGCAGTATTGGAGAAAAAAATGAAACGGTTTAAAAAAATATATATAGAGATAACGAACTTATGTAATCTGTCCTGTAGTTTCTGTCCTAAAACACAACGGAAGAGTACTTACATGTCTCAGGAGTATTTTGAAAGAATAATCGGTGAAATAACCCCGTTTACAGATTATATCTATCTTCATGTGAAAGGAGAACCCCTGCTTCATCCGATGCTGGGTAGTTTTCTTTCCATTTGCAATGAACATGGATTAAAGGTTAACATTACAACTAACGGGACACTAATAAAAAAAGCGCTCCCTGAATTAAGGGGTAGGGAAGCCTTAAGGCAGATAAATTTCTCTTTGCATAGTTTTGGGGGAGAGTATGCTGAGGAGGAAGCTGGCAGTCCAAAAGAAATTTGCAGTCCTAAAGAAGCTGACAGGAGAGACAGATACCTGGAGGACATCCTTGAAGGCGCAGAAGAACTGCTGCACTCGACAGCAACCAATATATCGTATCGTTTCTGGAATATGGATAAAACTGAAGATACCCATAGGACATCACATAAGATTAATGCTACCGATAAATATCTAAACCGCCTGGAAAAGGTATATGGATTTAATGGCAGACTGAAAGAAGAGGTGAAACCGGGAAGAGGTATAAAGCTTTCAGAAAGAGTATATATCAGCAGAGATTATGAGTTTACCTGGCCTGCGTTAACAGAAGAAGAGGATGATGGCTATGGTTTCTGTTATGGATTAAGAACTCATGTGGGAATACTCTCAGACGGTACGGTCGTCCCCTGTTGTCTTGACGGTGAAGGAGTAATAAGTCTGGGAAATATAATTACAACGCCCTTTGCAGAGATTATCGACAGTCCAAGGGCAAAAGCTTTATATGACGGTTTTTCCGGCAGAAGAGCAGCAGAAGAGCTGTGCAGAAAATGTGGTTATCGTAAGAAATTCGGAAGTTTATAATAGGTGAAAAAAGCAGCTGTTTCTTTGATAAATTGAAACAGCTGTTTTTTGCTATGAATTTATTTTATTGGATTAAGAGCTTTATAAAAGTCTCCATCATAGTTGATAATATCTCTGATATTATCAAAGGGAATCTTAAATTCCGGGAAGCCCGCTGCATAGGGTGCAATATCATAGGGATAGAAATAGAGGTATAAATTCTTTTCATCCAGATAAAAATATTGGTCAGCAGCAATAGCAGGCTCTGTATCCTCAAAATAAATGGATTCTTCTTTTGCCGAATCTTCTTTTACTTTTTCGGCAACAATGGCACTTAGAACATCAACATAACTACTGTCTGATTTAAATAAATCTGAAAGCTCATAAATCTTGCCCGTAGTCAGGTCAATTGGATAGTAATTTCTTATAGGCATTCCATGAGCAGCCCCCATAGGATAGTCATAACCGGTTTGGTATATCAATAATATGTTGTTGATAAGACTGCCTTCGAAATTATCGTCTACAGTAAGGTTATCCTCTTTGGTTAAATCCTTTCTGCCATCTACAAAAATCTTATAGAGCTCTTCATTAATTTGCTTCTCAACCTGGCTGTTTGTAAGACCTGTAAGGATGGGGTAATGCACAACAACGTATTTATTAGACTTAAACTTTTCGGATTTTAAGGTTAGTGTATCATTTAAAATAATATCATCTACTGTTTCATATATGACTTTGCCTGCGGTAGTTTCATAACTAAAATCATTATCTATTTCAGCTTTTATAATATCGTCCTTAAGGGTCAGAGTACCTCTGCCTTGGAATTTTGGGAGAGTGTTGACAACCCTGCCATTTGTATCAAGAAAATAAGTATAGTCGTCATCTGTCGCAGATGCCATACCATCACTGAAATTGCTAAGGTCATAATAGATATAATCTGTAAGCTGTTTTCCCTTGGCATCAAAAAGTGCATAGGGAGTAGTATAAGAGGAAGAATAATCTTCTATATCTGTTTTCTGCATCACAGCAAAAATATTTTCGCCCAGATAGAACAGATTGGAGTAGCCGGTATAATTTTCTGAGACATTAACCGGAAGAGGAATCTTTTCACCTCTGTAATTCATCGCTTCCATAATATTGCTTCCTGTGCTGTTATAAACGATATAACCATCCCGGAAATCGGAGATATAGATATCATTTTCTTTTAATATATAACTGTTTAAAACATTTCCCTCTGTATCAATCTGCTGAATCTGATTTTCTGTATACACATAAGCTTTCCCATCTTCAAAGGGGGAGGCAGCATTGTAAACGGCAGGGAGTATAATTGTTCCAGTAGTATCAATATAACCCTCCAGTGATTTGTTGTCCTTGTAGACTTCAAAAACGGCATATCCTTCCTGAAAAGCACCGATGGTATTGGTGGTTCTATAAATGACATTGCCCTGCCTGTCTATCATAATGTATTCATTGGTTTGGGAGTCATGGGCTACGGCAACTCCATCACTAAAATCTGTGGCTTGGTCATACACAGGTTCAATGACAAATTTTCCGGTTGAGTCGATATAACCAAAGAGCTTATCATCATCTTTAAGTATATATGCGGGATAGAGAGTATCTATATTTTCATCAGCGGCGGCTTCCGTTGTCATATCTTTGGTCGCAATTTCTGTCTCTATGGTACTGTTGCCGGTATTAACAGTAACCTGTTCGTTTGTCTGTTGTCTGCTGCAACCTCCGGCTGCCAGAACGATTAGCAGATAAATTAAATAATGGGATTTTTTCATACAGCTTCTCCTTGTTGTCTCAATAAAACATTTGGTACAGAGGAAATCCCCGTTGGTGTACAGAGGATTCTCCCAGCTTAGTTATCTTATTTTATTATAACAGCACAGTACCAATGATTCAAATTAAGTTTCTGTGACGAAATCATTACATATTTGTCTTATATTATTACATTCCTGCTTTACGGTATTCACCAGGTGTACAGCCAAAAGTCTTGGAAAATGCCCTGTAAAAGGTTCTGGTACTGTCGAAACCGCAGCTAAGACCAATTTCTGTTACAGTAGTATCACTTTCCTGCAGAAGCTTAAGTGCATGTCTGCTTCTCAAGCCGTTAATATAATCCACCAGAGTACAGTCAAAATATTCATTGAAAATATGGGAAAACCGGCTTTTACTGTAACCGAAATAAAGTGCAGTGTCTTTTAAGTTAACTGGTTTCAGATAATTTTCCTGAAGATAAATAAGAATTTCCTGAGCTAAAGAGATGGTTCTGTTGTTGGTTACCTCAGTTAATCCGCTTTCCTGAATCAGAAGTCCCATCAAAGCATAGGAATACCCTTTACGAATAGAGGAAGTTACGGGGTCACCGTTGTCCGTATTATATTGACAAAGGCATNNTAAATGCAGGAGTTCAGTTTTACCCGTAGAATTACTGATAAGCGGGTTAATAAAAGTTTTACGTGAAAGCAGAGTTTTATAAGAGGGAATAGAATCCAGTGGAATAATTGCAATATATGCTTTTGAATACTCATCTGTGTCGTAACTATGGATATAGTAACTGGGTACGATAAGAACATTATCCTTATAAACGCTGTAAAGCTGGCCATTTAAGGTTACCTTCAGTTCTCCTTCTGTGACGTAAATAAGCTCTATACTGCTGTGAAAATGAGGCCAGAATTTGTTATTCACCGCTTCCCAACAGTTAAAAGCTTGTTTGCTGTCGCGCATATATTCATAGGAGATACCATTACGATACCTATTGTTAGCTGGGTGATTGTTTACGGCCATAGAAGCTCCTTTACAGCATTATTTGTCACAATGATACCATCATGTGACACGACATCTATCTAATATCTTATTATAATGTATATGTATTCGAAAAACAAATAAAATAAAAACAGCATTATCTGGCATAATTTAATTTTGTTATAGGTAAACTAGGAGGATTTGATCTATGAATAAGGGTTTACAGCTGTATACCATACGAGATTCCTACTCTAATGGAGCGGAATTAAAAGAAATATTGCAAAAAGTAAAAGAGCTTGGTTTTGAAGAACTGGAATTTGCAGGTTTTGCAGATCTTGAGGCAGAGGAATTAAGAGATTATCTGAAGGAGATAGGGTTAACGCCCATATCCAGTCACCAGAGCCTTGAAAACTTAAGTGTTAATTTAGAGGAAACCGTACGCTATCATAAGATCCTTGGTGTACCTTATATTGCATGTGCAATTGCCCCTACCTCTACAGCGGAGGAGATGGAAAATCTTCTTAAGATTCTTACAACTGCCAGAGAGGTAGTCAAAGAGAACGGCATGGAATTGCTTTACCACAATCATGCCCATGAATTTGTGAAGCTGCCGGATGGCAGGCTGCCCATAGAGCTGATAAGAGAAACCATCAGACTGGAACTGGATACTTTCTGGGTATTTCATGCCGGAACGGAACCTTGTGCATATATAAAAGAGCATGCCAGTGATATTGCTCTTATACATCTTAAAGATGGTGATTTTGAAGGGCATCCTCTTGCTTTAGGGGAAGGGTATAATAATATCAAAGGGATTGCTGCCATGGCCTCCGCTATTGGCTTAAATCAATTAATCATAGAAAATGATAATCCCAGTCCCGATGGACTCTCTGATATTGGACGGAGTATTAACTATCTGAATAAGCTGTTAAATAATGAATAAAATAAACAAGCAAAAAAGCAAAATAAAAATATAAGCAAGCAATTAGACAAAGTGATAAGTAATACAAAGCAATAAGTAAATCAAAACAAGAAATAAAACCCAAACAATAAATAAATTAAAACACATTTGCATTAAACTAACAANNACCCAAAGAATATGGCTGCATTTAATCCCGCATTTAGTGTGGTAAGTGTAGCCATATTTTTTCAGCTAAAAAAAACTAACGAAATATATGAATCATAAGTATATAATTGACAATTACCGGTAAATGCCATACAATTATAGCAGACTATCCTTTTTATGATTTAGCTGGCAAGGGAGGTGATACAGATGGGAGATAAGAATCCAAAGAAAGCACCTAAGAAAAAGCAGTCTGCTGAGAAATCAGCTCCGCAGGCTACGTCATCAGCCGCTTCATCAAAAAAATCAAAGTAAGTACCTTGGCTGCAGTTAAAAAAAATACCGTCTTCTATTACAAGAGTTCGTTTTAATAGAAGACGGTATTTTTTGTTAAGTATCAGAAAAGAAAAAGTTTATGTTAAGATCCAAATCAGTGTAAAGGAAATAAGAATCTGTATGATAGCAAACTTAAATACTACCTGTGTATTTGACCAGCCAAGATTCTTTCTTACATGATCGTGAATAGGTGTAAGAGTGTTCTTTAAAATACGGACTTTAAGAAAACGGATCAGGGATACCTTTATAAGACCGAGGCCACCATCTAATATCAGCATAAAAGCGGCAGGGATATAAAGGAGAGGGCTTCCGGTCTTTAAAGCAGCAACAGCTATGAAAAAGCCGAGGGCCCTGGAACCTGCATCACCCATCATCATAAGGCTTGGGGTAGCATTAAACCACAGATAGCTCATAATACAGGATACCATAATTAACAGCATATAAGTATCACCCGGATCCATTCCCATGATTCTGCCCAATCCATAAATGGTTAACAGGGTAATGACAGATAAAGTACCGGAAAGCCCGTCAACACCATCGGAGCAGTTTGTAACATTAATAGAAACAAAGATAAGGATGGTTGCCAGGATAACAAAGAGAACCGGATGTATTGTTACCGGGCTGTTTACAAAAGGTATTTCAAATGTTGAGGAATTAAAATTAACATAGGTAATTGCAGTTGTAACAGCAATAGCCATATCCAGCAGGCCTTTCTTTAATTCTCCCCAGGGATTTTTGGAGCAATCATCCAGAAAACCGGTTAACATAGCTGCCAGTATCATGATAACATAGATAAGTTCTTCATTTGATATGGGAAGAAACAGGAGAGTCGAAATGGCAAATACCAGTATAAAAAGGAAGCCGGCGCCTCTTGGTTTACCCTGTGAGAGTTTGCNNATGCCGTCATGAGCAAAATCCCTGCCACCGTCTCTTGGCAGTATTCCGGTTCCAAATTTTAAAAGTATAAAGGTTGCAGCATAGGTAAATAGTATGCCGATTAAAGCTATCATTCTATGGTCTAAGTTGGTATTTAACAGAGTAATCATTATGTTCTCCTATCATTTATTTTTTTGAAGGCGGTGAAGCTGAGGTTTTAATGTAATTTCTGTCATCACCAGTCCTTCTCTGCCTGTTATCATTAATTCCACAGCGTTTGCTACCTCTTCCGGTAAGAGGTAAGAATCGGTGTATCCCCTTCCCTAAAGTTTGCATTACGGTAGAAGTTGCTTTTGGTCATATCCGGGTGGATGGTACATACCTTCACACCATATTTTCTCACTTCATCAAAAAGGCTTCCGGAAAAGCTTGTTAAAGCCGCTTTGGTAGCACCGTAAGCACAGCCGTAAGTATTGCTGCCTCTGGCGGTTACAGAGGATATGTTAATAATAACGCCTTTATGTTTTTTAAGGTCCCTCAGTAAGAGCTGACTTAATAAAAGGGGGACTTCTACATTCACTGTTACCATTTCGTGAATCTTCTTCGGATTCAATTCCTCGTGGGGGCCAAAATAACCTACACCTGCATTATTAACAAGCAGGCTTATCTCTTCCTCCTTTTTAATGGCAGTTATATGTTCTGTTAGTAGAGAAGTATTGGTGATATCACAGTTTACAGGAATAAAGCCGCTGCATTCAGGCGAGTCATTTTTAAATTCCCTGCCAAAGGCATATACTTTATAGTCCTTCTCAAGGAGCATCCTGGATATGTCAAGGCCTATACCAGAAGATGCACCGGTTACGATGGCTGTTTTCATGTGTTACTCCTTCCAGACATAAATATTATCCTCCTTTATCCATTTCGTCAATAAAAATAAGCAATAGGATAATATTTCCTCTGATTCCTCTGTTCTGTAGCTTAAGATACCTTTCTCACTAACATAAGGAAAATTCAGGATCAGAGACTCTTTATTCTGCTTTCGCATTACTTTCATAAAATCTGCTGGAACACGAAAACAGCCAAGGCTTATATCCAGGATATGCTCAACCGGTATCCGCCTAAAAATCTCAGAAAACATTTCTTCGTATTCCTTTTGCCAGTCCGGTATCCGAAGCAGGGGATCAAAGCACAGACGTACGGTGAAACCAAGTGAGATGGCTTTTTCGATAGCTGTCAGGCGGTTTGAAAAAGAGNNGCCTTCTGAACGGCAGGTGGAGAAAGTGTCCAGGCAAGTATAAAATTATTCGATGGTATTAAGGTTTCAAGCTGGTTAACAGAAGCACTTTTGGTTCGGCATTCAATCGTAAGCTCTTTATTTGATACTGCAAACTCATTCCAGCACTTTACATAGCCAAGCCAGGGCTCAAGGGCTAAGAGGTCAGTATCATACGAAATACACAGGTAGACCTTCTGTTTCTTTAGAAGTTTAAGGATTTCGTTAAAGGAATCCTTCAGATTAACGAATACTACCATATTGGCACTGGGGTACATTCCCTGCAGATAACAGTATTCGCAATCGTAAATACAGTTCATTACACCGGAGGTATAATAAAAGTTGTCATTGCCAAAATCCTGACAGGCAGCAGAACCTTCATAGATACCGGTAGTGGGATTCACCGCCAGAATAAGCGAAGGTGTATTTTTCTGTTCTCTGTAGTTTTGCTGCCGCCGGTTAAATATATCCTTGTAATGGTCAATCATCACAATAGCTGCTTTGGGATAATGTGCAAGTATAGTTTCAGTTATAGGATATTTCAAAGCTTCTTTTTCTATATATATGTGAGAAAAAAACGAATTATAAAAGGTTTTTCTTAAAGTAGTCAAGGTATTTCTTCCCTTCTGCTTTACTTTTTACAGAACGAGGGATATTCTCTCTAAAAATCTCTGTAGATGGGATGAATTCTCCCTTTAAAAGCTTATAATACCGAAGGTATTGTTTCAGCTCGCANNGCTCGCAGGCCATGGTAACGGACAATTTAAAGTCTGCTGACAAAGCTGTAAGGTATTGCTGCTCATCTTCTGTAAATTCCGCAGGTCTGTCAGGCGTATTCGCCATAAGATTCTGCAACCAGTTTAATATGGTACCTGCCTGCTCTTTCATAAGATGACTTATGTCCTCAGAGGATACCAGCAGCAGCTCTGCCGCTGCAGGACCTATATAGTCTGATATAAGTTTTAGAAAGAACATCCGGTTTAGTTTAAAAAAACAGGATACCGCCTGATAAAGAGCGGCGGACTCCATATCTGCAAAGCACATACCGTTTAAGCCGCTATTCCTTAAAGGTGGTGAAATGTCCTTAAAATAAGTATTTACCTTTTCCCAGGTCATTATCTGATAGGAGCTGATAATCGTCCCTTCGGAAAAGGGATGCGGATAGAGAATATCAGGATAATAGGTATTACCGGAGGCGTGTTCAATTATTTTATTACACAAGACAGTTGTACCTAAGGGAATACTGTTCCTATCATTTCCTGTAACGGCTCCGCAGACACCAATATTTAAGAAATAATCCGTGTCTGTAACAGGTTCTGTTGCAAGAAAAGCAGCAGACTTAATCGCAGCATTCATGGGACCGGTTCCGGTTATATATAATGCAGTGTCCTTATTTCGAAAGACCTGGCAGTGGTTATACGAAGTATCCTTCTTAAGTTCAAGATAATCTATAAATGGTTTTGCTTCACTATAAAGTGCAGCAGCAATAATAAGCATAACAGTAAGGGCTATTTTGCAACATTTGCAGTAGCCCCCTCCTTCCAAAATAGCATTCAAATTAACTCTATTATGGGAAACTTTTACCTGCCTGTCAATGTATATTCTAATTTTTAAGAAAAAATATTGTAAGAATGAAGATTAATAGATATAATAAGGAAATAAAAAAAATACGAAGGAATGAAGAATATGAGCTATGTTATGCCCGGTGAATGGAAAGAGCATGAACGGACATTTATTGAATGGCCTGTTAAGTCCTCTCTGGTGCACCCTGAGAATTATGAAGAGGTTGCCGGAGGCTACAGAGACGTTATAAAAGCAATCAGTGAGTTTGAACCGGTTACGGTTATTATAAATCCAGGAGAGAAGCATCCTTTTCTCGATGAAATAGCAGAATACGCAGAGCTACTTAAAATTCCGCACAATGATGCCTGGTGCAGGGATAATGGGCCGACTTTTGTATACAAAGACAGTAAGGTCCTAACTGCAATGAGTTGGAGGTTTAATGCATGGGGAGAAAAGTACGGTTCCTATGACTTGGATAATAAGGTGGCAAGTCTTGCTGCAAAGGCCTACCAGGTGCCGGTAGAAGAAGTAGATCTGGTGCTGGAGGGTGGTTCTATCCATACCGATGGAGAAGGAACCCTTCTGACCACAGAGGAATGCCTATTAAATAAAAACAGGAATCCTCATTTAACCAGAGAAGATATTGAGGCAATTATTAAGCCGAGACTTGGAATCGAGAAAATTATATGGCTGAAAAACGGGTTGTTTGGTGATGAAACGGACGGACATGTAGACAATGCGGCCTGCTTTGCTAATCCCGGTACGGTCATATTACAGATATGTGAAGATATTGAAGATCCTAATTATCAGATAACACAGGATAATAAAAAGACCTTGGAGGCGGCAGTGGATGCCAGGGGCAGAAAGCTTAAGCTGGTTACACTTCCACAACCTCCGGCAAGATATTATGATGAGGAAAGGCTTACCTTAAGTTATATCAATTACTACATGGTANNGCGGCATTATATTACCTGTTTTTGGTGAAGATGCAGCAGATACTGATATGGAAGCGGAGAGAATTTTAAAGGAGACCTTCCCGGATAGAATCATCCGGAAAGTGAATGGTATCCCTTTGATTAAAGAAGGCGGTAATGTTCATTGCATTACCCAGCAGATGCCGGCAAGAAATTAATGGGATTCTGATAACTCATTCTTATTGTGCATAACGTCCAGACCAGCACAAGCAGTTATCAGACACACTTAAGGAAATATAAAGAAAAGAGGTTTTTATGCGTAAAGTAACGGTTGCAGCTACCCAGATGAGCTGTACGGATAATATTGATATAAATATTGAAAAAGCAGACAGGCTTGTAAGAGAAGCAAAAGCCAAAGGAGCAGATATTATACTTCTTCAGGAGCTTTTCGAGACTCCTTATTTCTGTCAGAAAGAGAAACCGGAATACTATGAGTATGCCATGGACGTAGATGCTAACAAAGCAGTAGAGCATTTTAGCCGCCTGGCAGCAGAGCTGAAGGTAGTATTACCAATTAGTTTTTACGAAAAGAGCAACTATGCCAGATATAATTCTCTCGCTATGATTGATGCAGACGGTACAGTTCTTGGTGTCTACCGAAAGAGCCATATTCCGGACGGACCGGGATACGAAGAAAAATATTATTTTAATCCTGGAGATACATNNTTCAGGTGTTTCATACGAAATACGGCAGGCTGGGAGCCGGTATCTGCTGGGATCAGTGGTTCCCGGAAGCTGCCAGATGTATGGTTTTAATGGGAGCAGAGATTCTACTCTATCCAACAGCAATTGGTTCTGAACCGGAAAACGGAGACATTGATTCTAAGGGACACTGGCAGAGATGCATGATTGGTCATTCTGCCTGTAACCTGGTTCCGGTTATTGCTTCTAACCGTATCGGTGTAGAGAAAGCAGAGGATTCGGAGATCAACTTCTATGGTTCCTCCTTTATTACTAACGGTACCGGGGAGGTAATAGCAGAAGCTTCCAGAGAGAAAGAAGAGATTCTGACAGCGGAGCTTGATTTGGAGGAACTGGAAAAGGCAAGAGTAGAATGGGGAATCTTTAGAGACAGAAGACCCGAATTATATAAAGCAATTTTAACTTATGACGGTAAGGTGAAATAGATAACACATGGTATGGATAGAAAGAGAAAAGAGGTGCGGTTATGCTTGTATCTGTTAAAAAACAAGAACTGCTTACAATAACAAGTGCCTTGGAGAATACATCTTATTTTGGTGGAGACCAGGAATGGTATGAAAAAAACTGGAACAGGGAAGCTGGCTGCGGACCTACCAGCGCAGCTAATATAACTGCTTATCTTGCAGCAGTTAATGAAAGTGCGAAAGACCTTTATCCTTATGGCACCATGGAAAAGACGAATTTTGCAAAGCACATGGAAGAGATGTTTCAGTATGTGACCCCGGGAGTGATGGGAGTCAATCATGTAAATAAATTTACCGATGGTTTAGACCGTTATCTGAAAGAAAGGAAGATTACTTTAACACCAAAGGTTTTTGAAGCTGATAAGAAGCCGAGAAAATTAAGAGAGGTTAAGGATATCATTGATTTTGTTAAGGAAGGTTTGGAAGCGGATTGTCCATTGGCATTCTTAAATCTTTCAAGAGGGCAGGAAAAGAGTATCCAGGGCTGGCATTGGATTACTATAACTGCGGCTGATATTACAGAAAACGGAATCAGGGCAACTGCCTCTGATGAAGGTAAAAAGATAGATTTCGATTTAGGACTGTGGTATCTTACCACCAAAATGCATGGTGGATTAATCTATTATAGTTAAAATCAATGTATAAATAATATTGAAGGGACCTAAGCTTATGATATAAGCAGCGGTCTCTTTTTTTATTATAGATTTTCTCAATAATCTCTCTAAAAAGTTTATTTGATAATCCCTTCACAAGGGTATTGACAAATAAAGAAGAAAGAGATATATTAAATATATTGAACACAATTAAATTAAGCAAAATAATATATTCAGGAGGTTTAAGATGGGATTTTATGATTATTCTGCCGTTAAAATGGACGGTAAAGAGCATTCCATGGACGAATACAAAGGAAAGGTAGCTATTGTTGTAAATACAGCCAGTAAATGTGGTTTTACTCCACAGTTTAAGGATTTGGAAGAGCTGTATGAGAAGTATAAGGATGAAGGACTTGTTATACTTGGATTTCCCTGTAACCAGTTTGCCGGACAGGACCCGGGGAATAATGATGAGATCAATTCATTCTGTCAATTAAATTATGGTGTTTCATTTGATATGTATGAAAAAGTAGATGTAAACGGAAACAATACACATCCTATCTATAAGTATTTGAAAAATGAAGCCAAAGGTACATTAGGTAGCAATATAAAATGGAACTTTACAAAATTCCTTGTTGACCAGGAGGGCCATGTGGTTGAAAGATATGCACCCACTGTAAATCCTGCCAAAATGGAAGAGAAGATAAAAGAACTGTTAAAGAAATAAGTGATAACAGTCTCCTTAGTAACCAGCAGACAAGAGTTATAAGATACTATTAAATATCATTGTAAACAAAAGGCTGTTCCAACTACAGATTTCGAGACATCAAATCATGGATTTTTTAATTTAAGAAAGGAGCTAATATGGTACATGTATTAAATAATGAGAATTTTGAAAAGGAAGTTTTAAAGAACGATAAAGTTGTTCTGGTAGATCTTTACGCTGACTGGTGCGGACCATGTAAGATGTTAAGCCCTACCGTAGAAGCTATTGCTGAAGAAGAGAAAGAGGTTAAGGTAGGAAAGCTCAATGTTGATGAGAATTCCGACATTGCAGCGGAATACGGAGTCCGTTCCATCCCTACATTACTTATTTTTAAAAATGGTGAACTGAAGGAAAAATCCGTTGGAGTTCAGACTAAGGCACAAATTAAAGAACTTCTTAAGAAAGCAGACGAGTAATCAGTGAGCAAAGAACAAAGCTGCTGCAGTGTTAAACTGCGGCAGTATTTTTGTGTAGCAGTCTTTTTATAAGCACCTGTTATACAGGTGGGTCCACAGCTGCTTTAGCTTCAGGTAAAAAACCTCCAGTGATATAATAAGTGTGGGTTC
>DJJW01000023.1:29212-30089 GCA_002434335.1 Lachnoclostridium sp. UBA6558 | reverse complement strand
AATAATTCAAGAGCTTCGTTATATAATTTCTTCATCTGAAGACGGCATTTTTCCAGGAGTCCCTTATCAAGAGTATCGGCAAGGGCAGCCTGACTAAACATCCCCATATCCTCATCCATTCCGTAACGACTCATATAATCATAAAGCAAGGAGGAGGCTTTTTCAATATCGTTGCTGGCTCCAGTGGTAATTTCTTCTTTACCGAATATGATCTCTTCGGCGGCACGTCCTCCTAATAGGACCTTAATTTCTGCAAGTATCCCCTGCTTGGACTTAAATAAGGTATCTTTGGGTATGGACAGATTAAAGCCTCCGGCACCTTTTACACTTGGGATAATGGTTACTTTGGAGATATATTGGTCCGGCTTGATCAGTTTCGTTACCAGGGCATGTCCCGCTTCATGGTAGGCAGTAATTTTCTTATCCTTTTCAGAAATATAACTCCTATCCTTAATGGGTGCACCTGCAATAACAGTATAGAAAGCTCTGTCTACATGTTCTCTGTTTATGACCTTCTGTTTTTCATTGGCTGCGTTTATGGCTGCTTCGTTTAATAGATTTTCTAACATAGCGCCGCTAAAGTAAACTGTCGATTTCGCTAAGCCTTCCATATCCACATCATCGGATAAGGGCTTTTTACCGGCATACAGACTTAGAATTTTCTTTCTGGCATTAACATCCGGCAGACCGATTTCAATCTGTCTGTCAAAACGTCCTGGCCTAAGAAGGGCATCATCCAGGGTATCAAGTCTGTTGGTAGCACCTATGACTACTATTCCGCTGTTATCGTGAAAACCTGACATTTCTGTAAGCAGGGCATTTAAGGTCTGATCTCTCTCATCATTACTTGCGGAGAGGCTTCTGGCTCTTTTCTTTC
>DJJW01000023.1:0-29110 GCA_002434335.1 Lachnoclostridium sp. UBA6558 | reverse complement strand
GTCTTACCGGTTCCGGGAGGTCCATACAAGAGGATACCTCTTGGCATACGGGCACCTACTTCATTATACTTATCTGGTTCCTTAATAAATGAAATGACATCCTCAACCATTAGTTTTGCCTCTGTATTACCTGCAATCTGACTGAAAGTGACCTTGGGTGTATTTGCAGACTTTTTGGTGGCATCGGATATCAGCGGTTTATTATTGGTATTCTTTCGTATTGAAAAGAATATTACGCTTCCGACTGCAAGAAGAAATAAAATCTGAAGTGCTTTCACATAAATATTATCCTGTGTATAGTTTAACTTAACGTTATGCAGTAGGAGATATTCCGTAAAGTCTTCTGTCTTGGGATTGGGAACGGTATATTTTTCGGATTTGTTATCCTTTAAAAATGCATGAAAATTGGGACTTTCCGTAGTTATTGTTACAGAAGCTACCTGTTCGTTCTCCACAGCCTCCAAAAAAGAGGGGTAGGACATATCTGTATTGCGGTAGCGTAAATTTGAGATTCCCAATGCACCTATACAGA
Organism: Lachnoclostridium sp. UBA6558; assembly: GCA_002434335.1. Taxonomy (GTDB): domain Bacteria; phylum Bacillota; class Clostridia; order Lachnospirales; family Lachnospiraceae; genus Anaerocolumna. Next base: position 28,578 of record DJJW01000023.1, on the reverse strand, counting down.
CCAGGATCAGTGCACCAAGGATGTACCAGTATATTTTCTTCATGAAATATCCTCCCTGAGATTAACGTTATTATTATAATAGACCTATCAAATTTGCAGAATTCAATAGGTTTATTGTAAAGCAATATATGCCATAAATCTACAAAATATTACTGGTAATTATGCAGGAATCTGGTAAATAGCTTAAGCAGCAAGAGAGAATAGTGGATATGGATCGCTATAGTCCATTTAAGGAATCAGAGGCATGATATTAGCATATTGATCAATCAGGCTGACTTCCACTAACATCAGCTTATCGGTCCTGTCATCAAAGCTTATAGGCTCACCACGAAGGATCTTATAGGCCGTTTCGACACCTAATGCTCCCATTTCAAAGGGTCTTTGAGCAATTGTACCTTGCATAAGCCCTTCTTTAATGGCTGCTATGGCAGCTGCATCTCCGTCAAATCCAATTAGAATGATATCACCAGTCTTACCGGCTTCTTTGATTGCATTAGCTGCACCAATAGCCATACGATCATTTTCGCTGAATACTACAGCGAGATCGTCACCGTATTTGGAAAGGAGCTCTTTCATTGCAAAATATCCCAGGTCTTCTCGGGAATCACCCCTTGGTTCGCCTACAACTGTGTAACCGCTGTCAGTTATAACTCTTTTAAAGGCATCACCTCTTAAATTAGCATATTCGGCGGTAGCTTCTGTTTTGATGATTGCTGCATTCTTACTGGCGTTGTTCTTATCCTGTAACAGTTTTAGAGCATATTCGGCAGCCAGAACCCCTCCGCCGTAGGAATCGGATACTATGAAAGCATCATAGGAGGCATCATCTGTTCCGATATCAACGATTATTACAGGGATGCCTGCATTATGTGCCATTGCAGAAATAATAGGCATGGCATTGGGATTAAAGGGTGAGATCACCAAGGCATCAATACCTTGTGCTATCAGGTCAGATACACCGGATATCATTTCAGAGGTACTGCTTTTTTGATTGTGTGTTATTACTTTTATTCCAAGTTCCTTTGCCTTTGCCAATACACCATCTTCCATGGTCTGAAAGAATTCGTAGTCACTGTTATAAACAGACCAACCTATTGTGTAAGGAGATTCGGAGACAGCGGTATTATGGGCAGGAGCAAGTGCCAACTGTTTTTCCTGGTTAAAATGTTCATATAGAACAAGGAACAGAAGAGTTGCTGCAACAAGTAAGAGACCGTGAAGTATTTTTTTGACTGGATTCATGTTATCAAACCTTTTGTTGGTATATTATTTAATATATGCATCTGTAGTATGTGGCATTCGGCTAACCCCTATCTGGACTTAAAAAATCGTTTTGAAGGATTGACAAGCTTAAACTTGTGTTGTAAGATTAAAAACATAAATTGAATAAAACCTCACTATGGCAGTGAGGTAGAGGCGCGGCCTTTAACAGTCTTAATCAGAGCAGAGGAGCAATGAGGATTAGGAGAAGGAAAGACCGCCGAAGCAGATATGTATCCTCAATGCATGCTGCTGGGGCTGTAGTTAATAGCTGCAGGACTGTCTTATCGGCTACCCGGCTGATAAGTTGTGCTATCTCATTTGGGATTGTGGGGCTGTATTTAGAAGTCCTTTATATTTGGTAGGACTTTTTTTAATGCATAGATTTGATGAATTCTATGCATTAAAGATTACTATATAAGTTAAACTAAAGATTTTGTTCGTGGTTTGGGTAGAATCCTAAGGCAGTATTTTAGCACACTCTGAGACATCAAAAATCGGTTTGAACTTATAAATACCCCGAAAAAGGGATAATAAAAGGAGAGATGGTTATGAGAAAGAGATGGATGGCTATGCTTGCTGTAACTTTGTCCGTTGTGACACTTTTCACAGCATGTGGAACCAAAAACAGTGGNNAGGTATTTCGTGTTGGTATGGAATGTGCATATGCACCTTTTAACTGGACACAATTAAATTCTTCAAACGGTGGTGTTGCAATTGATGGAGTCTCTGAATTTGCAGGTGGCTACGATGTTGAGATTGCAAAAAAGATAGCAGATGGCTTGGGTAAGAAACTCGTTATTGTAAAAACAGAATGGGACGGACTTTTACCTGCACTGACTTCCGGTAAGATCGATGCTATTATTGCCGGTATGTCACCTATTGCTGAGAGAAAAGAAGCAATTGATTTTACAGATAATTATTATAAATCCAATCTGGTTATGGTAGTTAAAAAAGGAAGTGCTTATGAAAATGCAACTTCTATCAAGGATTTTTCAGGAGCAAAAGTGACTGCTCAGTTAGGTACTTTCCATTATAATGTAATTGATCAGATTGAAGGTGTTAAAAAGGAAACTGCTATGGATAACTTCCCTTCCATGAGGGTTGCATTGGAATCTGGTATTATTGATGGTTATGTATCTGAGCGCCCGGAAGGTGTTAGTGCTTCCTCCGCTAATGAAAATTTTGTTATGGTGGAATTCACAGATGGTTTTGTCACCTCAGATGATGATACTGCAATTGCTGTTGGTGTAAAGAAAGGCAGTGATTTAACTGCTAAAATAAATGAGATTCTTTCAGGAATTTCAGAAGAAGATCGAACAAGCATTATGGATAACGCTATAAAGAATCAGCCTGCTGCTAATTAATTACGGTCAGACTGCATATTTATCAGAGGAAAAACCGGGTGTGATGTCTGCAGCCGGTTTTTCTTAAGCCTTAAGAAGATGGTTGAAAGAAAATATAAGTATAGAAAGGATGCCACATCAGGCTTCTTTCAACCTGTATTATTTGTGGCAGTATCGCAGTCAGTCTGCGATATGCGATGGGTATAAAAATGAATTTAGAACGTATATTAGATATTTTTATGAGTTATTGGCCGATGTTCTTACGGGGAGCATGGGCTACCTTATATATATCCATTATAGGAACAGTTGTAGGAACTGTTATTGGTCTTTTAATAGGAGTTATACGTACCATACCAGTTCCGGAGCGAGGAATCAAAAAGATTGTTCTGAAAATTGTGAATATTATTCTTTCAGCATATATTGCCATATTCAGAGGAACTCCCATGATCGTGCAGGCGGTGTTGATATTTTATGGTTCTGCGGAAGCTTTGAATATTAACATGAACAAGACCATAGCAGCTATCTTTATCGTTTCCATTAATACTGGTGCGTATATGTCTGAAATTGTCCGCGGCGGGATTATTTCCATTGATAAAGGACAGTTTGAAGCGGCACAGGCGATAGGTATGAACCACATTAAGACCATGCGCTATATTGTCCTGCCACAGGTTATCCGTAATATTCTGCCTGCTACCGGAAACGAGTTCGTTATTAATATAAAGGATACCTCTGTACTCAATGTTATCTCTGTAACCGAACTCTTCTTCATGTCAAAATCTGTTGTTAGCAATACTTTTCGTTATTATGATACCTTTTTTATTACCTGTATTATTTATTTTGTTATGACCTATTCCATTACAAAGCTATTGCGCTTTGCAGAGAAAAAGCTGGATGGACCGGACAATTATATACTGCTTGGTAATCAGATGCAGGTGGAAAAACCTGAAGACAAAGCTAAAAAAGCCGGTAGGTGACAGACTAACAGTTTGTTAACAGCAAAAGGTAGACAGCTGTGTATTAAGTGATATCATTTGACTGAAAACATTTGATTATGTGAAAGAGCATAAGTGAAAATTTATTAAAGCATAAAAAGAAAGGAAAAATGGGTTAATTCAATGGAGAATTTAATAGAAATCCAGCATTTAAGTAAATCCTTTGGTGAACATAAAGTCTTAAAAGATATTGATTTTACAGTAAATAAAGGAGAAGTTATCTGCATTATCGGTTCATCCGGATCTGGTAAATCAACACTTCTTCGATGTGTAAATCTTTTAGAGAAACCATCCGGTGGGCAGATCATATATAACGGTGAAAACATATTAGACGACAAACATGACCTTTTTAAATATCGAACAAAACTTGGTATGGTATTTCAGCAGTTTAACCTGTTCGATAATTATAATATATTGGACAACTGTATGGTTGGTCAGTTGAAGGTCTTAAAAAGAGCAAAAGATGAGGCAAAGGAAGTTGCTTTAAAATATCTGAAGACCGTTGGAATGGATCAATATATCAACGCAAAACCGAGACAGTTGTCAGGTGGTCAGAAGCAAAGGGTTGCAATCGCCAGAGCATTGTCTATGGAACCGGATGTTATGCTTTTTGACGAACCAACCTCTGCCCTTGATCCTGAAATGGTTGGAGAAGTGCTTAAGGTCATGAAAGAGCTGGCTGGTATGGGACTTACCATGTTAATCGTGACTCATGAAATGGGCTTTGCAAAAGATGTAGCAGACAGAGTAGTATTCATGGATCAGGGAGTAATTGCCGAAGAAGGGAAACCTGAAGATATTTTTAACAATCCCAAGCATGAAAGAACCAGAGAGTTCTTAAGCAGAGTTTTGGAAAATTAAGTATTTAAACTTTTAAATAAATAATATTTGAAGTTATACCACCCGGGAATATGCCGTTATTGGACTGTTGAAACAAAGCGGTCGCATTTAACAGCCAATTTCCCGGGTTGTTTGCTGTGAGCTCAATCTCTGAGCGAAATCCCGAACTAAATTCTATGGTATCATTCATCTGATTATATCTTGTAAATCCATTGATTGAAATTACCTGGAAGGGATGCCCTTCCAAGTGAATCCACCCAACTTCACCAACTTTTGAAATAAAACGCATTCTGATTTTATCGCCTTTGTTAAAGTGTATAGGGGCAGTATTGGGGTAGCATTTACCATTTAAGGTAAAAAAGTTAGGGTTTCTTCGATACTTATTGGGCTTGTATTTGCCGGGAATAATATTACCCAAAGGCAGTTCCGATATCTCCCATTGCTGCATTAATAATATAAAGTCCTTATCCGGAATATTATCTGGATCGATATTTTCCTCAGCAGGAAGAACAATCAAGGCACCGGTAAGGCCCAGTGATGATTGAAAATCATGAGAGGAACGGTATAGGAAAGTTCCGGGTTTGTCGCAAAGAAGCTTGTAGGTATAAGAAGCTCCCGGTTCTATACTGGGACCGTACTGTTCAAAATCCGGGATGTTTTTTAACGCCCCGGCTTTTGCGTATCCTTGTATCGTTATTCCAGTAGCTTCCTCTAAATGATTTTCAAGAGTCAGAAAAAGCCATTCCCCTTGTACAATTACAATAGCCGGCCCTGGTGTTTTGCCGTTATAGCCTAATGCGTCCAGGGTAACCTCAGAAAGGATTGGGTGTTCAATGGGTTCTGCTCTTAGGCAGAAATACCTTGCCTTATAAGAACTCTTATAATGGGCGATGGACATATCCGGAGTCATAAGGTGGGATTCCCAGATATATGCAGGACCTTTGGATTTTATTGATTGATGAACATTACTATTCATTTTATAACTCCTGAAAATCTGACTTTTAAAGAACCTTTGCTACTTCAAACAAGTTATTAACCACTAACCAGGCTCCCGGAAAATAGTTCATAATCTGCCAAACACCTGAACCGCTCAATCCGAACTCGGGAATGAGCCGATACTTCGCATTCATACTTCTGGCATCATCAAACCATACAGCATGCTCTATACCATCTTCGGCTGTGTAATAGTAAAAAGGTGCCTGTGAGGCTTCATCAAATTGAATCGTTACATTATGCTGTACGCCACGTTCGATAGCCTCTACATTACTGATGGTTTCAGCCTTGGTTTCTCCTCTGACATAGGGGAGCGGCCAATCATAAGCGTAATTAGGCATACCCATTAAGATCTTGTCAGGATCAATAACGGAAACACCATATGCAAGTACACGCCTGACACTGTTTAAAGGAGCAGTTGCCATTGGAATACTGTAAGTATAGTCCCGTTCGGGATATAGGTAAATAAAAGAATGCAGTATAATATCATTTCGAATGATCCATGCTACATCCTTTTTGTAGTTAGTAGCTTAGTTTCGTTACAGCCAGAGCTGCATTATGAAGTGGAGCTAACTGCAATGTAAGGCATAGATACTGGATATGTTAAGGATNNTAAAAAGATATCACAGCTATTCTATGTTTTAGTTGATATTATGTGATAGAGAACGGGATACAGTGGTAGATTAAATAAAAGTGTTAATTTGATACGATGTGATTTAAATATAAATAAAATAATATTATATAATTAGATGTGTATAAAAATAATATTGACATGGTGAAACAAATTGAATATAATAAAAGCAATTAGATGCGCATCTAATCATTAAAATTATTATGAAACGAATGAAGGAATATTATGATTAAAGGGAGAAATAAATGGAAAGAAGAACAGTTGAAAAAATAGTAAAAGCAAGTGGGGTTGAGAAAGGAGAGCTTATTCTTGTTCATTACTGGGGAGAAGATGATAACATACAGCTTATGCATGACTTTTGCACAGCTGTTGCAAGAGCAGGAGCTTTTCCTTTACCGCTGCAGCAAGCAAGGTCACAGAACAGGGATATCTTTGGCACATTGAAACCGGGAAGTATACCTGATAAATATTATTCTATCTTTGATCAGGTAGATGCGGTACTTGATATCTTTGCTTATCGTCCTGTAGTTTTAAATTATAAAATCGGCGAAGAACAAACAACCATTTACAGACAGCATATGAGCAGTATATTTAAGGCTCTAAGTAATAAGAAACGATTTGCACAGATTCGTATTCCAACTGTTGAAAATGCAGAAGAAACGGATATGGCTCCGGAAGATTTTGTACAGCGAATGGAAAGAGCATTTGATATCGATTACGATAAATTAAGTATTATGTGCAGCAATAAGATTGCAGAATATGAAAAAGCCAGCCGTATCACACTGCATACCGGTACGGATTGTTCGCTGACTTTGGTCACTGAAGGAAGAGAATGGATAGCTGATTGCGGAGAAGGTGATTGGCCTTGCGGTGAAGTAGCTATTGCGCCAATTGAAGAACTAAGCGAAGGAACAATCTGGTTTGAGAAGTTCTGGTTAAGTGACATTGGGGTATTTCAGGATGTGGTACTTACGGTAGAAAAGGGTCAGGTGGTAACCAGTAACAAGGAAGAAATCAATCTATACCTGTCTGAACTTCCAGGTAATGGGAGAGTGGTTTGTGAACTGGGTTTCGGCTGTAATGAGAATATTACGGATTTATGCGGCTACACCGTATTGGACGAGAAAATGTGCGATACATTTCATATAGCCATAGGGGACAATACGATGTTTGGCGGCAATAACAGTGCAAGGCTGCATATAGACTTTGTAGGTACTGCAATAGTGGAATGTCACAAATAAGCCAAAAGTGTTCTACTTTGTTGTTATTGGTCTTGCAGGAGCATTGAGGATTTCAAGACGGAAGGAAAATGAATTCAAGTGAAAAAGGCTGTTCCTTTGCGGAATAGCCTTTTAATAACACATTGTTGTTATACTATGTAATATTTAGTAGTAAGGTACTCTATAAAGATAGTTAAAGGTGAGTTTTGGGATATAATTCAATCGTAAAATTTGCATTATCTCTCTGTCCCTTTTTATTAGGTTGAAGCTTTAAATACGTAACCTTCTCCAGAATATCCTTAAGCAGTTCATTTCTTTCAGCTATAACTTCAACATGGTAATAAACTTCGATTACATGCTCTATCCTTGGAATAAGGTCATTGTACTGTATTTGCCTTTTGTTCAGTCCTTTAAGTTCTTCGGCTAAGGTAATCTTACTTTCTTCCAGAGTGTTTATCTGTTCCGTTATTTTCTGCCTGCGTTCTTGAAATACTTCAACGCCATAAACACCTTGTTCCAGGAATTCAAAGGTCTTATCAAGCTGATTATTTAATTTCGTTATCTGACTTGATAAATCTTTTAGGATAGCTTCTTTATCTGTAATAGATGTCTTGTAGAGTTCAGCCTGTATCTGATTCACCATTTGAAATTTATATCCCGCCAACCAAATCTCCAGGGAATCAAGAATAACATTCTCGACCAGGTCGAGAGGTGAGGAGATATTATCACAATATGGTGTGGTACATTTAAGAGAAGAGTATGCATTGTGTTTGTTAGGACCAAGACGGGTCATAAGACTGCCGCATTTGGAACAATAAACGATACCGCTCAGAGGATTCTTAAGAGTGGCATCACCCTTCAAGGGAGGATTAAAACGACCGGTCATTATCAGCTGTGCTTTGTTCCAGGAATCTTCGTCAATAATTGCTTCGTGTAAACCTTTAACTAAGATGGGATTATTATCTCTGTATTCTTTAATCTTAACAGTGTTATCAACTACTTGTTTGACTCGCTTACGGTAGGCCCATCGAATGAGACCGGCATAAGCCGGGTTCTTTAAGATATCTTGAATAGAAGTCTTAGCCCAGTGTCGCTGATTTACAGGCCTTAACCCCATGGAGTCCAGTTTCTTGGCTATTCTGGTACAACCAAGCCTGACTCTCTTTCCGTCAGGCAGTTCTTCACCGTGAACGTACAACTTGTAGATTAAGCGGACTATTCTTGCCTGTTCTTCATTAATCTCCAGGCTGTAGCCCTTATCCTGCAGCAGTTTTATTCTGTTATAGCCGTAGGGAGCAGTTGCACCAAGGAATTTACCTTCCTTGGCAGAAGCTACACGGCCTCTCTGAATACGTCTGTTGATGGTCTTGAACTCCCTTCGTGACATAAATAACCCGAATTCAAAGTATTCTTCATCGAATTCATTGGAAGGATCATAGGTTTTCATGGGGGTGATGATTTTGGTATTTGAGTATTTAAAGGCCTGGGCTACGATACCCTGGTCAATGGTATCACCTCTTGCCAGACGTTCTACCTCCATCACAAGAACACCAGCCCATTTCCCAAGTTCAACCTCCTGCAGGAGTTGTTGCATCTGGGGTCTGGCTGCAATAGTTTCACCGGATACAATTTCCCGGTAGATTGCAGTCAGCTGTATATTTTTCTTTTTGGCTAGCTCGAAAAGAGTCTTTTCATGGCGAAGGAGGGTATCACCTTCACCATGTGCTTCTGCTTCCAGATCCGCTCGTGACTTTCTTAGGTAGGCTGCGTATTCTTCCATAAGCACTCCTTAATTATAGTAACGGTACAGGAAATTAAGGCTTTCTTTCAACCACAAGACCTTTTTTAGGCATAGGTGTTTCCGCCTTGCACATGAAGAGTTGCAATAAATATACTGAGATAATACGTATTATATAAAGAATTGCTTCAGACTATTCTGATAAAAATGATACTGCGTTGAAGGACAGTATTATTTTAGTTAAGCATTTAAAAATATATATACAAGTATTTTAGGCAAAAAGTCGAATTGTTTCGAAGAAAAATGGAATATATTCAAGAATTTGGTACAAACGATGCAGCATATCTTAAACCTGACAGATATAGGAGGTCACGTATGGCAGTAGTAAAAGAATTAAATATAAGAGGTGCTAAAGTTCTTATCCTTGATGATTATATAAGGAGTCCGGAAGAGAGTAGCAAAATAATGAAGGAGTTCAATGAGAAAGCATCCAGATTCCTGGCCGTGAAGTATAAAAGACTTGCTGATGAAGCTGAGAACGCAAAAGAACATATATAGTGCAAACATTTTAATAAATCACATTTAATAAATACCATATGGACAATGGGATTACATGAGACACAAAAAAGCTGCCAGTCGGCAGCCTTTTTATAATTAATTTAAATTCAAAAATTTATTTCTGGTTTCTTCGAATGAGATATTGAAGGAATAATACGAAAATGATTACGATAAAAATGCTTATTAACCATATCTCAAAACCATAATGGTGCTGTAATCGGTACTTTTCCTCACCTGTCATGCTTTCAGTAACAGTTTTAACATTTTCGGAACGTATAAAATCACCAAGAAATTGCCCAATAATAATACCTATAATATTTCCGAAAGATATAGCTGCAGCCATCAAATATTTCTTAAGAAATACAAATAAAAATACCAGCAACCAAATAAATAAATATCCATGACTGGCAGTCCAATCAAAAAGATAATAATCTTTAAGAAAGACCAGGGAAATAACATATAAGACTATAAAGGGAAGTATTAAAATTCCGCCTATTACTATTTGCTTACCTAAATTATTTTCTACTTTCATTTATCATCCTATCCAATACTCTGTTGCAGATATCCAAAGTGCGCTGTCATTAATCAAATAAAAATTATTTGCATAATCAGACCAACCATCTACTATTCTAATATATTTTCCGCCAGTTGTATACTCCCTCCATCCGGTAGATACTATCCAATGCCAGTCAACAATTCCGTTTGCCAATAAGATACCACAGGGACGATTATTGGAAGTAGCAGTCTTGATACCGGAGAAAGTACCTACACTGCTGTATTTAAGAGTATAGCCTCTGCTGCTGAAATAATCCTTTGTCCCTCCGGCAATCATCATAACAGGTCCATCACCTATAATATCATGAACTGCTACAAAAGTATCACGTTTGCTGTTATTCTTTTTAAGATTAGTATACCCTCTGTTAGCATAATATAAGGCAATATTAGTTGCAGCAGTTGCACCGCAGTGATTATTAGCAATATCTGAATTTTCACCTGTTGTACACCAACTGGTCCCTCCAAATGGTATATAACCGGAAGAATAGGAACCGGATGGCATACTATCCCAGTCAATAAAACCATAGCTTCCGCTAAATATAGTTGCTTTTTCACTTGACACAATTATTTGGTTCAGTACAGCTTCTCTTTGTTTTTCATGCAGTGCCTTTACGGATTCATTGACAGCATTCAGTTCCGGGTAGTTTGTGTAAAGATCATCGACATTTTCAACAGAATTAATTCTGTATGCAGAAGCTGCATAAACATCAACAGGGCTGTTATAAATTATACGGGAAGAAGGAGAGGTATTAAGAATTTCGCGTATGAATTGGTTATCTCCATCACCGAATTCAATTGCTGTAGGATTTTCGGGATTGTTATTAATAACGGAATATCCCTTAGGTGAAAAGGAGGTATAAAATGCTACTATTTCACCTTGTGTATTATACAGTTCAACGATTTCCTTAAGCGTAGATGATTTATCCAGAATACTATCTTCAAGATAAGCAGATCTGAGAGCGGAATTTGCAGAAATCATGATATCCAGTTCATCAAGTTCTGAAACTGCAGATATCATTTCTTCAGCATGTGCTGTTGTTCCTGGAATAAATAAAGTCGTCATCAGAGCGACAATTAGTAAACTTGATAATAATCTTTTGAACTTCATTGGAACCTCCTTATTTTACACTTGTTATTGTTTTTCAGCAGTTTAGCTGATGTTACGAATAATGTGAATTCCAGCAGGCTGTCGTTTAAAAAATGAACTTCTCCGGAGAAGTATAGTACAATTATCTTATAAAACGACTATTGAAATAGTAAATAGACATTTGTGTCCATATTCTATATTTATTAGCTGTCGTTTTCTTCTTTTGGGAAAATTAAAACCATCATACGTAATGTACATGGATTTTATTTTGTAATCTGTCATATATTTAATAGAAATAAATGTTTGAGGTTTCTATGGAAATACATGTTGTACAGCAGGGAGAAACATTACAGACCATAGCTGAAAGCTATGGTATAGCAGAAGATATGTTAATACGAGATAATGGTTTGGAAAATACATATAACCTTGTCGTAGGTCAAGCACTTGTGATCGCTATCCCTGAAACCGTTTATACAGTTCAAGAAGGAGATAGTCTAGTCGGTATTGCTGCTGCATTTAATGTAAGCACTATGCAATTACTGATGAATAACCCCTTCCTTTCAGATAGAGAATACATTTATCCTGGTGAAGTTATAGTTATCAGCTATAGCCGGAAAGGAAATATAACGATACATGGTAATACCAGCCCTAATATTGATAGAAGTGTATTAAGAAAAACTCTGCCATATCTTACATATCTTTCAATAGTCAATTATACTGCTACAAGCGAAGGTGAAATAATTTCATACTATGATGATTCGCAGGTTATTGAGCTTACGAAAGCATATGGCGTTATTCCGCTCTTATTATTAACGACATTAACCATTACAGGGAAAGCGAACATAACAATAGAATATGACTTATTATTGAACGTTTATTTTCAAACAGAGTATATACAGAATCTATTAAGAATTTTAAGAGAAAAAGGATATAAAGGAGTCAATATATCCTTTCAATATATTAATATCACGAATATCTATTATTATAATTCCTTTTTTACGCTTATCACGGAACGCCTGAACAGTGAAGGCTTTCTGGTATTTGTAACAATTGACCCCAGTCTTAGTAATATAGGGGAAAATGTAAGTTTTGAAAGGGTTGATTATTCGATATTAGATCTACTGTCACAGAATATTATATTTATGAATTATCAATGGGCTACCAATATAAATCCGCCTGCACCAATAACTTCCATTCAAAACTTAGATGTATTTTTAAATTATGTCAATGTCTTCATACAACCGGATAAAATAATCATTGGTATACCAACTATTGGATATGATTGGGAATTGCCGTTTTTACCGGGGTTATCAAGTGTTAATGTTCTTTCCTATGACGGTGCTATTAACTTGGCTGGTACATATGATGCTATCATTGAGTTCGATGAGATATCTCAAACACCATTTTACAGATACACGCGAGATAATATACAGCACATCGTCTGGTTTATAGATGCCAGAAGTGTTAATGCATTACTTGATTTAGTTATCAAATACAGACTCCAGGGATCCGGTATTTGGAGTATAAATATTTATAATCCACAGCTATGGTTAGTGATAAATTCTCAATTTAATATCTTAAAAATTCAAGGGGATTAGTGTTATTCGGCTGATTAATACATCTGTAGACTTAATTTTAAACAGATAGAATTTTAATTAGCGTTGCTAAATGGGACAAGTCAGATAGTCAAGTTGAATAGGACAAATTAAGTGAGAGGAAGTTAAGTGGGTGAAGTTGACATTAGCAGCTATCAACATATTTGCGATATTACATCTGTCATGCATGGGAATATGTATAGCCCCATTCATAGGTCATTAATAATACCTTATCCGCAATTGCGCCAATACGGGGATAATCATGAGCCTGATATAACAAACCGGGTTGATCACCGGAAGTCTTAGGTGCTAACGCAACTGTTACAATATAACCTAAAGGTTCTAATTTTGTATGAACAGCTTCAATAAAATTAATAAATCCTTCCTTATCTTCAGGCTGTATAAATTCAAAATCGATATCTATTCCACTATAGTTTTTCGCTTGTATGGCGGTAAGTATATTATCAATAAGGTTAGCCTGACCTTCTGGATTAATAAACATATTGTGCGCAATTTCAGAATTAAAATTACCGGTTTCATCCATAGGGGCTAATACCATAAGGGGTGCGACATTATAATCTCTGGCTATTTGAATGAGTTCACTGTCATCAATGGAAATTAATTCTCCTTCCGGAGTGAAGCCGTAATTGAATAGAGAAAGGTAGGTGAGAAAGGGGAGAGTCTTGCGTAAGACTGTCCGATCGATAAAAGGATAGGCGTAGCCATTTATAACAATATCCCCGAAGTTTTCGTCACGGCGGAATGCGATAACAATTGTCGTACCTGGTATGAGAGACTCAGTATCGGCAATCCAGGGATTGTTCTGAAGTATTCTGGTAGGTGTTACATCATATTGCTGTGCTATACCAAAGAGAGTGTCACCTTCCACAACTGTATGTGTCACTTCGGTAAACTGGATAACCAGACTTTGGCCGACAAGTAAATTGTTGGCATTGGTAAGTTGATTATCCGTTATAATCCTTGTAGGTGTTACATCGAACTGTGCAGCTATGGAAGAAATGGTATCACCCGATTTAACGACATAAATTGTCATAAGACAGGGGCTCCTGTAATTCGATTTTATAATCAGTTTATGCAGGTATTACGGGTGTGTGAATAAAATGGTGTTTTTCACAGCTTTCAATAAAAAAATGGCTAAGCTGTAAAAAAACGGCCATTTCGTACTATTGTATAATAATCAACAATAGTGCTCAAATGACCGGTTTTTTACCTTTTTAATTTAAGATCATACATCTGATTGTAAAAGGTGAATTTACAATCCTTCTTCTTCCTGTGTCAGCAATTCCATAATTCCATGTAAACTGCCAAGTGTATTTGTAATAGTATCCATATCAAATTTAACAGAGCAAATAAGATCATGAGGTACCTGTATAGCCTGAGATTTTAAGTTCTGTCCCTTATCGGTCAACGTAATTACAACATTACGTTCGTCATTGGAACTTCTGATCCTTGTGATATAATCCTGTGCCTCCAGCTTTTTAAGCAAGGGTGTAAGGGTTCCTGAATCCAGATATAATTTATTGCCCAGATCTTTTACGGTCAGACCATCCTCTTCCCAGAGAGCCAGCATCGTTATATATCCGGTATAAGTCAGTCCAAGCGGTTCCAGAATAGGTTTGTATTTTTTTATTATTTCCTTGGAGCAGACATACAGGGCAAAACAAAGCTGGTTGTCAAGCCGTAGCATCTCTTCTCCCGGTAGAAGTTCTTTGCCCTGGGAATGGGTACCCATATCATTTTGATTATTCATGGCTTTTCCTTTCTTTCTTTACAGCTGAGTGATGCGGTGCATACTGCTGTCAGTTACAAGTAAAATTAATTTTGTGCAATTTAATAGTAATAAAAATCGTATAAAATGTCAATAGTAAGTATTGACAAAGACATATATATTTTGTACAATTAAATAGAGATAAATGAATATCGTCAGTTTAATTACTAATAAAGGAGGAAAATTTTATGGCTGTATATGATTTTAAGGTACACAATTACAAAGACGAAGAAGTAGGACTGGATGAATACAAAGGAAAGGTGCTGCTGATTGTAAATACAGCAACCAAATGTGGTTTTACACCCCAGTATGATGAATTACAGGATTTATATGAGAAATACAAAAATCAGGGATTTGAAATACTCGATTTTCCATGTAATCAGTTTGGTGCGCAGGCACCTGGTTCCAATGAAGAAATCCATAGCTTCTGTGATGCAAAGTTTGGAATAACATTTCCGATGTTTTCTAAAGTTGAGGTAAATGGTGAAAATGCTCATCCTCTCTATAAATACCTGGTTGAGCAGAAAGGGTTTAACGGCTTTGATGAAGGTCATGAGCTTACCTCTGTTTTGATCGAGATGTTAGGAAAAGCAGATCCTGACTTTGCGAAAAAGCCAAGCATTAAGTGGAATTTCACTAAATTCCTAGTTGACCGGGAGGGTAAAGTGGTTGCCAGATTTGAGCCCACAGATAATCTTGGAATCGTAGATGAAAAGGTCCGTGAGTTGCTCTAATTACCGGATTATAATGGTATTGAAGATGAAATAAAAATTTTTAAAGAAAATATTGACATTGGTATATGTTTTTAATATACTTTATTAATATAAATAAGCAAAGGTGCTGCAGATGATATCTGCAGCCTTTTTATTTTAGTCGAAGGGAGTGAAAATCGCTCGCGTTACAAGGAATCAGACAGTTATAGTAGCCAAACAAATATTTTTGCAGAGACGCAGATTAAGTAATAAGTAATACTTAATTGGCGTTTTTTTATTAAGGAGGGAATTATGGAAGGTTTATATTCATCATCCAATACAATCTGGGTATTGGTAGCTGCTGCTTTGGTGTTCTTTATGCAAGCAGGTTTTGCAATGGTTGAGACTGGATTTACAAGAGCAAAAAATGCAGGTAACATCATAATGAAGAACTTGATGGACTTTAGTCTTGGTACTCCAATTTACTGGTTGCTTGGATTTGGTATCATGTTTGGCGGCACTGGTTTATTTGTTGGTGGTTTTGACCCAATGGTCAAGGGGGATTATAGTTCAATTTTACCCAGTGGTGTTCCTTTAATGGCATTTTTAATTTTTCAAACAGTTTTTTGTGCGACAGCGGCAACAATTGTATCAGGTGCAATGGCAGAGCGAACGAAATTCTCTTCCTATTGCATATACAGTATGGTTATCAGTGCTTTTGTATATCCTGTTTCAGGACACTGGATTTGGGGCGGCGGCTGGCTGGCTCAACAAGGATTTCATGATTTTGCAGGTTCCACTGCTGTTCATATGGTTGGTGGTGTTGCAGCTTTAGTCGGAGCTAAAATATTAGGACCTAGAATCGGTAAATATGATAAGAATGGAAAACCTAAAGCTATACCAGGCCACAGCTTAACTTTAGGTGCATTAGGAGTTTTTATCCTCTGGTTCTGTTGGTTTGGGTTTAACGGCGGATCAACAGTGTCTGCAACTGGGGATGATGCAATCTTAGCAATGGGAAGTATATTCGTAACAACAAATATGGCCGCGGCTGTTGCCACTGTCACTGTAATGTGTATTACCTGGATTCGTTATAAGAAACCGGATGTTTCTATGACCTTGAATGGTTCGTTAGCCGGACTTGTAGCTATTACAGCTGGATGTGACCTGGTGACACCTTTGGGAGCAGCTGTAATTGGAATTCTTGCAGGATTTGTAGTGGTGTTCGGTATTGAATTTATTGATAAAGTTCTAAAGATTGATGATCCTGTCGGTGCGATTGGTGTTCATGGTTTATGCGGTGCTTTCGGTACCATTGCTGTTGGCCTTTTTGCTCAAGGAGATGGCCTCTTTTATGGTGGCGGAGTGAAATTGCTGTTAACACAGTTTATCGGTGTTGTTTCAGTGGCTGCATGGGTTACGGTTACAATGGTCATAACTTTTTATTTAATAAAAACAATTGTAGGACTTAGAGTTTCAAAAGAAGAAGAGATTCTGGGACTTGATATTAAGGAACATGGTTTAACCAGTGCTTATGCAGACTTTATGCCTTCTCCCGATGTTATTACAGGTAGCAGTGAAGGTGCAGCACCTTTAGGAACAGTGCCAATTACACAGGCCGTTAAGGTATCTACTACCGGTTATACGGTATCCGAAGATAAACGAAAACTTACACAAATCATAATAATAGCAAAACAAAGTAAGTTTGAAGATTTAAAGAAGGCCATGAATGCAATTGAAGTAACAGGTATGACTGTCACCAATGTTCTTGGATGTGGCATTCAGAAAGGTTCAACTGAATTTTATCGTGGAGTTCCGATGGATATGAACTTACTTCCAAAGATTAAGGTGGAAATAGTCGTAAGTAAGGTACCAGTAGAAACTGTTGTTAATGAAGCAAGAAAAGCTCTTTATACCGGAAATATCGGTGATGGCAAGATATTCGTTTATGATGTTGAAGATGTCATAAAGGTAAGAACAGGTGAGACTGGATTTGCTGCGCTACAGGATGAAGATTAGAAGTTGAAGATTAGAAGTTGAAGATTAGAATTAGTAAGGAGCTGCAGTGGGATCTGCAGCTCCTTACTAATTTAAAGTGAAATTCACAATGGCTTTTTGTATATTGATGTACATGGAACGCTGTTAACCATGGATGAATATCAGGATGAAAAATGATGGCCTGTCAGCCTTATGAAGGTACGCTTTGAATTAGCTGAACCAGTTTTGAAAAATTAGACCGGTAAAAGCAAAAAAATTGGTTATTATATGCGCTGCTGTTACAACTTTAATAGATTTTGTTTTATACGCAACCCATCCCCATAATAATCCCATGAAAATAGAACCACCAACTAATGAAGCGAATCCACCTTGATATATTATTCCCTGCGCCAGGTACAATGCTATATGCCAAATTCCAAAAAATAATGCTGGAAATATGTAGGCTAAAAAAATGTTATTATTAAAAATCTTATTATAAATTCCACGCCAAAACATTTCTTCAAAAGTTCCATTGATTAATGCAAATACCAATGCAATAAATAAAACTTGAAAGCCCGCTATTGGAGCCACCTTTTTAAATACTGCAAAAAAGGTGGCAATGCATGGCATAAATGCTAAAAAATATAATATATATCTAATTACAGCTGTTATATTTGATTTTTGAGTATAGATTTCTTTTAACTTGCCTAATCCATTAGAACAATATAAAGAGAGGGGAAGGCAAAAGATAAACCAATAAATACAAAATCCTATAATAAATCCGGTTGTCTTACTAATTCTAACGGTTAGAAGCGGCATTAATATCAGCATTGTAATACAAAGAATCGGAGCGGCACTAATTAAAATATATTCATTCTTATTTTTATTTAACATAGATCTCCTTTATAATGCTTTAGTGAATTGGTTCGTGCTAAAAAATGACTGAAATTATTTTATATGTCATAAAGCCAAGGTACGTAATAAAAAGCAGTATGCCATCAAACCTATTTATTTTTTTTCGAATAACGGATACGACAAAAATATAAAGGGTCAATAATATGGTAATAATCAAATCAATCCATAAGGATTTTTCAATTGAAATTGGTGATATTGTGGTAGATACACCAAGTACAAAAAGTATATTAAATAGGTTGCTGCCGATGCAGTTTCCTATAACGATATCTGGTTCTTTTTTGATCACAGCCATAATACTGGTTACTAACTCAGGCATGGTTGTAGCCAGTGACACAATGGTGATACCAATCAGGGTCTGGCTTAATCCGAATCTGGCTGCTATCAGTGTACTGCTGTCTACTGTAAGTTTACCCCCTATAATTAAACCTCCAAGTGAGAGGAAGGTTAATACATATAACAGAAATAAACTTTTCTCTTTCTTCTGTGTTATTTCCTCGTTAAGACCATTGCCATCATTATCTGTATCCAAATCACCTTCGACGTCAAAGGTAGCAGGAATGGATTTTTTAGCATCTAGAATAACATATATCATAAACATTATAAATCCACATAATAAAAGGATACCATAAAATCTTTTCATAGTATTGCTACTTAGCATCATAACCAAAAGAACAATCTCAGCTAGAAGTAGCATGGGAAGTTCCTTCTTTACCAGAGAATCCTTTATTATAAGTGCCAGAATCATTGAGGACAGACCAGCAATCAAAGCAAGATTAGATAATGAACTCCCTATGACATTGCCAAGTGTCAATTGGTTTGTACCACGTATACCTGAGAGAATTCCTACAACAAGTTCTGGTGCACTGGTTCCAAAGGCAACTACCGTAATACCTATAATAAAAGAAGAAATTCCGTATTTACGTGCTATTTTTGCAGAGGAGTCGATAAGAATATCTGCACTTTTAAGAATTAATACCAAACCGATGAGAAGTAAAATAAACTGCATAAAAACCACCCTTTTCTTTATTAAATTTGCTGAGATGAATTTGAAAATTTTACTGCATTCATTTTGGAGATTCAACTTGAAAATTTTGCAGTAAATTTCTGGAGTGTAATATCACTACTTTCATTAATAACGAGTTATCTTTCATAAAAGAAAAATCACGGATTCTCAGGCAGCCTTCAGATATACTCTAACGTATATATAATTTAAAATACATAAAAAGGGTAGAAAGCTAATACAAGCTCTCCACCCTAAAGCTCAAAACCTTGAGCAAATAATGCTCAACCGGAAAATCATGATTATTATATTCAATAGTTTTGTAAATGTCAAGAATAAAATGCATCCCTACTGCATTATCACTAATTTCCGCTGTAGTACTAATTTATTTTTTAAGCTTTGAAAATTGCTAGTTGAAATTGTGCAAAATAAATAGTATTATGTTAGAAATGATTGACAAATCGGTGCATTGAAAAAGCTCCGGTATAAATGTTAAAATCTCCTCAATAGAAACTGCATGCACTCTATCAGACAGAGACGTCATTACGAAAGTAATGGCGTCTTTTACTATTGACAGTAATTTTCTTTAAGGAGGATTTAAGTATGAGACAGGTCGCAATTTACGGTAAAGGCGGAATCGGTAAGTCAACAACAACCCAGAACTTAACAGCCGGTCTGGGAGAAATGGGAAAGAAGATCATGATAGTTGGCTGTGATCCCAAAGCAGATTCAACAAGACTGGTCCTTGGCGGATTGGCACAGAAAACAGTTCTTGATACGTTGAGGGAAGAAGGCGAAGACATTGATCTTGACTATATTCTAAAAAAAGGTTTTGCGGGAATCAAAGGTGTTGAATCCGGCGGTCCGGAACCCGGAGTTGGCTGTGCCGGACGTGGTATCATTACTTCTATTAATCTGTTGGAACAGCTGGGAGCTTATACCGATGACCTGGACTATGTATTCTACGATGTATTAGGAGACGTTGTATGCGGTGGTTTCGCAATGCCTATCCGTGAAGGAAAAGCACAGGAAATTTATATTGTATGTTCCGGTGAAATGATGGCTTTATACGCGGCCAACAATATCTCCAAAGGTATCATGAAATATGCAAATACGGGTGGCGTTCGTTTAGGCGGGTTAATCTGCAATTCCAGAAAAGTTGACGGAGAGGCAGAGCTGGTATCTGCAATAGCAAAAGAACTTGGAACCCAGATGATTCATTTTGTACCTCGTGACAATGCGGTACAAAGAGCTGAAATTAATAAAAAGACAGTAATAGATTATAGTCCTGAAGTACCTCAGGCAGATGAATACAGAGAACTTGCACGTAAAATAGATGGAAATGATATGTTTGTTATACCCAAACCGCTGTCAATCGACAGGTTGGAAGAGCTCTTAATGGAGCATGGATTAATGGATGTATAAGACTAGGAGGTAGCGTGATGTTATTAGTAAGAGCTATTATAAGACCTGAGAAAGTTGGGGTTGTATTATCTGAATTGTTATCAGCCGGTTATCCTGCGGTAACGAAAATGGACGTATATGGCAGAGGAAAACAAAAGGGTGTTAAAGTTGGTGAAATCTTCTATGATGAAATACCAAAAGAAATGCTGCTGATTGTAGTGGAAGATGCAGACAAGGATGATGTTGTCAAGATTATCATGAAATATGCCAGAACCGGAGAAACCGGACATTTCGGTGATGGCAGGATATTTATCAGTCCGGTAGAAGAGGCGTATACCATCAGTACCAAGAAAAAAGGTCTGTAGGATAAGAAGAGGCAGTGTGTCAAGGGCACACAGATGGGAGTTGTGATGAAGGAAGTAATGGCGATTGTCAGACAGAACAAGGTCAATGTGACCAAGGAAGCGTTGGCTTCGGCCGGAATACCTGCTTTCACCTGCAGAAAGGTATTGGGTAGAGGAAAAAAGCTAATTGACATGAATCTTCTAACTACAATTGTAGAAAATGGTGAACTTCCCCTTAATCCTTCCGGAGAGCATTTAACCGAAGCTACAAGGCTGATACCCAAAAGAGTATTTACCATTGTAGTAGAGGATGGGGATGTCAGCAAAGTGGTAGAGGCTATTATGGAGGTCAATTCCAGCGGACATCCGGGAGACGGCAAGATATTCGTATTACCCATATATGAGAACTATCAGGTTCGCAATGGGGAATCAACAACAGAAGCTTATTAAAGGAGGTGGCCTTAAGTGAGTGCATTGGAAAAAGTATTGGATCAGTATAATTCACGTGTTTACAAGAATCGTAAAGAACACATGGTTGACATAGGAAACAATGAAAATGATAATCAGATTGCAGCGAATGTTCGTACCATACCGGGAATTATCACTCAACGCGGCTGCTGTTATGCGGGCTGTAAAGGTGTAGTTTTAGGCCCTATCAAGGATGCTCTTCAGATAGTGCATGGGCCTATTGGCTGCTCCTATTATGCATGGGGTACAAGACGGCATAAGGGAAAGAAAGAAGAAGGCATCGATAATTTTCTGCAATACAGCTTTTCAACAGATATGCAGGAACCCGATATCGTATTCGGCGGAGAAAAGAAGTTAAAACAGTCAATTACAGAAGCGATAGATTTATTCCATCCTTCCACTATATTTATCTGTTCAACCTGTCCCGTAGGTCTTATTGGAGATGACATCCATGCAGTTGCAAGATGGGCGGAGACGGAATATGGTATCAAGTGTATAGCATACAGCTGTGAAGGTTATAAAGGCGTCAGCCAGTCGGCAGGTCATCATATTGCAAACAATCAGATCATGCGATTTGTAATTGGCGAAGGTGACAGACAGATCAAGAATAAATTCTCGGTTAATCTCTTAGGCGAATACAACATCGGTGGTGATGGTTGGGAGACAGAGAGAATCCTTAAGAGAATCGGTTATGAAGTAGTCTCCACCTTTACCGGTGACAGCAGTATGGAGGATTTAAAGAATGCACATCTTGCGAATTTAAGTCTGGTGCAGTGCCACCGTTCCATTAACTATATTGCAGAAATGATTGAAGAGAAATACGGTACACCTTGGATGAAGGTTAATTTCATAGGTGTAAAGGGAACCATGGAAACCTTGAGAAATATCGCAAAATTCTTTCATGATCCGGAACTAACCAAGAAAACAGAAGAAGTAATAGCTGATGAAATCGGACTTATCCACGATGATATGGCTTATTACAAAAGTAAGCTAAAGGGTAAAACGGCAGCAATCTATGTAGGAGGTTCCAGATCTCATCATTATCAATTCCTCCTACATGATCTTGGTGTGAACACCGTACTTGCTGGTTATGAGTTCGGACACAGAGATGAGTACGAAGGAAGAGAAGTGCTTCCCTTTATTAAACCGGATGCGGACAGCAAGAATATTGAATCCATAACCGTTGAACCAGATAAGGAGAAATATCATCTCTATCTTTCAGAAGAAGAAATAGCTAAACTGAAAGAAGAAAAACTCATAGACTACTATGGCGGTCTTGTAAAGGATATGCCGGATGGAACCTACATGGTGGATGACCTGAATCATTATGAGACAGAAGAATTCTTAAAAGTATTAAAACCAGACATTTTTTTCTCTGGTATCAAAGATAAATTTATAGCCCAAAAAAGCGGTATCCTATCAAGACAGCTTCATTCCTATGATTATAGCGGTCCCTATGCAGGATTTCGAGGAGCTGTAAATTTTGCAAGAGATGTAACTATGGGGATATATACCCCGGCCTGGAGCTTTGTTAAGGCTCCCTGGAAAACTGCTCCCATCCTGGAAGGAACCTTAGGAGGTGAATAAAAATGCTTGATTACACAAAGAAAGAACCCTATGAAAGAACAGCCTTAAGAGTGAATCCTGCTAAGACCTGTCAGCCGGTAGGTGCAATGTATGCAGCACTTGGTGTCCATGAATGCCTCCCTCACAGTCATGGTTCCCAGGGATGCTGTGCTTTCCACCGAATGTTCTTAACAAGACATTTTAAAGATCCTGCTATGGCAGCTTCCAGTTCTTTTACAGAAGGGGCTTCCGTATTCGGCGGAGGCAGTAACTTAAGAACTGCGGCAAAGAACATCTTTGAAATCTATAATCCGAAAATAATCGCAGTGCATACCACCTGTTTATCTGAGACTATTGGTGATGACTTAAATGAAATCATTAAAAGCATAGATATTCCGGAAGGAAAATTCATTGTCCATACCAATACACCCAGTTATAAAGGCTCTCATGTAACCGGATTCTCCAACATGGTAGGCAGCTTCATCAGCTATTTATCTGTTAAAACCGGTAAAAGTAACGGCAAGACAGCACTCATTCCCGGTTTTGTAAATCCCGGTGATATGAGAGAAATGAAAAGGCTTGCAAAGCAGATGAAAGTACCTTTTACGATGTTACCGGATACCAGCGGTGTAATGGACAGTCCTATGACGGGTAAATTTGAGATGTATCCCAAAGGGGGAACTACTGTAGAGGAAGTCATCGAACTGGGCGACTGTGACCAGACTCTTGCCATCGGTAAATTTTCCAGTGAATGGGGAGGTCAGACATTACAGAAGAAGTGTGATGTTCCTTATAAATTACTTTCCATGCCTATTGGAATTACACAGACCGACAACTTTGTAATGGCTCTTCAGTCCATATCAAAAGCAGAAGTACCCTATGAACTGGAAGAAGAGAGAGGTCAGCTGGTTGATATCTTAATTGATATCCATCCCTATACTTACAATAAGAAGGTTGCAATCTACGGTGATCCGGATACAGTGATAGGATTGACAGAATTTGTTCTGGAAATGGGCATGATACCTAAATATGTACTGACCGGTACACCTGGAGAGGCTTTTGAAAGTGAAGTGAAAGGCTTGTTTGAAAAATACGGTATGAAGGATTGTCAGGCTAAAGCTTATGGAGACTTATATGAGCTGCACCAGTGGATTAAGAATGAAGGAGTGGATCTTCTCATAGGAGGAACTCACGGAAAGCATATAGCCAGAGCAGAAGATATCCCTTTTATAAGAGCAGGTTTTCCGATTATTGACCGATATGTGCATTCTTATATGCCTTTGGTAGGCTATAAGGGAGGTATGAGACTGGCAGAACTGATAACCAATGCTCTTATGGACAGACAGGACAGAGACAGCCTGGAAGAAGATTTTGAAATGGTTATGTAATAAAGTTTTATCAGTTATATTTTCTATTAGGCATATCTGAAAACATTTGTAGGCTTTAACATCTTATTAATGCCAGTGATAGTTTTCAGAAAATCCAATTATCATATTTTAAAAGCAACAGAGTGTATATGAAACTCCCGTAATTGTGACGCAGCTGTCATTATACGGGAGCTTTGTTTATTTATAGAAACTGTATAGAAAGGACGGGTCTATGGAGAATGTCAATGTTTTAGAAGACAGAAAGGACTTTATCTACGAGAAAAGGGATGGCTGCGGTGGAAATGGTATGAAATGTGATGCCAACAGCGTATCCGGCTCCGTCAGCCAGAGAGCCTGTGTCTATTGCGGTGCAAGGGTTGTATTAAATCCCATAACAGATGCTTTTCATATCGTCCATGGCCCTATCGGTTGCGCCAGCTATACCTGGGATATCAGAGGTAGTTTATCCAGTGGTGAGGAACTCTACCGTAACAGTTTTTCTACTGATTTAAGAGAACCGGATATTATTTTCGGCGGTGAGAAAAGACTTACTCTGGCGATTGAGGAAATTGCGGAGAAGCACCATCCAANNTATGCTACCTGTATTGTAGGCGTAATTGGAGATGATGTGAATGCAGTCTGTAAGGCCATGTCGGAAAAATATGATATGCGGGTAATACCAGTAAAATCTCCGGGTTTTTCCGGAAATAAATCCGTGGGCTATAAAATGGCCTGTAATGCTATTATGGAGCTGATAGCCTGTCATAACCCCGAAAAAAGAAAAGGGGTCAATATCCTGGGGGATTTTAACCTGGCTGGTGAAATGTGGATAATTAAGGATTATCTAAATAAAATCGGTATTCCTGTGGTATCGACTTTTACCGGTGATTCAAGCTATGAAACACTTATCGAAGCGCCGGCTGCCCAGTTAAATATCGTACAGTGTGCCGGCTCCAGCACCTATCTGGCAAACCGAATGGAAGAAGAAATGAATATCCCTTATATCAAGGTGAGTTTCTTTGGTATTGAAGATACGACCAGTTCTCTCATACGAATAGCTGAAGCACTTGGGGATAGTGAGGCCAGGCAGAAGGCAATAGACTTTACACAGGCTGAGACGGAAAAATTACAGAGTTTTCTGAAACAGTACCGAAAGAATCTTGTAGGCAAAAAAGCTGCTATTTATGTAGGTGGTGGTTTTAAGGCTATTTCCTTGATCCGGCAATTTGAAGCCATGGGAATGGAGAGTGTAGTAGTGGGTACTCAGACCGGCAAGAAAGATGATTATGAAGTGATTGAGAGCCTGGTAGGAGAGAATACGGTTATTCTTGATGATGCAACACCGGCAGAACTTGAGAAATTCATGAAGGAAAAAGGAGCAGATATTCTGGTAGGAGGAGTAAAAGAGCGCCCTCTGGCTTATAAACTTGGGATTGCTTTCTGCGACCATAACCATGAACGGAAACATCCATTATGCGGATTTGACGGAGTTATTAATTTTACAAAAGAAATAAACAGCAGTATGAATAATCCGGTTTGGAAATATGTACAGGCTGAAATATAAAATTCCTTGAAGACAAATTACAGAGTGAAGGGAATTTGCTCAGAAGGGAGCATTTGCTCAGAAAGGAGCAAGGGAATGAGAGGAAATCTAGTTAATTTAAATGTAAACCCATGTAAGATGTGTATGCCCATGGGAGCTGTTACTGCCTGTTACGGTATCAAAAAATGTATGTCCATCCTTCATGGCTCACAGGGCTGCAGTACTTATATCAGAAGACATATGGNNGATATCGCTTCCTCATCTTTAACAGAAGAAGGAACTGTATACGGCGGAGAACAGAATTTGCTAAAGGGACTGAAAAACCTTATTACTATTTACAAACCAGAGGTAATTGCAGTAGAAACTACCTGTCTGGCAGAAACCATCGGCGAGGATATTCACCGAATTATTGATAAGTTTCGCAGAGAGAACCCGGAAGCAAATGATGTGGAGATTATCTCCATACCCTCAGCCGGTTATGCCGGAACACAATTTGAAGGTTATATGAAAGCCCTGTACAGCATTGTAAGCCAGGTTCAGATGGATGAAAATAAAAATAATAAGATTAATGTTATAACGGCCCCCTTATCTCCGGGAGATACCAGATATCTGAGAGAACTTTTGGAGAGCTTTTCCCTGGAGTATATACTATTACCGGATTTATCCGAGAATCTGGACGGAGTGTATCAGCCGGAATATGAAAAGCTGCCTTCTAAAGGAACAGATATAAGAGATATACGAAAAATGGGAGGTGCCGCCTTTACCATTGAGATTTCCTCCTTTACGGAAGAAAATCCCTCTGTTGCTGAATACCTGTTTGAGGAGCATCAGGTACCCTACGAGAAATGTAATATGCCTGTCAGTTTAAGAGATAACGATACTCTTATTCGCTTATTGGCAAAACTGTCAGGAAAGGAGATTCCTGCTAAGCTTAAAAAAGAAAGAGGCAGATTCCTGGATGCTATGATTGATGCTCATAAATATAATGGGGAAGCCAGAGCAGCTGTTTATGGGGAACCTGATTTTGTGTACTCTACCGTAAGGCTTTGCGTAGAAAACGGAATTTTACCTATTCTGGTTGCCACCGGCTCCAAATGTCCTTCCATAATAGCTAAGCTTACGGAGGAGATTAAAGAGGTTGCTGATCGTTATTATGTGGATGATTATGAAATCCTAAGTGATACGGATTTTAAGACCATTGAGGAGAAAGCACGAGAATTGAATGTAAATGTACTGATTGGTAATTCAGATGGCAGAAGGATTTCTGAAAATCTAAAGATTGAACTTGTCAGAAGAAGCTTTCCGATTCATGACAGAGTGGGAGGTCAAAGACTAAGGACTATAGGCTATAATGGTGCACTTACGTTTCTTGATGACATTTCCAATGTAATACTCGCGGGTAAGGAAACCGGATTTCGTAAAGAACTCTATGCAAAATATTTCAAAGAGGGCTTACAGAATGGGGTGGGGCCGGAAGATAAAAACAATCAGCCTGAGAATCTGCAGAATGAGAATCAGAATGTCTGGATAAAAGAAGCAAAAATCAACGAAAAATTAAAAGTTACAGCGGAAGCAACAGAACGAACACCCGAAGAGAAGAGTAAAACACATCCTTGTTTTAATTGCGGAGCTCATGATTATGCCAGGATGCATCTTCCAATTGCTCCGAAATGTAATATCAGCTGCAACTATTGTGTAAGGAAGTATGACTGCCCCAATGAAAGCAGACCGGGGGTTACAACACAGGTACTAAACCCGGAAGAAGCCTATGAGAAATACCTGTATGTTAAGAAAAAGGTTCCAAAGCTCTCGGTAATCGGTATAGCAGGACCGGGTGATGCTCTGGCTAATTTTGAGGAAACTAAGCGTACACTGACATTAATCAGGCAGGAAGACAAAGCCGTTACCTTCTGTCTTTCTACCAATGGCCTCATGCTACCTCAATATGCAGAAGAATTAATTGCTTTGGGGGTATCCCATATTACCGTAACGATGAATGCCGTGGATCCAAAGATTGGTGCTAAAATCTACCGTCATGTGAATTATATGGGAAATTCTTATTTTGGGGAAACAGCAGCAGCTATTCTGATGTCCAACCAAATGGCAGGGATTAAGATGCTGGCTTCAAGGGGAATTGTCTGTAAGGTTAATATTGTTATGATAAAGGGAGTAAATGATGAACATATTCCGGAAGTGGTGCGTAAGGTGAAAGANNGCAACAATCACAAATATTATGCAGCTGATTCCGGTAGAAGGAAGTGTGTTCGAGAAATTACCGTTAGTAAACAATCAGGAAATCATGGCAATGAGAAAGAAATGCGGTGAGACCATGAAGCAGATGTATCATTGCAAACAATGCAGGGCAGATGCGATCGGTGCTTTGGGTGATGACCGTTCCATTGAGTTTAATGCCTGTCATGGGAAGGAATCACCGGAGGACAAAAAAGAAACTTACAAGCAGCAGGGAGTACGCAAGGAACTGGAATTATCCGAACCGCAAGAAATCCAGGAGCCATTGAAATTACACAAACAGGAGAAAGTTCAAGAGCAACATCAAATACACAGACAGCAAGAAATACTTAACCAACAGGAACTAATTGATCAACAGGAATTACTTGATCAGCAGGAATTACTTGATCAGGAGCAACTCAACCAACAAGAAATACTGAAGCAACAGAAAACATATGAACAATCCAAA
>DJJW01000002.1:53707-68973 GCA_002434335.1 Lachnoclostridium sp. UBA6558 | reverse complement strand
ATCTATCAGGATTATTATAGAAAGGATGTAGCTTATGCCGAGAAAGAAGAGATCGATCGTCGAATACCGCCACTATAATTTGCCACTAAGTTTCCCTATTTTGCTATTGTCCGGCGAACGTTGGAGAATATCTGAGGTGAAAAGCTCTAATCTGCATTTTCATAATTGTCTTGAAATTGGTATTTGTCTGGCAGAAAGCGGAATTATAGATATTGAAGGTGTACCCCATACCTTTAAAGAAGGAGATGTAACCTGCATACCAAGGCACATCCCCCATACCACCTTTAGTTCTCCTGGAGAAGAGAGTCTCTGGGTATATATCTTCGTAGATCCGGAAGAACTTTTCAGAGATATGTTCAGAGATTCCGTAGAAAATTTTGAAAGCCCTATGTCACCCATCAGGCATTACAAATATATTATGAATAAGCAGGAATATCCCAAGGTGTATTTCCTGGCAAAAACAATTTCAGATGAATTAAAAGAGCAGAAATTCAATTACCAGGCAAGTGTCAAGGGACTGATGCTGTCTCTGTATACAGAACTTTTACGTATACACAGTGCAGAGAATCAGAATACCGCTAAGAATAAGCAAAAAGACGAAAGTGTTGTAATTATTGCTGATGCAATAAATTTTATACACAGGAATTATATGCAGCCAATAACAATAGAAGATTTAGCCGATATGTGCCATTTAAGTGTGAGCCATTTCAGAAGAACTTTCCACTCCATAATGGGTGCGGCACCACTTGATTTCTTAAACAGTACAAGAATTGATGAAGCCTGCAGACTGCTTCGAAGTACGGAGGACAGTATCTTAAGTATATCAGGTCAGGTTGGTGTCCATTCCATCTCAAGTTTTAACCGATGTTTTACAAAGCTTACCGGTTCGTCTCCCAGAGTATGGAGAAATACTACATTACAATCAGAAGCCAAATCCTCAAAAGCAACCATTTTGGAATTTACCGGGTGGATGTAGAATAGAAAAACAGCCATAGCAGCAAGGAGTTATACGAGAACAGATAATCTGTTTCTTACTTATACACTTCGGCTGAAATGGCTGTATTTGGTTTTACGTTATTTGATATCTGATTTTGTGAAGGCCCAGATTCCAAGCAAGGTGGTTCCTGCTAATACTACGAGTCCAACGATAGCTGATCTTAAATAATCAGATCCGGTGGCTGTATCTGCGGCGTAAAATGCGATGTTGTTTAACAAACTATATTCTGTAAATTTAATTTTGCTTTTAACAGCATACTGGAGTAAGGTGAATATCAAACGTTCTGCCATGACAGCGTAAATAATATTAATCGCAATGACTCCGCCAAGATTTTTTACAATCATAGAAAGCATCAGAAATAAGGAAGTAACACTTGCATATAAGAGCATTTCTATACCAAGAGTCTTAAACATCCAGCCTACATATTCACCGGAAAAATCACCCAGATTACCGGTTACAATTGTTGCACTGATCGTTCCCGCTAATATAACGACAGCGATCTNNAATCATAGTAATCAGTTTAGAAAGGTATATATAAACCTTTGAGTATCCTTTTGATACTACATTTTTCATAGTTCCATGGCTGAATTCTGCAGTAACGAATATGCCTATTACAATTCCAATCAGCATGATAAGATCACTGCCAAATACAGCACTCATACCATAGTCAATTCCGCTAGAGGGATCAGTAATTACCATAGTGGGATCTGAATTTTGCATGAAATATAACACTACAATACCCAGGATAAAGAGACAGGCCTCTACAGCCATGCAAATGTAAAAAGACTTGCTTTTAAACAAACGATAAAAATCAGAACGCAATAAATTAAACATAGTAACTCCCATCTGTGTACCTGCTGTACACGGAACAAATCAGTAAATACAGAACAATAATCTCTGATTTGCTATTCTTTAATATGTAATTGAAATATTATTTTAATAATAATTGGATTGCAGGTCATAATTTCTTAAACATAACTTTTCTCAGTGCTCTCCATCAGCTGCATAAAGTATGCTTCTAAATCCTGCCCGACAATTGAACTGGAATTAACAGTTATACCATTCTTGGTAAGTTCAGTATTAATGGCACCGGCTTTTTCTAAATTCTTAGATACTCGTATCGTATGCTCATCCAAGACCTTAACGGCATCTTTCTCCATCATTCCGGTTATTATTTCTACAGCTTCAGCGGTTTTATCAACCTTTATCTCCAGTTCTCCGGCGCAGCGCTGTTCCAGCTCCTCATTGGTAAACTCTGTTACCATAATTCCGTTATTAATGACACCATAACGGTTAGCAATCCTTGAAAGCTCTCCAAGAATATGACTGGAGATAAGAATAGTAATCTTTCTTTCACGGTTTAAATGAAGGATCAGTTCACGGATTTCTTTGATACCGGTAGGATCAAGTCCATTAATAGGCTCATCCAACATCAAAAATTCCGGATCGCCAAGTAAGGAGATACCTATTGCAAGCCGTTGTTTCATACCAAGGGAAAAGTTCTTTGCTTTTTTCTTACCGGTATCAGATAAACCTACAAGGTTTAACATTTCAGGTATTTTTGTTACGGGGTCAAGTCCCAGTAATCTGCAATAATAATGAAGGTTCTGTTTTGCTGTCATTTGAGGGAAGACTGCCGGATTCTCTATCATTGTTCCTGTCTTGCTTCTTTGTGTATCTAAATCATTACTTCCAAATAATTGAATGGTTCCTTTGCTTGGACGGGCAAGACCTGCCACCATTCGGATAAAGGTAGTTTTACCGGCACCGTTACGTCCGATAAATCCATAGATATCACCTTTATAAACGTTGAGATTCATACCACTTACTGCTGCTCTTTTACCAAATACCTTTGTGAGGTCTTTTGTTTGCAGTACATATTCCATTTTGATATCCTCCTGCTTTTTCTGTTGAAAATTTTACAACAATACATATATTACCATATAAGAATTAAAAACACATTAGAAAAACCTAAAATTATCCTTTTATTTTCTATTGCGCTTCGGGTTAATTGGTGCTACACTAATTTAAATTGGTATGACCAATATACCAATTTTATTGACAGAAGAGAAAGGCAGGAGGATGTTATGAAGTATCTTAGACAGTTACTGATTATTTTAGGTATCTATTTTGCAGGGCAGGTTATACAGGAAATATTTCATTTACCGGTACCGGGTTCTGTAATAGGCATATTGATATTGTTTTTTGCATTGCAAACGGGACTTCTCAAAGTTCACATGATAGAAGAGGTCTGCGATTTTTTGCTATCACATATGGCGTTTCTTTTTGTTCCTGCAAGTGTCGGGCTGATGACCTCCTTTGGCCTGATAAAGGGAAAGCTGGCAGGCTTTCTGGCAGTTATCGTGATTTCAACTGCGGTTATCTGGATTATAACCGCGCACATAGCAAAGCTGCTTAGAAAGGAAAGTAATCAATGAGTGAAATAGTGAAGTCACCGTTATTTGGAGTTATTCTGTCACTGGCTGCCTATGAAATAGCCAGCCTGATACAGAAAAAGACCAGGTTATCCATATGCAATCCTTTATTGCTTGCCATGCTGCTGGTAATATTGGTTCTTACGAGTTTTAACATATCTTATGAGGATTATAGTCAGGGAGGACAGCTTATCTCCTTTTTCCTGTACCCGGCTACAGTAGCCTTGGCATTACCGATCTATCGTAAAATTCATTTGTTAAAAGCAAATGTACTGTCTATTGTTGTCAGTATTTTAAGTGGTAATGTTTTGGGTATCAGCTGTATCATTCTCCTGTCAAAGGTTTTTGGCCTTTCAGAGGTATTGACTAAATCTTTGATTCCAAAATCTATTACAACACCTATTGGTATGGAGGTGTCAAACCAGCTCGGAGGAATTCCGTCGGTTACAGTAGTTGCAATTATATTGACAGGAATATTGGGAGCTGTCATTGGTCCGTTTCTTGCTAAGTTATTCAAAATGAAGGACAGTGTGTCTGTGGGAATTGCTATGGGGGTTTCTTCTCATGCCTTGGGAACGGCAAGAGCTATGGAGCTTGGAGAGATAGAAGGCGCCATGAGCGGGTTAACAATGGCGTTGTCTGGTATTGTTACGGTAGTTCTAGCTCCTGTTATATGGAGATTATCTTTGTTTTTTCTTTAGGGATGGGGCATTTAGGAATGTGGTTAGAAAATGTGGTTTTAAATTATGATTACTAAGAGAATAAACTGATTGGACATTTTGTGAATAATCGTAAGTATTTCAATATCTAAATTCATACAGGTACAATAAAATCTGTTATATAGGATATGAATATAGTACTTGACAGAGAAGTACTTTGGGGATTTATCGGAAGGAGAAGGTGATGTTTGAAGCAATAAAAAACACAAAAGTTTTTGATCAGGTTATCGGACAGATTAAAGAGCTTATAAGACAGGGTGATTTAAAGTGTGGGGATAAGCTGCCTTCTGAGAGAGAGATGTGTGAACAGCTAAAGGTCAGCAGGACATCCATACGAGAAGCCTTGCGAGCCCTTGAGATGCTGGGTATTATGGAAGCCAGACAGGGGGGAGGCAATTATATCAAAGAGCAGTTTGAGGACAGCTTCTTTGAGCCTCTGTCCCTGACCTTTCTCCTTCATGGCAGCAATATTGATGAGGTGATTAAATTTCGGCAGATGATGGAGCCTCAGGCTGCCGGTGAGGCTGCGCTCAGAAGAAGCGAGAAACAATTGGAGGAAATGAAGAAATTGCTTTGTGAGCTGAAAACTTCGGAGAAGGAAAGTGTAAGTGCAGCCATAGATAAACAACTGCATTATAAGATAATTGAAGCATCGGGAAACAAACTGGTAAGCTACACTATGTATGCAGTCTCAGCGTTGGTAGAAGATTATATTATTAATACCCGTAGCAGCATGTTTAAAAATCCTGAGAATATAAACTTCCTTTATAAGCAGCATGAGAATATTATCCATGCAATTGAACAGCGGGATAGCGCAGAAGCTATAAAGGCAATGTCGGAACACCTGTTAAGCACATATGACTGAACCTGTACGAAATAAGATGAATATGAGAAAGGCAAGAGTGATAATATGAAAAAAGCGGTATTCTTAAACTATGAAAAAGTAGACTATGACAGAAAATTAGACTTTAACAAACTAAATAAAGTGGCAGAAATCACATTCTATGAGAAATCAGCACCGGAGGAAATCTGTAAAAAGGCAGAGGGAGGCCATATTTTAATTACAAAAGAGCTGCCCATGGGAAAGGAGATCATCGAAAACCTTCCTTCAACTGTGGAGCTGATATGTGAGGCTGGTACCGGTTATAACAATATAGATATAGAAGCGGCAAAGAAGAAAAACATTGCCGTATGTAATATTCCTGCTTATAGTTCCAGAGCTGTTGCGCAGCTTACCTTTACCTTTATTTTATCCTTAAGTTCTTCGCTGACCACGCAGCAGAACCTGCTGAAAGAGAAGAGGTATGATAATTTTACGAAATATATGACTCTGAATCACAGTGAAGTGACCGGTAAAACCCTGGGGGTAATCGGAGCCGGAAAGATTGCGGGAGAAGTAATCAAGACAGCTGTTTTCTTTGGAATGAAAGTATTGGTGTACAGCAGAACACCGAAAGACTTTCAGGAGGAAAATGTGAGCTTTGTCTCTCTGACGGAACTGCTCACAGACAGTGATTTTGTAACCATTCACTGTCCCTTGAATGAGGATACCAGATATTTGATAGATCAGGAGAAGCTTGCACTTATGAAACCTTCAGCTTATCTTATCAATACTTCCAGAGGAGCGATTATCAAAGAAAAGGACCTTGTGGCGGCACTTAAGAACAGAGTAATCGCAGGAGCTGCTCTGGATGTACTGGAACAGGAGCCAGGAACTCCGGATAATCCGCTTTTTCAGCTGTCTAATTGTATCCTGACACCTCATATAGGCTGGCAGTGTATCGAGACCAGACAACGGCTAATTGATATGCTTGCTGATAATATACAGGCCTTTCTGGAAGGGAAGCCTGTTAATCAGGTAAATTAAATAAGATGCACGCGCCTCATTCCTCTGTCTTGGCAGACTGAGCTGCCAGTGAGCCTATCGCACCGGCTACTACGGAAAAGCCTCTGCCTGCTTCTCCCGCTCTGGCGGCCTCAATAGAAGCATTTAATGCAAGCAGCGTAGTCTGATCTGCGATTTCTTTTATAACATTGGTTAAGGAATTAATCTGTCTGTAAATATAATTGTGGAAAAAGAATACCAGAAGATTATGTAACAAATATGTATAAGCTTTGAAAAATGAGTGAATCGTAACATGAAAAAGCCCAAATAGACAACTGCTGAAATGAATATTCCTACATAGACAGGATATTCATTTCAGCCAGGAACCCTTTTATCAGGGTGAAAAGAAATTTTTTAACGGAACTGGACCTTCAAGTGGAGTACGTTCAACATACAGAGTACGATCCGGTCTTGTTTTCACAGACCACTTAACCAAGGTAATTGATTGATTTTCAATCTCGATAGAGGTAATACATCTGGGATGGACACAGCTGCCATCATTGAAATATAAGGGTTCGCCTACAGCTGGGAAGGCAGGTCTGTGAGTATGACCTGCAATCAGCATTTTATTGTGTTTTTTTGTCCAATTAATTAGATGATTTTCTACCTTTTCCTTCTTATTAAAGTTTTTTGAGGCACTGGTTGGATCTTTTACTCCAATAAGTTCAAAGGGTCTCCAGAGATAACGTACCAGGAATCTGGCAAGGCGCCATAAGGTGTCATTAAAGTAATCCGCCTGATGTCCGTGTACCAGTAATATTTTGTGGTTTGTATTGGCTATACGAAGAACGAGAGCTTCCCTTATACGGATATCCGGCAGCAAAGCAACCTGCTTTTTTAAGCTTTCATCATAAAAAGAGCTAAAGTGTTCTCTGGCAAAGGACGGGTTTCTTTTTACAATATCGTGATTACCATAAAGCATATAAAAACGCTTACTTTCATAGAATTTGGACATTAGCCAGAAAGCATAACTGTGAGTAGAAATAATGTCCTCTTCCGATCTGTTTTCCCAAAGCTCATCTCCATCCCCTAATTCAATATAAATGAAATTCTTATCATAATAATAGGACAGAGCCGCAAAGTACAGATTCTGGTTGTTAAACAGGTTATCGCCCCAGTTACCGATTCCTCTGTGGCAGTCGCTGATAAGCACAATCTTGGTATTTTTCTTTAGTACCAGTTCTTCTGCATTTATATAAGCATCTGTCAGCTTCTTATCCACAGACAATTATAACACCTCCCATCCCAGCCGTGTTCTTACTGTTTATGCTCCTTTGCACTAAGGGCAGCAGCTTTGCTTTCTGTACTAGACTGCTGCAGGCGTTTATAATCCTTAAAGATATCAGGAGTATTTCTGACATTGAGTATCTTATTATACATTTTAGGCGCTTCATTTTTTACTAATATGAATTTATCCAAAGGATCTCCAATAAGTTTCGTTGCTTCATTATATGCATAACAATTCCGTTTATTGTTGGTTTGCATAATGAAATCCATAACTGCATTTCTTGTAAGCGGCTGTTTGGAGCGGGGCTTATCAAATATGAAGCCTACGGTATTATTCGTATAGTCTATTTCATTTCTTTTATAACCGGTTTTTATTAAGGCTTCAATAAAGATATCCCGCATTTCCTCGTTCTTCAGCGTTATCTGGGCATGCATAACCAGATCTTCCGGCTCAGAAAATTCACCGAGACGAAAACCGGTAAGCCACCAATGAAGATCACTGCGATAAAAAAGTACTTTGTTTTTCTTAATAAGGGTAAAAGACATAGGCATCCGCTCTTCATCGGAAGCACATTCGTAGAAAGTTCCATAGAAAAGACCGGGAATATCTACATAAGGTACAGTGGTATTATAGATACCGATTTCACAGCCTGTAGTCATACCATACTGACCTTTCCAGAATTCGATCATCCACTTCTTGCCCTCATAATCAAAATAGATCGGTTCGCAGTCTATTATCATGCTAAAGGCAGCACAGCCTTCATCATAAAGTCTGCAGTAACCGCATTCACGCTGCCAGCAATTCATCAGGGAATAGAACATGTTCTGAGGGCGGTAATATGCAAATCCAAAAGGGGCCAGTTCCTTATTGAGATCAATAAGTTTATTGGCCTGGGCATCAGCAAGGATTAGCGCCAGCTCAGTCTCTGTTTCGAAGCTGGTGGCACTGACCTGAGGCAGGGATAAGGATTCTTTTATTTCGTTCTTTAAAGTTTTTTTCTTTATAAATAATCTGCTGAAAGATGGATAATACTTTCTATCAAGTTTCTTCATAAAAGGACTCCTTCCGATTATATTTAAGTTGAATTTTACAAACTAGTTCCAGATATTAAGAGTCAACATTTTTTTTAAAATTAAAATTCAACTTATATAGTAAAAAATATGCATAATATAGAAAATATGCTATATTATCATATTCAGAAGGTGGGCAGGGTGTTAATGAAATATTTGTGATAATAATAACAATTATTAGTTGCAAAATTAACAAAGTTGGATTACAATGAGGCTGTAAGATAAATTAACATCTCTGCGGTGAAGGAACAAAGGAAAGTGCCGTATTCAAAATTAGATATTTAATCATCCTCAGGAGGTAACATTATGAGTAAGATAGTAGTAGTAGGAGCAAATCATGCCGGAACAGCAGCGTTAAATACAATACTTGATAATTTTAAAGGAAATGAAGTTACAGCGTTTGACTCCAATTCCAATATAAGTTTCTTAGGCTGTGGAATGGCATTATGGATTGGA
This sequence comes from Lachnoclostridium sp. UBA6558, assembly GCA_002434335.1. Classification (GTDB taxonomy): domain Bacteria; phylum Bacillota; class Clostridia; order Lachnospirales; family Lachnospiraceae; genus Anaerocolumna. The sequence goes on along the minus strand of DJJW01000002.1, from coordinate 60,183 downwards.
AAACAAATTAGCGGGCCAGAAGGATTGTTCTATTCCAATAAAGAGAAGCTGGAGAATAAAGGTGCAAGAATCTTCATGGAGACACCTGTTGAGTCCATTGATTATGATAACAGAATTGTTCACGCGAAAGGTAAAGATGGCACAGAGTATCATGAAAGCTATGATAAACTTATCCTAGCTACCGGTTCAGTACCAATTGTACCTAATATTGAAGGCATTCATCTGAAGAATGTACAGCTGGTCAAACTATATCAGAATGCAGAAGAGGTAATTGAGAAATTAAAAGAGGAATCGGTTAAAGATGTGGTGGTTGTTGGAGCCGGATATATCGGAGTAGAACTTGCAGAAGCATTCGTTCGCTGCGGTAAGGAAGTTACCTTAGTTGATTGTGCAGAAACTTGCCTGTCCGGATATTATGATAAAGATTTCACAGATATTATGAGAGAGAATCTTAAAAAACACGGTGTTAAGGTCGCTTTTGAGGAAACTGTACAAAGAATTGAAGGTAAGGATAAAGTCGAAAAGGTAATAACCGATAAATCCGAATATAAAGCAGATATGGTTATTATGGCAATAGGCTTCAAGCCAAATACAGCACTGGGAAACGATCAGCTTAAGTTGTTCAAAAACGGTGCTTTTCTGGTAGATAAACACCAGGAAACCAGTGTCAAAGGAGTTTATGCGGTAGGTGATTGTGCAACAGTTTATGATAATTCCATACAAGAGGTTAATTACATTGCACTTGCCTCTAATGCTGTTCGATCTGGCATAGTTGCGGGAAATAACAGCTGCGGAAAAGAATTGGAGTCCGGTGGAGTTCAAGGTTCTAATGGTATCAGCATCTGGGGTGTTAATATGCTTTCAACAGGTCTTACCCAGGCGAAAGCTGAAAAGCTTGGAATAAATGCAGCAGCTGTTGATTATGAAGATTACCAGAAGCCAGGATTTATGGAGGAGAACAATCATAAGGTTAAGATAAAGATTGTCTATGATAAGGAATCCAGAGTAGTATTAGGAGCACAGATGACTTCTGAGTATGATATATCCATGGGACTTCATATGTTTTCCCTGGCTATTCAAGAAAAGGTGACCATTGATAAATTAAAACTGGTGGATTTATTCTTCCTGCCACATTTCAACCAGCCGTACAGCTATATAGCTTTAGCTGCACAGCAGGCATAAATAGTTGCATTATTAGATAAATACAAATATAACACTAATAATGCGATAGATAACAGTAAAATAAATAATTTATAGATAGAAGCACCCCCTAAATTATACTGTATCAGGTTCGTTTAGACTTTTCCTTACCACTTGTAAAGAAGCCGAATATCAGCTTTTTATAGTGAAGGTTATGTTTTAATTTTCCTTATAGTAGTTTTATTAGGGGGTCCTTTTTTATTTTGTGAGTTTAAACAGATCCTGCTTATATTTTAAGCGTGCAATAATCTTTAATGGATAGAATTGTATAAAAGCAAAAGAAAAATTCTACAGGTGTCTTAATATACCTCCTTCATCATATGTTTTAGATAGGCAGGTATAAATGGGAGGATTAGAACAATGAAACATACATTAGCAGGCAGAGGAAGGCAGTTTGTTATTCTGTCAGGCCTTTTGCTGGTGCTGATATTGGTATTCAATTATGGTATTCGTATGTATTTAGAGAAAAAAGATGCCAATACAATGGTAATGGGAGGGAAATACTATGAGATGCTACATATAGAAGGTACAGCAGAATTAGCCGAGGATTCTCGTACAGAAAGCATAGCTGAGGAAAAGCAACCGGATTTGGAAACTTATTTCAGGCCTTCCAGCCTTCCGGTATTAAATACACGCTATGACTGGAATTTCATAGACGATTATTATGACAAAAAACCATCTGAAATAAAATTACCTTCGGACCTTTTTCAGACGCCGGAGGATACAATAGTTAATTACTTCAGTATCTTACGGGAAGCTGCCAATATTGAAAAAGGCAAATCAGCAGGCTGTGGAACACTTGGGAATGCAGGGATTCCCTATCCAATAGCCTATAATTTTCTTAACGATGCTTATAGAAATCGATTGAGCTATAAACAGTACCGAAAGACCTTTGAAAATATCCTGCATATTAATCTTATAAAATACCACAATGTGCCTGTTTATGATAACGAAGAGAATATACACCGCTATTTTGTGGAGCTGGAGACCATTGAAGGAAATGAAAAGAATCAGGGGAGTTTTGAGTATTATTACGGGTTTGTAGATCTTAAGGAAGAAATGAATGAATACAAAATATCAAATATTGAATTCCATGGAGAAAATTATCTATGTGCACCTTATCACGGCTGGGCATATGATGCTGAAATGTCTGTAAAGGTAAGATATGGAGAATGGTGTGAGCTGATAGAAAAGATGTATCCTCTAAAGCAGGAGGGTTATATTAAAAATATATCTTTTAAGGGAAATGACGGGGCAGACTATCTGCTGGTATATTACCAATTAACAAATGATACGGATATAGAAATTGCCCAGTACCGAAAGGCTGGCGACGGAGAGTGGGAGCAGATAAAGCTTAATCCTGAGGATTGTGTAAAGACGGAGAACGAAGCCGTTCAATAAGTCATAAAGGCTGTATCAAACCTGGGTTATACAGTAGATACAGCCTCTATTCTTTATATTAGTAATATAATTGATTTCATAAAGGAATTACTGTCTATCTTTCTTCTTGTCCAGAAAGTTTTTCTCAAACCATTGAAAAAGCATGACAAGCAAAGTAATTATTATTATAACAACAAATATACTAAACATACCTTTCCACATAATATCAAGTGATATCAAAAGATCTTCAATACTAAAATTCATGACTGACTCCTTTCATCCTAAGGCAGTGGGTTCATTTACAGCAGCGGACTATTTTAAGATAGTAGTTAACAGGTTTAAGATAATACCGCCGGCTAATACGGAAGCAATCTGACCGGATACGTTTGCGCCGATAGCATGCATCAGAAGATGGTTGGTAGGATCCTCTTTAATAGCCATTTTCTGAACTACACGGGCTGACATAGGGAATGCGGAAATACCTGCAGCACCGATCATAGGATTAATCTTATTCTTACGGAACAGATTAACAAACTTAGCAAACATAACACCGCCGATTGTATCAAATACGAAAGCGATAAGACCAAGTCCAAGGATTAAAAGCGTCTGCCAGGTTACGAAAGCTTCCGCTCTCATACTAAAGGAGATGGTGATACCCAATAGCAGAGTAACCAGATTTGCTAGTATGTTCTGAGCGGCATCGGATAAAGTGGTAAGAACACCGCACTCTCTTAATAAATTACCAAACATTAAGAAACCAACCAAAGATACGGAAGTAGGAGCAACAAAACCTGCAATAATTGTTACTGCAATGGGGAATACTATTTTAATCCTTTTTGATACCGATACGGGATTATAAGGCATTCTGATAAGACGTTCTTTTTTTGTCGTAACAGCTTTAATGGCAACCGGCTGAACCAGAGGCACCATAGCCATATACGAGTAGGCCGCGACTGCAATAGGACCGATATATTTGGATTCCAGTATCTGTGATACAAGAATCGCAGTAGGGCCGTCGGCAGCACCGATAATACCGATGGAAGCCGCATCAGGAAGTTCAAAGCCTAAGAGTATAGCAACTGTTAAGGTTAAGAAAATACCAAACTGTGCAGCAGCACCGAATAATAACATGATAGGATTGGATAACAGAGGGCCGAAATCAATCATGGCACCGATACCGATAAACAGCAGTAAGGGAAGTGCTTCTGATGCTTCGATACCTGTTTCGAACAGCCACTGTATAATACCGTGGGTGTTACCAATACCCGGGAGCACCTGGTCGATAACACCTGATAACGGCAGGTTAACCAGGATAGCACCAAATCCCATAGGAAGAAGTAAGCTGGGCTCATAGCCTTTAGCAATAGCGAGATAGATTAGCAAAATTCCTACAGCATACATGACTAATTGTGGAACAGTTACGGAAGTAATACCCGATAGTAAAAAATCCATTGTGAATCTCCCTTCGTACTTGTAAAGCTTTTGATGTTAGTGAATAATTACTAATTTTTAATGGGTGTGTTAGTCTCTGACATAAAAAAAGCCTGTACCCTAAAATAGGATACAGGTCTTGTCTTTTCAAATTAAACCAGAACATTAACGTTCGGCTGTTGGTTTAACTGCATGTCCGAAATACGGTTTGTACTATAACATGCTGACTACTCCCCTATATCTGATTACCTTTAACAGTAGCATAAATATAAGGGGAAGTCAATAAAAAACCACATTTTTCAACAGGTAAGAAAGAAGAAAAACCACTGCATTTTTGGAATTCGGCTGACATTTTAGGTTGACTTTGATATAATAGAAATAACTGAGTCTGCATAGGACCGGACCAGTAAACATAAGGAGCAGCTATGATACGTGATACTTTCGATAAAATAAGGGAAAAAGCAGATATCAGAGAGAATCTGATAAAATTAAAGGCTGAATTAAAAGAAACCCATAGTAAGACTGCTCTGTTGTATTATATTGGGGCAGATTATCAGATACTACTTAATTTGTTAAAGGAAGAAGATCCCAAAATCAGAAAAAATACCGCATTAATTTTAGGAGAACTGAACATACCGGAAACTCTTAATGATTTATATGAAGCCTATGAAAGTGAGGAGCAGTTATTTGTCAGAAGTGCTTACCTTACCGCTTTAAAGAACTTTGACTATACCTCTTACGTAGACAACCTGGAGAAAAGATATGAAACTTTAAGCAGTATAGAAATAACCGAAGGGAATAAGAAACATGTGGAGGAAGAACTACGACATCTCTCAGCATTGATTCGTAAGGTAAAAGGAGCCAAAAAACATGAATTTACCGGCTACAAAGAACCCTCCTCTCTTATCCTGCTTACAAACAGAAATTATATTGGAGCTACCCTAAAGCAACTTCAGGGAATCAATGCAAGAGAATTTAATGCAGGTGTCATGGTGGAATGTGACGACTTGGAAAAAGTGCTTTCTGTCAGAACCTATACAGAAATCCTGTTTATACTAAAAGATATAAAATCCCTGGACAGGGATGTGGTAACAGGTGCAAAAGCATTGGCAGAGAGCAGCCTGATGGAATTTCTGATGCAAAGACACCAGGGAAATCCTCCTTTCTATTTTCGTATAGAACTAAAAGCTAAAATGGAGCTTGATAAGCGTAGCAGTTTTACCAAGAAATTTGCTTCAGAATTAGAGCGGAATACAGGAAGAAAACTTATTAACAGTACCACTGATTACGAATGGGAATTAAGGCTTATTGAGAATAAAGAGGGGAGATTTAACGTCCTTATAAAGTTGTGTACCTTAAAGGATGACAGGTTTGGTTATCGTAAGAATGTAATCGCTGCCAGCATAAATCCTGCTATGGCAGCACTTATAGCAACACTTGCCAAAGATTATATGAAAGAAGAAGGCCAGGTATTAGATCCATTCTGTGGAGTAGGTACAATGCTCATAGAAAGAAACCAAGAAGTAAAGGCAGGGACAATGTATGGACTGGATGTATTCGGGCAGGCAATTGAGAGGGCAAAAGAGAATACAGCCCTAAGCGGAGACACTATCTATTATATCAACCGTAATTTCTTTGATTTTAAGCATGAGTATCTCTTTGATGAGATTATTACCAATATGCCCAGAGCACAGGGGCATAAAGATGAAAATGAAATCTGTGAACTGTACCGGCGGTTTTTTGCAAAAGCTGGGGAGCATCTTAAAATGGACGGTGTGATTATAATGTATTCCCATAACAAGGATTATGTACACAAGTTCTATAACCGCAAGAATTTCAAAATAGTCAAAGAATTTGAGATTTCTAAAAGAGAAGGTGCTTATCTATTTATATTACAGACAGTTTAAGATGATGATATAACCATATGATCTGGAAGAGAGACATTGTTTTGTAAACGAATAGCTCGGGGATGCAAGGCAGTTCTATACAGGGGAGCAGTTCTTTACAAAGGAGCAGTTTTTTACAAAGGAGCAGTTTTTTACAAAAGAGCAGTGTTTTACAGAGGAGCAGTTCTTTACAAAGGGGGACGGTTCTTTACAAAGGGAGAGTTCTTCACAAGGGGACGGTAAAATGTACAAGTCAGAAAGACTCATGCTTCAATTCCAAGGTATAAGAAGTCCTAATTCTCTGAAGCTTTTGTGCTTGACATATACGAAAACAGATAACTCGCTACGCTCAGACAATCTGTTTTCGTATATAGCACATAAGCTGCAGAGAATAGGACTTCTAATACCTTTCCATAGGCGCATTCCTCTTTCTGTTTGGCGCAAATTTCCTGTTTCTTTATTGTAGAATGGTTTTTGAGCTTCAAGCTTTGGAATGTATCATAGAAAAATACAGTGTTTTTTGAAGATTTGTGAACTGCCTGATTTGAGTTTGTATGATATAATGAAAGCGGAAAGAGG
>DJJW01000002.1:0-53533 GCA_002434335.1 Lachnoclostridium sp. UBA6558 | reverse complement strand
GCTTTACGTTCATTTTATAATAAAAGCGGAAAGAGGAATTGCAAGCTTGCTTGCGAATTCCGACTGGAGCAATAAGAAAAGGGACGAAAGACGGAGGGTATTATGATAATTGGAGGAATTGAAGCCGGCGGTACAAAAATGGTTTGTGCAATCGGTAATGAAAAGGGAGAAATCCATAAGAGATTAACAATTCCGACAGAGTCACCTGAAGTCACAATTCCTGCATTAATCAGGTTTTTTGAAACAGAAGCTATAGAAGCCCTGGGAATCGGCTGCTTTGGTCCTATTGACCTGGACATTTTATCTCCCACCTATGGTTCGATTACTAGCAGTCCGAAAATAGCCTGGCGTAACTTTAATATCGTGAAGACCTTCAAGGATGCATTGAAGATTCCCATAGGCTTTGATACGGACGTCAATGGAGCTGCTCTTGGAGAAGCTGTCTGGGGAGCAGGGAAAGACTGTGAGTCGGTTATCTATATTACGATTGGTACCGGAGTAGGAGTTGGAGTCTGTATTAATGGAATACCTCTGCATGGACTGGTTCATCCGGAGGCTGGACATATACTCGTTACCCGCCATCAACAGGATACCTACGAAGGCTTTTGCCCTTATCATGATAACTGCCTGGAAGGGCTTGCTGCCGGACCGGCAATAGAGGGCAGATGGAAACAAAAGGGTCATGAACTGGCAGAACGGGATGAAGTCTGGGAACTGGAGGCTTTCTATATAGCCCAGGCTGTTACAAACTATATCCTGACCTTATCACCTAATAAAATTGTTTTATGGGGCGGTGTTATGCATCAGCCGCAGCTGTTTCCTGCTGTAAGAGAGAAAGTTCTGCAAAATTTGGGTGGATATATCCGTCATGAGGACATAATGAAAGATATTGATAATTATATTATACCACCAATACTGGGGGAAGATCCCGGTATCCTGGGAGCTATAAGACTTGGATATCTTGCATTAGAGAAGACACTGTAGAATAATTTGATAGATTAATATTATAACCCAAGAATAAGTGCAATGACTGCTATGGTGCTTTTATTCTTGGGTTTTTTGCAAATTGAGGAAGAAACAATGAAAGAAAAGTTAAAGAGACTGTACAGATTTGTTTTTCATTCCAGTACCATATTTACGCAGCTGGTCGCTTTTACGGCGCTGGTAAGTATTGTACCCATACTGTTCATCAGTTCTCTGGTATTTCAAAAAATAACAAATCTGGTTACAGAGGAGTTGGTTAATTCTCATAATCAGCTGATTACCCAGTATACGTCGAATTTGGAAAGCAAGCTTTACCAATATAATGACAGCTTAAGGCAGATAACCAATAATACCATTATTGTTAATACCCTGATGAATAAGACGGAGGATAATAATCCGCGGAGTAAAGGAACAGATGTCAGTACGGAAGTAAACAAATCACTTCATTTGGAAAGTCCCGAGCTGCGTAATTGTATGATTTACTCCAATAATTCAAACGGTAAGATCTACGGCAGCAGAGTAGCAATGATGGATGGAGCTACCAGAGAGAGCTGGTTTACAAAAAGCTTGTCTGCGAGAGGGAATTATTTTATTTATATGGCAGGCAAAAAGAAAGAAGCCATACTTTCTTTAAAGCAGGATATAATTTATATAAATACTGCGGATTATACCAGCGAGTACATCGGTATGGTTAAACTGGATATTTATCTGGAGCGGCTGCTGGCACCAACCGTTACTTTTGGCGAATCAGTATATTCTTATGATGTAATTGCTTTTGACAGTAATTCGAATTTAGTATATTCCTCTAACAGAAATTACAATTCCATTCTTAAAGACCTGTCCTATGAGGAACTGAATTCTCATAAAACGAATTATTATAAAGACGCAATGGTTATCAGTCCTGATCATGAAATAAACTTTGGTTTAAAACTGCTGTTTTTATTCAACAACAGCCAGTTGAATAAGAAAAAGGCGGATGTACAGAGCAGCCTCTTACCGGTTCTCTCAGTAGTGATTGGAATTATCTTTATTACCATGTTTGCTTTCACCAGAAGTTTTTCGAAAAGAGTGGAGAAACTGATCCATAAGATTAAAGTGGCGGAAACCGGTGATTTATCCATAACGGAAAAAATTGAAGGAAATGACGAGATAGCAGTTCTGGACAGGCAGTTCAATACAATGCTTGAAAAGCTTGATACCCTGATAAAGAAAAATTATATCCAGCAGCTGGAGAAGAAAGAAAGTGAATTCCGTAATCTGCAATTGCAGATTAATCCTCATTTCCTTTATAATACCCTGGAAACCATCAGTTCCATTGCGGCGGTAAAGGGAGTCTTTCTAATTTGTGATCTTTGTGAAAAGCTTGGGGGGAATTTCAGATACAGCCTTGGAAAAAACTATGGTGAATTTGTAACGGTAAAACAGGAACTGGTGCATACGCAGAATTATGTATATATACAGAAAACCAGATTTGAAAATAAATTCGATGTGTTTTACAATGTTGATCCTGAATTGGAGGATAAACTGGTGCTGCGGTTCATTCTGCAGCCCATTGTGGAAAATGCCATTGTTCATGGTCTAAGTAATAATAAAGGGAAGGGAACTCTGGAGATTTCCATTAAAGAGTTTAATCATATGCTGGTCATAAAGATTGAAGATGATGGTACCGGCATGTCGCAGCAAAAAGTTGAAGAAATCAGTAATTATATCAATGATACCCACCAAACGGAACATACCAGACAGGGAATCGGTATCAGAAATGTTAACCAGAGAATTCAATTAGCTTGTGGAATTGAATATGGAATTACGATAGAGAGTTTGCAGGGACGGGGAAGTTGTTTTACAATTACCCTGCCACTTCTTCAATAGGGAGGGTATTAGCGTGAATAGGAGTATTTTGATTGCGGATGATGAGGAACTGATAAGACAGGGGATTAAAGCCAGACTGGAGTATCTGGATCTGATGCCGGCGGCGCTGTATGAAGCCGAATCAGGTGAACAGGCAATTGAGATTTTAGAGCAGCACAAAGTGGATATTATTATAACAGATATCCGCATGGCGGGGATGGACGGATTGATGTTTATTCGTAATGCCAAAACGATGTTGCCGAAATTGCAGTTCATTATATTAAGCGGGTATGCAGAATTTGAATATGCGGAACAGGCCATTCATTTGGGAGTGAATGCCTATCTGTTAAAGCCTGTGTCAAACGAGAACTTAAAAAAGGCAATTGAAGATTCCTTGCAGAAAATTGAGGAAGAGGAAGCTTTGAGGCTTAGTATTAGAGAAGGCACACGTTCACTTGCGGAAAAAAAGGATTATATGCTGGACAAGGCAGTCAATGAACTGCTCAGGAACCAACTGGAAGTTGATAATCTGCGTAAAATAGGTAAACTTGCAGGAATTGAATTTCCGCTGGAAAATCAATGGAGTATTGTTTCGGTAATTCATATAAACTCTGAAAGCTATGAACAGAAATGTTTTGATTACAAAGATATTGACCTCATTAAATTTTCCATAAAAAATGTATTTTATGAGATTGAAGGAGAGGGAAGACGGCTTATTGTTAATAACCTTTCCAACATGAATCAGCTTTATGTCATTTTTACCAATACCAATCCTGCCAGGCTGCGGATTGAGGCGGAGAAAGTATTTACCAAACTTCAGAATCTTTTATGGAAGAAGATGAGGGTCTCCCTGACCTTTGGAAGCAGCTCCATAACAGCTCAAATTACGGCGGAAAGCAGTAAAGAGGCACAGGAGGCTTTCTTGCAGAGAATGATTCATGGCAAGCTCAATCTTTATTTCTATGATGATATTAAGATACTTTCAGCAGAACAATTTCCGGTATCGGAGCTGCATATGCTGCATCAGTATATTGAGCGGCACGATGCAGGGAATATAGAATTCCTGCTCAATGATATCTTTTCAGAGGATAAGATTAAAAGATATAATGTGGCATATATACGCATTGTCTGGGCACGAATCATACAGATTCTTATCACGGTATCCAATCCGTTGTTTACCAATGATCCAAAGAATATGGAAAAGCTGGTGCTGAATTTTGAAATCTTTGAAACCTTTCAATCGGTGAAGGAATTGATTAACTACCTTTACCTGCTTATTCTGGATAGTATTTCTGTTAAGGGAGATATTGATATCAATGCCAGAAACAAGATAAAGCTGGGTATCAAGTATATTCAGGATAATTATAACCGTGATATATCCATTACGGAGCTGGCAGAAAAATTTGCAATAAGCCCCAATTACTTCTCCACCATATTTAAGAAAGAAACCGGGCAGACAACCGTAAACTACATTAAAAATCTCCGGTTGGAAAAAGCCTGTGAGTATCTGGTACGATCGGACAAAAGCATAGCGGAAATTTCAAAAGAGGTCGGTTATGAAGATAGTCAGTATTTCTTCCGGGTTTTCAAAAAATCAACCTCATTGACACCTCTGGAGTACAGAAGACTGCATCGCAAGTGAGATATTTATGAGTATCAGTAAATCATATTTACAATACGATGCCAATCTATTGCAGTAAAAAGCTTCATGCTTTCTTAAGGCATAGGAAGTCCTAATACTATGAAAAGGACTTCTTATGCTTTCTTCAATTACACCTTTTTGCTTTCGAGCGCACTCTAAGCCTACAAATAGATCACAGGTGCAACAGCCAGCAGATTTTCGATTTCCGTATCCTGTTGATAGAGTTTTGGTATAATCACAGGTTCGTTTTGTAATTCCATATAATCAACTGTAAGGGGTGTCTTTCGGTCGAACTGTTTTGTAAGGACTCCTTTTTTTGTTCGCAGGGTCAGGTAATAAGGAGCTTCCTCCGGATGAATATAACCAGGCTTATCAGTATCAATCATGGTAAAGGTGAGCTGTTTCCTTTTATCGTCGACTTCACACTCTGTTAACGGACCTTTGGAAATCCAGGTTTTCTGCGTTAGAATAGCAGTTTCCAATTCCTTAGCGATATCACCAGCAGGATTCCCTTTTATAAAGGTTGCATATTGATTCTTCATATCCCACCTGCCGTGAAGGTCCATTCCGCAGGTAAAGGCAAGCTTCTCACCCTCCAATACCAGTGATTCCCACCATAAAAGTCCCCGCTGGTTTACCTCATGTAGGGGTTCGGGATTGTTGAAGATCTCGATGAAATCAATTGAAGAATAGTCCGTAATCTTCATGTCAAAACGGCACCCTCTGGCAAAAGGATGTCCGTAAGAGAAGGGATGGGCGATTCCCACCAGGGCCTTCTTTTCTTTTGCAGCCAAAAAGAGCAGCTCGGGTTTGTGGAGATTCACATTCTCCCAGGATACGTATTCTTTCAGGTTAAGACACAGGATATGTCCGTAATAAGTGGTATATTCCATTCCGTAGATACAGTTTATGGGGAAGTTGTTCTCTGCCAGCAATGCAGCGACCTTTCTGTGCCCGGATATGGTATTATGGTCTGTTATGGCAAAGGCATCGACCTGGTCTGCAATCATAAATTCCGCTAATTCCAGGGGAGTCATGCTGCCATCTGATTCAGTGGTGTGATTATGTAATTCCAAACGTTTAAACATGATAGTTCCTTTCTTCCTGCTAGGCAGTACAAGGGAGTGTCTAAAAACTCATAACACCGTTCTGAATGTTCCACTTTGCAGTCTTCTGCGTTGCAATACTGGTAACGTAACATCACGATGTCCCCAGAATCTTACCTTGTCTTCTACATAGTGGAACCGTAAGCTCGGTACAAGTGTCTTCAGTTACACCCTGGTGAAATAATAATAGTGCAAATCTCTTTTTAGCCTTCTACCGTTAGGGTCAGTTGATAATCGGTATGATCCATAATGACATTAAATACAACCAGAGTGATCTTAAGAACACCTGCTATACCTGTTTGTGGAATGCAGCCATCACTGGTAAAGTCAGGGGTGAAAGTCATCTGACGGGTGGTAAGCTGTTTGTGTACACCGCCTATAAATTCATCATTCATAGTAACCAGCATATGAATCTCGGTCTTCATTTCGCGTATGACGTTATTAAGCTCCTCATCAGAGTAATTACGGATGCCATATTCTCCGCCGTAGGTGTTGAGGAATTCAGACTTTAATTCCTCGGTGACTACAGTAAAGCGCTGTTTATTAAATGAAAATTCTATATTCATGCCTTTATATTCTTTGTCCAGGCAGACGGTATAGGATATCTGCCCCACAAAGCCTTTGTTCAAGGAGCCGCTGGCTTGAAAGTAAGTATGCATGATTATTGGATCCTTTCCTTTGTTATATTGTGCTTTTAATCCGAGCCGTATGGAAGGAAAAGCACTGTTCTGTGTTCAATATACTACTGGCAAATATAAGAAACAAGATGTTAGCTGCAAGTTATAGAAATATCCACTATAGTTTGAATGTTTATCCATTGTGGTGAGGGGGGATTCATTTTAATATGAATTTGAATTTTGGTAAATGGCAGGGGTTGGCAAGGGGACGGCAGTTTGCAGAAAATAGTAAGAATTCATGCTCCGATTACAATATATAAGAAGTCCTAATTCTCTGAAGATTATGTGCTTGGCATATCCTCAAACAGATAACTCGCTGCGCTCAGACAATCTGTTTCAGGATATAGCACATAATTTTCAGAGAAAAGAACTTCTAATATATTTCCATAGGCGCATTCATCCTTTCTATTTTCTGCAAACTGCCTGCGTCTTGCTATTCTTTGATTATATTTAGGTTATATGAAAGGCAGAAAGAGATTTAGAGAAGTTACCTGTATGATACAGGTATTAGGTTATGAATAATAAGGTATACGTAAAAGAGATGCCAGTAAAGATTATCAAGTTCAAATAGAAAATGTTGGAAAATTGAAATCAGTAAAAATAGAAATCAGTAAAATAGAGAGGAGTAAAAGCGTATTAGAAAAAAAGGAACCTGAAAAGAGTAATTGGTAAAAAATAAACCAAGTAAAAAATGAATAACAGTGAAGAAAAATCAATATAAAAATCAATGTGAAGGAAGAACTATAAAATCAAATAAGAAAGATTGCGATATGCAAAAGGTGTAAGAATGAAAAAAGAGCTGAAATTCCAAGATGGTAAATTTAAGATTATGCAGTTTACTGACTTACATTATGTAGATGGAAGCAGTGTTGATGAGAAGACCATTAATCTGATGAGAAGTCTTCTTGTTGCTGAAAAGCCTGACTTTGTTATGATAACAGGAGATACCGTTTATGGAACGGATAATTTGCAGGGACTTGACAGCGTACTGGAACCTCTTGTGGAGGCAGGGGTTCCCTGGAGTTTTGTCTTTGGGAACCACGATGCTGAGGAAGGGGTCGGAAAAGAGGTCCTGTTTAAGAAGGTTCTGGAAATGCCTGGTTCTATGGTGTTTCATGCAGAGGCTTCCGGCTTTGGTATCGGGAATCACTATCTGGAAATAAAGAATGATATCAATGAGACTGAGTGGGTTTTATTTGGAATAGACAGCGGAAGCTACAATGTCTTATCGGACATAGGTGGGTATGACTATATCAGGGAGGAGCAGATCAGATGGTACCGTAAGGCTATAAAAGAGCTGGGAGCTAGTTACAGTGATTTTGCTTCGTTGTTGTTTCTGCATATTCCGCTGCCTGAATATAAGGAGGTATGGGAGCATAATAGCTGTACAGGTAATAAACTGGAAGAGGTGTGCTGCCCTGCCGTTAATTCCGGCTTTTTTACTGCTTTGCTGGAGGAAGGTCATACGAAAGGTGTCTTTGCCGGACATGACCATATAAATGACTACATTGGGAATTTACATGGAATTCAGCTTGGATACGGGAGAGCTACCGGGTATAACACTTATGGCAGAGAGGGGTTCCTACGAGGAGCGAGAATTATTCTGCTGGAGGAAAGAAACAAAAACTCTTTTGATACCTACCTTCGTTTAGAAGACGGCAGCATTGTTTCGGCTGTAGAAATATGCACTGAATAAAAAAGTTTTGTCCATTGTGGGAAAATCGGGATTTTTCTATAATTGGGATATATCAAGAAAGAGGTGTGAGCTGAATGAAACAACCAAGGTCGATGGATAATAATTCTTTGGGTAGAAGGCTTATAAAGTTTTGGCCCCTGTACCTGATGCTGGTGCCGTGTATCATTTATTATATTTTAATATGCTATGTGCCTATGGGTGGAATTGTATTAGCGTTTAAGGATTATTCCTTTAAAAAAGGAATATGGGGAAGCCCCTGGGTGGGTTTCCGTTATTTTGAGACCTTTTTCAATAGCTTTGATTTCACAAGACTTTTAAAAAACACCCTTACGGTTGGTTTAATCAAATGTATCCTGGAATTTCCTTTTGCGATAATTCTGGCATTGATGTTGAATGAAGTAAAAAACATGAAGTTTAAAAAGATCACCCAGACAATTACCTATCTGCCTCACTTTTTATCTACGGTTATTATTGTTACCATGCTACAGAGAATACTGGCTCCCAATACAGGAGTTTTAAACCAGATTATTGGCAGTATGGGCGGAGATCCCGGTACCTTCTTTATGATGGAGCCGAAATACTTCTTCCAATTGCTGTTTTCCATGGACTTATGGAGAAATATCGGATGGGATTCCATTATGTTCCTGGCAGCTATCAGCGGTGTGGATCCATCCTTATATGAAGCTGCCGGTATTGACGGTTGTTCTAAGTTAAAGAAAATCCGTCACATTACCATTCCCGGCATCCGCGGTACAATTGGTCTGCTGTTCATTATGGGTGTAGGTGGTATGTTATCCACCGGCTTTGAACAGATTTATCTGCTTCGAACTCCCGGTAATATGACGGTTGCAGATACTTTGGATACCTTCGTGGTTCGGGTTGGTCTTTTAAATGGACAATTCGGATATGCTACGGCTATCGGATTGATTCAGGGTATTGTAGGTCTGATATTAGTGGTTGCCTGCAATAAACTGTCCAAGAAATTTACAGAGGTCAGTCTCTGGTAAGCTTGAATGCTCTCTACTGCTATAAGGGAAGCAGAGATAACATATAATTTAATGGGAGGAACATTATGAGAAAAATAATTCAGAAGCGCTTTTTAGCCACAGCCTTGGTTGTAGTAATGGCAGCTTCCGCACTTGCAGGCTGCAGCAGCAAAGCAGATGATAAGAAAAGCGGTACAGAAAATGAAAGTACTACGGAAAACAGACCGGACACCTGGATTGCTGACAGAACCATTACCATTCAGGCTTATGTAGATGATATCGGTAATAATCTGCCACAGGATCTTAACAGCACACCCGTTATGCAGGAGATTACAAAACGTACGGGTATTAAACTGGATATTCAGTATACACCCGGAGACAGCGATGCCAGTGTAATGGCAGCACAGATGGCTTCCGGAACCATTCCGGATGTGATTATCTCTTATCTGGACAATTCCACCAGACCGGAGTTTCCTATTCTGTTAAAAGCCGCCAGAGAAGAGATGTTTGCGGATGTTTCAAGCTTATTACCTGATACAAAGGTATATAAACGTTATTTGGAAGACGGTTACCTGCCTGCTGATGCAAAGAAGAACATAACCTTCCGTGAGGAATTTAACGGAGCGGCTTATATCCTTCCTTTATACATTTCCGCAGAGGACAGAACCTTGGAATACAATCCACAGGATGCTTTTGTCGGTGGTATGTATATTCAGAAATCCATTGTTGATGCACTGGGAATCGATCCTACTCAGGTTAAAACCCAGGAGGATTTCTATAATCTGCTGGTTAAGATTAAGGATGGCGGCTTTAAAGATGATAATGGAAATGATGTTTATGCTTTGGGACCGAAGTTCTGGGGCGGTTCTGTTGATACCTTAAAGTATATTGTTCCCGGTTATACCTGGGGTGTAAGTGATGGCTACAATATTACAGAAGACGGCACCATCATGCACGAGGCAGATACAGATTATGTATTTGACAAAATAAATTATGTAAGAAAACTTCTGGCAGACGGTTTAATGAATCCTGAGTTTTTCACCATGGATCCTACTCGTGCTGAAGAGGTATCCAGATCACACAATTCTGCAATCATTGCCGATGTTCACAACTATCAGGATATTGTATACACCTCTGACGAATGGATTCCTTTGGGACCTTTAAATGATTTCACCGGAGACAATTCCAGAATTGTACATGGTAAGACACAGAATGGTGCATGGGCAATCTCCTCTGAGGCAGAGAACCCGAAAGAAATTCTTGATTTCTTTGATTACCTTGCTTCACCGGAAGGACAGATTCTCAGCGAGTACGGTGTTGAAGGTGTAAGCTATACCATGGTGGATGGTAAACCACAGGTAACAGAAGATGTTCTTAATATGATCAATAACGGTGAAAAAGAAGCTCTTGTTAATAACATAGGAGCAGGTTTTGGAAATGCCGGCTTTAACTTCTTCAATTTTATACAGACGAATGTAGATAATCTGGTGAACTTTGGTGAAAGCCGTCCTGGTGCAGCTTCCAGTGAAACTTTCAACCGCTCCGTTGAGATTGCTACCGAATATCCGGTGAAGTTAAAGTTAGTTCCGGGTCTGGATGCTACAGCATATTTATCAGCAGATTCACTTACTGAAGTAAAAGCTAATATGGCATTATTAAACTATAATGAGATGCTGGTTCAGGCAATTTACGCAAGCTCTGACAGCGAAGTGAAGGATATTGTTGAATCCTTCAGAGCTCAGCTAAAAGTTGCAGGTAATGATGAATTTATTGCATATTTAACTGACCTTTATAAGAGCGATAGCAGCGCAATCGATTTTTACAACAAATAGGATGAATAAATGGGATATCGCATAGCGGTATATAATACCTCTATGTGGTATCCTGATGAATGAAAGGACAGGGTGTGTTCGTATGAAAACAAAAAGCAGGATAAAAGCCACTGGTTCAGAACAGGCTCTTCAGATTCTTATATACATTATTATTATTGTGCTTTGCCTCATTATTATCCTGCCCTGTATCAATATCGTGGCATTGTCCTTTAATGACGGTAAGGATGCTGCCAAGGGCGGAATTTATTTTTGGACCAGAGTTTTTACCTTGGATAACTATAAAGAGGTGTTTCGTGACGGCAAGATTATGAAAGCATATAATATAACCATAGCACGTACAGTTATCGGTACAGTGGCAAGTTTATTGGTTACCTCTTTCGCAGCTTACGCATTAAAGGAAAAGGATTTGCCGGGAAGAAAAATTATTACCATATTAATTACCTTTACCATGTTATTCAGCGGCGGTATGATACCCACGTATATTCAGTTTAATAAACTGGGGTTAGTGAATAACTTCTGGGTATATGTAGTGCCAAGCTTAGTGAGCGTTACCTATTTACTGATGATGAGAACCTTTTTTGAAAATATACCTGTCAGTCTGGAGGAATCGGCAAAGCTGGATGGCTGTGGATACTTCAGAACTTTTGCAAAAATAATATTACCTCTAAGTAAACCAGTACTGGCTGTTATTGGTCTGTATACTGCAGTAAACCATTGGAACGATTGGTTTGCAGGCTCCTTTTATATGAGAACCAGTGAGTTATGGCCTGTTCAGACGGTTTTACAGCAGATGCTGTCCAAGGCGATGGGAGCAAAGAATGTTTCGACAGTTGCTCAGGCAATTGCACAAAATGCTAATACAGTTACGACAGATTCCCTTAAAATGGCAGCAGTGGTAGTTACAACAGTTCCTATCCTCTGTGTATATCCCTTTGTACAGAAATATTTTGCTCAGGGTGCATTGATTGGAGCTGTAAAGGAATAACAAAATACGAACATAGAGATTCTTTACCATTGTCTGATAATTAATATGATTATAAATAAGCTATTAATTATATTTGATGGTAAAGTTTTTTTTATAGAATTTATGATAAGTTTTTTATAAAATTTATGATAAGTTTTTTATAGAATTTATGGTAAGTTTTTTATAGAATTTCATGATAAAGTTTTTTAGATAGAATACAGCGGATATAATTTTTCTTTAAGAATTTATAAAAAGTCATAAGGAGGAAGAAATGGAAGAAAAAAAGTGGGATGCTTTCGTCTATGGCGATGTTAATATAGATATAGTAATACCCGGTGTGGAGAAGTTTCCGTCACCCGGGGAAGAAGATTTGGTTGATTGTATGGATACTTTTGTGGGCGGAGGAGCGGCCCTCTTCACGCTGGGACTTGGGAAACTGGGCTTAAACCCGGTATTTCAAGGCAGTATTGGTGAGGATTGTTACGGAAAGCTTATAAAAGACGAGTTTCTGAAGAATAATGTGGATGATTCTCTGCTCACTATCAGCCGGAATAATAAAACAGGCATATCCCTTAGTTTTACCAATGAGAAGGACCGTTCTTTTCTTACCTATCAGGGAACCAATGCAGAGATTGATTTAGAGGCAATTGATTTTAACAAATTGGCGCAAGCCAGACATATACATGTTACCCAATATGCAGGCCGTAAAAATCATGAACAGTATCTTTCCCTGTTAAAGAAGATAAAAGAGACAGGGGATATTACTGTTAGTTTTGATGTGGGCTGGGACAGCAGCGGAGAGTGGTTTAAGGGTATCTATGAGTTGTTTCCCTATATTGATGTATTGTTCATGAATGAAACGGAAGCAATTCATTATTCCGGAAAAGCGGAGGCCAAGGAAGCAATAGAAGATTTTTCAAAGTATTGCAGGATCGTAGCGGCAAAGCTTGGAAAGAAAGGGTCTATTGCCGTTTCGGAAGGCGAGTTTTATGAGGCTGAGCCTTTTACGGTAACTGCCGTAGACACCACCGGAGCAGGAGATTCCTTTAACGCAGGCTTTATCTATGGATTCCTTAAAGGAAAGCCTGTGAGAGAGTGCCTTTTAATCGGAAATGCCTGCGGTGCAAGGTCTGTTACCGCCTATGGAGGTAATACAGCGTTTCCTACGCAGGAAGAATTACTTAAATTTCTGAAAGAACAAGGCTATTAAAAGCTATTAATGAAGCCAAGGAAAGTACCAGGAATTACTTTTAATCTCTTATACTGGATTTTTAAGAAGTAATTGTAATGCAGAAAGAGAAGAACTTATATGGAGTACAACAGTGCTGGTAACAGCTTCTTATATCAGATTTTGTGCCATCGAAGGACAGCGAAATGGAGGAAAATATGAAAATTGCAGTAATTGGCGGAGCAGGTGTCAGAACGGTTATCTTTATTAACGGCCTGCTGGAACGTTATAAAAACTTAAATATAGATAAGGTTGTTTTATATGATATCAATCAGGAAAAGCTTGAAGTGATAGGAAAGCTGTGCAACCATGTAATAAAACGCAAGAACAGGGATCTGGTGCTGGAAACAGCAGATAATGCCATAGACGCTATCAGCGGTGCAGATTATATTGTAACTACCCTTCGTGTAGGAGGAGATCATTCCAGGGTAACAGATGAACAGGTAGCACTGGAGGAAGGCGTTATTGGTCAGGAAACCACAGGAGTAGGCGGTTTTTCCATGGCAGTGCGTACCATTCCGGTATTATTAGAGTACTGTGAGCTGGTTAAGAAGTATGCTCCTAATGCTTGGATCTTTAATTTTACCAATCCCTCCGGTCTTGTGACACAAGCCCTTAAAAATGCCGGTTATGACCGCATTATCGGAATCTGTGATGCACCCAGCAGTACAAAATTCAGAATGGCAAAGGCCTTGGAGGTTGAGGAAAAAGATCTGTATGTGGAATTCTTCGGCCTGAATCATCTTTCCTGGATACAGAGTGTGAAAAAGAAGGGGACGGAAATTCTGGAGGATTTATTAAAGGATGANNACTTCTTATCCGGTATACAGGAATTCTCCATGTTTGATCCCGAGCTGCTTCGTTCCATCGGCTTTTTACCCAATGAGTATCTGTATTACTATTATCATAGAGAAAAAGCCCTTGAAAATATAATAAAATCCGGAGCTACCAGAGGTAAGACCATCGAGGCTGTGAATATTCAGATGATGCAGGAATTAAAAGAAATTGATATTGACGCCGACCCCGAGGCAGCACTTCAGATTTTCTTATATTACATGGCAATTCGTGAAGGTTCTTATATGAGTATAGAAACCGGCAACAGCCATCAGGAAGAGATTAAAAAAGGGGAGCTGGAAGTACCCGACGGAATGGGATATGCCGGTGTGATGCTGGATTGTATCGAAGGGCTGCAAAGTGAGGAAGGCCGCTATCTGGTGCTTTCCGTTGAGAATAACGGTTGTATTGCGGGGCTTGAGAAACAGGATGTCATCGAAGTTACCTGCAAGGTATCCTCAGAGGGAATTCAGCCTGTACCCATTGGCGAAGTGCCTGAGCCTTGCTATCTCTTAATCCGTATGATTAAGATGTATGAGAAGCTGACAGTAAAAGCTATTGAGAATAACTCCAAGGAAATTGCTATTCAGGCTCTTACACTGCATCCCTTAGTGAACTCCTATTCCCTGGCTAAGAAGCTGGTAGCAAAGTATGATCAGGTTTATGGCGGAATCTTAGGAGGCGGAAATGCCCTTTGATTTTCATAACCAGGACAGAATAGGGCATTTAATAGAAGAACTGACAGAACTGCGGTACAGAAAGCTCCAGGACATTCCGGGATTTCTGTGGTACGAAGATGACGGAACCATTGGGAATTCAGACCCGAAAGGAACACCTGAAGAGGTACATATCGGACACCGGTGGAAGGGATATGACCGTTATAATTGGCTGTGTACCAGTATCAGGATTCCTGACGAACTGAAGACCCAGGAGGTCATCGGCCTGTTTGATTTTGGCGTACCGGTGGGAACGGGTAATAACAGCCATTTTGAAAGTCTTTTGTATCTTAATGGAAAGCCTTACCAGGGAGTAGACGGTAACCATAAAGAGGTGTTCCTTGACATACCGGTAAACGGGCAGGAACTGGAGCTTAAATTTCGGGTCTGGTCCGGTCTGAATGGCGGAGGGAAGCCAAAGGAAATGGTAATGGAGCTGGAGCGTGCCCAAATAGGCGTACTGGACCATCCAACGGATGACTTATACTTTCTTTCCAGAAGCGTACTGGAAACTTACGGATTACTGGAGAAGGGCAATGAGTACAGGGAATGGCTGTTAAATGTACTGGTAAAGACCTTCCAGCTGGTGGATTATACAGAGCCCGGTTCCAGAGAGTTCTACCAAAGCACCGAGAGGGCATATGCTTATCTTAACGGACAGATGGACGGAAGAGGAAAGCCTGAGGTTAAGGTCAGTATGCTTGGGCATACCCACATTGATGTGGCCTGGCTGTGGAGAATTCGCCATACCAGAGAAAAGGCTGCCCGCTCCTTTTCAACGGTAAACAGGATGATGGAGCGTTACGACCACTACTCCTTTTTGCAGTCCCAAGCCCAGTTATATGATTATATAAAGCAGGATTATCCGGAAGTTTATGGTCATATTAAGAGAAGAGTTGCAGAAGGCAAATGGGAACCCTCTGGTTCCATGTGGGTGGAGTGCGACTGCAATCTTGCCAGCGGTGAGTCTATTGTAAGGCAGATTCTTATGGGAAAGAACTTCTTCCGGAAAGAATTCGGCTATCAAAATGATTTTCTGTGGCTGCCGGATGTCTTTGGATATTCCTGGGCACTTCCACAGATTTTAAAAAAGTCAGGGATAGATACTTTTATCACTACTAAAATCAGCTGGAATGATACCAACAGGCTGCCTTATGACACCTTTACCTGGCGAGGTATTGACGGAACAGAGATTCTGGCTCACTTTATCACAACCACAGATTTGGATTCCGATTCCTATACCTATAATGGGGATACAAGGCCTTATGCGGTGAAAGGTGTTTGGGATAACTATAAGAATAAGGATCTGAACCGTGACCTTTTGATTTCCTACGGATATGGTGACGGAGGCGGAGGCCCTAACAGGGATATGCTGGAGACATTGAAGCATTTAAATAAAATACCCGGGCTGCCTTACGTGCAATCAGAAACGGGTACGGAATACTTTAAACGCCTTCATAACAATATGAAGGAAAATGCTCTGGAGGGTTATTTACCAGTTTGGGATGGAGAGCTCTACCTGGAATTTCACAGGGGAACTTATACCTCTCAGGCATACAATAAAAAGATGAACCGTCGTATGGAGTATATGCTGTACCATACCGAACTTCTTTCTGTACTGGCAGCTGAAACAGCCGGTGTTCCATATGAGGAGCAGGCAATCTCAGAGGCACTTAAAATAATTCTCTGCCAACAGTTTCATGATATCCTACCGGGCTCTGCTATCAAGGAGGTCTATGAGGACAGCCATACAGAATATGAAAAAGCACAGACCCTGCTTAACGGCGTATTAGAAAAGACTTATGCTGCCTTGTGCACTAACGAAGAAAACACCTACACCCTATGGAATAATCAGAACTGGAAGCGCAGCACTTATGTGGAGCTTTCATCCTGCTCGGAAGCGGATAGCTTTACAGACAATAAGGGAAATTATCTGCCCTGTACCGTGGAAGCTGGTAAAGCTGTCGTTCTTATAAAAGAGATGGAGCCCTTTTCCTTTACAACCATTCGAAGAGTTACAAAGCCTGCTTCCACTGAGGTCATTAAGAAGGAAAACAGCTTAGCAAAAGGGAATACGGCTGTCACAAAGTATTATGAAGTAAGCTGGAATGAACAGGGACAGCTTACAAGGCTTTATGACAAAGAAGCTGATCGGGAGATTCTTGCCCCTGGAAAATGTGGTAATGTGCTTCAGATATTTGAAGATAAGCCCAGATGCTTTGATGCATGGGAGCTAGAGCCTACCTTAAAGGATAAGCTGGAGCTGGCAGAAGATTGTATGGGGATTGAGACAGTGGAAAATGCCATAGGAATTTTCGTAAAATTTAAATGGAGATATCATAAATCAGTTATCTGTCAGACTATGTGCCTGTTTCATGAAAAGAGAAGAATAGATTTTAAAACAGAGGTGGAATGGCAGGAACGCCAGAAGCTTATGAAAGTGGCTTTTCCGGTTAACGTCCGGGCAGTTGATGCAAGGTTTGACATACAGTTTGGAAATATCCGCCGCCCCATTACCAGAAACAACAGCTGGGAAGCTGCCAAATTCGAAGTTGCAGCCCACAAATGGGCGGATATCAGTGAAGTCGGTTATGGAATTGCATTGTTAAATGACTGTAAGTACGGCTACGATATCCTGGAGGATACGTTGCGTCTTACCTTGATTAAATCAGCAGTGGATCCGGATTATACCGCAGACCTGGGGCATCATGAATTTACCTATTCCCTCTATCCCCACAGGGAGGAATGGTACCGGAGCGGACTGGAAGAGGAAGCCTTTGACTTAAATGTCCCCATAATTCCGATAAAGGGAAGGAGCAGGGTAGAAGAAAGCAGCCTGCTGTCCTTTGATAAGAAAAATGTCGTAATAGACTGTATCAAAAAGGCTGAGAATTCCTCCTGGTACGTAATACGTCTACACGAGTTTACAGGAGGAAGAGGTAAGGTTTCCATGGCCGGCAGCCTTACCGTCAAGAAATGGTGTGAATGCAACCTTATGGAGGAGCCTGTAGGAGAGGTATCCGAAAATGAGGTGGTATTAGACGTAAAACCCTACGAAATTAAAAGCATACTGGTACAGTTTAATGGATGACTTGAGGGTGGAACAATATTGAATCAAACGGGATTTAGTAATTTAAGATAAATATACGTAACTATAAGACAAGCCAGGCCGAAGACATTTTCGGTGTGGTTTGTCCCGGTTTCATATAGGGCGTGTTGCCTTACGGTGTGCATACCGTAAAGTGAGGTATTTAAGCAGAATGATATAAAGTGAGCATGTAGAACGGCGAAATGTTTTTCGGACATGCCAGGGATAAAAGGGTGAAAAGTTGCCGCTGTGGGCGGCGGAATGGAGTAGATATGAGTATGGATTTGAAACAGCAGCGTCTGAACGAGGCGATTCGCGAAATAGCAGAGAGAATCTCTTCNNTCAAAGTTTCTTGAGGAGGATGAGGTCTTTGTATTTACGGGAGATATTGCAGCTATGTGGCTTCGGGATTCTTCTGCACAGGTGGTGCATTATCTTCCTTTTTTGAAGGAATACGATATTCTGGAGGAATTTGTAAGAGGCCTCATTAAGAGACAGATGAAATATATACTCATTGATCCCTATGCCAATGCCTTTAATGAAACAGCAAACGGCAACTGCTGGGAAGTTGATATTACCGAAATCAATCCCTGGAACTGGGAGAGAAAATATGAAGTGGATTCTTTATGTTACCCTGTCTGGCTGCTTCACGAATATTACGAAAGAACCGGAAACCGTGATATCTTCACCTCAGAGGTTAAAATGGCTTTTGAGGAGATTATAAGGCTGTGGACCAAAGAGCAAAACCATGAGACCCAGTCTGATTATTCCTTTGTTCGTCTGAACTGCCCGCCTTCCGATACACTGACCAGAGAAGGAAAAGGTGAACCTGCTGCCTATACGGGTATGACCTGGTCCGGCTTCCGTCCCAGTGATGATGCCTGCCGTTATGGATATCTGATTCCTGCCAATATGTTTGCGGTGGTGGTGCTGGGTTATATGGAGAATTACCTCAGAGAATTTTATGAGGACATAGAGCTGGCAGAGCAGGCAGCGAAGCTTAAGGAGAGTATAGACAAAGGCATACTTCAGTACGGAATTGTTGAGACAGAGGAATATGGTAAAGTATATGCTTATGAGACTGACGGTCTTGGCAACTATAATTTAATGGATGATGCCAACGTTCCCAGTTTATTGTCGATTCCCTGGTTGAAATATCGGGAGAAGGATGATTCGATTTATGAAAATACCAGAAGATTCATCCTAAGCCGTAATAATCCATATTACTATGAAGGGACAGCCGCAAAGGGCATTGGCAGCCCTCATACACCTGACCAGTATATCTGGCATATTGCCCTTACCATGGAGGGGCTTACAGCAGCGAAGCAGGAGGATAAATTAAGAATTCTTAACACCCTTTTGGCTACAGATGCGGATAAAATGGTAATGCATGAGGGGTTCTGCTGTAATGAGCCCAAGCTTTATACAAGAGAATGGTTTGCCTGGGCCAATTCCCTGTTTGCCCTGTTTGTGATGTCTCTATACGAACAGTAAATTTATTTAATCAGAAATATTCATAGGGATAGCGATTGACAGGAAGTATAACTATAGTTTCGCCGAAAGGCAGGAACGACGCAGGAGATATGCCTAGGGGCATGGCTTAAAGGTTGAAAGAAAATGCGAATAAATAGAAAGGATGCCACACTATGATTCTTTCAGCCTGTTTTAAATAGTGGCAATACCACAGACCTGTCTGCGGTATGGATTGGGAGTACACATGAAAAATTATACCTTTGATACTACCATAGAGCTGGATGTCCTTAAAAATTATCTGGACAGATCCGTTACGGCTGCATTTTTCATACACACGAAAACCTTAGAGGATGATTTAAGAGCCATTAAAAACCTGGGCGTTAAGTTTATCGGAAGAGCCTCCGGGGTATGGTATCCGGACCTTGATGATGAGGAGCATTTTGAGAAGTCAAAATATCTGGCAGACCGTGTTCATGAAATTGATAAAGAGATCATTCTTCAGGCTTGTGTTTTTGAAGCAGTATACAGACATATCGAAAATTTTAAAGTTCCGGCTTATGTATTTGAAGCCTTTGGACTACCGGTGGAAGACCGTGGCTTCCGATTTGAAGAAATGCGCTTTCCGGAAGCCCCCAACGGTTTTATCTGGGGAGAAGACGGAGCACTTCCGGATATAAACCGCCTGGAAACCAGACTGTGGTTCTATTACCGGGCAACCAGGTATATTGATGCCGGCTATGAGGCCCTGCATATGGGACAGATTCACCTCTATACCGCCAATGACCGTGGGATGGTTAAAATGTCGGAATTGATGGAGATGATACGCAGCTATGGAAAAGAGCATGCAAGAAGGCATAAGGTATTGATGGATGCTCATAGTCACGGTATTAATATAAAGGGAAGACTTCTGCTTGATTATCATGCCATGCCTTTTACCAGGTACCCGGTTACAGACAGAGTCGGTGAGAAACTGGTGCTGGTGAAGGAGGGCTACAGTGAAGGGGGCTTAAATCCCAATGGCTGGAGTGCGGAATCCATGCCTTATTTAATGGAATATGACAACTGGGGCGGTAAAGTGATAGAGGACTTTGAGAGTATCAGTTATGAAGAAAGGGCCTGGAAGGATTGGTGGGGGTATGACCAGATCGGATGGTTTGCCAACCAGGATGAGGCAGGACAGCAGCACTTCCTTGAATATACCTATAAATGGACTGCAATCACTCATTCCAATGCTTATTTTCAAATTCCCTTCCGCCGGAGCCTGGAAAGTGCAGCAGTGAAGATGGTTCGTGCTGATAACGGTGAAGAGGATATGCAGGATTATTATCAGATAAACAAGAAAAGTGCTGAATGCCCTATGGGTTTTAACATGGAAGAGACAGTGAAAGATCTCTGGGAGACGGGGGATAAATTGCGTAAACTTGCCGGAAACCCTGCTGATCTTATGGACTACGGTGCCAAGAATGTTTTTGATCCGGAGACAGGCTATAAATTGCCGGAGAAGATTGTTGTGTATGGAAGCTTTCAGCCTCTTGTAGGGGCAACTCATAATGATTCCAACAGTGAAGTTACCAGAATGTACTATATCGGAGACAATACTTACACCCTTTCCCTGGTAATTCCTTTTGCAGGGGAATATGATTATGCCGTTTCCACTTATGGAACCCTGTCAGCTACTTATTGTTATGATACCTATCCCAGAAGCGGCTCCTCCAACAAAGGCTATTTTAAGGTGGAAAAGGATAATACGGTAGTACGCTTCCGTTACCGTTTCATGGATAATAATGTGACAATAGAAGTATTCGAAGACTGAGGAAGGAATAATACAGGAAATAAGAGCTATGGTGATGGAAAAGAATAGGAAGGTGCTTCTGTTTATTAGTTTTATGATTATTATGATTGTCATGGGGGCAAGTGACAGCCTGCGAGGCCTCTTTGGTATGGTCTTTCAGGAACATTTTCATCTTACGAATACCCAGGTGTCAATGATAATCACAGTCAGCTACCTGGGAAATCTGGTGTTTTTATTCTTCGGAGGGTATTTCCTGGATACCTTCCCGAAGAAGAAAGTGTTTTTGGCTGTATTAGGTATCTGGATGACCGGAGCACTTTTGTTCCTGCTTACCGAGAGTTATGTATTTTTGCTGGCAGGTATGTTCTTGTGTATGGGAGCTTCCACACTTCTTAACACCACGATCAATATACTGGTACCGGTGGTATATGCAGCCTCTCCCGGTCTGATCGTTAATGTACTGTTTTTTGTCCAGGGAATAGGAACCAGCGGCAGTCAGAATGTAATTGGAAGATATTCTGCCGATTTTTCCAGCTGGAAGACAGTTAACCTGCTGCTTTTCCTTCTGGCAATTGGAGGGGCAATAATATTCAGTATAAATGAGCTGCCTCAGATAAAGTAAGAAAAAGAAGTGAAGGTATCCTATGGGGCGATTATGAAAACACGCGCCTTTCTGTTTCTTACCCTGCTCTTTGGTACATATTTCATTGCAGAACACGGTGTTTTGAACTGGCTGATGATGTATGGCACAAAAGAGCTGAGCTTAAACAATGGAAAAGCAGCCGGATATCTGTCTGTTTTCTTTGCCGGTATGACAATTGGACGTCTTGTATTTGCACCGGTGGTACAAAGAATAGGGGTATCAAAAAGTATCGGAATCTTCAGTACTGCGGGAATGATTTTGTATGTGGCAGGAATTGCATTTGGGAGCAGGGTTTTCATATTACTGAGTTTATCAGGCTTTTGCCTCTCCATTGTGTATCCCACTCTTATACTAATGATCAGGAACTTCTACGAAGAAGACAGAATAGCCCGGGCAACAGGAGCCATTATCAGCCTTGCAACAATCTGTGATATTGCCTTTAATATTATTTTCGGAAAATTAATAGACAGAATCGGGCTTGGCACAGCCTTTATCATTCTTCCTGCAAGCCTGGTGATATTCTGGATATTATATTTGGTTTTTATAAAAAGCGTTAAAACGACTCATCAGGAGTTTAGACATAGGATTTAAGGATATGGACAGAAAGACAGGCACAGGAGGATTAAATATGCGGATATATAGAACAGCAGATTATGAGGATATGAGCAGAAAGGCAGCGAATATACTGTCAGCCCAGATTATTCTTAAGCCCGATAGTGTTTTGGGACTGGCAACCGGCTCAACACCAATAGGAATATACAGACAGCTGATTGACTGGTATCATAAGGGGGATCTGGATTTTAAGGAAATCAGGACGGTAAACCTTGACGAATATAAGGGAATATCCCCGGAGAATGAACAGAGTTATCATTTTTTTATGAAGGAGAATCTCTTCCGTCATGTGAATATTGACCAAAGTAATACCTATCTGCCGGATGGTCTGGCAAAGGACAGTGAAAAAGAATGCAGTCGGTTCAACGAAGTAATAGAACAACTGGGCGGTATTGATATACAGCTCCTGGGACTGGGGCATAACGGCCATATCGGATTTAACGAGCCCGGAGACAGCTTTGAAAAAGGCACCCATTGTGTTACCTTGACCCAATCAACCATAGAAGCCAATTCCCGCTTGTTCAAAGAAGGGGAAGAGGTACCCAGGGAAGCTTATACCATGGGAATTCAGAGTATTATGATGGCCAGAAAAATTGTACTTGTCGTCAGCGGCAGAGAGAAAGCAGAGATATTAAAGGCTGCGATAAACGGTCCGGTCACACCTTTGGTACCAGCCTCCATTCTGCAAATGCACAGTGATTTTAATATTGTAGCAGATAAAGAGGCCTCGGCCTTGCTCTAGTATTGCCTTGCTCTAGTGCAAATATCTGATCTTAAGTGATATTTACGAAAGGCAGTACTAGGGGGTGTCTGAAAAGTCATATACAGAAGCTTCTTTCAGCTCAAGCTTTCTTTGAGATATTCCAGTAGTTTACTATTCGCCTCTTCCGACATAAAGCAAAAGCGTATAAAGCGCTTGTTCAATAAAGGGAAGTTGCTGCAGTCACGAAGCAGCATTCCCTTTTTTATTGCGTCTTCGAATAATTCATAAGAAGTAGGATTGTCCTTTTGTATCTGAAGAAGGATAAAGTTGGCAGAAGGCTCGTAAAATTTTATATCCGGTATGTCCTTCAGTGCAGTTACCACCCGCTGCCGTTCTTTCTGGATAAAGGCTCTGGTAGTATTAATATAATGTTCGTCTGCAAACATGATTTCACCTGCAAGGGAAGCAAGTGTGTTAATTGTCCAGGGATTTTTGCGACGGTTTACCGTAGCGATGAGCGCCCTATCACCGACTACTGCATATCCCAGGCGAAGTCCCGGAGCGGCAAAAAACTTAGAGATTCCTCGGATAATAATCAGCCTGCTATAATCAGATATCAGGGATACAGCCGTTATGGCGTTTACAACAGGTGTAAATTCCACATAGGTCTCATCTACCATACAGTAGACGTTATTTTCCTGACAGCAGGTAAGGATATCAGCTAAGGTATCCTTATTGATAGCAGAGGAGGTCGGGTTGTTTGGATTGCAGATTACCAGAAGCTGATACCCCTCGGATAACTTGTTTTTTAAAGCATTGCAGTCCAAGCGGAAATCATCTTTCTCGTTTAAAGGAAAATAGTCAATCTTACTTCCTGCCAGTGTAAGCTCCCGCTCATATTCAGAGTAAGTAGGGCTAAGAATCAGAGCCTTTGAGGGAGAAATAAACTGAATCATTAACGATATCAGTTCCGTAGAACCGTTTCCAACCAGCACCTCTTCTCTGTTTATGGGAGACCCTGTTCCTCTGTCTTTATTCAGATAAGCGGCTATACTTTGTCTTAAGGAGGTATATTCCCTGTCCGGATAATCGGTTATGGCATCAATGCGTTCTGATAAGGACTGACGCAGCAGGGGGGATATTCCCAATGGATTAACATTTCCTGCAAAATTAACAAGCTCTTCTTTCTTAATCCCATAAAGGGCTTCTATTTTTTCTAAATCACTTCCGTGAAAATGTTCTTTCGATGTTATCATAACGATCCTTTCCCTTGCGAAATCCTGTCGATTAGTGTTATAATAATTATAATATAAAGGAAGAAAAATGCAATACAATACAAAAATAATCAAGGTCTGAGGTGAAATGGTTGAAGGAGAAAATAAAACAGCTGGCTGAAGGTATCTTTGAATATGAATCACCTTTTTTAGTATTGTCTGAGAAAGAGTTAATTATAACGGTTGATGCAGGCGGCTGCTATACAGGCTCTCTCACTGTTGAGAACTCACTGGGAACTATAGTTAAGGGGCAGTGTTATTCTACCGGTACATTTTTTACTTTGAAGAATAAGGAATTTGAAGGTATACGGAGCGAGATTACCTTTAGTGTTCAGGGCAGGAATCTGACGCCTGGAGATATGATACGAGGAGAACTCCATATCGTCAGCAACAGCGGAGAAGGAAAGATTCCTTATTACATATCCGCAGAACCACCATATCTTAACTCCTCTCTGGGTAAAATCAAAGACTTCTTTCACTTTACCAATCTTGCCAAAGCAGACTGGGCAGAAGCGGTGAAGCTGTTCAAATCAGAAGAATTCAGAGATTTCCTTAAATTTCGTGATAAAAAATACCTTACCCTCTATGATGGCTTACGAAAGAGCAGATCCTACAGTCAGGCCCTGGAAGAATTCCTGGTTACCGTTCGTAAGAAAACCCCTGTTAATATTATTGTAGATAAGAATATTTTAGAATATCAGGTCAGCACGGAGAGCTTTATGGATAAAGTGACCCTGATGAAGGATAACTGGGGTTATGAAGAGATAAGAGTAACCTGCGAAGGAGATTTTATTAATCCGGAGCATAAGATTATCTGGTCTGATTATTTTGTGGGGAATGTCTACCCCCTGGAATTTGTAATTCAGCCGGAAAAGATGCGTATGGGGAAGAACTACGGAAGGCTTATCCTGACTTCAGTCCATGAGACAATTGTAGTAGATATAATAGCTGTTAAAAAGTCAGAAGAGAAAGAAAGTACCCGTAAGAAATCACAAATAAGAGAAAAAGTCACTGCCTGTGTGAGAAATTATCTAGATTTTCGTAAAAATCTCCTGAGTCCGGAGGAGTATACAGGGAAGACAGAAGTAGAACTACATAGCCTGAAAGTAGGTGACAAGCAGAATCTCATGTGGTATAAGCTTCTGGAGATACATCTTATCCAGGTGAAGGCTAAGGATTCAGAAGAAAGTCAGGAGGAGTTAAAAGGGGCTTTAAATACTGTCAAGGCTGAAATCCTGGAGGGGAAACAGACCTCATTAGCAATCGTCTGCGCCTTCTGGTATCTGACAGCCTTGGTTTACAAGAACAGTGAAGCCTCAGAGGCAGCCTTAAAGGAAATACAGGCAGCTTACCGTATGAATTCCACAGACTATCGGATTCTGTGGTTTCTCTTATATACGGATAAGAAATATGAGAGTAATAAAAATCAAGCTCTGGATATGATTAAGAATCAATATTACAATGGCTGCCGCAGTCCTTATATGTATCTGGAAGCCTTCATAATCTTACGAGAGCATCCGGTTTACTTAACGGAACTTGGGGACTTCGAAACCCAATTGATTTTATTCGGAGTGAAGGAAGAATACATAAGTGAAGAACTGGCAGGACAATTTGCCTACCTTGCAGGTAAGAAAAGAGATTTTACAAGAGGTGTATATCTATGCCTCTCTTTGCTGTACAATCATTTTTCTGAATTGGATAACAAAGCTGATACTTCTGTCCTTACCGGTATCCTTTCTGCAATCTGCAGCTTGCTGATTAAAGGACATAAACGCGGCAGGAAGTATTTTGTATGGTATCAGCTGGGAGTGAAGGAACAGCTAAGAATCACAGAATTGTATGAATATTATCTCTATTCTCTTGAGGAGGAACAATATACGCTGCTCCAGTCAAAACTGCCTGAGAATAAGCTTCCACAGCAGGTGCTTTTGTATTTTATCTATAACAGCAGCTTAAGTGATAAAAAGAAAGCTTTTCTTTATGCTTATGTTATTAAGAATAAAGAGGAGTTAGGGCCTATATACAAAAGCTACAGCAAGAAGATAGAGAGCTTTGCAGGAAGAATGCTGAAAGAGCATGCCATTGACAGGAATTACGCAGTTATTTATGAGGAGCTTATCACCTTAAACGGATTAACGGAGGAGATTTCCAGAGAGCTTCCTTATGTAATGTTCAAACAGGAGCTGTGTTGCAGTAATAATGCAGTAAAGGGCGTAATTACCATTCATGGCCAAACCGGTGAAGAAGTATATACGCCGATTGTCTCAAATATAGCAAATATCGATCTCTATATGGAAAATTATGAAATCCTCCTGGTAGACTCACAGGATAACAGGTATTCCAATACCATAGAATACACTCTGTATCCCTTTTTTAACAAGGATAGTTATCTGAAGGACTGCCTGCTTCATAACAGCCGGAATACCATGGTGTTACTATATTATGCAGATAAGATAGACGCATATCAGAAGTTTGACCAGGCATCTGTCGTAATCCGCAGGAAACTGTTAGACGTTCCCGCTCTTAATGAAAGTTACAGGGGAAAGCTATTAATGGAGCTGGTTTCATTTTATTATGACAACTTTCAGGGAGAGCTGTTAGAAGAATACCTGCTACAGATTGACCTGACTAAGTTAAATAAAAATGACCGATTAAAAGTTATTGAGCTGCTTATTATCAGAAACTATAATGAGGAAGCGGAAAAAGCCCTTTATGAATTTGGTTTTGAGGGTATACAGATTAACAGGCTGCTAAAGGCAGCAATCAATCTGCTTGGCAAATATACGTATAAGAATGACTTCTTGTTGAAGCTCTGTTATTTTATTTATAAGGCAGGTAAATATAATGAGGAAATACTGCTGTATCTTGCAGAATACTATGAAGGAACAACCGGTGAGCTCTATAGTTTATGGGAAGCAGCCTTAAGCTTTGAGATAAATACCTGTGTGCTTGAGGAAAGACTTCTGACGCAGATGCTTGCAACCAGAGAGTATCTGCTGAACTCACCGGAGGTATTCCTGAAATATTATCAAAGGGGCAGTAACCGTAAACTGATACGTGCATTTTTGTCCTATCATGGTTATAAATATCTGATGAACGGCAGAATTCTTAAAGCAGAGTTATTTGATGTTATGAAGCGTGAACTGATTTATGAGGGAAACGATGTCTGCATGCTTGCACTTTTAAAGAAATTATCGGAAGAAGAGTTCTTTGATGAAAGTGAGAAGGAATTTGTGGATTATAACCTGCAAGGTTTTTTAAGACGGGGAATAATCCTTCCTTTCTTTAAAAATTTTAAAGGAGTTATACCGTTAAATCCCAAAATAACCGAAAAATACTTAGTAGAATATATCGCGGATCCTTCCAGTAAGGTTATCATACACTATCGGCTGGAAAACATAGAAGAAGAATTCACTGCGGAGGAAATGAAGGATATGTTTCTTGGAATACGGGTAAAGGACTTCACAGTATTTCAGGATGAGAATCTTCAATATTATATCTCAGAAGGCGACAGCCTCCAGACCAATATTACAGAGAGCGGCAGTATAAAGGCCGGGCAGGAGATGCAGCTTGAAGAAGATACATCCCTTGATCAGATTAACTTTATCCTAACAGCTTTTGAAATGAACGATAACACCAGCGTTCTGGACAGTATGTGGAATTATGGAAAGAACAGACATCTGATTATGGACTTATTTAAACCGATTTAAAAATGTTGCACGAAGGCATGTTCGAAATATTATTGTACCGCACTGGACGTTCCACCTTGTTGTATACTGTTTGGAGTATTGAGATATAGTACCCTGCGTTACCATAATCGCGCCTTGCTGCCTCATGGATTCTTCCATAAGCCAAATATCCAACGTGTACTGCCTCACGTAAATAGCTGGTACTCATTCAGTGAAATTTATGCAAGGTAATATTAGACATAAGTATTATGAAACATACTCCATCGTTTAGAAACTGAAAGGAGAGCTGTATGACTGACAGAAAAAAACTTCTGTTAGGGATTGATTTCGGAAATGATTATATACAGATATGCTTTTATAATCATAAGACCCTGGAACCGGAATCCATAACCTTAAGCCAGGGAAAGTATCTCTATCCGGCACTGGTGGGAAGTAAGACAGGTGGTAAGGAATGGGCTTATGGAGAAGAAGTTCTAAGCCTTGAGCAGGAGGGATTGTGTCAGAAGGCAGATAACCTGCTTGTAAAGGCTATGGCTGGAGATGAGATTCTGTTATATGATAAGGCTTACACTACAGCCTTTCTTCTGGAGAAACTCTTTCGCAAATGCCTGACCCTTGTTACTTTGAAATTTCCCGGTGAAAGCATCGGTAAAATAACCATAACCGTGAAAAAACTAAATGAGAATCTGAAAGCAGTACTTACAGAAGCCTTTTATAATATGGGAATTAAAGAGGACAGGCTAATTCTTCAAAGCAATTCCCTCAGTTATGAATACTATGCTCTCAGTCAGAAAAAGGAGCTGTGGCTTAATGATGTAGGACTTTTTCATATGGATGAAGAGGAAATCTATTATAGTCAGATAAGCTTAAACAGAAGATTAAGTCCCATACCGGTTGGAATAACTAGGAGGGAACTGAGTGACATTTTGAGTCTTGAAGAAGTGGAGAAAGATGACAGAGAGCGGACGGAGTATTGTTTTCTTAATCTTGCCAAAGGAATTCTTCATAAACAGCTTATATCTACTATTTATGTAACCGGTGCAGGCTTTGAAGGAGACTGGGTCGACAATGCCCTCAAGGAACTATGTACTGGCAGGAGAGTATTTAAAGGACAGAATCTATATGCCAAAGGAGCCTGTTATACCTCCAGGGAAAAGGAGAAGGAACAGGCTGGATTGTTAAAGGAATATATCTTTCTGGATTCAGACCGTATAAATGCTCTTATAACAGTGGAAGGCTACAAGGCGGGTGAAGTGGCAGAAATTCCGCTTTGGGACAGTTATAAGGCCTGGTATGATAAACCCTGCACCCAGGAATTCATATTAACAGAAAGCAATGTTTTTAATTTGCAAGTGAAGGATTTATTCACTCTAAAGAAGGAATATCACGAAATTATTCTGGAAGGCTTAGAGGTAAAAAATGATAAGACTACACGGATAGAAATATCCCTGACTTTTCAGGATGAAAATACGGCGGAAGTAAAAGTAAGAGATATTGGTTTTGGACAATTCAGAGCGTCTTCCGGCTTAAGATGGGAAAAACTTATAAAACTCTTAGAGGATGCAGATAATACTGAAAAAAAGAGTGCAGGAGTACTTATTTTATGCGATAAGGTCAAGGCAGAAGTTCCTTACCGGTTTAAAATAACCGGCACGGTTATTAATAATGCAGAGGAGCTTTATTACTATATCCATCATAATTTCCTGCTCTTCACGGATGAGCTTCTGGACGAAGATTTTCTTCTTTGGGTTGAACGGGAGCTTAAGCAAGCTGAAAAAGCTATAAAGATCAGAGAGTTAAAAACTACTCTATCCGGCTATGAAGCACTCTTGGAAGCTGCTGTGGTCTTATTGCTGGACACAGGTTATTATACAAATGCAGAAGCTGAAGATTTTCTGAATAAGCAAAAGGAACGAAAAAATATATCCCCTGCTGAAATGGCATTAAAAAAAGGAGATTCCTTTTTATCCCATGGGCAGTATGCGGATGCACAATTGATATATGAAATACTGATTAATAATCACAGTAAT
Source organism: Lachnoclostridium sp. UBA6558 (assembly GCA_002434335.1). Classification (GTDB taxonomy): domain Bacteria; phylum Bacillota; class Clostridia; order Lachnospirales; family Lachnospiraceae; genus Anaerocolumna. Next base: position 23,716 of record DJJW01000002.1, on the reverse strand, counting down.
ACGTTAACTGCTGAAGTAACAGGAAGAATTCGCCATAATCTCGGAATATGCAGACTTCATCTGGAAGGATTATTAAAAGCTAAGTCAGAATTTAAGGAAGCTTACCGCCTAAATGAAAATGAAGAGTCAAAAAGACAGTATTTCCTCTGTAAGCTGCTTTTAGGGGAAACGATTGAAGAAGCAGACTTATCAGATGCGGCAGAAGGCAATCATAAAATAGCCGATGAAACGTATATAGAAGAATTAAAGGAAGAGATACAGCAGAGCCTGATACGCTTTAAAGACAGCGAGAATTATATGAAATTAGCAGCTCTTAAGGAAGCAAAGGATACCGGAAGGCTTAACGATTTCAGGCGGGAAGTTAAAGATATAATAGCTTTATATAAACTGGAGTATCGAAAAGAGAATTCATAAACCGGTTACGGAAAGGAAATCAGGCACATGGCATTTAGAAGACGTAAGGCTTCAGAGGAAAATAAGAATAGCAAGACAGAAGAACCTGTAAGCCTGACAGTAAACAGGGCGGAGGATTCCAAATACGCGATAGAAGACAGCTGCCAGCAGATTGTAGAAAGTACTTTGCAGGCACAGGAAATGAAGACAGAGCTGCAGGCAGTAACCCATTACATCAGTGATATACAGAAAATCGAGGCATTGGAGCGAGAAGACAGAGAGCTTATCAATGACCTTGCCAGAAAGATTCTGACACTGTCAAAAGACAGGGAGAGATATAAGAAGGGCACCCGTAAGATTAAGGATACCCAGTATCATAATCTGGCTAAATTTGAAGAAAGCATACCGCTGGACCTTAGGAAGATGAAAGCCTGGGAGGCTTACAGCTTTGATATCGAAAATGATCTTAAATATCTGGACAGTGAGAGGGCAGCTTTGCTGCACCAGAAAGAGGATGCAGAAGCAAACCAGAAAACTCTTGGTACTATAGGGATTACCACCAGTATACTCTCCGTTCTTTTATTTCTGTTATTCATCTGGGTAAACCTAAGAACCGGTGCCAATATGCAGCTGCCTTTTCTTCTGACCATAGCATTAGGAGCAACCGCAGCAGCCTATATATTTATACGGGCCCGAGAAAACAGAAAAGATACGGCTGATGCAGAAAAAAAACTAAACCGTGCAATCCAGCTGCTCAATAAGGTAAAGATTAAATATATCAATAATACCAACGCACTGGATTACTGTTATCAGAAGTACATGGTAGACAGTTATGCCCAGCTGACTTATCTTTGGGAGGAATATAAGAAAGAAAAGGAAGATGAGAATAAGTATAAGGTAAGCAAAGAACAGACAGAATATTATAACAGGGAAATTATCACTCATCTAAAGACTGCAAAGATAACCGATGCCAAGATCTGGATATATCAGTTGGAAGCCTTGCTGGATTCAGTAGAAATGGAGAAGTTAACTACCGCGCTCCTTGACAGAAGACAGAAATTAAAAGAACGAATTGAACAGAACAACCTGTTAAAGGAAAAGTGTCTCGAGGATATCGAGAAATTCACCAAAGAAAAAGAAGAGAACAAAGAATATGTAGCAGAGCTTCTGAAAAAACACGGAATCAATCTATAAAGGAATCGCATACCAAAAACTACGAAGTTATCATTAGAATACACCAGATGAGAGAGGCTTACATTTAGGAATTTTCCATTGAAGGGTTCCTAATGACACTTAAATGGCAGCAGTTGTCCCTAGGTGAAAGGATACCACTGTCTGAGCGATTTACAGCGAGTTTGGTATCCTTTCACCTGCCCAGGGAACAACTTCTGCCATTTTAGTGGAATTTGGAACCCTTCAATGGAAAATGCATAAATGTAAGCCTCTCTCATCGTACACCCCCAAAGACATCCGTCATCCCAATAACCAAAACTTCTGTCCCCCCAATAACCAACATTTCGTACTTGACAGAAGAAGAAAGTTTTCATATGATATTCATAGTGATTATAGATATAATAAAGGTAATGATGGAGAGGATTAGACTGGTAAGTGTATCAGAGAGGACGGTTCAAGGCTGAGAGGCTGTCTTACTTACTGCTTGTTGAAGGTAGCTCCTGAACTGTGTTTCTGAAAGCGAGTAGGAAATGCCGGGTAGTCCCGTTACAGATTAAGAGGCAGCAGATTATAGCTGTGAACAAAGGTGGTACCACGGTTCTTCGTCCTTTTAGACGGAGAGCCTTTTTTTGTTCTTAGAAAACAGGTAAATGCAAAAACAGTAAGAAATAACTGCCCCGGAAGCAGAAAATTGATGCCGCCAAGAGCGGAGGAATGAGAGGAAAGAATGAACAAGGAATTGGAAAAGAACTATAACCCCGTGGATATAGAAGACAGGCTGTATTCAAAGTGGATAAATAAGAAATATTTTAAAGCAGAGGTGGATAAACGCAAAAAACCTTTTACCATTGTTATGCCCCCGCCTAATATCACAGGACAGCTTCATATGGGACATGCCCTTGACAATACCATGCAGGATATTCTTACGAGATTTAAGAGAATGCAGGGGTATAATGCACTATGGCAGCCCGGGACAGACCATGCAAGTATTGCAACAGAGGTTAAGATTATCGAACAGCTTAAGAAAGAAGGAATTGATAAGAAGGACCTTGGAAGAGAGGGCTTCTTAAAGAGAGCCTGGGAATGGAAAGAAGAATACGGCGGCCGTATTATCAGCCAGCTTAAGAAAATCGGCTCCTCCTGTGATTGGGAAAGAGAGCGTTTCACCATGGATGAAGGCTGTTCCGAGGCAGTAGAGGAAGTATTTATCAGGTTATATGAGAAAGGACTTATCTATAAAGGCTCCCGTATCATTAACTGGTGCCCTGTCTGCAAGACCAGTATCTCTGATGCAGAGGTAGAGCATGAAGAACAGAACGGACATTTCTGGCATCTTCTTTATCCTATTACAGGAACAAAGGAGTTCTTAGAGGTAGCTACAACAAGACCTGAAACCATGTTAGGCGATGTGGCTGTGGCTGTGCATCCTGAGGATGAGCGTTATAAGGACCTGATCGGCAAGACGGTTATTCTTCCTTTCCTGGAGAAAGAGATACCGATTATTGCGGATACCTATGTGGATAAGGATTTTGGAACCGGCGTTGTTAAGATTACGCCTGCTCATGATCCGAATGATTTTGAAGTAGGAAAAAGACATAACCTGGAACAGATTAATATTATGAATGATGATGCCACCATTAATGAAAAGGGCGGAAAATTTGCAGGAATGGACCGTTATGCGGCCAGAAAGCAGATGGTACAAGAGTTAGAGGAGATGGGACTCTTAAAGAAAGTAGAAGACCATGTTCACAATGTAGGCATCCATGACAGATGTAATACAACTGTAGAACCCTTAATCAAACAGCAATGGTTCGTTAAAATGGAGGAACTTATCAAACCCGCAGTAGACGCAGTAAAAAATGGTGATATAACCTTTGTACCGGAACGTTTTGATAAGATCTACTTTAACTGGACAGACAATATCAGGGACTGGTGTATCTCCAGACAGTTGTGGTGGGGACACAGAATACCTGCTTACTACTGTGACAAATGCGGCGATGTAGTAGTGTCAAAAGAAGTGCCGGGAACCTGCCCCAAATGCGGACATAATCACCTGGTGCAGGATGAGGATACGCTGGATACCTGGTTCAGCTCAGCGCTGTGGCCTTTCTCCACCCTCGGATGGCCTAAGAACACAGAAGATCTTGAATACTTCTATCCTACCGATGTACTGGTAACCGGTTACGATATTATTTTCTTCTGGGTAATACGAATGGTATTCTCCGGTTATGAATATACTGGAAAAGCGCCTTTCCATAAGGTACTGATCCACGGATTGGTTAGAGATTCTCAGGGAAGAAAGATGAGCAAATCCCTTGGAAACGGTATCGATCCTCTTGAGATAATTGATAAGTACGGTGCGGATGCCCTTCGTCTGACGCTGATTACTGGTAATGCACCCGGAAATGATATGCGTTTCTACTTAGAGAGAGTGGAGGCAAGCAGAAACTTTGCCAATAAGGTATGGAATGCTTCCCGTTTCATTATGATGAATCTTGAGAAAGCCGAAGCAGTAGAAGGAGACAAGATTCTCTTAACGGATGCTGATAAATGGATCCTGTCCAAATGCAATACACTTGTAAAAGAAGTTACGGATAACATGGAAAGCTTCGAGCTTGGTATTGCCGTACAGAAAATATACGACTTTATCTGGGAGGAATTCTGTGATTGGTATATCGAAATGGTTAAACCCAGACTTTACAATGATGCCGATGAGACCAAAGCAGGTGTTATCTGGACTTTAAAACAGGTGCTGATAACTTCCTTAAAGCTTCTTCACCCTTATATGCCTTTTATTACAGAGGAAATCTACTGTACCTTATTAGAAGCAGAAGGGAAAAACGGAGAAGCAGAATCCATTATGGTATCTGACTGGCCGGTATTTGATGAAAAATACAATTACAGCAAAGAGGAAGAAGCAGTTGAATTAATGAAAGAAGCAGTAAAAGGTATCAGAGCTGTTCGTACCGGCATGAATGTACCGCCTTCAAAGAAAGCTTCTGTTATTATCGTAACGGAAAATAGCAGAATAACAGAAATCTTTGAGAACAGCAGAGCTTTCTTCGCAACACTTTCCTATGCTTCAGAAGTAACCATACAGAAGAATACCGATGGAATACCTACGGATGCAGTGACAGCGCTTATACCGGAGGCTGTAATCTATATGCCTTTTGCAGAACTGGTAGATATCGAGAAAGAAATAGAAAGACTGAATCAGGAGAAGGCGCGATTGGCCGGTGAGTTGAACCGTGTAAACGGAATGCTGGCTAACGAAAGATTCGTAAGCAAAGCACCGGAAGCCAAGATTCAGGAAGAGAAGGAAAAGCTGGCAAAATACACCCAGCTTATGGAACAGGTGGAAGAACGTCTTAAGACTCTTATGAAATAGTTAAGATAAGAGGTAAAAATTCTTAGGGTATGAGATTACACTTGATTTTTACCCATATAATGGTTAAGATAGAAAGAAAAGAGCGGATTTAAAAAGCCTTAAATATTGCATTTTAAATCAGGCAAAAAAAAATCTAATTCAACTTATATATATATACATATTGCATGCAGAATTGTGATATGTATATATAATGGGTTGCAGAAATAAAACGAGTGCACCGGAGCGCACAGATAGGAGTCAGCATGATTAATTTTGATGAAGAAATCGCTAAATTTCAGCCAAGTCTTGAAGTAGATCAGGTGGAAGAAGTAATAAAAAGTAATGATCTGTCTGATATTACAGATATTATTAAGACCATGCTGAAGGAGATCAAAGACAAGAATTAAAAGGTATGTTTAAAAGCTCATTGCACCCTTCTGCCGGCGCTTTTGGCAAGCAGGTGCAAAAGTTTTTAAATACACCCTGGATGTTCTTAGCAGAGCGAAGAGCGATGGAAAATAAGAATGGAAAGGAAGCCACAAGAGATTCCTTTGCTCGTATGACAAGTGGCAGGAAGATAACATGATATGTCCGGTATGCAATAAAAGCGTTCAGGGTAAAAATAACCGCTGTGAGCGCTGCGGGGAAGACTTAACAGTGTATACAAAAATAAATTTATTGTCCAACCGTTACTATAATGAAGGACTCCAGAAGGCAAAAGTAAGAGATTTGTCCGGTGCTGTCATTATATTAAAAAAGAGCTTGGAGCTGAACAAGAGAAATACGGATGCCAGAAATCTTCTGGGCCTTATTTATTATGAGATGGGAGAACCTGTCGCTGCTCTGAGTCAATGGGTAATCAGTAAGCATTTGCAGCAGGAAAATAATGATGCGGACAGATACATGGAATTAGTGCAGGCTAATCCTACCAGGCTTGAGAATCTGAATCAGACTACCAAAAGATATAATGCTGCCTTGCAGTCAGCCAAACAGGGAAATGAGGATCTGGCAATCATTCAGCTGAAGAAGGTTGTCAATCTGAATCCGCATTTTGTGAAAGCGCTTCAGTTGCTTGCTTTGCTCTACATTAAGAGCGGTGAGCTTGACAAGGCCCTAAAGAATCTGACCAAAGCAAGTAAGATAGATGTATCTAATACTACTACCCTTAAGTATATGAGGGAATTAAATGAGCTTAATCAGGCAGCCGGTGAAGATACCAAGACAGAGAAGAAGGAAGAAAGAAAAGCTGTAACAGAACCGGTAGTCTTTGGTCATACTCCTTATAAAGAAGAAAGACCCAATATATGGCCTTTTGTTAATCTGATAATTGGTATAGCCATTGGCATTATGGGTGCAGCATTTTTATTAGTGCCAACCGTTGTCAACAATTACGAGAGCGAATCAAATGCGCTGAAAACGGAACACAGCGCACAGATTAATGAATTGGAACAGAAATATGACACTGCTGTAAAGTCCAAGGATGAACTGGATACCCAAATTGCTGCTCTGAATAAACAGATTGAGGAATTAAACGGTAATCAGGTAGATGATACGATTTATGATCAGCTCTTTAAGACAGCAGCTTTATATGTAAATGAGCTTCAAAAAGGCACTTCCCAGATTAATTATGTTAATGTGGCGGAGCAGCTGGCAAAGGTAAAAACTGATAAATTAGAAAAACCTCAGGCCTTGGAGCTTTATAACCAGATTAAAGATGCAGTAGGTGAAAAGGCGGCTGCAGCATTGTATAATGAAGGCTATGGACTGTATTCTAACAGAAAGTATGATGAAGCTCTGGAGATATTGCTTCAAACCTATGAACTGGATAACACCAATGCGGATGCACTTTATTTTATTGCCAGATCATACCACCAAAAAAGCGATTATGAGAATGCAAAAAAATATTATAACCTGATAATTGAGAAAATTCCCGAAACAAACCGCCGTTATAACCAGGCACAGGAAAAATTGCAGACCTTGCCCTAAAGATAAAGCAAAAAATCAAATATAAATCAACCAGGAGAGACAATTCCAAAAATTATTTGGAATTGTCTTTTCTTATAGACGGATGAGAAAATATATGTTAAAATATGTAAATGTAAACTTCTGGGTTTTATAACCTTTGTTAAAGCTCCATTCTATATCTATATAATGAAGGTTATGGAGTTTCTGAAAGAGAAAGGAGATTTACGAATCTCCTGATTTGAGGGTGCTAAAGCACAAAGATGGGAGTTAATATATCAGTTGAATCATCAACTATTTAATTTGAACTTTATTTTATTCTTATAGACGAATAAAGCCTGTCTATATAACGCTTTTTAGCGTATGAAAACGAAATTCAAACCGCTGATATTTCAAATGGTATATTAAAACGATCCTAACGGATTAGACCTGGCTCTGGTTAAGTGGCAGGTAAAATTAAATGTCCGGAAAAGAGGTATGCATGGATAAGAAAGAACCATTAAAGAAAAGATCAGAAATAAACAAAAAGGAGGCGGCGGAATACCATGTGAAAGAAAAGTGCCTGATAATACAGGTGAAGCAGGATCTGGATCATCATAATACCCTGTCAATCCGGGAACAGTCGGACAAGCTGCTTGACAAGGGACAGATTAAGAATATTGTATTTGATTTCAGTGGAACAGATTTTATGGATAGTTCCGGAATCGGTGTAATAATGGGACGGTACAAAAAAATAGCACTTTCAGGGGGAAAGATTTTTGTAACCGGCATAAACAATAATTTAGACAGAATTTTCAGAATGTCCGGACTTTACCGGATCGTTCCGAAATTTGATTCCATAGAAGAGGCGTTAGCTAAGGGAAGATAGGTGTTTAAACAGGAGGATATGTATGGATACCAACGAAATGTTATTAGAGTTTGACAGCAAATCTGAAAATGAAAGTTTTGCAAGATCAGTAGTGGCAAGTTTTGTTGCCCAGCTGGATCCTACACTGGAGGAAATATCCGATATCAAAACTGCTGTTTCAGAAGCTGTAACCAATGCCATAATACATGGCTATGACAAGCTCAAAGGTAAAGTGATTGTTTTTTGCAGGATATTTGGACATGAAGTATATGTAGAGGTGCGGGATCAAGGTCAAGGGATAGGGGATGTAACGAAGGCAATGGAGCCTCTGTTTACCACCAAGCCGGAGGAAGAAAGATCCGGTATGGGATTTTCTTTTATGGAAGCCTTTATGGATGATTTGGAAGTGGAATCGGAAATAGGAAAAGGGACTATCGTTAAAATGAAAAAGAAAATCCACTAGGGCTTACATCCTGAGGGAACCTCATGAGCAGGAAGGAAGTGAAACAGTGGATACAATCGAATTAATCCGTTTATCACAACAGGGCGATAAGGAGGCAAGGGATAGGGTAATAACGGAGAATGTAGGATTGGTATGGAGTATAGTAAGAAGATTTATGTCAAGAGGTCATGAGACGGAGGATTTATTTCAGATAGGGAGTATCGGACTGATAAAGGCTATTGATAAATTTGATATGAGCTATGATGTAAAGTTCTCCACCTATGCAGTTCCTATGATAATGGGAGAAATAAAGAGATTCTTAAGAGATGACGGTGCAATTAAGGTGAGCCGTTCCATGAAGGAAACAGCCGGCAAGATTCGTGTTATCAGAGAAAGGCTTGGAAGCCTTTATGGGAGAGAACCAACCTTGGAGGAGATAAGTAAAGAATTGAATCTGGCAAAAGAAGAAGTACTAATGGCATTAGAATCAGGCGCAGAAGTAGAATCGCTCTATAAAACAATTTATCAGGGAGACGGAAATGCCATCTATCTGATTGATAAATTGGAACAAACCAATGATGAAAGTGAAAATATGATTGACAAGCTTGCATTACGAGAGACCATAGCATCACTTGATGAGAAGGATCAGGAATTAATCAGGCTTCGATACTTTTTAAATAGAACACAGACAGATATCGCGAAAGAAATGGGAATTTCCCAGGTTCAGGTATCGCGGTTGGAAAAGAAAATACTCTTGAAAATGCGTGAGAGAATGTCCTGACATTGGGTGATATTACCAGTATATAATAAGTCAGTTAACAGATAATAACAATTATACAAGTATTTATGATAGTAGGAATCATAAATACAAGAAAGAACAGCATCAGTAAAAAAAACTGCTGCTGTTTTTTATTTACAATTTATTAGCTGGCTTTTAATGATAAATTGAATTAAGTTATTATACATTGATACATTGTTAAATATTGATGCATTGTTTAAAGCATTGACCTTTAATATAAAGCATTAACATACTTTCTGTCCAAAGGATGCGATAACTTAATTTCAACTTATAGAATAAAATTCATTAGAAAGGTAGGTAACTAAAAATGATATTCAGACAGAAGAGAATCTGGATAATTACAGCCGCCACTTTACTGCTGATTGCTGCAGGGATTGTAATTGTAATTTTCGCACAGAATACAGAAAAGGAGATTCATAAGGGAACTCTTGTATTTGAGAGCAGTTACTGCAGTACAACCGGAATAGAAGGAAAGATGCCTGATGAAGAATACACGGTTATATATTAAAATAGACAAGAATAATCTGGTACACCATAAGATAGTACGTTTAAAGGATGTTGCAAAACTTTATTCTCCCAATCAAGATATAACAGAAAATCTGTATCAACAGGTGATTTATATTATAAAAGATAACAAAAAGGCCAACTATGTATTCTCTGTACTTAAGCTCTTGGAATTAATCCATAAGGAATATCCGGATTTAGAAATAATTAATCTTGGTGAGCGGGATTTTATTATTCTGTATGAGCCGGAACAGAAGGAGAAGAAGCTATGGGAGTATTTTAAAGTGGGCTTTGTATCTTGTATCGTCTTTTTTGGTGCTGCTTTTACCATAATGACCTTTAATGAGGATGCCAATGTATCTGTTATTTTTGAAATCGTCTATAAGTCTGTAATGGGAACGAAGCAGGTTAAGGGGTCTTTACTGGAAATTTCCTATGCGGTGGGGTTACCTCTTGGTATTATAATCTTTTTTAATCATTTTAGTAAAATGAAAGCCGGGAAGGATCCCACACCAATGCAGGTACAATTAAGGCTGTATGAAGCAGACCTGGATGAAACGTTGATTGAAAATAAGTCAAGAGAGGGGAAGTCCATCGATGTTCCTTAAATACTTATTACTGGTTTTTATAGGACTTACAGGCGGAATACTGATAGCAGCAGGGATGGTGGCTTTTATAACCATTGTCGGGGTTCTGACCCGTCTTGCCATAAGAACAGATACAGCCAAACGTATTCTGCTGTATGAAGATATTGTTGTTGTTGGTTCAACCTTGGGAAACATTCTGGATATCTTTAAACCACCATTACCCGTCGGATATGCGGGGCAGATAATATTCGGCTTATTTTCAGGGTGTTTTGTAGGATGCCTTGCCGTTGCCCTTGAAGAAGTAATTCAAATATTTCCTATCATGACGCACAGGCTTAAGCTTAAAATCGGAATACCCATAATCGTATTGTGTTTAGCTTTAGGAAAAGGCGCAGGGGCTTTTTTTCAACTATTTATGCACTACAAAAAATAAAGAATAAATTCTAGGACAACTATGTAAAATAGTAAGGCATTTATTTATGTGAATAAGGAGGTAATAACATGCAGGATAATAAAAATAAAGTTACTGCCGCAGATGTTGTGAAGGAACAGGATAAGGATAAGAAAGCAGAGAAGTATAATAAATATGTGAAAGACAATACACCTGTCCATAATAAATTTATTAATATCTTAAATGCTTTTTGGGTAGGCGGACTTATATGTGTTCTGGGACAGGGCTTAAACAATTACTTCACCTCTCTTGGATGCAAGGAGGACCAGGCATCAGGGTACACAGCGCTTTCTCTGATATTGCTGTCTGTTCTGCTGACAGGACTTAATATTTATCCTAAAATTGCAAAATTTGGTGGTGCCGGAACCGTTGTTCCTATTACGGGTTTTGCCAATTCTGTTGCTGCACCGGCAGTGGAGTTCAAAAAAGAAGGACAAGTATTTGGTATTGGATGTAAGATATTTACTATTGCAGGTCCTGTTATCTTATATGGTGTATTTAGTTCCTGGGTGCTGGGCGTTATATATTTTGTGCTGATGAAACTTGGAGTTATCTGATCAAAGAATGGTTTGAAAGAACTTAAGAGGGCACAGGTGTACTTATACACAGGTGTGTGCTTATATTAAGTTTCCTTCATCATATTTTGTGCCGCTGCGGGCGGCGGAATGAGAGGTAAGAATGGAGAAGAGCAGTAAAATGTGCGGGAAGCAAAGTCTGTTGTTTGCAAATCCACCCTACGTAACAGCAGGTTCTTCCATTGCCGGCAAGAAAGAGGGAGAAGGACCTTTAGGCAGTTATTTTGACCAGGTTGAGGAAGATCCTATGTTTGGAGGTACCACCTGGGAGGATGCGGAAAGCAGAATGATGAGAAGAGCTGCTGATCTTGCAATAAAAAAAGCAGGTATTACAAAAGAAGATATTAGATATATGGTAGGCGGCGATCTCCTGGGTCAGTTAATTGCGACCTCTTTTGGTATTATGGAACTGGAGATCCCCTTATTTGGTGTCTATGGTGCCTGTTCAACCATGGGTGAATCCATGGCCATAGGCTCTGTGCTGGTTGACGGGGGTTTTGCTGATAAGATAATGGCAATTACCTCCAGTCATTTTGGTGGTGCAGAGAAGCAATTTCGTTTTCCCTTAGCATATGGCAGTCAAAGACCTTTGGCTACCAGTTGGACGGTAACCGGAAGTGGAGCAGTTATCCTTGATAAAGAGGATAACCGGAGTAAAAATCTGCTCGATAAAGAAGCACCTGTTTGTATAAAAGGAGTAACTATTGGACGTATTGTGGATTACGGTGTCAAAGATTCCATGAATATGGGTGCCTGTATGGCGCCTTCAGCCTATAAGACCATCGCCGCTAATCTGAATGACCTTGGTGTTAAAGCAGAGTATTATGATAAGATCATTACCGGTGACCTGGGCTATATCGGAAAGGACATATTAATCGATTTGTTAAAACAGGAAGGAATCGATATTTCAAAGAATCACATGGACTGCGGTATTGAGATGTTTGATAAAGAAACCCAGGACACCCATTCCGGTGGCAGTGGCTGCGGTTGCAGCGCAATCACCTTAAACAGTTATATCATACCAAAACTGCGCCGAAGAGAGTGGAAAAGAGTATTATTTGTTCCTACAGGTGCCCTGCTGTCAACTGTAAGCTTTAATGAAGGAAATCCGGTTCCCGGTATTGCCCATGCTGTAATAATAGAAGGAATGTAAATACAACGGATTATAAGAAGCCTGAAGCAAATAATACAGGCTCTGGAAAGGAACTCAATGGATTATATAAAAGCATTTATAATAGGCGGTGCTATCTGTGTGGTTGTACAGATAGTAATGGATAATACAAAGCTGATGCCGGGCCGTATAATGGTTATACTGGTCTGCCTCGGAGCTTTTCTTGGCTCAGTCGGTTTATATGAACCCTTTGCTAAATGGGCAGGGGCTGGTGCAACTGTACCCTTAAGCGGATTCGGAAGCTCACTTTTTAAGGGAATTAAAGAAGCAATTGATAAAGACGGCTTGCTGGGGTTATCTAACGGAGGACTGACAGCTACCTCTGCCGGCATATCAGGAGCCCTGATATTTAGCTACATTGCATCCTGGCTCTTTAACCCTAAAATGAAAGACTAATATTAGAAAAATGCATAAGGCTAAAGAGAATAAAATATGCGGGTCTTGTTAGTTTATGTAACAAGACCCGCATTATTTTTAGCTTTTAATTTTGCTTAATCACCGTAATTATAATCGAACTCGGGATCATAATAGTCTTCTTCGCCGCCGATATTACTGTTGTTATTACTTCCATTACCGTTACCATTGTTATTGCCATTTCCATTGCCATTGTTATTACCATTACCACTATTACCATTTGAACCGTTATTTCCGTTGCTATTGCCACTACCGGAATTGTTCGTATTTGGCGGAGTAGTCACGGATGGTGTGGTACCACCGGGGGTAGGGAAAATGTTCTGGAGTCCTGAATTTCTTGCGTTGTGGACTGTACAGGTGTCATCGTTGGCCGGAAGAAGGAAAGGTGTATCCTGGGTTTTTGCGGTCTCTTCTTTGAATAACAGAACCTTTTCTACTACGGTAGAGGGAGGGCAGAATTCAGTGGCAATCTTACCTGATGTAGTACAGATTTTCACAGCTACGTGTATATCACATTTATCTGTAGGCTCGGTGTTTTTAGCAAAGTATTCGGTCTTTACGGTTGAGCCGCCTTCGTATACATCACATCGGCCTTCAGCGGCAAGCTTACCGCTCTTGGTACAGATCGTTCGCTCTACAATTGAATCAGGTTTATTAAAGGGAACAGCCTCCAGACCGTTTTCTTTGTGAATACGCTCCATAACATCACGCCATATAATTTTCTGATAACTGGTGTTGGTCTGATCCTTGTTATTGTCATAACCTGACCAGATGGTGGCAGTATAATATGGAGTATATCCGGAAAACCATAAATCTTTATCATCAGTTGTAGTTCCTGTCTTACCGGCTACAGGCATTTTAAGGTTTTTAAAGCCTACTAACGTTCCGGTACCTTTTTTCACAACGTCTTCCATGGCATTGGTTAAGAGGAAAGCAGTGGATTCCATCATGACCTGGCGAACCGAAGTCTTTTTATTTAACAATACTTTATTGTTATTATCCAGTATTTTCGTGTAAAAGATTGGTTTGGAATATACTCCGCCATTGGCTATAGCAGCATAAGCAGCAGTAAGTTCCAGATTGGATACACCTTTTGTGATACCACCTAAGGCTAAGGGAAGGTTGATATCTGAATAAGTTTTACCGCTTTCAGATACGCCACTTTCTACAAGTGTAGTAAAGCCTAGCTTCTGCAGGTAATCAAAACCTACTTTAGGAGTAACCTTTTCCAGTGTCTTAACGGTAACAACGTTCATGGAACGCATAATGGCTCTGCGAAGGGTGGTTAAACCTTCGTAATTATCACCGCTCCAGTTGCTTACATATTTATCACTTCCCGGGTACTTATAGGGAGCATCATCTACGACCGTTGCCAGTGTCATTCCCGCTGAATCCAGTGCCGGGAGGTAAGTTGACAAGATCTTGAAAGTGGAACCGGGTTGTCTCGTAGTATTAGTAGCTCGGTTTAAGGTACGGTTACCGGTCTTTTCACCCCGTCCGCCTATAAGACCTACTACAAATCCGGTATGCTGATCCATGATAACCATGGAGGATTGAGGCTGGATGATAAGGCTGTTATTTTCTGCGAGGATGGTATCACCGGTTTCAACCTTTGCTGCCTTGAATTGTTCAATCAACTCTTCCGCAGCTTCTTTTGAGGAAAAATATGCGGTGGTCAAGTGTTTAAAATCCAGCAGATCATTTGTATGATAATGAATAGTCTTACCGTTTTTCTTCTCGATGGATAAAGCATAAGTTAACTCCCAGTAGGAATCTGTTCCGATCTTCGGGAAATAATCTTCATTGGTATATACATCATCCAGGACCGATTGTATTTTGGAGTCCAGGGTCGTATAAATATTTAATCCGCCGCTGTAGAGTGCTTTGCTGGCTTGGGTATAGGTATAACCCTTCTCTTCCTGTAAATCCGCAATAACCTGTTCAATGAGCTCATCGACAAAGTAAGTATTATAGGAAGTAACATCCTGTTCATCATTCACTACCTGAATCCTAGAATAGACATCATCGGAAAGCGCTTGTGCGTATTCCTCTTCGGTACAAAGATTAAGTCGTTTCATACTTTCCAGGATCTGAGTACGTCTTTGGGCGTTGTTATCCGGATGATTTATAGGGTTCATATTTGTCGGTGACTGTGCAATAGCAGCGATAACGGCTGCTTCAGACAAAGTAAGTTCTTCAACATCTTTGTTAAAGTAACGTTTGGAAGCCGTCTGGACACCATAGGTACCAGCCCCAAAATTAATGGTATTCAGATAGTATTCAAGTATCTGTTCTTTTGACATTTTTTGCTCCAGCTGTATAGCCAGATATTGTTCCTGAACTTTACGGATGAATCTGTCGGTAAAGTTGTCTTCAGCTCCACCGTCAAATACCTGGTTCTTGATCAGCTGCTGGGTAATGGTACTGGCACCTTGTCCGAAGTCACCGGATTTTAAACCAACGAAAAAAGCACGAAAAATACCCTGCATATCAATACCATTATGCTCATAAAAGCGCTCGTCCTCAATACTGATAACACAGTCCTGCAAAACCTTGGGAATAGAACTGATTTCTACATATACACGATTAGATTCTGCACCAATAAGAGTATCTATCAGATTTCCGTCTTTATCATATATATTTGTAGTGAAACCGGTGGGTTTTACTTCAATCTGATCTATGTTGGGGGCACTGTCTGCCAATCCTTTTAATACGCCAAACCCCAAATAGGAGCCGATAATTATGAGGGAAACCAAACCTACCATGAATAACCGGAACACAGTAACACTTGCCTTGGTGGCTATCTTCCTGGAGGCAGATCTGATATACTGCTGTTTTCTGGCGGTTCCTTTCTTGCTGAAATCCATAATAACCTCTTTCCTGAAGATTCAATCTGCTATTGAATCTTCTCTATTCGATAAAGGGTGTAACCTTCTTTATTTCGTTATTATATCAAATAAAACCTTTAAAATAAAGGATTTTTTACCGTCCGGCATTCTTACGGTATGCAATCGGAGCAAAAATAATTCGCAAGGAAGAATACCAAAAATTTATACGGGAAAAGGACTTTTAAAAAACATAAAAATTGTTAAAAATGTAGTATTTTTCCTAGAAAAATCTGAAATAAATTAATAGTTATGTTGCTGAACAATATATAAACCTGAAATAAATATGTTGAGTATACACAAAACGATTAAGTTATATGTGGATAAATATGTATTTATGCACATAGGCAACAAAATGTAGCATTCAAAAAAACTCTAAAAATGTTAGAAAAATCACAAACTCTATGGTAAACTATGTTTATAAGACCCATTTTTTTACACATCGTGTAAAATAGGTTGAAAGCTTCTTTTATCAGCTTTTAATCAGAAAATTATCTCTTTATTTTGTATTGTGGTGA
Organism: Lachnoclostridium sp. UBA6558; assembly: GCA_002434335.1. Classification (GTDB taxonomy): domain Bacteria; phylum Bacillota; class Clostridia; order Lachnospirales; family Lachnospiraceae; genus Anaerocolumna. Next base: position 7,628 of record DJJW01000002.1, on the reverse strand, counting down.
AGTTATAATAACCATAGTTTATTATTTCTATTATTGCAGTGTTATTTACAAATTTTCAGAATTTTTGGAGGGGCCATGGAAAAATTATTCTTAGAGGGAACAAAAAAGATAGTGCTGGAAGACAATAACGAATTGGTATTTGATTACTATCTGGTGGAAGAAAGCAGAAGCCAGACAGAACATGAGAAACTATACGGCATAAAGATTTTTCAACATATGAAAGATCATCTGTTAGTAGAATATTCAGAGCCGATTTCTTATTCAAAGGAGACGGTGAAAGACATGATACATAAACTCTGGAAAAATGAAGTCACGCTGGTTACGATGCTAGAAATTGTAGACGATTTAGTTTCGGAATATACATTATAAGAATATCGGAAGAATATGCTAGATACGATAATACGGTATAATAGAATAATAACAAACTAAGCTGAATAAAAAGGAAAAAGAATTTACAGAATGAATTCTTTTTCCTTTTTATTTTACGGCAAAGCGGGACTTTCAAACGATTCATTGAGTTTTCAGAAACCCCTTAAGTAAAAATTTCAAGATTACCGTTAACGATTGCATAAGCAAGTATTTCTTCCTTGGGAACTTTAACAGTACCGGCTGAAATTTCTAGTATGCTCCTTTCGAATTCATCGAAAGCATTAGGGGGGATCAGAAGTGAAAGCTTTACCTTATCGGTATATTCCTCTTCAAGGAGATAAATACCCTTTTGCGCTATATTATATTTGATCTTTCCGGCTAATGTGTAATCTATCAGGATATCTGCTTTCCAGGCTTCTTCTTTTTCTATGATGACAGCATTCTGAATACCTTCCTTAGCAGCACTTTGATAAGCATGGACCAGGCCGCCGGTTCCAAGAAGGGTCCCGCCGAAATATCTGGTTACCACGATCAGGATATTGTGAAGCTTTTCAAGCAATATCAGATCCATAATAGGAAGGCCGGCAGTCTTAGCAGGTTCACCGTCATCGCTTAAGCGCTTGATCTCGTCTTTGCTTCCGGCAACATATGCAAAACAGTTGTGCCTTGCTCCGGAGTGCTCTTTTTTCACCTGCTCGATTAATTGAAGTGCTTCTTCTTCAGAGGAGATGGGAAAGACAGAGGCTATAAACCTTGACTTCTTAACTATTACTTCACCTGTGCTCTTACTGTATATTGTACGGCAGCTTTCGTTCATTGCTGACTCCTTATTTAAACTGATTCAATTCCGGAACATATTCATAATGAATAACATTCAGCCGGTCTCTTAATTCCTGCTCATTGAATTCGAGATATTCGCATAAGTCTGCTAAGCTGCTATATTTATCTCTTAATTGAGTATTGATATAGCTTAACAGTATAAATGGATCTTTGGGCAGTGTCATGGTGTCCTCCTAAGCAGTGTTTTCTGTTATTATACCACAACACACCCTGAAACAAAATAGGGATGGAAGCTTTTAGTTGACGTAAGGAGATATATTCTTTACAATAAAAGAACAGAGGTTTGCATAAAGAACAGAGGCTGATGAAGTGAATTGGTGTTATGTTAAACGAACATCTTATAATCAGCGCTCCTTCAGGAATCATTTTATATGATTAAGCAGCAGAATGAGAGGGAATTATGGATTTATTTGAATATATGAGAGAAACCAATAAAGAAAAGGAAGCTCCGCTTGCCAGCAGACTTCGGCCAAAGACCCTGGATGAAGTCGTAGGGCAGGAGCACATAATAGGAAAAGATAAGTTGTTATACAGAGCCATAAAAGCGGATAAGCTCAGTTCCATTATTTTATACGGTCCGCCTGGAACCGGCAAGACAACCCTTGCCAAAGTAATAGCCAATACCACAAGTGCAGCCTTTCTTCAATTAAATGCCACTGTTGCCGGTAAGAAGGATATGGAGGAGGTTATTGGTAAAGCAAAAGAAAACATGGGGATGTATAGTCGTAAAACCATACTTTTCATTGATGAGATACATCGTTTCAACAAAGGACAGCAGGATTATCTTCTTCCTTTTGTGGAGGATGGTACGGTTACTCTGATAGGAGCAACCACGGAGAATCCTTATTTTGAGGTAAATGGCGCTTTAATTTCCCGTTCTGTGATATTCGAGCTGAAATCCTTACAGAAAGAGGATATCAAGGAACTGCTTCTTAGAGCTGTGAATGACAAGGATAGAGGCATGGGTAACTTTAATGGTGTCATTGAAGAGGATGCCTTAGAGTTCATGGCTGATATTGCCGGAGGAGATGCGAGACTTGCATTAAATGCTATCGAACTTGGTATCCTGACAACCGAACGCGGGACAGACGGAAAAATACACATAACACTGGAAGTTGCTCAGGATTGTGTGCAGAAAAGGGCGATTAAATACGATAAGGCCGGAGATAATCATTATGATACCATTTCTGCTTTTATCAAGAGCATGAGAGGTTCCGATCCGGATGCCGCTATTTATTATCTGGCAAGAATGCTTTATGCAGGAGAGAGTGTTTCCTTTATCGCAAGAAGGATTGTTATCTGTGCATCAGAGGATGTATCCAATGCGGATCCCAATGCTCTTGTAGTTGCAAATGCAGCTGCGGAGGCGGTGGAAAGAATAGGGATGCCGGAAGGGCGAATCATACTTGCACAGGCAGCAGCTTATGTAGCCTGCGCGCCTAAGAGCAATTCCGCTATCATGGCTATTGATGCCGCTATGGAGGCTGTAAGGAATGAAAGCACACCTCCCATTCCGCCTCATCTTATGGATGCACATTATAAGGGAGCGCATAAATTAGGACATGGACTGAATTACCAGTATGCCCATGCCTTTAAGAATCATTATGTGAAACAACAGTATCTGCCCGATGCTTTAAAGGATCGATCCTTTTATGAACTATCCGATGAAGGTTATGAAAAAGACCTGAAAGTGCATCTTAACAGGATTAAGAGAGAAGCAGAATAATTATTTCCTTTTGGCTTCTTCCTCTGCCCGCTTTTTCAGGAGTCTGTAGACTAACATATATGCATACAGCATAAGCGGTATCATGGTAGTTGAGTAGATGGATGCCATAAGCAGACTCTGATAATCGGGGGAAGCTGTAAACCCGGCATAAAGAGTGAGTCCGTATAGGGACAACAACAATAATACTATTAAGATTGCACCAATGCGTTTTAGGTTCTTCATATTAATAACCATGCCTTTCTCAGTACTTAAAATGTTTTATATCACACACAAACCAGTAAACTTAAAACTTAATCTAACTTGTAAAGAACAGGGATGAATTATTTCTTTAAACAGTATAATGGAAATGTACTGTAAAAGCAAGCAACAAAGCCTTGTTGTCCGGGCTTTTCAATGAAAGGAGCTATATTTGAGTAAAATAAGAAAAACGATGTTAAACCTTATGCTGGTTGTAGCCGTTCTGTTATTGTCCGTGGGGCTTACTGCCTGTGATAAGGCAGAAAAAAATCAGACAGGAAATAATACTGCAGAAGAAAATAAAACCACAGAAGAAAATAATACGGAAGAAGAAAGTAATACCAATGAGGATAGTGATAATACACAGTCAGAGAAAGAAAGCGAGGGCACCGATACAAGCGAGGAGAATGGTACCAACGAAGAAAAGCCTTTAGTGCCCGACTTTACCTTAAAGTCCTCAGAAGGTGAAGAAGTCAGCCTTTCTGATTATGTAGGTAAAGTAGTAGTACTTAATTTCTGGGCCAGCTGGTGTCCTCCCTGCAAGAAGGAAATGCCTGATTTTCAAAAGTTATATGATGAACTTGCAGAATCTGAGGATACTGTGCTGCTGATGTTAAATCAGACCGACGGAAAGCGTGAGACAGAAAAGAAAGCGGATAATTATATAGAAGAAGAGGGTCTTACCTTTCCGATACTTTATGATACCGGAGAAGTTGGAGGAAGTATATTCGGTATAAACAGCATACCTACAACTGTTGTAATCGACAGAGAAGGGCGTTTATCTGATTATGTTCTTGGCAGAACAGAATATCAGAAAGTAGCCCAGATGATAGAGGAGGCCAAATAATGCTTCTGAAAACGGCAGAAGAACTGACCCCGTACCTGGCTTGGTTGGTATTCACAGAAGGAATCCTTAGCTTTATCTCACCCTGTATCTTTCCAATGCTGCCTGTATATCTTATGTATCTTGGAGGGAATGCAGAGGAAAAAAAGAATAATAAAAGATTATTGCTTAATACATTAGGTTTTATTGCTGGCTTTACTACGGTCTTTGTTGTTTTGGGAGCCACTGCATCTGCTATTGGCCAGCTGCTGCGGGAGTACCAGGAACTGCTGCAGCGGGTCAGCGGAATTATCATGATAATCTTTGGACTGCATTTTATGGGGGTTCTTAAGCTGAAACTGCTGAACAGAACCAGTATAAGAAGTGTGAATACTCATAACCTGAAGTTCTTTACCAGTATGATATTTGGGTTGGCATTCTCCTTTGGCTGGACACCCTGCCTTGGTCCATTCTTAGGTTCGGCATTGCTGTTAGCTTCTCAGACAGCAANNATATTGCTGTTGTTCTCCCTTGGACTCGGTATTCCTTTTCTGGTAATGACAATGTTATTTCCCCGACTTAAATTTTTAAATGATTTTATTAGAAAGCATATGGAAACGGTAAAGAAAGTATCGGGTGTATTATTAATTTTGATAGGTTTACTCCTGGCGTTAGATTTGTTTGGGTATTATCAGGGAATATTTAGCTGATATGGAAAGAAATTGTTCCATTTCTATATATCAGTAGATGTTATTTGTACATAGTATACTAGTAAAAAAGCAAAAGTTATTATTTAATACTGCATAATGTAGGATAAGAAAGGAAATAAAAAAATATATTTGACATTTAAAAAAAATGCTGTATAATTTCTTTAGAGTCGAAGGCGATTATTCTATTTTTATGGAGTAATTGCCTTTTTTTCTGTTAATTGCAGCAAGTGGATCTGGTATCAGACGGCCGTATACCTTTGCTTTCGAAGCTGCTTTTTTACGGATAAATGCTTTAATGAAATGCAGAAATACTGAAGTAACGCATAGAAGCATTTTGATAATTTGATTACAAGTAAATCATTTGAAAGAAGGTATAGAGTATGGAAATTAACAGCGGAAATACCGCATTTATAATTATTAGCAGTGCATTGGTGCTCCTGATGACACCAGGTCTTGCATTTTTCTATGCGGGTATGGAAAGAAGAAAGAATGCTATCAATACTTTGATGTCCTGTTTTTTTATTTTAGGCCTTGGAGCTGTATTATGGGTGACAGTTGGTTACTCTTTGGCTTTCGGAAATGACCACGGCGGCATTATCGGTGATTTCAGCAAAGTATTTTTTAACGGAGTTGGTATGGAGCCTAATGGTGATTATGCCGGAACTATTCCAGAGACAGTTTTTGCAGCGTTTCAGATGATGTTCGCAATTATTACACCTGCGCTGATCTGCGGAGCAGTTGCTGGAAGAATGAAATTCTCAGCTTTATTTGTTTTTGTAACTGTCTGGTCTTTACTGGTATACTATCCTCTGGCTCATATGGTCTGGGGTGTAGGCGGTCTTATAAGAGAGTTGGGTGCAGTAGATTTTGCAGGTGGTAACGTAGTTCATATAAGCTCCGGTGTATCCGGACTTGTAGCTTGTATTTTACTTGGAAAGCGCAGAGAATACGGAGTAGTACCTTACAAACCTCACAACATTCCTTTTGTAGTACTTGGTGCAGCACTTCTATGGTTTGGCTGGTTTGGTTTTAACGGCGGCAGTGCTTTAGCAGCAGACGGACTTGCGGCTCATGCATTTGTTACCACGAATACTTCAGCAGCAGCAGCTCTTCTGTCCTGGATGCTTATAGAAAAGGTTCTTCACGGAAAGCCTACTATATTAGGTGCTTGTACCGGTGCTGTAGTCGGTCTTGTAGCAATTACTCCCGGAGCAGGTTTTGTACCTGTCTGGGCATCGCTTATCATTGGGTTACTGGTAAGTCCTATCTGCTATTTCGGTATGACTAAGATTAAAGCCAAATTCGGTTATGATGATGCACTTGATGCTTTTGGCTGCCATGGTCTTGGAGGCATATGGGGTGGAATTGCTACCGGATTATTTACACAGACCTCCATTAATTCCGGCGCACAGTGGAACGGGCTTATATTCGGAGATGTAAAATTATTTATTGCTCAGGTTATAAGCATTGTTATTACAATGGCGTTTGCAGGTATTGCTACCTTCGTCATTGTATTTGCCATAAAGAAAGTAATGCCTATCAAAGTAACACAGGAAGAAGAAGCACAGGGACTTGATTTGGTTGAACACGGCGAAGTTGCATATCCTTCTTTTAACGGTTTAGATTAATTATTGATATTAACAGGAAGAAAGGAAGATAATATATGAAGAAAATCGAAGCAATTGTCAGGCCGGAGAAACTGGAGCCTTTAAAGGAAGCTTTGTTAAAAAAACAGGTAAATGGTCTTACAATCAATCAGGTTCTTGGCTGTGGTAAGCAATACGGTTTTACGGAATACGTAAGAGGTAATACCATTATAATGAACACTCTTCCTAAGATAGAAATAACACTTGTAGTTCCCGATGACAGAATGGAAGAGATTATTGATACCATTATTGATATCGCGCAGACCGGAAAGTTTGGTGATGGAAAGATATTTGTTAGTGATATTGTAGACTGTATCAGAATCCGTACCAAAGAGCGCGGTGAGAAAGCGTTATAAAAATTGCTCAATGGATTTGACCTTGTAAAAATATAAGAAAAGATAATAGTTAGAGCACTTGCCTTATGGGCAGGTGTTTTTTATGTAATAAGAACTTGCAGTGAAGCAGACTTTTTCTTATGCAATAAGGTTTTATTCTTGCCAGACTTTCTGTTCTTATGTAGCAAACTTTATTATTATGACAGCAAAGGTTATTGGAAGTAATTTCCATAGTAATATACCAGCTATAAAATAAGCTGTAAGTAAAATCGGGTAAGGCTTGCACGGACTTGTGAGCTGGGTATTTGGAGCGGTGTATGAGGTATTTGGTAGTGTTTTACTTGTTATCTCATTTACATTGTATATAATAGTCCATAGTGATAATTTAAGGATCAAGAAAAAGACTTGTATTAATTAATATATTTTTTTATGTTTTACAGTACATAATTTACTATTTCATGGGGAGGAGAGTATGAATGAAAGTAACCATTAATCAGAATACGGATTGTGGGGAGGAGGAAATCATTATTAATTGCAGTTATGTGGATGAAAGACTGAAGGGCTTAATAGAACTGATACGGCAGTATTCATTTTCCATGGAACTGTTTAATGGGAATGAAAGCTATCACATTCCGCTGGAATGTATTTTATATTTTGATTCTGCCAACGGCAGAACCTTTGCTTATACGGTAGATAAGATCTATGAAGCCAAAGAAAGTCTGCTGGAGCTGGAAGGTAAATTAAAGGGAACACCTTATGTTAGAATTAGTAAGAACTGTATACTTAATACCGCATACCTGGTGAAGGTTCAGCCCATTATTAATCACAGGCTTGAGGCCACTCTAAAAAATAAAGAAAAAGTGATTGTTTCAAGAAACTATATCTCAGTGTTAAAAGAAAAATTACTATCAAGAGGAGGTCTAGTGTGAAAGAAAGTAGAGG
>DJJW01000092.1:21990-38594 GCA_002434335.1 Lachnoclostridium sp. UBA6558 | reverse complement strand
TGAGCTTGTGGTATTAAAAAAAGGAATGCCGGAATTCTATGAAATTCAGAAACGAGCCTTAATGACTAAGCCAATTAAGATACAACTTGCAGCCAATAAGCTACCGGCCAGTATTATCGCTTACGATATTCTTTATTACAAAGATAGAGATATAACCAATCATAACCAATCTTCCAATGAACGAACGAAAAAAATACCTGGAGGATGCTGTTATTGAAAACAATCGTATAATAATATCGCGCTATATCGAAACTTATGGAGTAGAGTTATTCAAGCAGGTAAAGTCTATGGGATTGGAAGGAATAGTAGCCAAGAAAAAGACAAGTTCCTACAGGCAAGGAAAGAGAAGCAAAGACTGGATAAAGTGCAAAGTACTTTCTACAATTGACTGTGTAATTTGTGGATATATTATTAAAGAGCATAGCATGTCCAGCCTGATAATTGGGATGTATGAAGGTGATAAGCTTGTTTATAAGGGGCATGTATCATTAGGGGTAAGTATAAGTGCTTTATTAAAATATGGCATCCGGAAGATTGATTATAGCCCATTAGGATACGTTCCAAGGGGGAATGCAGATGCTATATGGATAGAACCTAATCTGGTATGTATAGTCGATTCTATGCCGCATGAAGGAGAAGCTTTTCGGCAGCCAATATTTAAAGGTTTTAGGAGCGATAAGTTACCATTTGAATGTCAAATAGACCGATAAATCAGCAGAAACCACTAAAGCACCCGAAAAAGAATCACATAATCTTTCTAGTGTAGATACAAATGGAAACGGTAAGGTGACAATAGATGAAGCTAAAGCTGGTGGTTACTTCATGCCTATTTACTCAAAGATTGATAAAACTCTTTTAGTGGTATAAAGGAGTTTTATTTAATTAATTTGCAAAATTGATTTGTTGAAAATAGGTAAAATATGGGGTATAATATGGCCTATAATGAAAATAAACGAAAGAGATTGGGTATATATGTTTAATGCAGGAGTGGAAATCAGAGGTAAAAATAATGAGATATATACGATACAGAGTTTTATAAAAAATGGCGGCTTTGCTTATGTCTATAAAGCACAGAGAAAATCAGATAATAAGATCTTTGCTGTTAAAGAGTTTCTAAATACTTTTAATGATAATAACAAATTTTCGTTTATGAATGAAATCGAAATGGCTCAAACAATTATATCACCTTATACTATTAAATATGAGTTTGTAAATGATGGAAAGTCATTTTCGGATTTACCATTTTATATTATTATGGAATATGCTGAAAATGGTTCTTTGAATGATGAAATAGAAAAGCGGAAAGATAAAAATGCTTTTTTTAATGAAAATCAATTATTGCGAATGTTTCTTGAACTAGCATATGGTATGAGAGATATAAATAAACGTATTATTCACAGGGACATAAAACCAGATAACATACTAATAACAAACCAAGGGATTAAAATAACTGATTTTGGATTGTCAAAGTATATTGATGAAGCAACACGATATTTAACCTTTAAAGGCTATGGAACGGAGAAATATTGTTCTCCAGAAGTTTGGAACAATGAAGAAAATACTATACTTATGGATATATACTCCATGGGAATTGTTTTCTATGAATTGACGACTTTAAATTATCCATATGAGATTACTAAGAATAACTATAGCGAAGCACACTTATATAAAAGTATTCAACCAATAAGTAAATGGAACATAAGCATACCAGTTGGCATATCACTAATGATTACAAGAATGCTTGAAAAAACAAAAAGTAAAAGATTTCAATCATGGGATGAAATCATAGACTATTTAGAAAATATTAAGCAAGATCATACTGATATAAATAATATGGCTGAAAAGGCAGTTAATGCGCAAATTAATTATATTTTGGCTCAACAAAAGCGTGAAGCTACAATTGAAATTATTATAAGAAAAAAATATGAGATAGAAAAAATAGTTAAACTGCAATATGAAAATGAAATTATAGAACCACTTAATGTCTATATTAATAATTTTAATTTAGGCCACTATAAAATGTCATTTGACCAATGGGAATTTAGTGATGATGAATTTGGAGGAGTTATCAATTTGCCGAATGGTAAAGATATTATAATTCAAATAGATAGACCGATTGATAGTGAAATAGATAGGCTAACAGAAAGAGAAAGGACAGGAATAAAGATAAATTGGCAAAATGGAATACTACCAACATTTATGAGCAGAGAGGTATATGCATGGGGGAGTATAAGAATGGATTCACCTATGCATATGGGATTTAACATTCTATTATTAAAAGATAATGATGATAGTTATGGAGAGTGGTTTATAGCTTATAATGATAAAAAATATAATAAGCCGATATGTTATGAATTAAGTGCATTAAGAAAAGAAATTTCATATAATAATTCGACAGCCTTTTCAAAAATAGAAAAATATAATACAGATATATTAACAGATTTTATTAATACATGTATTGCATAAACATGAAAAGACAAAGGAAAAACCATGGTAAAATCATGGATTTACGTGGTAATAAATTATCTACCTTGCCATAGACAGTGCGCTTAACCCTGACAGTAGAAGGTGACAATATCCGTAATATTCATATAGCAAAGGGGAGTTAAATATAGATCCGGGGGAGAAAGAGGCAAAAAAATATCAAATGATAAAATAAGACCGTCAATTATAAGTGAAAGTTTAAAGTCAAATAAAGTATAATAGCTATTCTTTGCTACGGAAATGCTAAGAAAAATTCTGTTTGCATTCGTTCCCAATAGCAAACTTCCCATTATATTTATCAGGATCAATATAATACGTTAATCAGAATTTATGGAGGTAATATAAAATGCCCAGACATGAATTTGGAATTATGCAAAGTGAACCTATAAAAGGAATACGATTTGATATATATGAGACTGAAAAATATAACTGTATTTTTATTAATGATGATTTTATAGAACCACTATTGACGGAACTATTAAATATTGATTTTTATTGGCACACGATTGATGTTCCTCCTGGCAAAGGCTTGGCATATTTCGGTATTACTCTAATACCACCGGAATCACTGGATTCATTTATGAATGTAATTTTTAACATTGCGGATCTTTCCTTGTTAAAGGAACTACTTATGAAGGCTAAAGCTAATAATAAATTTGTTATACATTTCGGGATATAACTTTCGGTCTATGTGGCAATTAAACTTCCCATTATAGTTATGAAGTAAAGCTTATCGCATAGACATATTTGAATTTGTCAAACTCCAGCGATGCAGAGACGATAATTCAAAAAAATCCTACAGATAGAAGTAGAAATGGCTAGATTAGTATTTTGGAAGGAGATTTTGCTTTATGTACAGTGATGAAATTGAAAATGTTATAGCAGAATACTTGAAAAATTCCCAAACAGAATATGCTGTTATGATAGATGGAGATTGGGGTTCTGGTAAAACATATTTTCTTGCTCATTCTTTATTGAGAATAATGAGAAATATTGATATTGGAAAGGAGAAAAGGAGAAAATATGCCTATGTTTCGCTTTATGGGGCAAAATCTATTGATGAAATATCAAGAGAAATAGTTTTTCAATGTTTTGGGAAAAAAAACAAGAATAAAGTTGAGACAGTTGATACAATAATGGAAACAGCGAGTAATATACTTACAGCTTCATTAGGTGCAGTTAATATTGATTTATCAAAAATAAAAGATACATTAGCTAAAATAGATATAAATAATTGGATAATTTGTTTTGATGATTTGGAAAGATGCTGCTTGCCTATTAATGAGACTTTAGGATATATGAATCTTTTAGTTGAACACAATAAATGTAAAGTTATAGTGTTAGCAAATGAAAAAGAGATTGGAAAGATGAATTTAAGTCAGCGATTAGAGGAAAAGTATAAGGTAATATTAACGGGAAGAAAGGTATTGTTGAGTAAAAATGACAAATCTAATACAAACAATACTGAAGATGAAATTGATATTAAAAACTTGCAAGAAGAGATAAAAGTGCTTTTCAATGAAGACATATTATATAAATCAATACGCGAAAAAGTAATTGGTTTAACAATCAAGTACGAACCACAAATGAGTGTTACATACGATTCAATAATATCAAATCATAATTACGATGGAAAATTCAAAAAGTATTTGGAAGAAAATAAAGCAAAAATTATAAAATACTTTGAAGATGAGGGGTGTTTTAATCTGAGAACGCTCATTTCTGCGTTGGATAGTATACAGAAGGTTTATGATGAAATGTGTACCAATAAATATGATACGATAAAACATTATGATAAAATTATGGAATCGTTTTTAAAATATATTGTCCTTTTTACTATTTATTATCGAAATGGTGGAAAAGTCAGTGGTTTGAAATTAACAACCGAAATAGGATATGTTAGTTTAGGGCAAAATATTTACAATCATACTAGAGGATTTAAGTTTCTAGAAAAATATTGCACAACATTATGTTTTTCAAAAGAAGACTTTTCGAGAGTAGTCTCTATACTGCGTCAGGAATATGAGGAAGAAGAAGAAAGAATTTTAAAATCTAAGCAAGGATTAGCAACGGCTTATGGAGATTTATCATATTGGTGGAAAGAAGATGATGACGAGGTTAGAAAACTAATAATTCAACTTAAACAAGAAGTTGTACAGGATAAGTATCCATTCAATAGTTATCAAAGGATTATTAGTCAACTAATGGTATTGGAGGAAAAGGGCTTTGCTGTAGGAGATATAAATGTATTAATTGATGCAATGAACAAAAATATGGAAAAATCGGATGAGATTGTTGATATTGAAAGATATAGTTATACATTTAAAAATGATCCCGAATTACAAAAAAAATATAATAAATATATTGATAAGCTTAAATTACAAGCGGACAGTAAAAATTATTTTATTAAATCTACTGAGGTATTACAATATTTGTATTCTGATAATTGGGCAAAAGAACTGCTTGATTATTGCGAAAGGCATTTTAATGAGTTTTTATCAAGATATGGGTTTATTGATTTATTAGATATAAACATTCTCATAAAAAAATTGGATAATGTTTCTACAAAAGAATTGTATATACTCATAGATATTTTCAAAGGAGTTTATAAATCGTGTAATATAAAGGATTTTTTTGAGAACGATAGAGAGACAATAAAGGAATTTCGTAATGCAGTAGGTGAGATAAATTTTCCTGGAATTAACAAGCCTATGGCAAAAAAAGCATTAGAAGATTATTTAGAAGATGTAATTAAGCGCTTAGAAAAGAATTAAATTATTGAATACTTAAAAGGTATATTAAAGAGTATGAACTTCACATTATGTCTACAATGATTAGTTTAAATTAAAGTTACTAAACAGCTTATTATTAGCATAATACAAAAATGACAAATTGCAATTTTAATAATATTAATTCATAAAAGCACGAGAATTTTTCGTGCTTTTGTTTTATATAAACATACAATTATTGTATAATGGCAATCCGAGAAGTTGGTGAGTCTACAGTCTGAAGCCGGTATCAACCAGCTTAAAATTTCTATATTCTTAGTTAGTTTCATGAAAGTTATATAAAGTAAAGACTAGTACTTCGCTCCCCTCATATGTATTAAGGAAATATTGCCATGGGCTGTCGGGGTTTCTGCGTTTAAGAGTAAGCTCATTTCCATAATATGATTTTGGTGAAGTGGTATCGCCTGCGATAGTAAAAATGTAATAAGTTCCATTATATTCAAGAATAGACCTGAGTGCCATTTCAGGATTATCAAAACCATATCTTGTTATTCTAATTTTATCAGGTATTCTTTTTTCTACATTAGATAAAAACTCGTAAAAGCGTTCACTGTTGAATGGATCAGATTGATTTACTACTACATCGTTGTTATTTATAGCCATTTCAATTGGATATGGTTTTGGTAATGCATTTAACTCATTTGCGTGTTCTTGATGATAAATATAATAATCCATTTTATAACCTTTTTTTAAAGTATATGACTTAACTAATTTCATATGCTTATTATTTGAGTATATGTGTATGGATTTGACACGAACATTTGTTTGTTGTATAATGTGTTAATAAAGTTGTAATGGAGTACTATTATGAAAAGAAGACAAGAAGTATATGAATTTATAATAAATTATTTTAAAATCTATGGTTATTCACCAACTTATAGAGAAATTGCAGAAGGAGTTGGTGTAAAGTCTACTTCGACTGTAAATATGCATCTTCAATACTTAATTAAAGATGGAAAGATCACCACAAAAGAAGGAGAGCCTCGAACTATAAAATTGTTAGAGTATGAGTTAGTAAAGAGAGTTTAAAAAAGGAGTCATGCAGCTTTATACTGCGTGACTCCTTTGTAATGATCATAATAATTTTCATCTAATTCTCATTTACTTACGGTCAGTTTGTGTATCAATTCCTCATATTGAGGATACTTTTCTAACAAATCATTTTTATGAAACAACTCAAAATCCCTGAATTCAAATCCCGGTGATACCATGCAGCCAACTAAAGCGTATCCCTCATGATTCATGGCAGAACCAAATATATAATTCTTTGGCACCAGTACTTGAGGTTTTTCACCATGTGCAATATCAAGTCCAAGCTGTTCGGTAGTAAGTTCTCCCTTTGGACTTATCATATAGATGGTTAGAGCAGAACCTGAGTGATAATACCACATTTCATCAGACTTTAATCTATGAAAATTAGATACCTCCCCTTCTCTAAGCAAGAAATAGATACTTGTCCAAAGAGTACGGGAACCATCAAAATCAACCTTTAATTCTTGTGAGGTTATGTTCTCCTCTGAGACGTAGATTTCTTTATAGAAGCCACCTTCAGGATGTGCTGTCATTTTTAGATTCTTTATAAAATAATCAGCTGAATGCATATAAATCTCCTTTCGATATTACCTTCTTCTATTATATCGAATTATATTGATATGTAAATGGTATGTAAATAGGTTTGAAAATATCTCCATAGATTAAATATTAATCAAATTATAAAAAGTAATTAGAATGGAAAGTATATCCGGTTTCAGAGAATGGCATATATTAAACTAATTCATATATATGTGAGCTTTAAATGAATATAGAAGAACGAAGAAAAATCATCAGTAATGACTATGCAGATGGAATTATAGACTATAACATCAGTCAGGAGGAGTTTTCCAGATATGCAGGTGAGACAATAAATATAATCAACGGAAAATATGCAGTTGTCTACGTACCAATGCATAGGGTACCGGAGCAATTAATCGGCCCCATTGCTTATTCAGTCATACCGAAACTATATACTTTACAGGATACAGCAAGCCTTGAGCATATGGGAGTTATAAAGCTCCAAAAAACACCTAATTTATCACTTCAGGGAGAAGGAGTTCTGCTAGGATTTGTCGACACGGGTATAGATTATCAAAATCCGATATTTCAATATACTGACGGAACTACCCAGATTGCAGCCTTATGGGATCAGTCGATAGAAAACATGGAAGCTTCAGCGGATATTTTTTATTTTGGAACTGAATATACGAGGGAGCAGATCAATGCGGCACTTAAAAGTGAGAGACCATTGGTAGATGTTCCCAGTATAGATGAGATAGGACATGGTACAACTCTTGCCGGGCTGGCCGGCGGAATGCCAAATGCTACTTCTGACTTCACAGGGGTTGCAACAAGGTGCGAGTTTGTGGTTGTTAAGTTGAAAACGGTAAAAGCAAATGCAAAAAAATATTTTGGGGTACCTGATAATGTAATTTGCTATTCGGAAGGGGACATAATGTTTGCTATAACATATCTGATAAATACGGCTAGAAAACTCAATCGCCCCATAGCTATCTGTATTGGTCTGGGAACGAATCAGGGAAGCCATGAAGGTCTTGGCCCTTTGAATGATTTAATAACATCCTATTCAAATCAGGCTGGAATTTCCCTTGTAATTGCAGCTGGGAACGAAGGAAATGCGGGACATCATTATTATGGTGAGATTGATGGTTCAGCTGGTTTTACCAATGTTGAATTAAGGGTCGCTGAGAAAGAAAATGATTTCTCAATTGAATTATGGGGAAATACACCTGGGACTTATTCTATAGACATTACTACCCCTTCCGGCGAATATATACCGCGTATTCCTGCAAGGCTTGGGGAATTCAGAAGATTAAGGTTTATCTTTGAAAATACTACTATTTTTATAGATTATGTCATTGTGGAGGGAAAAAGCGGTGATGAGCTTATTCTGATTCGGTTTCAAAAGCCTACACCTGGTATATGGAAATTTAAGGTGTATGGTTCTACAATAAATTCTGGATTTCATATGTGGCTGCCGGCTAGTGGATTAATTTTGGAAGGAACAGCGTTTCTAAATCCGAACCCATATACAACTTTAACAGAACCAGGGAATAATATGTTTGCAATTGTTGTAACGGCATACAACCCAGCAAATGAAAGCCTTTATCTGAATGCCAGCAAAGGATTTACCCGTAATAATATTATTAAACCTGACTTGGCTGCACCAGGTGTGGATGTCTATGCACCACTGCCAGGTGGTATTTACGGCTTAACCTCTGGAACGAGCATTGCAGCGGCATTGCTTACCGGAGTAACTGCTATGTTGCTTGAATGGGGAATTGTAATGGGGAACAACCGCTCAATGGATACATACCAGATAAAGAAGTATCTGATTCGAGGAGTGAACAGAAAGTCTATTCTGACTTATCCTAACAAAGAATGGGGGTATGGGATGGTTAATATTTATGGTACTTTTGAAGGTTTAAAGGGAGAGTGAACATAAATAATTAAGTTTCTATCCTTACGTTTCCTATTATAAAAATGTTAATAGTATTGTTTTGTTTTCAGAGATGAAAATTTATCCTATTTAAATCATCCCCATGTAATAAATACCTGGGGATGATAATATTTATTTGCTTTTTGATCGTTTATATTTAGTAAAACTGTGTATGTTTGCCCCTTTTTTTCAGCTTCCAACTCCTTTTGATATGAAAGTACCTTCTTCTCAATGTTATTTTCCATATCTAATTCAATAAAGCTTAATAAATTTTGCAATAGATGATTAAATAAGTTATCATCAATGCTTGCTATGATTGCTATTGCATTTCTTTTAATCTGGGATAAAGGAGATTCTTTAACAACACCATAAACTAACCACAATTTATCAACAAAAAACAATGAGCATATCTTATCAATAATACTTTCAGGGATAAAAATTATGTCATTCTCATATTGTGATAGTAGAGATGAGGTTATTCCAAGGTTTTTAGCAAATTGTTCTTGAGTCATATTCATATTTTGTCTNNAGTAAAATAATACTAATTATAGATTTAATAGTAAATAAGGCAACTATACAAAATTCGACATTTTAAACCAAGTAATATCTTTACATAATTGCCAATAATATGTAGTTGTATGCTGTTAAAACATGTATAAACTAATTATATTAAGTATTTGAACCGTATATAGATGAAAGAGGACAAATTATCGACCTCTAATTGACGAAGCTTAAAATGCAATCGCTTCTACAATTAATGATGTCACAACATTCGGCATTAGAAAAGCTAAAGAAAACTATGGTTGTTTGTTGTCTGATCCAGCTACTGGCGAAATGTAACATGTTAGTTTAGCAGCTCCAAGTAATTGGTATTACGCTTCGCTTTTTAACAACATGAGTGATATTGAAGTAAGTTATCTGGTTGAAGATAGTACGCAAACAGATTATTATTCAGCATATGATGTAGCATCTTTTAGTTGGGGGGGTATGGACTGCAGGAGGTTCAGGAGGCTACTAAAAAAGAACATACCAAACACTCAACTTCTACGAATATGGTTGTGTCTTTTAAAGTTGGAAGATTCAAATTGAAAGACCTTGGCTGGACATGAGTTGGATGCTCTTCAACCGTTATCGTTTCAACATTGATCAATCCAGAACAGTGCTCTTATATGAAATCACTCCATGGCAATAATTGTTCTATGTCTTCGGACCTATTTTTGTAGCGTTATAACATGGTATCATAATCCTCTAATTAATTCATCTATACTTTCTTGAGAAATATATCTTGAGCTAGTGTCTACAATATCTATAATTCCTAAATCGTACCTAATATNNGCCCATTTTTAGATTATAATAATTTATATCATTAGAATCATGTAGCTTTGAAAACGTATCATAAAAAACGTGAATTCTAATTGCTGATTCAGTCTGAAAATTGGTAAATGCATTTTCGTCATTATTAGTTAAATAGTTTGTGACATTATCTATAAATGCAAGCAGTTGGAGGTTTTTTAAACCTAAATGTACACCGTCTAAAATTATAGAGATGGAAATCCCAAAATTCTTAAAATAATTTATTAAATGCCATATTGAATAGAAATCGCATACACACTCCTCTATAATCTCTTCCCTACATAGTACAGTTTTTGCTGAACTATCAAAATATTGAATATCTTCCCATGTAACAGATTTCCAAGTGGATATATTTTTATATTTATCTTCATTATTTATGCTATTGAATAAATCAAAGGTTTTAGTATCTGTGTAAAGAGAAGTTATTAGAGATTTCATTTCAGTGTAGGTTTTTTTAAAAAAATCTTTATTTTGTCCAATATATGCATGAACCAATTCATGAAAAATTATAAAATGTTCTTGAATCATATTACTGCATGTACAATTATAATCGAATGTATATGTAAAATAATCAGATTTTTTAGTGACTTTATAAGTTTCTGCAAATACTTCACTTAATTTATTGTTACCCTTCGCATGAAAGTCTTCAGCTAAAAGTTTATAACCATATGTACGAACTTCTTTAAAATCAGTTGATTTATAATATAGACCTGTTAATGTACATAAGATTTCGCCTAAATAGTGATTGTATATTAAATATTTTTTGTTTTTAAGACATACTATTTCACTATTTTTGTAAGTTGAGTAACATAATTTTAATTCAGGAGGAATAAAATCTTCATACTTTAAGAACTCTATTATACGTTTATAAAACTCTATATAATGAGTTTCAAGTAATTTTACTATTGGTATTCTTTCAAAATAATAAGTAGCTATATAGTCGTCAATGATCATCTTTCTTACACAATTCTTTTAATATTTTTAAAGTATTATCACTTGAGAGTCCAGTAATTTCTACTCCTTTATATTTTACTTTAACTGTCTTATTAGCTTTTATCTTTTCAATAATAATTTTAGAAATTGCAGATATAGTTGTTGTGGATAGGGTAACTATTAGTGCTACCGTTTCAGCATTTCCTATAAATTTTTTTATTTGCATTATTTCATAGTTTTCAGCTTCTAAACCATACATATTTAATTTATCTAATTCGATATCTTCTTTTTTAAATTCTAACGTTATCATTTTACGTCCTCCTAGGTAAAAAAATGTAAATTAATTACTTTTTGCTAGACTTTACATTAGTGTTTTTTTAATTTGAGTGGTTATATCGCCATCAGAATATAAGTATAAGCCTAGAGCATCAGTTGCTTCGTTATTCCTTAATTCTATATTATAAAATAATCATTATTTGAGGTAGTTAATTTATAATAATTATGATCGTCTTTGGTATACAATGTACCTTCATATGCAGCAATAAGAAAAAACGTTTATAACTTATTTTTAATCATTTAATATTCTCCTCATTTGCATTATTTATATGAACATTTAATCTAGTTTATCTTCCTTGGATCCCCTCGAGTAATTTTTTTTTCGTTTATTAACTCCTTTCTATAATTGTCAAGCTCATTTTGTATTTCAGGATCTATTGTGGAAGGTACAAAATTATTAGGTTTTCTTTTTTGGTGTTCTTTATATAAGCCGACCATTTGCCCAATAATGTATTCTCTATCTTCAGGTACTAATCTGTAGTAATACATTAAAACTTTCTTATCTTCCTCTGTCAGTGTTTGTATATAGTTGTTATTGTTTATATCAAGACCTAAGAGAGTATCAGCAGATACTTTATAGTATTTACATATATTTGTAAACGTCTCTAAATCGGGAATACGAACATCATTCTCGTAATTAGACAAAACTTTATTACTTATACCTAATTTATTTGCGACTGATTTTTGCATTAATCCCAAATTTTCTCTCAATTCACGCAGATAAGATCCTAATCTCTCCATAATGCCCTCCTATAACAATAGTATTATAATATAAATTAAAGGGATTTTGTTAAAATCTGCAAAAAGGGAATATGCAATGTTGACAATTACCGTTACGTGGAATATAATGAACATAACGGAAAAAATCCGTATGAACATTGAAAATTCCATAAAAGTGTTCTTTACTTTCCTCCGTGAAGTTAGCTGGAATATTCGTATATACGGTATTATGGTTAATATTCAATGTGCCCAAAAGGCTAAGCGACGATATTCCACGCCATGACCACCTGCGGATAATTCCGTAAATAAGATGACATCAAAGGTGCCTAGCGAGAAATGGTAATATCATGGCAGGGATTGGTTACCTGTTCGCCACGACCACCGGAGGGGATAATGATACTTCTGATCGTAATAATTGGGTCAGCTATCCATAGGAATGGGTAGATCCAGGTACACACCGGATATGAGAGAATAGATGATTTATATATATAGGTCAGTAATAACCTGCCTCGTTTGAACACTTTAAGTAAATAGTTAAATGAATTGAATTTATTTAATAAAATCCGGCTATTGGTATATTATTTAAGACATAACTGGATTATAAAGTATGTATTTGCAATAAAGCATAAGGTAGAAATACCCCTCAATACTCCCCTAACTTTTAAGCCTTATGCTTTATTGTAGATACATAAGTTGAAAGCCATTACCGAGTTAATGGCTTTTTTTATTATATTGTACGAACTTATTTGCATATGATGAATAAAAAACATGGGAGGAAACGTTATGGAAAAACAATTAGAAAATTCTTATAGTGTGGAAACAGAAGAATTTATGCAAGATAATATTCAGTTTATTATAACAAACCGTAAACCAGCAGAAGCAGATACACAAAGTGTGAAGGAAGAATTATTTAAGATTTTTAAAAAATATGCATGAAGTGATTGCCCCTAGACTGAGTGTCTGCTAAAATGGAAATGTGGGCAACTCTTCTTATACAGTATAGTGGAGGAGATGCATAATGAATCGTTACATTGCATTGTATGGAAGGCAATCTCTCTATAAGGAAGACAGCATTTCTGTCGAAACACAAATAGAGTATAGTAAATATGAAGCGCATGGAGAACCATATAAAGTATACATAGATAAAGGATATAGTGGAAAAGATATAAACCGTCCTGGATTTGAAGAAATGTTAGCTGATTTGGAAAAAGGATTTATATCTAGAGTAATAGTCTATAAACTGGATCGTATAAGTCGCTCTATATTAGATTTTTCTAATATGATGGAAATTTTTCAAAAACATAGTGTAGAATTCATTTCAACAACTGAGAAATTTGATACATCAACGCCGATCGGCAGAGCAATGCTTAATATTTGTATAGTATTTGCTCAATTGGAAAGAGAAACAATACAGAAAAGAATCGCAGATGCATACTATGCCAGAAGTAAAAAAGGCTTTTACATGGGTGGACGTGTCCCTTACGGTTTTGGTTTAGAAAAAGTAAAAATTGATGGTATTAATACTTCAAAATATGTGCCTATACCAGAAGAAATAGAACATTTAGAATTATTATTTTCAAAATACTCTGAATCAAGTGCCTCTCTTGGTGATATCATTCGTTTTTTTAGAGATAATAATATTAATAATTTTAGAGGAGTTCCGTGGAGCACAGCAAGATTATCAGAAATAATGCGTAATCCTGTTTATGTTAAAGCAGATGCTGAAGTATATAACTTTTATAAAAGTCAGGGAACCAATATAATTAACCCAATAGAAGATTTTACTGGTAGTAACGCTTGTTATTTGTATAAAGGTGCTTCATCAGAAACAAGTAAGTTTAATAATTTAGCAGATAAAGATCTGGTATTAGCACCTCATGAAGGCGTTATATCATCCAAGGTTTGGCTTAAATGTAGAAGAAAGTGTTTAAATAATAAGCAATCTACAAAACCTTTTAAAGCTAAGAATTCTTGGCTTGTAGGGAAAGTTAAATGCGGTAAATGTGGCTATGCTTTAACTGTAGCAAAAGCAAATACAAAATGGGGAAGATATTTTGTATGTAGTAATAGGCTAAATATGAAGACGTGTGAAGGTGTAGGTAAAACAATATATGCAGATATTCTTGAGCAATATATGCTTGCAGCTATAAAGAAAAAGCTAAAAGAATTTAATGAACTCACTGCAGATGATGAGCTTGGAACCAACCCTAAATTAAATGAGGAAAAAATACAGTTGAGTAGACTTGAAGATGAGATAGAGCAGTTACTTAATAAAGTAGGATGTGCTAATGAAACTCTCATGAAATACATAAATGAAAAAATTGAAGTACTAGATGCAGAAAGAGCTGAACTTAAAAAAGAAATATATAAGTTAAGCAGTGCTGCAAATGATAATAATTTTATTGTTGTTAAAAACCATGTAGATAAATGGAGTGATCTTACATTCTCTGATAGACAGGCAGTTGTAGATGCGCTAATCTCAATAATCTATATAACAGGAGATCAAATAGATATTACATGGAAGATATAGAAAAGCAGCTTTGTTATAAACTAAAACATGCTGGTAATAATATACTTGATACTACCCGATTCGGTGAATCATTAAGAATCGTTCAGGATAACCTGGATTCCAAGAACTTCTATGCTTTCAACCCGGCATTTGACAAATAAGAAAGTCATTAAGAAGGTCATGGAGCAAGTGATTTTAAGGAAGGGTTATTCCCTTCCTTTTCAATATAATATACTGAATGATAATATCCTTCAAAAGGTTGCATACTAATTATATTCCTTGCGAGCAAACCTGCTGAATCAGTAGTTTAAAGTATAAATTAGAATTATTAAAAAACACTAAACATACTTGTATTTATTGCAAATTATGATACTATATATGACATATACTAATGTTGACAGACAATATGGACAAAATAACAACCGATAGAAGCGGATTACAGGAGGTAATAGAATGGATTTTTTTGAAAAAGTTGGCGGCACTATTACAGAAAAAGGAAAAGAATTATCTAAGAAAGCCAAAGAGCTGGCAGATATTGCAAAGCTCAGCAATCAGGTAAGCAGTGAAAAAGATAAAATAAATAAAAACTATCTTGAAATTGGCCGTGCTTATTATAATGCACACGTAGCGGATGAGAATTATGATTATGAAGGCTTATGCGGAGAGATAACTGTCTCCATGGATAAAATAGCGCAGTTAAAGAAAGACATCCAGAACCTAAAGGGAACGAAATTATGTGAGAGCTGCGGTGTTGAGCTTTCAAAAGAGGCAGCCTATTGTTCCAGCTGCGGTGCCAAAGTAGCTGAAGAAGTGGTAGAAGAAGAGGAAGTGGTAGAAGATATCATTCATGTTGTTGATGATGCTGTAGAGGATGTTACCGAAGAAAAAGAATTATAAGATATAAAAGAAAAAAGCTGATACATTACGTACAGCTTTTTTTCATATCTTCATCTATTGATCTCGGACAAGTTATTTACTACAGGGCAGCCTCAGATTCCGTTATTTTATTTTTAATGGTTTCTGATACATAAGCTGCGATGTCGTTAGACTTCATTCCTTTGTAATCCTCATAATACAGAGGTTTCAAATAATGAATCTGTACGCTGGTCTTTTTAATGGAATGGGTATCGAACACCTTATAGGAATCCAGAATAGCAATAGGAACAATAGGGCATTTGGCATTCATGGCAGATTTAAAGCTGCCGCCTTTAAATTCCTGAATCTGATTCCCGTTTTTGGATCTGGTACCTTCGGGAAAGATAAGATAATTTTTTCCCTGTTTCACTTCTTCTGTGACCTCATTTAACACCTTTAAGGACTGTCTTACATCCTCTCTGACAATAAATTTGGAACCAAGTAAAGTGAAAACATCCCGAAGGAAAGGTATGTTCTGAATTTNNGCTGGTTGCAAAAGGCTTATCGTGAGTCTCCAGCAGTAACAGGGCATCAAAGAGCCCCTGGTGATTTCCGAAAAGGATATAACCGGATTCTTTTGGGAGGTCTTCTGTCCCGGTACAGGTTATATGTACCCCTCCTCGGCGGTTAGCCTTGACAGTCAACCGATGGAGAAAAGCATAACGGGTCTGTTCACTGTATTTATCAGGATGTTTCTTATATTTGTTTAATAGATATAACCAGTAAGGCAGCTGAAAGATGCTCCTTAGTACCATTACCAAGATTCTTTCCATAGTAACCTCCATCTGTGTGCCTAAGCACACATTCTATCAGGATGTTGAAACTATCTTTCCTTCCAATCTAATATCCGTGTATTCACAAGATACTTGTGATACTGCTTAATAGTAGTTTGAAAAATGCAATGCATTTTAATCTGGCGCTCATGCATTGCAGAATTTAATTTTTGCATACTTGCAGGTTATCTTATAACTTTCTCCATGCCAGTATTGAATTACATGATATCATAGCCTTTTAACATGCGAGCTCTGCTTGGATGTCTTAATTTCCTTAAGGCTTTGGCTTCAATCTGGCG
>DJJW01000092.1:0-21863 GCA_002434335.1 Lachnoclostridium sp. UBA6558 | reverse complement strand
TCCTCTTCACCAATAGGAGTATCCAGGGAAATGGGGTCTGCGGATACCTTCAGGATTTCTCTAACCTTTTCAATAGGCAGCTTCATTGCATCTGCAATTTCCTGCTCGGAAGGTTCACGGCCTAAGCTCTGTAAAAGACTTCTGGATACACGATATGTCTTGTTAATTACTTCAGACATATGTACCGGGATACGTATGGTTCTGGACTGATCGGCTATGGATCTTGTGATAGCCTGACGAATCCACCAGGTAGCATAAGTACTGAATTTATAACCTTTACTGTAATCAAATTTATCAACGGCTTTAATAAGACCTAAGTTACCCTCCTGGATTAAATCAAGGAAAGAAAGACCGCGGCCTACATAACGCTTTGCAATGCTGACAACCAGCCTTAAGTTGGATTCAGCAAGTACCTGCTTGGCATGGGCATCACCCTCTTCGATTTTCTTGGCAAGTTCAATTTCTTCTGCCACGGATAATAAGGGATAACTACCGATTTCCTTCAGGTACAGTTTTACCGGGTCATCAGACATGGTGCCGATCATGGATAAATCATCAAAATCTAATAGTGCGGCTTCATCGCTGTCTTCTAACTCCAGTATAATCTCATCATCAGGTTCATCCTCCTCAACGGGATTTAGAATGACAATGTTATGTGCCTCAAGATACTCATATATTTTATCGATTTGCCTTACATCAAGGTTCATCTCTTTAAAAAAATCGTTGACCTTCCCTACATCCACTACACCTTTATTGTCATTGGCATAGGACAGTAGTTCTTTAAGTCTTTCTTCAAAATTATGTGTTGCTTCGCTCATCATATTCCTCCATGGGTCTCATTGTTGCACAATACGATAAAAAAAGAAACCCTTTACAAAATTAAGTGCCCCAAGTCTAGTATGATTAATCATGGGACATTTCATGCAAAATATTTAGTAAATAAGTTTCATGGGACGAAATTACCACCAAATATCATTATAGCACAGGCTGTCCGATAAGAAAAGATAAATTTTATCACAAAAACCGAAATAACACGAAAAAGGTACAATAGATTATCATGTCCAAACATCTTTAGAATAAAATATGTGACAGGCCATCAAAATATCCATTAAAAAATAAAATGTCAGTATTCCACTTGGGTAGAATTAGCTTTTATTATCTTTATAAGATTGTATTGATTAAAAGTCTTTACAGACTTGACAAAGGTATTCCTTATAAATTATGCTGAAGTTATTAATTTCCAGTAAATAACGATTTTTTTAAAGGAGGATTCCCAATGCCCTATATTAGTACAAAAACCAACATTGCAATAACAAGAGAGAAAGAACTTATCATAAAAGAAAAACTCGGTAAGGCAATCGGTATTATACCCGGGAAAAGCGAAACCTGGCTTATGCTGTCCTTTGAAGGAGAGGCAAGCCTCTATTTCCAGGGAAAAGCTGATAAGCCCATTGCTTTTGTTGAAGTGAAACTCTTCGGAAAAGCAGACAGTAATTCCTATAACAAGCTTACTTCCGAGATTACGAATATCTTAGAAGAGGAACTTGGTATTGAACCAGGCAAAATATATGTAAAGTATGAAGAGGTAAGCCACTGGGGCTATAACGGTAATAACTTCTAGTACTGGTCAATTGTAAGCTATACAAGGCAGTTCTTAGCTGCTATTCCGGAATTATAGCATAGAATACCGCAAAGTGGTGTGTTTGTAAAATGTATTGAGTTTACAGACATACCCTAATTTAAGTATATGTGTAGTAAATTAATAGAAGCAAACAGAATTACATCTAACGGACAGCTGCCAGAAATTGCAGCTGTCCTTGTTTGTTAAATGGGTAATTTCTTGAATAAATTAATAAAACACATTATTCAACTCTGATTTATGGCAGTGCCACATCTGCAAGCAGATACGGTCTGCAAGAGGCGCTTGTATGTTGGTCTGTGGATACGGTTTACATAGGCGGCAGTCCGAAATAATTGAGCAGTCCCTGATAAATTGCATAAGCAAAGTCATACTGTCTGTTTTCTAACTTCTGAGCGTCGTTGTAATTCGTAATATATGCAAGCTCTATCAGAACTGCAGGCATATTGGTTCTTCTTAATACATAGAGGGAGGGATTGATACGCACACCATTGTTGTAAGTATCCAGCCGGTCTACGATAGCCAGCAGAATACGTTCCGCCAGATAGTAAGACTGGGAATAATTCTCGTAAACATAACATTCTGTTCCGTTTAAGGCGGGATTGTCACTTGCATTACAGTGGATACTTAAGAAATAATCAGCAGGCCAGGTATTGGCAAGACGTACCCGTTCTGCAAGACTGGAGGTGTTACTGTAGCCTAGCACCTGTTCCGGACTGGTTCTGGAGGTGCGGGCTTCAAATCTGGGGTCGCCATTTAAAATATTTGCCAGATATATACCTACCTGATAGGTAATATCCTGTTCCCTTAATCCGAAACCCTCTGCACCTGCATTAAATCCTTGGGGATTATGGCCCTGATCTATAAAAATTCGAATAGCCAAGATAATGCTCCTTTAATATCTATTATTACATAATATTCCGGGAAGTAAAATTTGCTACTGATGGCGCGAATTTTTCAATTAAGTTTCTTTTTGGAACTTTACAAATATATACCCAGAATACTTTTGCTGTGACAAAAAGGATGGAAGGTCTTGACAGCAGTACTGGAAGGAGTATAATGTGAAATGTGCATATGCACATATTAAATAAAATTAACAGCCAAGCAGAGATGGAAGTAAAAGGTTTATTTGTTCTGTAAGCAGGCAAATTACTGATATCCGCAGAAAGGAGCTTTCCTTGCCGGGAAATGAGAAATGCAGATTTGTATGTGCAGAATATAAATACAACTCTATTGAGCCTGCAGCGGAAGGGAAGGAATACACAGAACTGCAGATGGATGAGATGGAGGCATTAAGGCTATGTGATTTTGAAGGGATGGACCAGGAAATGGCAGCCCACAGCATGAATGTATCCAGAGGTACTCTTCAGCGTATTTTGTACTCTGCAAGGCATAAGGTTACCGAAGCCCTTATTGAAAACAAGGGCATTGTTATAACAGGCGGAAACTATAAGGTTTCTACCGGCTGCAGATGCAGCATGAGATGTAAAAAATGCAGAAAAGAGGTCATAGAAAATGAGTGAGACATATGAGACACAAAGCAGCTGTGGAGACAGCTGTTCAAGCTGTCAGGCTACCTGCTCCTCCAGAAAAGGGGAACAGCAGGACTTAAAAGAACCCTTGAATCCATACAGCAAAGTAAAAAAAGTTATCGGAATCGTAAGCGGTAAAGGCGGAGTGGGAAAGTCCTTTGTTACTTCCTATTTAAGTGTACTGCTTAACAGAGAAGGATATAATACCGCAATCCTGGATGCAGATATCACAGGGCCGTCAATTCCAAAAGCCTTCGGGATACACAGCAAGGCACAGGGAAATGAAATGGGTATATTTCCATCCATCAGTAAGACCGGCGTAAGAGTCATGTCCGTTAATCTTCTTCTTGAGACAGAAGATACTCCTGTTATCTGGAGAGGACCAGTTATTGCAGGAACTGTAAAGCAATTCTGGTCAGATGTTATCTGGGATGATGTGGATTATATGTTTGTAGATATGCCCCCGGGTACCGGTGATGTTCCTCTGACAGTGTTTCAGTCCCTGCCTGTGGACGGCATTATTATTGTGACTTCTCCTCAGGAGCTGGTATCCATGATTATATCCAAAGCCGTTAATATGGCAGAGGCTATGAAGGTTCCGATTCTTGGATTAGTGGAGAATTACAGTTACTTAGAATGCGGAAACTGCGGAGAAAGAATCAGTGTATTCGGAAAAAGTCATGTGAATGAAACTGCCGAGAAGTTCAAGCTGCCCGTACTTGGAAAAATTCCTATCAATCCCGCTATAGCAGAATCTGTGGATGGTGAAAAAATTGAAGAGTTAAACGGTGACTGGTTAAAGGATGCCGTAGGTGCTTTAAAAGGTCTTCTGTCAGAGAATAAGAAAGCTGAAAATACATCTTTTATTCGTTTAGCCATACCTACAGACGGCAGTAATAACATTTTCGGTCATTTTGGAAAGGCTACAGAATTCACCCTTTATGAAATTTTAGATGGTGCACTGGCAGGCAAGACGCTATTGACCTCTGCCGGAGAGGGACACGGACAGTCCGTAGAGCTTATGAAAAGAGAGAAAATCAATACGGTACTTTGTGGCGGTATCGGTATGGAAGCCATGGAAGGTCTTATGAATAACGGTATTCTTGTAGTGCCGGGAGCAACGGGTGATGCTGATGTAGCAGCGGCAGCGTATCTGGATGGTAGTTATCAAAGCGGCAATCCCTCAGCTGAAAGTCAGTCGGTCTGTTCCTGTAACAAGGAAGAACATAAGGAACAAAAGGATTGTGGCTGCAAAGAATCCGATAGCTGCAACTGTCATTAGAATTAATATGATTGCTATTTCTTATCAAGCAGTGTACCACGTTTGACGGCATCAGAGCCGAACTTTTCCCGGATGGTATCAAGGGCTTTATCAAGTTTCTCCTTTTTAACATCTTCCTGATAATCAAAGAGGGAAAGCTGGGTATAGTCCTCCTCCTTCAGTTTGCTGGCTCTTACGCCAAGCAGTCTTAAGGGTGCACCTTTCCAGGCTTCCTTTAATAGCTTACAGGCACTTTGGTATATTGTATCTGTGGTATTGGCAGGGGAGAGAAGGGGTTCCTGATGAGAGGAGTTATTAAAGTCACAGTCTCTCATTTCTACGGTGATACAGGCGGCTCTTACATTATCCTTACGAAGTCTGGTACCGACGGTCTCGCTTAAGGATAGCAGAACTTCCTTGGCGCTTTCCATGTCCGTTACATCAGCAGCCAGGGTGATACTGTTGCCGTAACCTTTGTTGACAGCCGGACTGCTTTCCACGGCTCTTGTGTCGATTCCCCTGGCATAAGCATAGATTAGCTCTCCGTGCTTCCTGCCTAAGTGGGCTTTTATAATAGCAGGATCTGTGGCGGCAATATCTCCAATGGTCTTAAGTCCAAGACTTCTCAGAATTCTGGCTGATGACCGTCCCACAAAGAAAAGTTCATTCAAAGGAAGGGGCCACATTTTCTTTTCAATTTCGAAGGGAAACAGAGTGTGTATTTTATCTGGTTTTTCAAAATCAGAAGCCATTTTTGCCAGCAGTTTGTTAGAGGAGATACCGATATTTACCGTGAAGTTCAGTTCTTCTCTTACTCTTTTCGCTATTTCTTCTGCCAGTTTCAGCGGATCTTTGGCAGCGGGAATTCCGGTCATATCAAGAAAGGCTTCATCAATGGAAAAGGGTTCAATAGCAGGTGTATACTGATTTAATATCTCCTTTAAGGACTTTGAGTACTGTTCGTAAAGGCCGTGGTTAGGGGGCACCAGATAAAGGGAAGGACATTTCTTAAGGGCATGAACGACCGGTTCACCGGTATTGATTCCGAATGCTTTGGCAGGATGGGATTTGGCAAGTATAACGCCATGCCGTTTTGATAAATCACCGCCTATTGCAGAAGGAATCGTACGGATATCGAAAGTATCCCCTTGCTCCAGCCGGTGCACAGCCTCCCAGCTTAAGAAGGCAGAATTAACGTCAATGTGAAATATTATTTTATCATACATAATGCTCTGCATTCCTCCGGGATTTTATATTTGAAATGTATACAGCTTCAGTCTCTTGCTTTATTCCATTCATATTCTCATAAGTAGACTGCACTATTATAACACAAACATGTATTCGGGGTAAATACCGGGAAATGGATTCTGTCTGCTGATCTTTGACAATGAAATAACAAATGAAAATGAATACCGAAAAATTTATTTTCTTTTTCGGACAAATAGGTTATAATATCTAGAGGTTTTTATTTCAAGTAAACAAACTCACACAAATGGAGGTATGGATATGCTAGTTTCAGCAAAAGAAATGCTTACTAAAGCAAAGGCCGGACATTATGCAGTAGGCCAGTTCAATATTAATAACTTAGAGTGGACAAAGGCAGTTCTTTTAACTGCTCAGGAATTAAATTCACCTGTAATCCTTGGCGTTTCTGAAGGTGCTGGTAAATATATGTGCGGATATAAGACCGTTGCAAGTATGGTATCAGCTATGATAGATGAATTAAAGATTACTGTTCCCGTTGCTCTTCACTTAGATCACGGCAGCTACGAAGGTGCATTTAAATGCATCGAAGCTGGATTCTCTTCCATCATGTTCGATGGTTCCCACTATCCTATCAATGAGAACATTGAGAAAACAACTGAATTAGTTAAAATCTGTGCTGAAAAAGGACTTTCTCTGGAAGCAGAAGTTGGTTCTATCGGTGGTGAAGAAGATGGCGTTGTTGGTGCTGGTGAAATCGCAGATCCTAACGAGTGCAAATCCATTGCAGACCTTGGTGTAACAATGCTTGCAGCAGGTATCGGTAACATTCATGGAAAATATCCTGAGAACTGGGCTGGTCTTAACTTCGACGCTTTAGATGCTATCCAGCAGTTAACAGGAGATATGCCTTTAGTACTTCATGGTGGTACAGGTATTCCTGAAGATATGATCAAGAAAGCAATCTCTCTTGGTGTTGCTAAGATCAATGTAAATACAGAGTGCCAGCTTACTTTTGCTGCTGCAACACGTAAGTACATTGAAGCTGGAAAAGACCTTTCCGGAAAAGGTTTTGACCCTCGTAAGCTCTTAGCTCCCGGTTTCGAAGCAATCAAAGCAACTGTTAAAGAGAAGATGGAACTTTTCGGCTCTGTAAATAAGGCTTAATTATTGAATTATATACCTTTAAAAGGTTATAAACATAAAGATGCTTAAGTAATAACTTGATTTATAAATAGGGTTGCCGCAATATTTCAATATAATATTGCGGCAACCCCTTTTATTTAGGCATCTGTTACTTTTACATGTAAATGAATACTATTATACCGATTAACCTTACGTTATTGACAATTACCCAGATATGGAAACAAGAAAACTCTGTTTCCTATGGGAGAATCTTTTGAATGAAAAACTTTATGCAACATTAATAATAGTAAATTTCACCGGTTCACTAAAACGGATGCAACATTAATGAAACGATTAAGCACTATTATTAGAGATAAATGCACAAAATATTGACAGGATAAATAGAATATCCTATAATAGCACCAGTCAACAAAATGCATTGCAACTTGTTTTGAAATTAAGTAAAATAATGAAAGAAAAAAGGCAACAGTGAAAGGAGACAAGAAAGTGGGATATTTAGAGAAATATAAGCAGTGGACAACAGACGAGTACTTTGATGTGGAAACCAGAAATGAGCTCCTGGCCCTTGAAGGTAATGACGGTGAAATCAAAGACCGTTTCTATAAAGACCTTGAATTTGGTACAGGAGGACTTCGTGGAGTATTAGGCGCTGGAAGTAACCGTATGAATCTCTATACTGTAAGAAAAGCAACACAGGGTCTTGCCAACTTTATCATAAAGCAGGGTGGACAGGAGAAGGGAGTTGCCATTGCTTACGATTCCAGAAGAATGTCTCCGGAATTCGCAGCAGATGCGGCACTTTGCCTTAATGCTAACGGAATAAAGGCATATGTATTTGAATCCTTAAGACCTACACCGGAACTTTCCTTTGCTCTTAGAGAATTAGGCTGTATTTCAGGTATTGTAATAACAGCGAGCCATAATCCGCCGGAATACAACGGTTATAAGGTGTACTGTGAGGACGGCGCACAGATAACTTATCCCAAAGATGTGGAAATAATCAGTGAAGTAAATGCCATCACAGACTATTCTGCGGTTAAGACAATGGATTTAGAGACCGCAAAGGAAAAGGGTCTTTATCATACCATAGGTGCAGAGATTGATAAACGATATATGGAAGAGCTTAAGAAGTTAGTGGTAAATCCTATTGCTGAAGAGTGTAAGGATATGAAGATCGTATACACACCTCTTCATGGTACCGGTAATCTTCCAGTAAGAAGAATATTAAAGGAACTTGGCTTTACCAATGTATACGTAGTACCCGAGCAGGAACTTCCCGATGGTAATTTTTCCACAGTAGGTTATCCTAATCCCGAAGACCCCAAGGTATTTACCCTTGCAAAGAAGCTGGCAGACGAAGTAGGCGCTGATATTATCCTTGCTACAGATCCTGATGCTGACAGACTTGGTGTTCAGGTAAGGGGAACAGACGGAGAATTCGTACTGCTTACCGGAAATATGTCAGGTGCCCTGATTGCAGAGTATGTATTTTCACAGAAGGCAGCACATAATACACTTCCTGCAAATGCAGCACTTATTAAGACAATCGTTACCGGAAATATGGCTGATAGAATTGCTGCTCACTATAATGCTGAATTAATCGAAGTACTTACCGGTTTTAAATATATCGGAGAGCAGATTAAGTTATTTGAAGAGACCGGCTCAAACGAATATGTATTTGGCTTTGAAGAAAGCTATGGCTGTCTGATTGGTACACATTCCAGAGATAAGGATGCTGTTGTAGCGGTTATGACTTTATGTGAAGCAGCGGCGTATTATAAATCTCAGGGTATTACTCTTTATGAGCAGATGAACCGTGTATTCGAGAAATACGGATACTTTAAAGAGGATCTTGTTTCTGTAACCTTAAAGGGTATCGAGGGCATGGAAAAGATTAAGGAAATTATGGGTAATTACCGTAAGAATCCGGTGAAAGAAGCTGGCGGACGAAAGGTATTAAAGTTCAGGGATTATGAGAAGGATACGATCACAGACCTTGCCACAGGTGCTGTAACACCTACAGGACTGCCCAAATCCGATGTACTGTATTTTGATCTGGAGGAGGATGCCTGGTGCGCAGTCAGACCCTCCGGTACTGAACCTAAGATTAAGTTCTATTTTGGCGTAAAGGGAACCAGTCTTTCTGATGCTGCTGAAAAGCTTGATAAACTGGTCCATGATGCTGCATTTGCGGTAGGCTGATGATATAGATATAGGGAATTCAAGGGTGTGAAGTAGTGTGCTAATAGGTGGTTTTTCACAAGGGGACGGCAAATCGCACAAAGCAGAAAAACTCATGCTTCAATTCCAAGGTATAAGAAGTCCTAATTCTCTGGACATTTTATGCTGGACATAATATAAAACCGATAACTCGCTACGCTCAAACAATCNNGGACTTCTAATACCTTTCCATAGGCGCATTCGTTCTTCTGCTTTGTGCGATTTGCCTGAAACTATATTAAAACAAGGTTTTTGGTACTTGAATCATGGCATTGACGTCTATAACTAAGAATAAACTATATAAGAATAAACGAAAGCAAATAATAATAGTAAACAATTAAAGCAATCTCACTTTTTCATAATTAGAGGAAAGAGGGATTGCTTTATTGTTATATAAGTTATTGTGTAGTTTATTCTAAAGAACTAAATAATACTGAAATATTTTAAAGAACTGAAAGATACTGAATTATTCTAAATATACTGTAAGTAAGATCCTATAATCCGTTTGTATGAATTCTTTTGGAAATGATAATTACATACCATAAGATAACGTATAGCAGCAAATTATTTTTTTACAGATATCTTTACAGTTTCTGTCCACAGTTTCCGCAGAAGTTGGCACCGGTGGTTTTAGCACCGCAGTTCGGACAGAAGTTAGGCTTTGCACCGTTACTGGAGCCTGAGGTCTTGGAAGTCTGGTTATTCATTTGTTCAAATACCTGATTTGCTATATTGATACCCATCATCATACCGGCCATATCTGAAGCCATGCCGCCGCCTTTGTTGTTTCCGGAGAACATGCCGTCTGTTACTGCAACCTGCTGATAGCGGTTAAAGTCACCAATCATATTATAGGAGGCATTCTTATTAATCATTGCCTGTATTTCTTCAGGATAGGTAAAGCTCATTATCTGAAAGCCTGATACGGTAAGACCGGTGTCAAAGAGCTGCATATCCAGATCGGTCTTGATACCGGCTGCAATATCGTAGGAATTGCTTTGCAGATTGAACATGTCTTTGCCTTCTTTTGCAATCCATTTCATCAAAAGCTGGTCTAAGAGGGCGGTTATACGAAGCTTTACATCCTCTACCAGATAACTTTCCCTTATGCCTGCAATCTTATCAATGAGCTTGACATAATCGTTTACGCGGAACTGGAAGGTACCGTTGGCACGTACAGGCATACCACCGGGCAGGGAAGGTGCAGGTATATTTATGGCATTTTTTGTTCCCCATTTAACAGTGTACTCTTTGGTGTTTACAAAGAGTACCTCAGCCCTCATACCGCTGTTGAAGCCGAATTTAAATCCGCTTAAGGTTGACAGGAAAGGAATGATCTGAGACTCGATGTCATAATCGCCTTCATCCTTAAAGATACCTTCCACCCTGCCGTTAAAGAGGAATATGGCATCCTGACCCGGGCGGATTATTAGTTTACTGCCTTTTTTGATTTCCCGGTTGCTCCATTTCCAAAATATCATATCCTCTCTAAATTCTTCCCATTCCACTACATTGGATAATTGCTCTTTAAAGAAACCCATTAGTTGTCATCCTTTCTTGTTATGAAGTATTATATTATTTAGAAGCTTCTGCCGCCGCCGCTGTGTGAATGTCCGCCGCTGGATACACCACCGCCACCGCTGCTCCTGCCTCCGCTATTGTCATCGTTTGTTGGTTTTTTCACCCTTGTAGTTGTAGTACGAAGGTAATCGTCACGGTGATCTGTCAGACCGGAGCGGCCTTCATCCAAGTAGGTTCTGCCCTGAGCTGTCATTCTGCCGCCAGAATTTGCCGCCATGACCCCAACGGAAACTCCGCCGATAATAAGAGCAATAACTAACTGTACTACCGTGTTATAGAGTGGATTCTCCTCTTTTTCTCCGTAATAATTACTTGGCCCGTTATAACTGGATTCACCGTAATTTCCGGAACCGGTGCTGCCACTGGAATCAGTGCTGCCGTTGGAAGTGCCCGAAGCCGGAGTCTCTTTGACGCCTTTGCTTTCATTCATGTAATATGCTGCCTGCTTGGCAAATTCCAGAAAGGCATCTTTGTATTCACCATTTTTTAATATTTCACTGATATCGTCAAGCATGTATTCTATACGGTCGTTGTTAACATAGTATTCCGCCTGACCGTAACCCTGTATCTCTACCCAGCGATTGTTCTCCTCCATATTGACAAGGAGCATTACCGTATCGCCATATTCTTTATCATAACCAAATCCCATCTCATCATAGAAATCCTCCATATATTTCTGGGCAGTTTTTCCGTCAAGAGTGGAGGTGGTTATCATTATTATATCTGCCTTGGCTTCTTCACTGTATTCTATGCAGGCAGCCTTTAAGGAATCTGCTTCTTTCTCCGTAAAGAGACCATAATTATCAAACAAATATTGCTTCTGGTTTTCTGTTCCGGTCTCAGCTTGTGTATCCGTTGCTGTCTCAGTCTCTGCAGCTGATTCTTCCTCTGAGGCAGCCGATTCTTCGGTGGTCTTATCTGCTTTTGAAGCCATAACAGTCATAGGGCTTATCAAGGTTATAGAAAGTACAGCTACGAAGATAAGCAACAGTCCTTTTGCAAAGGGCAATCGAAAAATATTGTTTTCTATCATAGCAGAGGACCTCCTGTCAGTAATGCTATAATCTTAATAATAGCAAAGGACGCCGCACTGATACCGGCAAACCAGCCGGCAATTTTGGCAGCACTTAAAGGGGGCTTGCCTACAATCTTACCCGTCTGTCCATTCATTGCAAAAGTATGCTCTGACTTTTTGTAATCATAACATACCATCCAGACAGGGAAAAGGGCGTACTCGGCATTTTGGGTGTGTACATGGATATCCTTGTTATTATACGTGGTGGAAGAATAACCGCTTATGGTCTGCCTAAGGTAACTGTCCACATAATCCTGAACCCTGGATTCCACCCGGGGAAACATCTCACCGGCATCATAATTATATTTTTCTGCCAGATACCCTGCCAGATATGGCATGTTAAAGGTCTTAAGATCTTTATAATGATAAGGTTCCAGTTTATCCATCATCTTATCATTCATTTTCTCAGAGGCATCGGTTGGAACCTTGAGATAATTAAGGTTCACTTTACGGTATACATGATAATAATCTGTTTCCGTATAGATATAATCTCCTCTGGTATAAGTTCTGACTTTAGTACAGGTAGCATCAGCAGTACCGATGCCATTCAGATCATAAAGCCAGAAAGGGACGTAGATACCGGTAATACTCTTGATTCTGTCGGCTGTCATAAAGCCGCTTGGAGTTAATAATCCTTTTTTGCACCATTTCTTAAAAGCTGCCTGAGCCTCTTCTTTGTTAATGGCAAAAGGAATAACCAGAGAGGGAGCGAAACTTCCTGCGAGACGATCTGAGAGAACTACTCCCGCGCCGCAGAAACTGCAGGTAGTAGCTGTGGTATCCTGATCGGTTATCAGTACAGCTCCGCAATTATTGCAATGATATTCATGTACCTCTGCTCCGTGATCAAAAGCCTCTTTGTAAGAAGCAGACTCCTGATGTGTATGTTTGTTAGCTCTGGCGTTCTTACCGCCGGACATTTCCTCAATGTTCATGTTGGTGCCGCAGCTGTCACAATGCAGCTTTCCTGTAGTGCTGTCAAAGGCCATATCAGCACCGCAGCTTGGGCACTTATATTGCACAACCATATGATACCTCCCAATTGAATCATCCTAACTAATTATATTACAAATAATCTTTGCTGCCAATCCTTCTGTCCTAATTTCATCGGAAGTTACCATATAAAATAGTTTCTGAAAAAGGTTATACATAAAAGGTAAGGCAGCACACACTAAATTCCCATAATTAGTTCCCTTACGCGAAAACAGCGGCTTAAAGCCGCTATTCTCATTTGTTTTAAGAACATTTCAAATTTCTGATTAGGCAGTACTGCAAGGGTTTATTCCTGCGGTATGCATGTGTTTACCTGATTTGTGTCAGTGTCACATCTGCAAGCAGATGTGGAGATGGAATCTGGGATGTGATAAGCTTCCATTTCCATTATTATTGATTGTAATTTCTTTTTATTTGTTAAGACTTGCTTTTAATGCTGCTAATTCATCTTCAACCGCTGCATCTTCACTATATTTCTTAGTAAGGTCCTTTATAGAGGCATCCGGGCCGCTGCGGTTAAGTTCGGCCATGGCATTTGCCTTATCCAGAGCTTTGTCGGCCATCTCTTCGTATTTGGAAAAGCTTGCGATTGAATCGTTAGCGGAAGATACAGAGGAAGTCATCTTATTAATACGCTCCTGCGTCTTTGCAACGGCAAGTTTTCCTTTGATCATTTCTTTTCTGGATTCCAGTTCATTGATGTCTGAAACCAGCTTATCATGCATTTCCCTCATATGAACAGCATTGGTATTTGCCAGATTGAAGGATTCCTGCAAACCATTTAATTTAGAGGTAAGAGAAGCCTTCTGCTCTAAAAACTTTCTTGCATCATCTTCGTTTTCTGCTTCCAGAGCCTTTACGGCATAGGACTGCATTCTTGCGATTTCTTCCTTGCATTCATCCAAAGTTCTTTTTGCTCTTTGTTCTTCTGCCATTATTGCTGCTGTTTCAGCCTTTACCTTATTTAAATCGCTGTTTAAATTTCTTAAACACTGGTCTATCATCTTCTCAGGATCTTCTGCTTTGTCCAGAAGTGCATTTATATTACTGGACATAATATCTCTGAATCTTGTTAAAATACCCATTATAAACCCTCCGTTCAGTTGGTTTCCATTTATTGTTTGCATCATCAGTTTAGCGTTTTCTGCTCTTTTAGTCAAGTTAAAATATGGTTAAAAACCTAATGGAAACATTAGAAACATTAAAAAACCAATGTTTGGAGGAAAAGGACGTTGACAGGTATCCTTAGGTGTTGTACATTATTTATGTAAGATTAATGCAAACTTAATGGAAAACACATGGATGCTTTATGGTGCATTTGTGCTCGGGTTTGAAAGGCAATGCAAGAATAGGAGACAAAGTGCACTTTATGCGTGAAATCCAGTTATAGTGTAAAAAATGCATGTATTATTAAATAAGAAAGAATTCACAGGAATAGATCAGGAATGTTCAACCAGGATCAGATAACCGGAAAAGGTTAGGCTGAAAGCAAAACAACGTTTTTCAGCTAATAATTCAGGTATATTAAATCACAAAGAGTTGTTATTCGCGAAAGGGGTTATTATGGAATTAAAAGAAATTGCAGATAGAGGAATTGTTGATTTCGGTAATTTATACCGTATCGGTAAAGTAATGAGGAAAGCGCAGGCAGGAGAGTATATAACAATAGGAATGATAGGAGGCTCTATCACACAGGGTTCTCTTTCCAGTACACCAAAGACCTGTTATGCCTATCTGGTATATGAGTGGTGGGTAAATAAATTTAGCAACAGCAATATTCAGTATATAAATGGAGGAATCGGAGGAACTACTTCGCAATTTGGTGTGGCAAGGGTGGAAGAAGATCTGCTGTGTCATAAACCGGATTTTGTCATCACGGAATTCAGTGTAAATGATACGAACAGTCTTTTCTTTCAGGAAACTTATGAGGGACTGGTCAGAAGAATATTAACCTATGAGAACGAACCTGGACTACTGATTCTTAATAATGTATGTTATAATGATGGCACCAATGCCCAGGAGGTTCATAATGAGGTTGGTGCTTACTATAAGCTTCCCATGGTGAGTATAAAGAACAGTGTGTATAAGGAAGTAGAAGAAGGCAGACTGCAAGCTACTGATATTACACCGGATGATCTGCATCCTAATGATAAAGGTCACAGGCTGGTAGCGGATGTTGTGATTAATATGCTGGAGGAAATCTATAAGAAGGTAACGGAAGAAGTTACGGATAAGGAATTTTTCTTACCGGAAAAACCTCTGACTGCCAACCGCTATATGGACTCTCTTCGTATCAATAATAAAAACGCAGAGCCGGTATCCCATGGATTTGTAAAAGATACTACAGTACAGGAGAGCATTACAGAATTTTTCCGAAACGGTTTTACTGCTGAAAAAGTAAATGACACCATTCATTTTGAGGTAGAAGGCAGAAATATTGCCGTTCAGTATAGAAAAACTGTAAAACGCACAGCCCCTGTTGCTGTAGCTATTGTTGATGGCAATACTGAGAATCCTGTTATATTAGATGCTAATTTTGAAGAAGACTGGGGTGATTGCCTGTACCTTCAAAATCTGTTAACAGGCGGAGAAAAGATGAAGCATACAGTGGATATTAAGATTACAGAGGCTGATGAGGCCGGCAGGCTGGATTTTTACCTGGTATCTTTAATTGTATCTGACAGGTAATTCCGGCAATGCCAGTCTGCAAGCGGATGCGGCATACAATGGGAGCTGGTATTAAAATGAATAAGTATGTTTACCAGGAGGTAACAAGTTGAGAAAGATAACAATACAGGATGTGGCAAAGGAACTTAACCTGTCCCGTAACACGGTTGCGAAAGCACTGAATAACAGTGACACGGTAGCATATGAAACCAGGTATGTAGTAATTAAGAAAGCTTATGAAATGGGGTATTCAAAGCTTTCTCCCACTGTTCTAAACGAATTTAAGATAAAGGACAGACTTGAAAAGGTTCGGACAGTAGTAGTCTTTGCAAGAAGAGAATTATCAACCTTCTGGAACCGTATTATAATGGGAATCTCAGATGAATTGAATAAGAATAACTGCAAACTGCAGTTGAATTTTATCAGTGAAGAAGATGAGGCAAATTATATAGCTCCTCTTGATATGGATACAGAAATGAGCGGTATTATTATCTTGAATGTGTTTAACAAAGGGTTTCTGGAGTTGATCTTAAAAAGAGATGTACCGGTGGTATTCTTAGACGGACCCAGCAATGTTCATGAAATAACCTCCCTGGGTGATGTTGTACTATTTGAAGGTTATCATTCCACCAGAAGCATAACGGAGCATCTGCTAAGCCAGGGTAACAGGCGGATTGCTTTTATTGGAGACATTACTTATTGCAGAACCATTAAGGATCGTTACGAGGGATATCTTGCAGCTCTTTCAGACTATGGAATCAAACCAGAGGAGCAGTTTGTGATTAACCGCCATGTTGAACATAAGTATTATAAACAGGAAGAAGTCAGCGTGGAACTTGGCAAATTAAAAGAACTGCCGGAGGCTATTGTATGTGCCAATGATGATATTGCCAAAGATGTCATGCTTTGTCTCAAGAGAAAAGGAGTAAAAGTGCCTCAGGAAGTAGCGGTAACCGGTTTTGATGATAAGGAAGAGGTTGAGCTCTTATCACCGTCCCTAACATCTGTTCATATCGGAAATCAAAGGATGGGAAGAAGACTGGTACAGCAATTGATCTGGAGAATTGATAACATGGATCTGCCGAAGGAAATATTAACGGTGAACACGGAGATGGTGATTAGAGAATCCTCCATCAGAAAAGGTAATTCCTAAAGAAGTACTCTTTTATGCCGTTTTTTTTGCAAATACTTGCATTTAGTAGAGAATTATAGTACATTTTTACTTAGTGCCGTAGAAACGGCTTCTTATAACCAGGGTGATTACCCTATGTGAAGGATAGAATATATGTGGATAGCAGATAGTTGGAAAGATTATGAGGTTATAGATACATCAAACGGTGAGAAACTGGAGCGTTGGGGGGATTATGTCCTTGTACGTCCGGATCCTCAGGTTTTGTGGAATACAGAGAAAAAGGCGACAGGCTGGAGGAAACCCAATGCCCATTACCACCGAAGCAGCAAAGGCGGTGGCGAGTGGGAGTTCTTTGATCTGCCCAAGGAATGGAAGATTAATTACAAAGATATGGTCTTCCATCTGCAGCCCTTTAATTTTAAGCATACCGGTTTGTTTCCGGAACAGGCTACCAATTGGGACTGGTTTGGAGACCTTATAAGAAAAGAAAAAGCAAAACATCCGGAGAAGGAGATTAAAGTTCTTAACCTTTTTGCCTATACGGGTGGTGCTACAATTGCAGCTGCCAAAGCAGGCGCCAGTGTTACTCATGTTGATGCGTCTAAGGGAATGGTTACCTGGGCGAAGGAGAATGCTGCCTTATCGGGACTTTCTGATGCACCTATACGTTATATTGTTGATGACTGTGGTAAGTATGTAGAGCGTGAAATCAGAAGAGGGAATTTTTATGATGCCGTAATCATGGACCCGCCGTCTTACGGAAGAGGACCCAAGGGAGAAATCTGGAAGATCGAAGAAAGCATTCACCCCTTTGTTAAGTTATGTACAGGGGTATTAAATAAGAATCCGCTGTTTTTCCTGATCAATTCATATACAACAGGATTACAGCCTGCGGTGCTTGCCTATATGCTGGGAATTGAGCTTCAAAGTAAGTTCGGAGGGAAAATAGAGGCCGGAGAAATTGGATTACCTGTAACCTCCAACAAATTAGTACTTCCATGCGGAGCTTCGGGACGCTGGAGCAATGTATAAGCAGTAATGCTTAAAAGATGAGAGGATTGGGTTGAGATGAGAAGAAGAACCGCAGTTTTTATATGCAGTTTAATTATCATAGCAAATGTTTTGGGACTTGTTCTCATTAACAGATTTCCTTCTTATAATTTAAGAGCTGCTGAAAATGGAGTGTTATCACTGGCAGACTGGGATACTTCCAGGAAAGGGCTGTTAACAGCCGGAGGTACCTGGGAATTCTACCCGGGGGAACTGATAACACCAAACAGAGAGGAAGATATATTTAAACAATATAACCATCTGAAAAGATTTGTTAAGGTACCGGATGATTGGAGGGATTATGAGGAATATGCAAGTAATCCCTTTCATTTAGGTACCTTTCGTTTGGTAGCAGAACTTCCTGAGGACGGAAGTTTTGGAATAACAAGTAATAGCATTCAATATAGTGCGGCTGTATATCTAAATGGAACCAAGGTATATGACAGTGGGCTAACCCTAAAGGAGCTTGAATATCTGGTGCCCTCCCGTCAAAGTATAACAGGGATAACAAATTCAGTGGCACGGCAGATGGAAATAGTAATCCAGGTTGCGGATTATCCCGGGGCTATGGGAGGAATACTGCACACTGTAAAGTTTGGAACTGCCCAGGAATTGCTCAGAGATCGCGATTTAAGCAGAGCTGTTGATTTCTTTGTAATTTCAAGCTGTATTGTTCTGGGGCTGTGCCTGATTATTCTCTACTGCTGGAGAAAAGGCTCTAAGAATTCCTTCTATTTTGGTATGTTTCTTCTGATGCAGGGTATTTACATTTCAACCATTGGTGAGAAAATCATAACGGATATCATATCCATACCAAAGGTATCTATGACCTTTTACAGTTTTCAAATACAGATTATGTATTTATCCTTCTTTTTCTTATTATTGTTAATTAATTATTTCTTTCATAAGTATGCAAAGAGAGAGAGTATTATTTTTCTCAGTATCTTAATACTTGTGATAGGTTCTTTTCTCAACTGGGTGCCGGAGGACTCGGTTTTCAATATGAATTTATCGATATATCAGCATAAAATCATTATAGCTGTAATTATTAGCATCTCTTTTGGATATATACTCTATGTCATGGGGAAAGCTTTTCGCCGTGGAGTGGAGACTGCTGAATATATGTTTATTATTATAACAGCGTTTATTTGCTACCTGACTACTATGGTACTTGAGTTTCTGTTTGAATTAGAAGTTGGTAAAATACCGACTTTTATGATGCTTATTCTGGTATTGACACAGATATTATTTATGAATTACCGTTCCAAACTGGCGTTTAGAAAAGTAGAGCAGTTATCTACCCAGCTTCTTGCATATGATAAAATGAAGGATAAATTCCTGGTTAAGACCTCTAAGGAATTGCAAAAGCCTGTAAATAAGATTGTGAGTAATACTGAAATGCTTTTAGATGGTGAGAAGGGAATATTAAATCTGCATCAACAGCAGAAAGTCGTGGAGATAAATAGAGAGGGGAAGCATATTTTCACCATCTTAGAGGAGCTTTTGGAGGCTTCAGGGGAGAACCAGGAAATTGTAATTAACACAGAAGTTATAGACTATAAAGTTCTTATCAGTATTGTTGAAGATTATGAGTATCTGGTGCATGAGAAGAATCTGAAGCTTGTACATACTATACCGAAAGATTTACCGAAACTAAGAGCAGACAAAACGAAACTGAGGCAAATATTCTATCATCTTCTGCAGAATGCAGTTAAGTTTACAGAAGAGGGAGAAATTACTGTTACAGCTGTAATACATGGTAATGCCGCTTTTCTGTCGGTTAAAGATACTGGAACAGGGATTGAGAAAGACCAAAAAGACATTATTTTTATTCCTTTTTACCAAGGAAAGAAAGATGGCAATGAGAACCTAAGCGGTCTTGGACTTGGGCTAAGTATTGCCAAGAATCTTGTGGAAATGCAGGGAGGTAAGATATGGGTGATATCAGAACCTGGTAAAGGAGCCTGTTTTACCTTCAGTCTTCCTCTGGGTGAAGAGGCTGAACATATAGTAAAAGACAGTAAGTCTTCTATGGAGTTCGTAGATAGAAAAGAACAGGCTCTCCCGCCAGACCTTAAGAGTACTTGTGAACAAAATATAAGAGGAAGCATTATAGGCCTTAAGGAAGAGATAATACTTGCAGCGGTAAGGGATCAGGAGAGTCTTAGAGAGCTTAAACGATTAAACGAGGTATTGAAATATACCTTGGTATTATTTGATTCTCATTCAAAAGTTATGGATTATGCCTTAAACGAAAAAGCCGACCTTTTAATCTTGGATCAAAGTATAACGGATGTAACAGCTCTTGATGCATGCAAACTGATAAGGCATCGCCACACTATGACAGAGCTTCCTATTATATTATT
Organism: Lachnoclostridium sp. UBA6558; assembly: GCA_002434335.1. Classification (GTDB taxonomy): domain Bacteria; phylum Bacillota; class Clostridia; order Lachnospirales; family Lachnospiraceae; genus Anaerocolumna. The sequence goes on along the minus strand of DJJW01000092.1, from coordinate 1,998 downwards.
GACCGAGGATAGTCCTTCCAAGGAAATGCAAAAAGCAGTTACCTCTGGTGTTAATGACTTTCTTAAAAGACCTTATTCCTGGGAAGAATTAGAGGCGCGTATTCAAACCCTGCTTCTGGTTAAGAAGTCTGCCAGAGAAGCAATCAACCAGGAAATGCAGAACCTTCATGCACAGATAATGCCCCATTTCTTATATAATACCCTGAATACCATAATAGGATTAAGCTTCCGGGATGCAGATAAGACCTGTGAAGCTTTGCAGCATCTGTCCACCTATTTTCGCGCCAAGTTGGACTTTAACAGCTACGACTCCATGATATCGCTGGAAAGAGAACTCGAACTGGTTAAAGCATATCTGTCTATAGAAAAGATGAGGTATAATGAGCGTCTTGAGATTGTTTATGCTGTAGATGATGCTGTTAATATTATGCTGCCGGCCTTGACCCTGCAGCCGTTAGTGGAAAATGCCGTTCACCATGGCATTAGGAATAGCAGCGGAAAAGTTACGGTTGAAATTAATATAAGACGTGAACCAGGTGGTCTGAATATTATTGAAATTAGTGACAATGGACCGGGAATAAGCAAGGATAAATTGGAAGAGTTAATGGCAGAGAAGAATAACCGAATAGGATTATCAAACGTCTTAAGAAAGATAAAACTAATGAAAGATGCAGATATAGCCATAAAAAGTACAGGGGAGTCTGGCACCTGTATCACCATTTATCTAAAATAAGGTTTTAATTAGTGTTTCAATACAAATTGCTGGATTAGTACAGGAGATTCTATGAGAGTGTTATTGGTAGATGATGAAGAACTGGCCTTGGATGTTTTGCAAAGATTATTAATGCAGATAGATGGAGTTGAAGTAGTTGGAAAATTTACGAATCCTTTTATGGCATTAGAAGAGCTATCAGTGATAGAGGCAGATGCTGTTTTTCTGGATCTTGAAATGGGAGGGTTGCATGGACTTCAATTTGCACATGAACTGCTTCAGAAAAAACTGCAGCCGGCAGTTATATTTGTAACAGCTTATGCTCAATATGCGGTAGATGCTTTTGAAGTGGATGCTTTAGACTATTTATTAAAGCCGGTTACCCTGGAACGGTTGAAAAAAGCAGTTCAGAAAATAGAAGCCAGTATGAAGATAAAAGAAATAAAGAAAGTTCATATAGCAGATCAAAATACTGACATATACATACGCTCCTTGGGAACATTTCAGATTCAGACTGGTGATGGAGACACTACTGTACGCTGGCGTACAAAAAAGGTGAAAGAAATGTTCTGCTTTCTCTGGCTGAATAATGAGCAGCCGGTCTATAAACATCGTCTCCTGGAGGAACTCTGGCCGGAGGTTGCACCTGATAAAGGAGCTGCCCTCTTGCATACTACAGTCTATCAATTAAGAAAAACCTTGAAAGAGATGGGCTTTGAGGAAGGAATTCAATACATAAATGATCATTACATATTGACGCTGCCCTTTAAAAGCGATTTGGAAGAATTAAAGTGCCTGCTTGAAAAAACAGCGCCTACCACTGAGGATATAAAAAGACTTTTAACCATATATGAAGGTGATCTGTTTGAACAGGATGAGTATAATTGGTGTATCTATGAGCAGCAGAATTTAAGAAATACTTATTTGGATTGTCTTCAGAGATATACGAATAATAATATACCAAGAGCACAGAATGGTATTATTGAAAAGTGCTTGCTGAAATTGGTACAGATGGATGCTTATAATGAGAGGTTTGTTGTATTGTTAATAAATTACTATGGTGGCATCGGTAATACCAAAGGATTAATCGAGGCATACGAACATTATAGTAACACTGTCCGGGAGGACCTGGGAATAATGCCGTCGCGGCAAGTCATAGAGAGATATCAGCATTATATAAAAAGAGGATAAAAAGTACAATTATATAGTTGAGAGAAGTCCGGGAATCCTTATAAGAGCAGGGTATGTAGAAATACATATCTTTGCTCTTTTTGTTTGCCCGCCAT
>DJJW01000082.1:59474-81849 GCA_002434335.1 Lachnoclostridium sp. UBA6558 | reverse complement strand
TTTTTTAGCTTTTTTAGCTTTGCTGTACTGTGGTTACTAATATATCTCTTCTTATGGATTGTTTTTCTTGATTTATCTTCTTTTAAAACTATTCTCTAAATATAGTTCTCAAAAAAATTAGTCCATTCTTGAGAATTAAAATTTGCTCCCAGACCATTGGCTTGCAGGTAGCATATAAATTCTTTAATTCTATTATAATCTATTTTAGCCCCCTTCTGCTCCATGGTTGTCAGAAATGCTATTGTCCTTTTGATATTATTGGATTTCAGATAGCAAGTCAGGCAGTCCACCCATAATTCATTCTGAGTTTTTGACGCTTCTTCTAAATACATTCCCCATTCACACCACTCTCCTTCTGTTAAATCATATAAGTTTTCAACAGGTGGATATGAAGTATAAGAATAATATTCATTATTGAACTGAAAGCCCAAGGTTTCGGCTAAGGCTCTTGACCCCTTATTTGTTTCAACACATAGCCATTCAATCTTATCGTAACCTTTTGCAAAACAGTCCTTAACAGTTGCAGACACGACCATTTTAGCCAATCCGTTTTTTCGGTATCTTTCATCTGTATTAATGCCGATAGCAATTGCCTTCTCGTAACTACAGTCACTAATAGACCAGCTTACAATTACTTTATCCTTGTGGATATAATACCCTGTACCATATTTCTCAAAATTCTGAGTACTGCCCCATTCCTCTACCCATTTTAAAAGCTTTTCTGCATTTTCATAACCGCTTTGTTTAATTACATTTACATCTACTTTTTCTAATACAAAGCCTTCTTTTAGAGCTGTATTACATTCTTTAAAAGTATCGCGAGTTAGAATATATCTGAGTCTTTTATATTTTCTGATATATGGGTTTTTGTGAATGATGGGTATAATATCGCTCCACTCTGTGGTATCAGGGGTCAGCTGGTCCCAGAAATCTAGTTCCTCTGCTATCCTTGAATTAAATTCAGTATCAGTAATATCGCCTGCTACCAGGTTGCACTCACTGGTTTGTATTAATNNGGTTTTTCCAGGCTATTAACATAAATTTCACCTGGCATGATATTAAGTATGACTGAAAATACAGACAGTTCATTACGAGACTTGATGAAAGGTATAACCTTACTATACTCATTACTCTGTAGTTTAAACATTAAACTCTCCTTTGCGATACTTAATTTTAAAATATTTCTGATTCGTTATAAGTTAAATTATAATATGAAGTTTTCAGTTCTTCAAAGGAATTTATGAGTATAGTTGTTTTGTATGATAGTGGTTTCATAAGCACTTTGGCTTATTGCTATGTATTTTACTTTATGATATAAATTATGGAAATAAGAGGCTATATGAAGGGAGGATTTATTTATGGCAAAACATGCAATTACCTCAAAGGTTAATGATGAATTGATCAGATATCAGACGGTTAAGGATTATCTGGACAGCCTGATTAATAATGACACTGAATTGTTATCTGTTGTTAAACATAATGGCGGAAGCTACTCTTTCAGCATAACGATAGACGAAAGAGAACTCTATTTTAAAGCGACTTTTGGCGATATCTATGAGAAATGTTTAGATTGTTCCGTTCATCATATTGCTGAACATGCAGAGAAATATATTATATCATTGCTGCGTCAGAAGATTATTGAGATTACCGGCACTGATTAGCTGATACATTCGTCAATTTGAGATTAACACTGTAATATAACATATATTCCAGACAAGGAGCTTTGCATTATTGCTGATTATTTGCAAAAGAGTGATGCTCCTTCTTTTTTGCAAAGTAAGCCCGTGTGTTCTCCTTATTACCTCTCCTCTAAATAGCATCTTTTACTTATCTTTCATTTGCCAGTGCTGTTTTGGTATTTACTCCTACGCCACAACCGGTAACAGGCTTCCAGTTTAACTGTTTCCAGTATAATAACACCGCTGCTCTCGTCTTTGTTCCATAATCTCCATCCACTATCAGCGGTATATAGTCTTTTATACCTGTCAGGCATATATTAAGGCTGTATTGCAGCCAGACAATGGATAAAAAGCTTGAATCCGGATTTATTGTACCTGTAGGAGGTTTTGTATAAATAGCCTGAAGGTCATATGTCCATAAATCATTATCCCTTATCAGCGTGATTAGTTTGGACGTATAGGATACATCTGTTGCCCAGCCATCTTCTTTTATAAGGTAACAAGATTCACGGTAATCCGTTACTCCTTTCAAATTCCTATATCTGGCGTAATTGAGAAACTCATAATATCCCAGAATGCCTTCCGAGACGTTGGCATACTTTCGGAATTTTGCCTTTACTGTATACCAGGTTTTATCCTCCTTCTGTTCTTGCGTGGAATACTCCTTGAATGAGGTACCGCATGTGTTCGTCCATTTCATGCCAAAATAGTTGTGACAATCTTTCGCAAGTCCGGATTTTCCCCAATTTGATTCCAGAATTGCCTGGGCAATTGTCATGCTGGGTAAAATCTTGTATTGGGGATAAAACTTTATTGCAGCAGTTCCAAGCTGTGTAATCAGTTCCTTATTCGTCATTATCGGCGTCCTCCTTCTTTCCATCTTTTTCAAGCATATTTCTCATAGCTTCATAAAGTCCTGTACTTGCCAGACCACTAATCATACCACCAAGTATGACTGCCATGTTTATATTCGGGATGTTAACCAGTACATTAATGATGGTACCTAATAATAGCATTACTGCGGGGATATACTGGTTGTTAAATTTGTCTATCTTTTTAAAAGCATAGCCAATACATAAGCAAATGCCCAGGGTTATCAGGTTTATGTATTGTAAAAGAAACTCTAAATCCATAAAATATCACCTCTCTTTCATGTTTACATTTTTAATACAAATTTTTAATACTCTGCTCCGTTAAGAAATCTTCTTGTTCATGCTTGATTTCTCTTGCAAACTTTAGGGCTGTTTCGGTTTCTCCGTTGCTGTGTCCGTTTTTTAAAGCAGTTGCTGTTGCTTCTCCCAGAGCAATTGCAGCTCCTACACTTTTTATTAATAAAACTGTGTTTTTTTCTCTTGCTGTTTCCTTCTCCGTAAAAGTTTCTTCCCGCTTAATCATTCTTCGTTCAATCCACCAGAAACAGAATCCGGTAATTGCACTTGGAATGCTTGCTGCCACTAGAATTGTTGTAATATCCAATAAATCCCCTCCATTATAAATTTGTTATGCTGCTTTTCTTCTTTAAAAAACCGTTATTTTATGATGTTATCAAGGATTATACCGGTTAATTATAAGAAAACCATAAGTTAGTATTTAAAGGTATATGTGACCATAAAATTATAGGGTACCTGGGAATAACCCCAGACACCCTGTTATAGCAAATTAATAACCTATTGATTCAATCAATAATGCTAGAAGTGTTATATGTAGAGTTGCTATAAAACTAATTGGAGCCAAGTCCCCGATATAATTCATTTAGCTGCAAGGTTATATGAAACATCAAAATTGACACAGACTAATGTAAATGGCATTTGAAAAAAATTTATCTACACTATAACTCTTTATCTGACAATATTGTCCTCCTACGCTAAGTAGTCTTCTCCGGTTATTTCAAAATATTGTTCCTTTGTGATAACTTCTTTTATTACCGCTGTTTTAACCATTTGCTTGTTCCAAAGTTTTCTGTCATAATTCTTTTTTATCATTTCAAATGTCATATGGACACCTCCTTTACATTGATAATAAGTTTTGATACTCTAATGCTGATGCAATTCTTTCCTCTGCCGTTGGTTCCCTTTCTACAAAGGGTGCTGGAGTATTGATTTTTACCTCAATAGCCAACAAAGCTTCCTCATCAGTAAGTGATTCATCTATACCATGTATATTTCTTAACGCCTGTAGCTCCTGAATTGCCTGACACACACTGCCATTCACCTCAATAGCATGAGGAAAGATGTCAACAGCTGGGAAATCAGCTCTTATCACATCAGGTGTTGCAATTTGTCCATTTGGATACATATAAGTTTTTGTTCCATCAAATATCTCAATTTTTAACATTTTAATTCCTCCATTTTTTACGTTGTCTTAAATACATCAACAGTATCATAATTTACAGCCCCTTTAAATCCGCCAAACACTATATAATCACCAACAGTTGCTCCCCTTGGATGAATGATTGAACTTGTTCCTGCAACCGTTCTTACCAGTGAAGTATCAAATCCATATACAATGTCGTCATATGACTTAGCAGCGGCTGGAGTCAAAGCAAATTCTGGACTTTGTGCATAATTAAATTCACCTGCCTCAGCGTTTCCAAAATCAAGAGGTGTCAATTTAACCAATGAACTATTGTAAACATCAATCGTTGATACTGGATTATTTCCAGCACCCCTTCCCCCTACGAATAATGCATAATTGTTATTACAAATTCCTTTAACAACTCCTCTTTTTGATGACAAAACAGACAACGAAGTCTTTACATATGACGAATTAAATGCTGACACGATGTCTTTTAAGTCAGCGTCATTAGAATACATAGTAAGCGGTTGATCGTCTCCACCAGCAATAAGTACCTGCCCTCCAACACATGCGACTCCTACAAGCGTTCTATCAGAATTATCATAGAAATAGCTTTTAACAAGAGATGAATTAATTCCATAGTGTTGTCCTTGTGGAATGTAAGGTGATGAACCATTATTGTAAAATCCATATCCACATATGGCATATGTTGGATTGTTCAAGTCGTTCTGTTGAACTGACTGCTGTATAGTAGGGATTATATCTTCAAAATCTGTCCTAACTAATGCTTGGTTGTATGAGTTAGCATAATTTACAGAGTATTCATTAAAGTTTTCACCAAGCCCAAAATATGCATACTGGCCAACCCTTGCCCCGTTTTTACCATTAGAACTATCTCTACCGTATGTTAAAGCTGGGGCTACTGTTTTAACTAATGACGAATTATAAGCATCAACAGATGTTCTCATAGTATAATACGTGGTGTCACCATAATAATACGAGTATATTCCCCCTGCAAATATTGCATATGTTCCATTTGAGGCTGAACATGCATTCCATTTTACTTCCGTCAAAGGAGAAACAGCTCCTGTGTACTTACTTAAAAAAGCTCCTGACCATGCTAGTCTTGCTACACCATTCACTCCAATATAGACCTTCTTTACCTTACGAGCTACATTGTTTACTCCTACATACGCTTTCTTTGCCTTTCTTGCAACATTAGAAACCCCTACGTATAAACCTTTTGGCATACAAGCCTCCTATTCATAAACAAAGTAAAGTGATCCAGTAGCCAGAGCAGATACTCCCGCTGTAAGGTCTGCAGTACCATAATCACTAGACATTTTCCTCCAAGGCCCCCAGCTTGCTCCATCGGCAGTTCTAATATAAAATGCATTATTTCCGTGAAATCTAATTGCAATTTGAGCACCATATCCCAATGACGGATCCATATGGGGAATGTAAATTACATGAAACCAATCAGTATCAGGAAAGCCGGAAATGTTGTTTGCTGATGCGATATATGGAGAAGGATATGTTGCGGATGTAAAATCTATAACCCCATACCATGCCGCTTGTGCAAAATGTGATGGCGGATGACCTCCAATACTATCTGCATTACCTCCATTAGCTGGCAGACTTGAAGGCAATCCTGTAATCATGCTTGCTGGATGAGTAGCTGGGTGAGTATAAACTGTATCTGTATACTTTGCATTTGCAGGAACATCAGATTCCACGGTATGCCCATTAACCATGGGTGGATTACCTGCTTTGTCCTGCACTGCTTTTACCTCGACATCAATAATATCCATATTATCATTAAAATCCTGCACATTATAGAAATCTTCAGGTGTAGGCTTTTTTAAATTTAGATTCGTTGTTGTATCCATTATACTAATACCTCCTCTCTTAATTCGTTGTATGTATTTTGACTTAACTGAGCGTGTGTGAATTGACGTAATAAGTTATGTTGGTTATACATCAGTAATAATGTTATTACAATATTACATGGCACTATTCTATTAAGTAAGTTCCCAACCTCAGCATATTTTTTCTTGGCAGTTAAAGCCACTTTAACAGTCAAAGCATATGCACTACTGTCTAAAATAAGCTTATACCCATCTCTTCCAAACAAAAGATTCAATTGTACTTCCAGGTTAGTATAAGTATACGGAAGCTGCTCATTCAACCTGGTCAATATCCTGAATTTTCGTTCACTCAATGTATCTGTATCAAGTGCTTTTATCCCCAAGATACGTTCCCATCTCTTAACCCCATTTAATGTAGAATCATTAACAAACTGGTCATCCAGTACATTTTCAAGTTCTTCCCACAGCCCGATAACCTCTGTGTTTTCCGCTGCTGAAAGAGCTTTGAATTCTTTTATTTCTCTCAGTACTCCGGGAAGGTACTCTATCAGATTTATCTCTCTATCCAATTACAGTCCCCCTTACCGGAATAGCATCAGCGGATAAAACCAGATTAGATGCCTCTCCATTAATCGTTGTACCTGTAACATCAACAACTCCTGTAACATTCAGTAACCTTGACTCCAACTGAGAGATTCGTATAATCAAGCTATCATTATCATCCCATGTTTTACACAGTTCTAAGAAATAATTATCGATTACTCCGATGATATAGCTCTCTACTTCATGAAAGGAGTACCCCTCCTGATATGTTATGTTAAACGTAAGATTGACCTTGGTCTCCGTAACAGTCTCAACCGTTACTATATGACCAATCGGTGCAAGGCCGTCACCCCCACTTTTATTTATAGTCGGGTCAACCATTGTCTGCACAGTATCAATTAAGGTTGTTGTTGCTTTCCCATAATCAGAATTAATGATTACCAGTTTTACCGTTCCTCCGCCATTCCACACAGGATACACTTTTACTCCGCCAACACCGGAAACAGCGTTTACTTTTTCGATATAATCGGCTTTGTTCCCGCCAAAGGATTTGTTCGAAAGAGTTGCAAAGTACCTGCTTCTGAAATCTTCTGTTTCCTCTTCGTCCTCACCGGGTATCAATATTTCAGTCAATGCAGCCGTTGTCAGTCCATCAATGTAGTCAATGGGTATTAGCATGCCAAGATTGCCATTCGGTATACTTCCTGGAGTTTCACAGGTCAGTTTCCATATACCGGTTGATATCTTTTCCGATGCGGCATAATTATAATCTCCGCAGCTAAACCTGTCACCAACAGCTAGATCAATATTAAATTCGCCTTTCGCAACCGTATAAGTTGCAGCAGAAGGTGCAAGACCTCTTTCAGCGGCTCTCTTAATGAGATATTCTCTGGACGCTGTGTCCGCGAAAGCTTCATTTAAGATTGCATCCATTTCTATGTAAGTCTGTGCCAGTTCCACTGCCACCGGTGCCAGGGCATCAAAGATGATACTTCCTTCTCTTTTATCAATAGAATCCGGGATCTGTTCCAGCATTCGTTCGAGAATTGCATCATAAGTATTTGCTTCATACATCAGTAATCCACCTCCTTTTCCATTCTTATATCACCCCAAACAGTACGAACGATAAAGGCCGCAGTTACGCTTGCCTTTTCCTCCGTAAAGTAAAAATCATCAACTCCAAGTACCCTCTCATCCCGCAACAGCGCTTCTGTTATTCTTCCCTGTAAGGTGGGCAGCACATAGGTATCAGGTTCACCAATCAGATCTTCAAGCTGTATCCCATAATCCTCGCTATAGATTAAATATTCATCTTTCTCGGTACTAAGCCTTAAATTGATAGCCTGCTTCATTGCTTCCAATCCATCCACTTTACCCAGCATTCTATTATTGGCTATGTCAAGCCGGTAAGTTCTACTGGGTTGCTCTACCACCTCAACTTCTGTGTATTCAAAATCAGCCATCCGACACCANNTGATATATTTCTGTCCACCCTGCATGCGAATCATAACTACTTTATCACCAACCACCAGGTTCTTTACCTTATCTGTAACCACCAGAAATCCCCTTGTTATAGTACGTTTTTGCTCCAGATAAATGGTTAGCGGGGTGATGCTGCTTACTGTCCCATAAAGTATAACTGTTGGTTTACTTGCATCGACTGCTTCCAGGGCTACTCTTTTAAGCAGCGGTATTAATCCCTCACTGGCCATAGATACCACCTCCTAATAAATCCAGGTCCATAAAGTGACTGTCTTTGTTATAAGTATGTGTTACTCGGTTGACAAGCATGTAATTCTTAAGGACTATATCACCCAGATTCATATGAACATAAACTCTTGTTCCTGCTCTTACTCTGGTATCTCCAAACAGATTTTTAAAAGATAAGCTTCTGGATTTTGTATTATAGAAATCAAGAAGAGTAGCTGCTTTTTTCTTAGATGATGCTCTAATCTTTTCAATATCAGAATTTGCATCACCGCTAATTGATTCATAGTACTGCAGAACACCCCACTTATTGATGTTCTCCCCATTTTGATCTATAAATATCTCCCTGTTCCCTAAAGACTCACTATTATAGACTATTTTGATTCGATTATATGTATTAGTATCAATACTGGAACTATAATCAAAATCCTCTCCGCTTTCATTACAGATTAATATGTCTAACGTCATATTTTTCATACTTTTTAAGGTTATCTTCCCATAATCATCATACATGGTGTAAAGCAAGCCTTTGGCAGTCGTGGTTAAAGTAAGTGCAGTATTAATGATATCAAAGAGTGTCTGGTTATCTTCATCCCTGGAAGGTATGACATATTGCGTATCCTCGATTGACCCAACCTGAAGATTAAAATCTGCTGCCAGCATTTTTATTACCTCACTGGCTTTTTTATTCTCATACGTGTATGTATCTTTATTCTTTAAATACCTTAGCTGGTCATAAGCTGTAACTTCTATTATATTATCTTTTGATCGTTTTTTAGAGAAAATAAAACCACTAAACACTCTTTCATCATCATATTGAAAAGAAATAGAATTCCCTTCTGAAAAAGCAAGATCTGCATCCTTTACAACTGAAAAGGTCAATATCCCTGGTGCTCCCTTTCTTTCTGTTGTCCACTTTACACCATCCAATACTGAAGGAAGATATAATTTTTTATTATTTTCAATTATCAGGAACATTTTATTTTCCTCCAGAATTATTTGTAATGACAGCTCGTTTGTACAGATTAACCATATCCATTAGCTTTTGAGGAGTTAGTTTTGCGTAAGTAATTTTAGGAAAGGGTGGTTTGTATTTGCCCGATGTAGGTGTTACTGTTTTAACCGTTGTTGTCCCGGACTTGGATGATGTGTTCGTTTTTGAGGAGTTCTTTGAAGGAGTTGACACTGAAGCCGGTGCTCGTGTGGCCTTTACATCCTGTATCTTCAAAACCTGTCCAATAAACAGCTTATTAGGATTACTGATTCCATTTAATTTAGCAAGATTCCAACACTTAGCACCATCCCCTAGAAGTTTCTTTGCTATTGCCCATAGAGTATCTCCCCTTTTTACTGTATACGTATTGGGAATCATATCTTTTGCTTTATTACTTTTAATCTCATCATCGAATATAGTATTGGATTCCAGCTTAAATTTTTTAACAACGGTACCAAACTTTATATACTCCTTTAATTCTATGGATACATCCAGATCCGGAAAATTGTCTGCTGATTCTGTTATGGTATAGTTCTCTAATACCACTAACATATTGTTCCTCATGATATTTTTCTTCGTTCCTGTTATCGGGTCTTTTAAAAACCTATTCACCTTGAACTCAAATGGCTTCCCTTCAAACTTAAGCTTTTCAAAATATTCCAGATAATACCCTGCTGGCTGAAAAATACCATCCTTATACTTAGCAAAAGGATATTTCAGATACAACGGTAAGATTATATCAAATTTGATAGTTGTCAGACCTGGGGCTTTGATCACATTAACTTCACCCTCGTTCATTAAATTAATTGTTTTATTCTGGTTGTTAATTGTTGTTTGCATCTTTGATGGAGGTATTGGCAACATTACCTTCCCCATATAAAACCAGTACATGATTATACCCCCTCTGCAGAATGATTCATTGCTACTTCAACCTCATTTTTAAGATATTCAACAATTCCATCTATATCTCTGGTTCCCTTTATACTGTTATTATTGACCATATCAACCTTTATTTCTGATGTTGTAAAACGATTGATGGCATCCCTTTCGGCAACATCATGAAGATACTTAATATCCTCATCACTTATATTGACTTCCTGAGCCATTTTTCCTGTATTATCAGCAGTAACCGCAATATTATCATACATATCGGTATAATCATTTTCATTTGCAAGAGGATTTTTTACACGGTTCTTAATGGAATTCTCCAATTCTGTTCCCTTTGTATTCCCTAAATCAAATGCATCTGTCATATCAAATCTATAGTTTATCTCGGGTGCATTCCGATCAATTGTAATTGAATTCTCGTTTTTTCCCCACGAAAGGACAGTACCTTTCAAACCTTCAAGCCCAGCAGTCCAATCGGTGCCAAAAATTGCATCAATTATTTTAGTTACAACCATCCCCATAGACAGAAACCAGGAAATAATTTGTCCAATTAAATTTGCAACTGCACCACCTAAGCTGTCAAATCCTCCATTTACTGCATTGAAAATCCATTCGAAGATTCCAATAAAAGGTTCTACAAAAATGGTATAGAAAAGCTGCATCATTCCATTTAAAGTACCAATAAATACATTAGCTATAAGTGCTGCAAGCCACATGAACGCTCCTGCTATTAAACCAGTCGCACTTAAAGATGAACCTGTGAAATGGTTTATCGCAGCAACAACACCATAAATAGCCGCTATAACTAATATAATAATTAATATAATCCAAGTCAGCGGACAAGCTAAAAGCGCCGTATTTAATCCTTGAACTGCAACCATTTCAGTAAAGGTTGCCCCTGCTGCAAATGCCTGTTGGGTAGCTAAAATCCCCGCTCTCAGTGCTGCTGCCGCCTTTAAGCCATTTGATATGCCCTGCACAATATTCAGAGCAGTTAAAACTCCGGTATATAGCACTACAGCTGCAACTATACCGTAAATAAAAGGTGCTATCATCCCCCAATTGTCGGTAAAGAAGTTTCCAATTCCGGCTATTACATCAAAGAGCTGGGAAGCAACCATACCTATAGCCTGAAAACCAGCTATCAAATTGTTCTTAAAAGTCTGAAATGCAGTACTCTTTGTTATTTTACCTATCTTTTCCAACACTGCCTGGAAAGCCATCTGCCCATTATCCTTAATACTGTTACTTACCTCCGCCCAGGTAATCGGCAACTTACCAAACTGCTCTTCTACCGTTTGACCTGAAAGAAACATAGCAGCTTTGATTACATCAGCAGTCAGTAAACCTTCCGCTGCCCAATCTCCCATAGACCCCTTTGCATGCTGTACATTTGTCATGTAATCTTCGATAGATGCTGCCAGTAATGGAGCATTCTGTAAGATATCCTTATATTCGTCTCCCTGAATACCGCCTGCACCCATTGCCTCTGATAACTTCGACATGGAATTAGCTTGGTCTTGTGCACTTGCACCACCAATCTTATAATTCTTATTCATTAATTCAGTGAAAGCGATCAATTCATCATTATTGCTGAAGGCACCTTTCGCTTTTGTACCAAGTGCATAGACCATATCAGCGGTATCTGCATAACTTGTTCTGGACCGCTCAGCAGCTTCAAAAACCTTCTGCGAAAATTGTTCTGAGGTTTGTAATCCTTTATTTATAGCATCCAGCTTCATTTTCGTCAGGTTCATTTCATCAGATGCGCCCATTATCTTTTTGCCCGTATCAAGAAAAGATACTCCAATGTTTTTGGCTTTATCAACCAATGTAACGACTGATGAAGTACTATTGCTTAATGATTCTGTCAATTTATTCTGAAGCTTTATGGCTTCTTCGATAGGACTTAGAATCTTCTTTTTTTCATTGTTGGATGCTGCAATTTGTGCTTGCAATTTCGCTTCTGCCTGCGTACCCAGATTAATCTCATGAACGAAGGCCTTCTGTGTAGTCGTGCTGTGGTCAATGTTAGTTTCTATCTTATCTATGAATACATTAATCATATTAAGGCCATTTAAAGCAGCACCGAAGCGGCTTCCGCTAAAGGCATCATTAAAACGCTGCCCTGTTCTTGCCAAGGCAGTATTCATGTTCTGCAGTGCTGTTGTTGCCCCATCGTATACCTCGATGGCGTTTTCTACTGACCCCATATCTCACCTACTTTCTTTTTGCTCTGGCTCTTCTATCCGCTTCCCGGTCAGCTTTGATCTTCTTTTCAACCGACGCGATGACAAAGGCCTTTTCCTTAAGACTTAGCTGCATGTACTCCCATGGTTTCCAATGGAGCTTTAGTATACAGTAATAAAGAATACTTGCCTCGCCGTCGGTTTCAATTAGTTTTTTGCTTCTTCTACCAGCTCTTCCGTATCCGTATTAAATCCGTTGATTTCCTGGACTTTTAATATAAGGTCGGAATACTCTCCGCTCTTAAGCATAACCTTTAACAGGTTGTCAGCGCCTAATACACCATAGGAATTCTGTAACCCGGCATCGTTAAGCTCAGGATACACTACGCATTTCGCTGCCAGTTTACCAAGATACATATTACCATCGGTTTCTGTTGTAAACTGACCTTTCCTCCCAGGTACCGGTACTTTCCTGGTGCAGGCTTTACGGATATCTTCGTCCTCTTTGGAAGAAATACAGCATAATTCCCACTCCACCGGCTTACCGGACTTTTTTAGAAACCTCTTTGATGCTACAAATTTCACATTTTCCTCTTTTAATGCGTTTTCCGCAAAGAACATACTTAATTCACTCATATTTATATCCTCCGATTATTGTAATAAGTTAAATAGCAATCATATAAGGTGAATGAAGTATAATACCTGCCAAAACATAAATAATCCTCTTATCTATGCTGTAATTGCTTTGAAGGAATATACTTAAATTCTACTTATATTCAATATAAAATGGGAAGAGACTCCTGGTTCTCCTGGAATACACCGTTGAAAGATGATATTTATCTATCATGCCTGTAATGAACTATTCTTGCGATTAATTCTTCACCTGCTAATAATGTGCAGATATCCTGTGTGTGGCAGTGAACCTGGCGCTCTTCCGTTAATTTACTTTCAATGCAACAGTCTCTAAGACTTACATACGCATTCCTTTTATTACATCAAAACTATTCCTCATTTCCCAATCTTCAAAGGTGAAGTCCATATCCTCCTCAAGATACTCACCATCGGCATCAAATTTTGCAAGTATCCCTCCATCCATGTTACAACCTTTTAGTATAATTTCCTGGGTGCCAATAGTAGAAGTAGGATCAGAATTTATTATCTGTATATCAAAATACATATCATTTCCTGAGTTCTTATAATCATATAGTAATTTTCTAAAGATTGACGTATTATAATGGAAAGTTGCCGATCCGGTTCCCTTCCATCCTGTAGTCTTATTGCCCTTTCCCGTCTTACCGAGAATCGGAATTTCTGATTTGGTCTTTTCCATTTTAGCTTCAAGATTGATAGCCTGCATGAAATTATATACTTGCGTCCCAATCGTTACATAGCATTCAGCCAGTGAGGCACTAATTGCGTCCTGAGCATTCATAATAGCATTCGCCATATTTTTTTACCTTCTTTCTTTTAATTTACAGCAACTTCCATGTACAGCTTCTTCATAGCTGCTACCGGGGTAACCGGGCAAGTTACAACAACTGAATCTTTCGCAGTACCTTGTGAGACAATAACCTCATCCTTTATAAATTCTTCAATGGCACCGATTTGTGATAATGCATCCATATAGCTAATAACATCATTCCAAAGCAGACTCTGGCCGGCACTGTTGTTCTGAATATTCCCTATGTATTTCGTGTTGAAAATCGCAGCAATGTCATTGCCTACCTGATCCAGAACTCTGATAACCTGGTTGTTCGAAAAATCCCTGCTCTTTTCTTCTGTAAAAGAAATCAGGGAATTAATATCATTTAAAACCCTGATGCTATCCCCTACCTTATGGAACAGCAGCTCACCGGCACCTATACCCTGGGCTAACGCCTGCTGACTATAATTGGTATCAACCTTAAATTCTCCATTATAGGCCTTGTTCGTCAAATCTTTATTCACTTCGCAGGCTGCTTCCCTACCGGCCAGCCAGTACATTAGGGAATATACCGGGAAATCTCCGCTATTATCTGTAATAGCATTTTTCAGATTGATTACACCTTCATCATCTGCTGCCGTACGATATACGATTGTCTGAAACTTTACGCCGACCTCATTCCTCATACGTTTGGTAAAAGCCACAAACAAAGCAATTACTTCTGCTGTATCAGATGGGCAGGCCAGGATGTTAAAAGAATAACTTTCAATCTTTGTTAAAAAATTCTGATAATCTGTACCTGTCACCGCCTCCCCATTGGTGCCTCCGGTAAGTGGTGTTCCGGCTGTAACTGCAAGTTCAGCTGTTTTTACAGGCTCCACATAATCATTTGCCACCAGTTCAGATGCCGCTGCAACGGTCTGAGCATCCACCAGGGCAGTATCCAAATAAGTGGATACATCAAATTTATCATTATCGTCTGCGTTCACGGCAATAACTGTCTTAAGACTATTACCTCTGACTCCTTTATACTTTGCTGTAACAAATGCATTGGAAGCTTTCACTCCCCCATTTAACTTATAGAAATAACAGGTCTGAGCATGTTGGAATAAATCTCTTAAGCCCTTTAACTTGTCACTTGTATAAGCGTATCCAAAGAGTTTCTGAGAGTTTGTCAGAAACTCTCCCTGTGTTACAGTAAATACCTCCCCATCTGTACCCCAATCGAGCACCAGTGGAAATGCTACAAACCCTCTGTCAGAATAGGATAATGAAGCATTGGCAGCACTCACAAAATTAATGTAAGCGCCAGGAATTACCTTGTTTTGCGTTGTAAATGTTCCGCCACCTAACATGAAATCACCTTACCTTTCAGGAAACCCTCAAGAATTTCCTCAACTTCCGATATTGAATAAGCTCTGTCCTCTGCCAGCAGGGCATTGAGCAGATCTTTTTTTTCGGCATATTTTTTACTTGCTGCTAACTGTTTCTTCG
This sequence comes from Lachnoclostridium sp. UBA6558, assembly GCA_002434335.1. Lineage (GTDB taxonomy): Bacteria > Bacillota > Clostridia > Lachnospirales > Lachnospiraceae > Anaerocolumna. Next base: position 66,769 of record DJJW01000082.1, on the reverse strand, counting down.
TAAATGTTACAGGTTCATTATTTTCTTCCTGTATGATTTTTGCTTTTGCCATATTAATAACCATACCTTTCTTATATTCTGCAAACTAAGTACCATAGTCACACTAGCTCCCATTGCATGCCTCATCTGCCTGCTGATTTGGTTTGCCACAAATCAGGGTGCAAATTATGTATTTCAATAATTAACTTCAGCACCCATACAACCGAAAGGTCTCCTGCAGTACTGCTCAAAATAAGATGTGTGAAATGTTCTTTATTTCGTACTAGCTCCCTATTTCATTTTTTACATTTAAAGACTGCATTTTATCAATCTCTTCTTTGGTAGTGTATGCAAAGCAATTATATTGCACATAAAAATGCAGTATCTCTTCTGTAATCTCATAATTCATTTTGGTACCACGGAGCAGTTTTCCGTCTGACATAATATACTCCAAGGCCGAAAGACCAGGAACTATCTCTGATATTTCGCTGTTTTTATTCGCAGTACCGGGGTAATATTGAATATCAAATGAATGCTCCAGGTATAACCGGTTACTCATCATCTGTTTACGGCTTCCCTTAATCAGCTTCACCAAAAAGCAAGGCATCGTAAGCTCATTCTGGACCCCGTCCGTATAGATATGAATATCCTCTCCGTAAGTTGCTTCCAGCATTGCAACAATGCCATTAACAATATCATTTACCATCCAATTCCTCCTTAAGAGATTTAATAAGCTCTTCTATAACCATGGGTTTCTCTTTGTTCTCAAGTTGAAACCCATCAAGACCTCTTTGCCTGTAACTCAGGTAATCCGGATCCTGGATTCCTGCTTTACCGAATTGTTTGTTCAGAGAATATGATTTTATTGTATTGACGACATCATATTGAAGCTTTTGGATTGTCGCTTCCTGCTGCTTGATAATTTCAAGCAACATCTCTTTTTCACTTTTACTCTCTCTCAGGATTTCAATGGCTGCCATAGCTGTTTTCAGTTTTTTCTTCGCCTGATTAAATTCTGATTTTGGTACCGCATTTCTAGGGAATTCTTCATTGATTTGTTTCATCAGGCTCTCCAGATCAATACGGCCATCACCGTTTATCAAGGCTCCTTCGATTAATTTTCGTATCCACTTCATTTCGCTTCCTCCATAGATAGTTATTCCCGCTCTCCGGGTATTGGGATCTGGCCGTTATTCTCCGGCGGAGTTTTGATAGTTTTACGTCATTCCGGACAGAAGCAACAATTAACCTGCCTTCTGGGCATCAGGGTGTCAGGAGCCAGCTACTGCAATAGAAAGAAAGCACTCAACTGCTGAAGGCAGCTAAGTGCTTTATTGTTCAACTCTATTCCCTTATACTTTAATATTAACACATTTCTTATGTCCGGTTAATTTCGTCTTTATTTCATATTTGTTTCAGATGAGTTCCAATCCCTCTATCCCAAACAATAATACACTGACTTCTACGGTTATTTCATTTATCCAACGGCTTATAGAAGCTTTACTAGAATTATAAATCAAAGCCGCATCATCATAGTTCATCTCGTCTAATATACAGCTTTCAAATGCTTCATACTTTTCTTGCAGCCCTTTCTTCTCATAATCTTCCTTTATCACTGCCAGCGCATTATCTATATGTGTCACCACAATCAAGCTTCTCATCTTACTTCTTTTAATGCTTTCCACATATAACTCATCTGCCTTCGACTGATAATGGTTGAACTTATCATACTTTGTTATATCAGACATTCCTGCCTCAACACTTTTTTTCAATTTACTGTAGTTCTTTAGTAATAACTTCGTGTTATGCAGAGCTTTCCTGTTTCTCTCAGTCCTCTGTTCGATACTGTATTCTTTAATAGCTTTTCTTATAGCTCCTTCAATAAAATCATCTGTCACTTGTATGTTCACCCAAACACTCCTCTCCAACAGGTATAGATAGCACCTGTTTTCAAACCAGATTTCTCTGTAATACTCCTTTTTCCTGTCTATCTGCAAATATCAGCTTTGATTCCTTTATCTCAAAATATTCTCTGTACACTTTGAACATATGGTATACCCATTTATTTCAACCAGCCCTTCTGTTTCAGAACACAGTATACAGCCAATATCCCGTTTATAGACTTCCACGTTTACCGTATTATTCACCCATAGAGACCCCTTCCCAGTGATATTATTACGGCTTCTATCAGAATCAACCGGTTCGCCATACTTAACATATCTATTTAACCCTTCTAACGATATTCTTATATCTCTCCCCTTTAACGCTGAAGCTTTCCTTATTTCAATAGGGATAATTATCCTGCTGGATTGGCTTTGTCTACTTTTCCTTAACATATCCATCGTAAATTACCATTCCCCCCCTTAATCAACATCATAATTTTTATTTTCTAATTTTAATTTGACACAACTTCGAATTTCCTATATAATATAGGTAATAGTTCATTCGCTATATTTCGTAAACTAATTAGAATATCCTAAGTACATGTTTTAATTATATATAGCATATCCTAAGTTGTCAAGTCTGTAATTAGATTTTCCTAATTTTATTGAAAGAGGTATTATTATGTATGAAATTTATGAGCTTTTATTAAGTGAAAAGGGTTGCAGGACTGCAGATGTAGCAAGAGAAACCGGAATTAGCCAAACCGTGTTCTCAGAGTGGAAAAAGGGTAAAAGTACTCCTAAATCTGACAAGATGCAGAAGATTGCGGATTTTTTTAATGTGCCTTTAGAATACCTTCTGGGTAAAAATGGTATCGTTACCTGTCAGGAATGTGGTATGATGTATTATGCCTCAGATATAACCGAGTGCCGTACTCACGATGAATTTCATAGAAAATACTTGTTGGCATCAAGATTTTATGGTAACTTTTATCCGTTACCGGTAATCGAAAACGAAAAGAACAAATACCTTAATCAAGCTTCTAATTACGATAATCCTTTTGAGACCAGAGTAAATGCCTGGATAGAAGTGATACGAGCTTATTTTTCACGAAGCCTTTCCGGATGGAATTATGAGCTGGAACACCCTACCTTTGATAACTATGCCGCAATGTTACTAAATACCAAAACCATAGAGGACAGAATCAATGACACGGCAGTTTATACTCGACTTGTAAGGATGTATGGCAAACAGGAGGGACTGGAAGAAGGAAAAACAAATTTACTTATGCCCCAGGCTTCCAGGCTGCACTCCCAATCCCCAAACGAAAATTCAGAAGATGAGAATATGTTGCTAAAGGAATTCAGTAAACTGAATGAAAAAGGAAAAAGCGTAGCCGTTAACCGTGTGACTGAACTTACATATATACCTCAGTACACGGATAATAACCCTAATATACTCAAAAAGAAAGAACGGTACGTTCCTACAGAAGAGGATATTCGTTCCCTGGTTGCCAGAAATGGTAAGAAGATGACCAGAGAGGAAGCGATAGAGTTTATAACTGACATGTATTCCGATGACGATGAATAATTAAAAAGGTGGTTCTATGGATTACAACACTATAAAATTAACAACCTTAGAGGTATTTCGTAAATGTAATATAAAGTCATTTCCAATCGACTGTATTGAAGTTTTGGAAGCATACGGCATGAAAGTTGAACCTTACTCTGCACAGAAACCCAAAAAATACGAAAAATGCATGTCCTTCAGCAAAGATGCCTTTACCTTAAAGAAAACCGTTTATTACAACGATGCTCAGCTACCTGGCAGAATATACTTTTCCCTTTCCCATGAGATCGCGCACATTGCTTTAAAACACACAGAGCCCAGAACTCCTTTGCACGAAAAAGAAGCTGACTCTTTTGCAAGTTACTTTATAGCTCCCAGAATCGCCATACATTATGCTGCTTGCAAAAACTATGTACATGTATCTAAGCAATTTGACATTTCCTATGAAGCTGCCCATTATGCATTTGATGATTACAGAAGATGGCACAGAAGATCGATTCATAAAATTGATGCACTTGATAAAGCTATTTATAATCATTTTTATAACAAGGAGCATGACAGATTTGTTTATCATATTGCTAACTGTCATTTTTGTGGCCAGGAATTATATAATACTGAGGAGCCTCATTGTAAAAAATGCGAAAAACTATTTCATAGCTCTAATCGCTATTTCTCATCTTCTGTCCATAATGATGATTTTCTGATTGCTGAATCAAGTTGGTTATATGGTGAGCAATAGCAAAAGAAGTGTTATAATCATGCCTTAGCCGGGCATATTATAACACTTCTTTTATTTACCGCTTAACCCATGTCTGGTAGTTGCAAAATGCTACCCACTATTCTTCCACTATGCTGCTAATTAAAAATTACTTAAGCTCAATATGTTGTTCCAATATCCACCCTCTTTGTTTCGCATAATTCAACTCTTTCTTATCTAAGCCTTCATAATGCCCCCATTTACATAATCTTTTGATTCTCTCTTCTGTAAAGGGCTTATTCTCATCCCATATGCCTGTTTGAACAGCCAATCTTCTTATCTGTGCATTACGTTTAATTAATTTAAGGCAGTACTCTAGGGCCTGCTTTACAGCAGTTCTGCTTATATTGTAACGCTTACCAATCTCCTCCATATTCATATTATCTATAAATTTAAGCCTAAGCAGCTGCATCTTCTTTTCATCCATAAGGATTTGATCAAGTATAGTCCACAATTCATCCTTTAGCCGCTCATTTGTGATTCTTTCCACAACTTCCGTTTCCAAATCAACATCACCTGGTATCGTTTCAGAATAACTTATATCCTCATCTTCTCCATCAGAGACCACTCCATCCAGGCTGCTGATTTTATTTCTAAACATAAATCTTTGCAGCTGTTCAACTTCTTTGAATGACATTTGCAACCTCGATGCAAATTCCTGTTTGGTTGGCTGCCTGTTAAAATTCTGCATGTAATATGAAGAAACCTGATTATACCGATAAATTTTTTCCTGGGTATGAACCGGTACACGGATAAACTGTCCGCTGTCCTCCAGAAATCTTTTAATAGCTTGTCTTATCCAAAAAGGTGCATAAGACATAAATAGTACACCCTGAGTGTCATCATATTTCTCTACCGCTTTTACCAATCCAAAATAAGCCTCATGCATTAACTCCTCTAATTCTATTATTGGTACACAGCCATAGCTTGCTTTGCAGGCATAGCTATACTTTTTAACAATTGAAAATATAATCCCTTGATTCTTTATGTATAGTTTACTCATATTTCCGGTGATATCCTCACCTTGCTTTATGAGCTGAATCAATTCTTCATTACTCATTCAATCAACCCCTTTTCTCTTTTTTGCAAAGTAATCATTTTGTTTACATAAGTAGCAAAATTTATTTGTTTTCATACATAAATTGGTTTATTTGTTTCAACAAACTCATCAGCTTTTAACATAATAATTATAAATATTAAAGGAATAATCCTGTCCATTGCTATGTTTCCTTTCAAGAAACTTCTATAGCAAATTTTTTCTCTTTTTAAATAGCTATGGTTAATGTTCCGGACAAATTGTACCTATAAAGAGTGTAATGCTTTCTCAAATAACTATTTTACCATACTCATCCTACTATATATAAATTATGTATATCTTAGTATGTTTCCTTATAAGAAACATTATAAGCTTAAATTTTTCCACTGTCAAGAAACTTTTTTTACAAATTAACGTTATATTTGTTGCTTAATTAGAAATTTATGATATACTATAGAAAGATGGAGGTGCGTAATATGGGATTAAAAGAAAATTTAAAAGCCAGAAGAATTGAGTTAGATCTTACTTTGGAGGAAGTTGCAAACAAAGTCGGTATCGGACGTTCTACACTGCACAAATATGAAAATGGTACTATTCCTAATATTCCATCCGAAAGAATCGAGAAGCTTGCAGCGACTTTAGAAACAACTCCCTCCAGATTAATGGGCTGGGATACCAAAGAAGATACTATTATTTCCAAGGAATTACTGATGTCAAAAGAAGCTCTTGCTTCAATTAAGAATTTCTCAACTAATGTCGATTCCAAAACAGGTATTACAATGATGGATATTTTTAATAAACTAATATCAGATACAGAATTTATGAAATCCATTGACCTGCTCCTTACCTATAAAACCAGAACCGAGAATGAATGGGATGATATGGAGAATGCCTTTTTTAAACTAAGCAGTGAAGAAAAGCATGGATCAAATATTGATACCTTAAAGGAATTCAGCTTAGATCGAATTATGGAGCGTATGCGTTCTGCTGTGGTGAATACAATAAATGCTGACATAAAGGGTTACTATAAGATAAAAACTGAAGAGGAGAAGTTAAAAATTAATATACGCCAGGGAAATACTTCAATCTTTCGTTAGCTTCCGTGTTTCAATAAGTTACAAAAAATGCATAACAAAAACCTAACCGATACGGACAGGATTAAATCCTGTTCGTATCGGTTATGATTCTGCCATCCTTTATCTCAATAATACGATCTGTCTTCTCTGCTATTCTGTTGTCGTGGGTAATAATCACAAAGGTCGTTCCTTTTTCTTCATTGATTTTACGAAGTAGTTCATATATTGTCTCTGCAGAATCTGAATCCAGATTACCTGTTGGTTCATCAGCCAGTATAATCTCCGGTGCATTCATCAAGGCTCTTGCAATTGCAGTTCTTTGCTGTTGTCCACCTGACATTTTGGAGGAAGGATTGTTGATGACATCTTTCAGCCCAACCAGTTCCAGATACTCTTCTGCTTCACTCCTTCTTTTTTTCCCTCCCTTTCCATACTGTATCTCGTAAGGCATCAGAACATTTTCCAAGGCAGTGAATTCAGGCAAAAGATAATGAAACTGAAAAATAAAGCCGATGGTCTTGTTACGTATCTCGGCCAGTTTGTCAGCCGCCAGCTTATTCATTTTGAGGCCATTTATATGAATATCTCCGGAAGTAGGGTGGTCCAAGGTTCCCATGATATTAAGAAGAGTCGTTTTACCGCTTCCTGACTGTCCGATAATTGAATTAAAGGACCCTTTTTCTATATTTAAGCTGATATCATAAAGTACCTGGTTCTGGATTTCTGATCCGTATATTTTATTAATATTGTTTAATTCCATTACATGTTTCATCTTTTACCTCCTGATTTCATTAATTATTGCGTATAATATCGACCGGATTTAATCTGGCTGATTTTACAGCCGGCAGTAAGGAAGCTGCAACGGAAGACAGCAATGCCACCAATACAGATATAATAATAAATCCACTGTTTAGATATAATGCAACGATTGGGGTTCCGTCAGGATTTAATGCAAAGGTACTAAATCCATAAGATAGGCCAAGACCCAGAACAA
>DJJW01000082.1:0-59435 GCA_002434335.1 Lachnoclostridium sp. UBA6558 | reverse complement strand
TACTTATGATATCTGTCGAAAATACTGCTGATTCCTCCACTTGAATTTCTATAGAAGTGATTTTTTCTCCTTCCTTGAATACCTCTTTAGAAGTCTCCAGATTTGTAATTGCCCAGGTTGTATTAATAGATTTAACCTTCAAATCATAAAATCCCTTAATTGTTAGTGTAACCAGCTCTTTCTCCGGCGTGATGACTTTGACATCCTCTCCGGTGCGAAGACCGTACTTATCCTTTAAATCCGTTCCAAGAATAATTTCATTTCTTCCTTCAGGCATACTCCCTTCCACCAGCTGCTCTTTTAAGTCATAGATTTCATCTGCTCTTGCTAAATCAAACCCTCTTAAAAGCAATGATACAGTATCCTCTGCTCTATCAAGAAAAACAGGATGATCAGAGACAGGAGATATGGTAGTAATCTTCTTATCCGCCGATTGTATCAGTTTAAAAATTTCATCATAGCTATTTATTTTTTTGTCTGACGTATCTGCTGTCACGGTTATCTGCGAAGCATTCCCAATTGTTTTATCCACGAGACTTTTTTGAAGTCCTTGAATAAGAGAACCGATAAATATCTGTACCGAAACACCAATGGAAATTCCTAAGATTATTAGTATAGTCTGCCCTATGTTTGATCTTAAAAATCTGGCACCTATTTTAAAGCCAAGTCTCATAAATCAGCCACCTCATCACTACATATTTTTTATTACAATAAGCAAAACAATTTAAATTAGTATCAAGCTTCATTATCTAAATGTCTATGTCTGTTATTTATAAATCTTTACTAACAATATAACACAATATGTATTCACTTTCAATACAATCTAAATCAATTTAATTGTGCATAATTTTCTCATTATAACAAAAGGTAATCTAAACAATTTTTAGTTAGAACACTTACCGCCATTCACATATTATTCTATATATTTCATTCTGTAGGTAAATAATTATACAGGGTGTAAAAAAACATTTGTCAATATTCTTTCATCTGCAAATCGCTTTTGCTTATCTGTTAGCCATTAAGGCTCACCTCACATTCAAAAAAAGAGCCCGAAGGCTCTCTAATCAAAAACTTTTTTCTAAGTATTATGTTCGCTTACGACTTTTTCCTTTACCAAACAATTCTATATTACCATACCCCATTTTTATTAATATTCCTAAAATAGTTATTACAAATCCAAATGTTTTAACAATTACCAAAATAATATCGTTCTCTATCGGTTCACTTGCAGACAGCCAAATTATTGCAATAAATACAAATGGTATAACAACCTTAATTGTAAATAATAATTTTTTATTATTAACTGTCTCTTTTACAACTGGTATTAAGGTACTTGCCATTGCAACATAAATTGTAACTAATTCAATGTTATTGACATACTCATAAAAAATGTTAAAGAACAACGCAACATATGTAAGCATTAATACTATATACATTGCGTTAGAGTATTTTTTAACCTTTTTTAAAATTAAATCCGTCTCATTATTATTCATATTTCCTCCCTAGTAAATTATTTACCAACAGTATACATCCAAATAATATATAATTCAATATCAAAGGGTAAAATATGACAATCTATGCAAAGATATGTTAATATACACATTGCACAAGCAAATGAATATATCCACACCTTGTCAGACTTTTAAGGATATTATCCACAAATATCATGCAACAGTTGAAGATGAAGCATTAAAACCTCCTAATATCCCATTACATGGATTAAGGCACACAAGTGCTACTATGCTCATATCAGAAGATGTTGACGTTAGAACCGTATCAGCTCGACTGGGGCACGCTCAGACAAGCACCACAATGAACATCTATGAACACAGTCTAAAAGAATCAGATAAAAAAGCTGCAGATAAATTAGATAAACTATTCAATAATGCTCAGCAACAAAAACAAACACTTACCAAACAGTTACCATGACATAAAAAAAGCACCCGTTAATGGATGCCTTTTAACTTTTTAAAACCGCTCTAACCCTTGATTTTACCAGGTTTTCTAGAGAGCTCCCGACGAGACTTGAACTCGAGACCTTTACCTTACCAACGGGCATAAGAACGTTTTATAATTTGGCACATCATGCTATAACCATTGATTTTATTGTATTTCTTAAGTTGTTCCTTTTATAATTTAAAGTGCGTTACTACTTAAAATTACTTCTGTAGTCCCCAAATAGTCCTCAACTTTAAAAACAAATTCCGTTATCTTTCAACTTTTGCTTCGTTTCCAGATGTATCATTTTCTAGTTCCTGATCAGTAAAAACTTTAAATGCGCCAACACTTGGTCTTGCAATTTCATCTTGACATTTAGCTTCTGGATCTTGCCTTTTATTTATTTCACCTTTGTAACCTTCTGCCAACATATCAAACCAATCTTCTTTATTTGTAGCTATACCGATTTTTATAAGTTCAATTTTATCAATTACACCTTCAAGAAAATATTCTAACTTACCATCTAGTTTTCCACCTAATCTTTCACCTGTTATAAAGTCACGAACTTTTTGTTCGGCAGTTAATATAGTTTTTTCTACATCACCTAAGTGTCTAAATGAAAGCTTTGCCATATCTTCTTCTTTCTTTTTAAATTCTGTCTCCGCAGAAAACTTAGTTAAAAGCCAAGAAAATATAATTGAGGAATATATATTAACAAAACTTAGAGAAATATTGTCAGCAAAACCTAATGTTTCAACAATAATACAGATTGCTAAAATACACGTAGTAGCTACTAACATCACTTTATCTAAATTCTTAAATAGAACATTCCAGTTAACTTTAACTTTAAGTTTTACTTTATTGATTATCGTGGTTCCAGCAACGCCTATAACAATTCCCAAGATTACTAACGATATGTCCATAATATCTCCTTAGTTATCGTTCTCCATTAGGTTCTTAAAGTATCTCTTCATATCCTCATTTTTGATTTCAGTCGTACAGTATTGAATAGAACTAATACCATTTCTTGCTTTTATCCACGGTTCTTCCCGATGGGTAAACTGCTCGAGCTGCTCACCACTAAAAACACCATATGTTCGATAAACTGTTTCTAAAAATTCTTCTGTCTCTTTATTTAATTTAGGTAATGGTCCATCGTACTTAGAAATGTCGTACCACCCCCACTGTTTATACTGATGATAAAGAGCAGGCGATACAGGTCCATGTACCCAGGCTTCAAATGTCGTATTTGTTAGAGGTGCATCAAAAATAGCCAGATAATATGCTTGAGCATAATAACATAATTTTTGGAGTTTTAGGTTAGTCATTGATTCCTTAGATAAAAACCAATGTGCTAATTCTATAATATTCATAACTGGCTCACCTCTTTTATATGATGTAATATCTATTACCTTGCTCATAAAATCACCTCCGCATATTATTCATAAAGAATAGTATACTATGTATCTTACTTAGGCATAGTCTATTATAAATATATACTATCATTATGATTTTAGATTGTCAAATTTTATATAGGAATATGCCATTTAATTAAATTTTATAATACAAAACTATATTAATGTATGATTTAATTATACGAACGTTTGTTCTTATTGTCAATAGGACTATACGATTAATGCAAAAAAGGCACCATCTATAAGACAGGTGCCTTCAATATTTTTTAACTATGTTCCTTTTACTTAGGGATGTCGTGTTTTACGATACCCATGCAATGTCTAATATTTTTTAACTATGTTCCTTTTACTTCCTCCACCGTCAACCCAAGATATTCTGCCAACAACGCAGGTGATATGTGATATACAGTACGATTCTTAGATGTTTTTATTGCAGTTCCAAAAGGCAAGTGTTTACATTGAAGTCCAAGCCTTATGGAAAGTTGCGATAATCCCGTTAATTCAGCCGCTCTTTTTACTGATATTCTTTCAGCCACTACTTATCACCACCTTTAATCGGATATCAATATAGACCCAAGTAGCACCTAATTATCGGGGCTATTACTAAATGACCCGGTATTTTCAGCATTTAATATGCTTACAGTTCCAACCATATTAAAGTCACATTTATGCTACTGAGAATCTCTTGTTATGCAGTCATACTAAATTATTCAATATGTATGCCTTTCTGTTGCATTTCTTTTTTAACACGCTCTGCGATACCATGTATTATTAAACAAATATCTTCCGGTATCTTAGTATCCTTTGGGTCTCTTATCTGTCCATCTTTTGTACGACATATAGTTTTTGGTTTCATATGTACCTCCTAATAAAAAGTTTAATTATCCTAAAAAATGTGCGCGTATATACTTCTTGCCCGATATCTTTTTTTTCAGAAACTTCTTTCACGAAACTATTAAATCAGTAGTAATAAATAGTTTTTTCCGCAACTAATTCATTCCTCCTCCAGCTGTATTCCTGTATATTCTTCAAACTTATTTGGTATGATAAAGTATGTATAATGGCTGCTTGTTTTCACCGCATAACCCCATGGAAATACTCCTTGCTGCAATCCTATTCTAATAAATTGGGCATTAGCTCCCATTAGTTTTGCTGCTTCTTCAACTGACAATCTTCCTTTTTTCACTTATATTCTCCTCTCCGCTTTCAACTCATATTACTATTTACAATTGTAAAATGGTTTGTATCACTTTAATCAACTTATTTTACATATTTTAACATATTTTTAGTTGTAAATCAACAAATATAGACACTCTAATTTGTACGGTGCCTTTCATTGCTTCTTCATAGTATAAGCACCTTGTTCCTTTCTCCGTTTGAAACAGGTACAGCCGGATTTTCGGCCCTATTTTAAAACAGAAAAATCTATCAGCTTACGGCTCCTGGGTGATAAGAATTTAGCGTGCACAATTTCGTGCATACCTAACACACCATTATTTAATGTATACCGCTAGGTGTTTCTATATTGGGACACCTTATGTAACTTCTAAATTTTATCTTTTAAATAGATTAGATGCCTAGTATACTTATAGTAAAAAATTAGAAAGTAGGGATTGTATGCTAACAATTGATGAATATATCGAAAGTAGAAAGCGTGAGGATAATTTAAAAGATTTTGATTTGGACCATCGTTCCAAAAATATTAGAATATGCGTAAATTATGTCTTTGACTATTTTAACGACCACCTGGCTCAACATGAACAAAAAGCTAAAACATTTATGGACATTGATAAAATAGAAAAATATAGATCTCGTGTGTCAGCCTACTCTCCTGAAGTAAAAAAATGGCTAGTTGATTTATACAGTAAGCATTATAATCTTATAAACTTCTCGATGAAACATATCATAGAAAAAAATGAATTTTTTCTTTTAAGTTATACAGATGAGGATTTCCAGATTATCGCCGATGATTGCCGTACCAATCTTTCTCGTAAGTGGCCATATCTTAGAGACGAAAAAGAAGGAATATTACTTTTCGTAAAAGATCAGCATAGGATTGAGAATCTTGTTTATTATGATGATAAAATACCCCATCTGCCGGAAAGTATCGTTAACTGGATTAATGATACAATGAGAAACTTTAATATTGAATTAAGAACTTTTGCGGCCAGATATTCTTATAAAGTCAGGTATGACAATACTATTTTAAAGCCAATAGCTCCAAATAATTTATTTGAATATTCTGACTTCAAAGAAGATTTAACAAACAAAGAAAATTTATTTGATATTGACAATTTATACAGCAAAATATGTACGAAACCATTTATAACAAATAGAAAACAAGAACTCCTATTACTAATAATTTATTATTGGTCAACCGTCTTTAACAATATTAAAATTTGGAATATCTGTCTGGAAATATATAACTGCCAAACCTAAGCCAGTATATCTTTATAGTTTTTCATAGGAATTAGAAACTCATTTTCACTTCAAAACGATTGAGACTGTACTAGATTAAGGATTTTTTCATAAACCCTGCACTGTGATTCCCCCCGGAGGGGTAACTCTTCAATTTCTCAAGCCTTCGGATACCACGTGTCCATATCAATGCATAAAATATTCCCAAAATAGCTTTTATCACTATAAGAGTGATTTTTTATATGGATAATAAATAAAAAGAGAACACCAGTACAACTAAGAAAAAAGCTATCAGCAGCATATATTATATGTTCTATGAATGCAATATCAAAAATTGTTAGAAAAACACTTACTAATTATTTACATTAAATAACAACAGTTTCATACTGATAGTATAATTTTGCTATTAGGAGGGTTATATGGATAAAAATGTAGGTTTAGTAAGAAATAAAGGTATGAGTTTAATGACATTCCCTGAATCTTATACTGTTATTGACATTGAAACAACGGGACTAGACCCCAAATACGACTCAATAATTGAAGTGTCAGCAATAAAATATATTAACAACATGAAAACTAGTGAATTTTCATCACTGATAAAGCCTGACTCCTACTATACTCTTGATAGTGATTATGTCTTTGACGGTGGTGATTATGTTGTGGATAACGGACACAATATTCGTTATGTCGACGGGTTCATTACACAGCTTACCGGAATAACAAATGAAATGTTATCAACTGCTCCTGGCCCCCAAACAGTCTTGTCCGAACTTTATACTTTTCTTGAACAAGATATACTGGTTGGGCACAATGTTAATTTTGATATAAATTTCTTATATGATAATTTTAATTATTACCTTGATAAAAGATTACAGAATAATTTTATTGATACTATGCGTATATCAAGAAGACTCCTTCCAGCGTTAAAGCATCACAGACTAAAGGATATTGCAGCTCATTATTCCATATGCGACATCGGATCCCACAGAGCCTTAAGAGACTGCGAAATTACGAATGCTTGCTTTTTAGAACTTAACAAAACATTAATTAATACATATGGAGACCTTCAAGCTTTTAATGAATCTCTAAAAAAAGCATCCATTGTTAAAGCCACTAATATATCCACATCTAAAACCGACTTTGATCTCTCTCATCCTCTTTATGGTAAAGTTTGTGTTTTCACTGGCACCCTTGAAAGGATGATTCGTAAAGATGCCATGCAAATAGTAGCCGACTTTGGAGGAGTTAATGGCGATTCCATTACTGCTAAAACAAACTATCTCATCCTTGGTAATAATGATTATTGTAAGTTAATTAAAGATGGCAAAAGCAATAAACAAAAAAAAGCCGAGAAATTAAAGCTTGATGGCCAAGATATCGAAATCCTTACAGAAAATGTGTTTTATGACTTGATTTATTAATAAATAAACAAGTATATGCATAAGTATAAACCTATACAGACACTAAAGCATATTTTCAAAGCTTAAACGCTAATACGCCAGCCATGATTTTAAAAACCTTTTTCCCAATATTTCGTGACTGAATTTTCAGCTGCCAAATCTTTATTAATCGAATCAAGCCTGTCCTCCTTATGGAATATTTTGTTATATTGTGGTACACTCTCCTTACAGGCTATTGAAGTAGCTAAGTACATATGAGAAAGGAGAAAATTATTGAGTGAATTTACAAAAGTATCAATAGCACAAGATGTGTTAAATGAAGTTTTTAACAATAACAGAGAAACGATCATTGAGCAATTTAAACAAAGATTAGCTACTGTACTAGAAAATGATGATTTACATTGCTCGCCTGACGTATCTAAATTAATTGGATATGCTTCTGCAATTAGCATGGAAGTATCTGTTGAGTTAGCAACCGCAGTAGCTGTTGCAACACTTGAGAAGGCCGGCTTAATAGAACCTGTCGGAAAGCCTGCTCTATCTCTTGTGTGGGATTCTTCGAAACAACAGAATCATGATGATAATTAATTACTTCCTGCTGGCTTTGAACTTGTCCTTCAAGGTCAGCAACTCTTTTTACTAACGGCTGCCATCTTTTCTTACTTATGTACATCCTTTTTTCCTCCTTTCCTTTTATTCAATATGTAAGGCTTTCTGTTTGTTCAATTTGTTTAATATCCAAGTCCTTTATTTCATTTGGATTTGTAAGGTCCTTACCTTCGTACTTAGCAAGAAACTCGCATAAAGCCTGACGCCTAATTTTCATACAACCAAGTTTTAAAGCAGGCAGGTATCCGGTCTTAATAAGCGAATACACATAACCTGTAGTTGTTTTAAGTATCTTTGATACATCTTTAACAGTATATACAATATCACAATTACTCGTAGATGTAATATCGTCACTCCTTCGTAATCTATTTATTGAACTTAAATCATGCAATTGCATTTCCATTTTAGTAAGTTTTCTCCTTAGTTCTTCTATTTGCTCTTCAATATACATTAACATTACCCCTTTTATTGTTTTACTTTATAATACAACTACTTAGCTTCAATGTATATTTATAGCCCAAGAATAAAGGATCCTTATAACTATTTACCAGTTCTCGTTATAGATTGATTTATATTCTCCTTTCAAAAGCTGATGTGGGAATTTTTTTCACATCGAGGTAGACACGTGGTATCCCATCATTCAAATTAATTATTTTACCTCATGGGGGGGGGGGATATTACGATAAAGTATCTTTATATAACTGTTTAACTCTCCTATTACGTCTTAATAGACTTAGAGCCTTGCTCTCGCATTGTCTAACCGCTTCAATGGTCATACCCATCCTTTCGCCTGTCTCACGTAATGAAAGGTTCTCTATGAAGCGATAATGAAGTATGGCTGACATTCTATCACTTTTAACTACATTATCTATCGTGTCCCATAGTTGGACACGTAACTGTTCGTTACCCACCTTCTCTATTGCTTGTATCGCTGTATCTTCCTCACTTCTCACAGTATCAGCAATAGTAATTTCCTCATCATCTCCGCTCAGTACCACTTCATCAAGACTTCTGACTTTGCCCTTGTACATAAAATGCTGTAGCTGCTGTACATTCTTGATCGATATACTTAGCCAGGCTGCATATTCTTTACAGGATGGTTCTCTATTGTAATGCTGCAGGTAGTATGATGTGACCCTATTATACTGATATACCCTTTCTTGTGTATGTACTGGTACTCGGATAACTCTTCCGCAGNNTCTCTACAGCCTTTACAAGCCCGAAATAGGCTTCATGCATCAATTCATCCAGCTCTATGATTGGAGTGCTATTATAGTCAGCCTGGCAAGCATAGCGGTACTTCTTAACTGCGGAAAAGATAATCCCCTGATTCTGTTTGTAGAGCTGCTCCATATTGCCGGCCGGATCCGTTCCCTGCTTTATAAGCTGTACCAATTCTTCATTACTCATGTTATCAACTCTCCTTTTTGGATACAAAAAAACTACCAACTAATATTGGTAGCTGGTAGTTTGAGTACTAAGAATTTTAATTTGCTTTTCGCCCTATTATTTTAGTTATTCTATTTAAAACATTGTTATTGTTGACATACAGGTTAATTTTATCTGTATCAATGATATCAATGCTTATATTATTATCACCATATTTAATAGGCATATTAATATCAAATTTATTAGGATAATTAATACTTTTAAAGTTACACTGGCTATTCTTCCCATCAATTTGGTAGTATACAATTATCTCATTAAATTTATCAAGTTTATTTGCTAAATATATTAACCCACTAGTTACTGATCCTTCCAATAAAACATTTCCATTTTCAGCCTCTTTAATAGTATCAAGAATAGAACTAACTATTTTGTCCTTTTCCTTACTTTTAGAATCAACATTTGTATTCCAATCAATCGATGAATATACCAAATGTCTTCTTTGCCTTAAGTCAAATGGTAGATCACTTATATCCCCAAATTCACTGTTAAAAATGCAAATGACCCTTTCCCATCCTAGAATATTAACGGCATAACCAAGCTCAAGTAAAACATTTGGGTTAGGTGTTTTCTTACCGGATATATTATTATTTAATATACTTATATCAGCTACAAAAAATGAACATTTATCAATTTTTGAAAATAGAGTATCACATATATCCGGAGTTCCAGGAACATTCTTTGTATCTCTATCCTTAATAACATCTATTTGCAACTTTTTACACCTTTTCATAACTGTCCCAATACAATCCTCAATAAAATTTCTATTTTTGTTACTAGGTAAATCTGATTGCCATGAATAGAATAAAGTACTCATAGTTGCCCTTTCGTTTTTTTGTCATATTTTGAGCATTTATTTGCTATAATATGGATTATTATATCCCATTCTCTACCAACTATCAATATTCAGTTGTCAATGTACTATTAAACCTTCAAAATACCAATTAGAAATCTATATATGGTATAATGCAACTATTTGTAACTAATTTTATTTAGTAATATAAAATTGTGGATCTCTGTCCAGTGTTATGACTTTATAATTGAATAGTATTATTTACAGAGCTGCTATCATAAAGCAAAGTAACTCTTCATATCGGATTCCAAACCGTGTAACTTCCTTCACTCCTTCATCGTATACAGTATAAGGAATCTCTTCTTCATCGCATGCTCTACCATCTTTCTCGTACCATACGTCTGCACAAAATAGTGCATAGCCATATGGGTCCAGTCCTTCGCTTTCAAACGCTTCTTTTACATCCTGAGCTATTACACCAGTGTGTATCCTGGCATTATCTCCTTTCTCAGATACAGCATCCTTATATTTAAAGGTTTTAAGTAATTGCTTAATTCTTATAGCTACTCTCTTTTCTTTCTCAGTAATTAAAGTTTCCTGTTCCTTTAAATCTCTATCAGATGTTGATATTGTGGCAGTGGCTGCATAAACTTGTGTCCACCGGTACGAGGGCGAACCACAGGAGATATTATTATCACCAGATGAAGAATGAGGCCTAAAATTATTTTCAAAGGCTGTTACTTTGGCTACTCCTCCATAATGTAAAATACTATGTTGATGACCTTCTAATGAAGGCGCTACGGAATTAATATACAGACTACCACAATTGAGCTGAGGGGTGCTTATTAATGCTGGTGCTATACTTGTTTGCCTTACCGCTCCGGCAACTACTCCACTTACTAGAATTGATCCAGGAATTATGCCAACATTCCCTGTATCTCCAGCTTGGGAAACGTTAATATATGATGTAATTATTTTTCCTTCTTCAATTTTTGTGGTATTGGCACCCGTGGCTTCCGAACCAGCTGCAGTAAATACACCACCATTAATGCGTGTAGATGAATTATTCGCTTCTGAATTTATTACAGTTCCATTAATTGTTCCGCCTGTCATCGTGGCACTGGTTATATGTGCTGAGTATTGTCTCATCATTTCATCCGGAATATCTTCGATTCTTTTAAAACTATAGTTTAAATTTCTTTCATTCAGCTTTCTTTCTTGAATGAAGTTACAATTCTCATTGTCCATTTCATATACCTGTATGTATCCGCCTACTCCTTCAGAATAACTTTTTTGATATACATTGAAAAATGTCTCTATTTGTCTATATTGATCATTAGCAAGAGACGATAAATAACTTTATGCATTATTGTAAATTAATGAGTTATTAAATCCGGCAACCCACAACTTCATTTTTTCCAATTCTCCCAAACTAATCATTGGGTTATAGTCAAGGGCCTGATTGAGATCATATACAATGCTGCGACCATTAATGACAGATAACACTGTAACTCCAATATCATTCAACCCTAAACTACTGTACTTACATTTTTCTTTAGGATATTTTCTATTTAGATATTGTCGTAATAACTCAACATTAATATGTTTGGTTTTGTTAATGAATAACCCTATATCTCTCCTTGTTGGCTCTATACATTCGGTCATTCCAGATATGAACGCCATGTCTTTTCCAACTTTTTGAACCTTATTTACTTTATCACCATAACATCGATATAATTCCCGTTCATTTCCTTCGCAATGTGCTGTATCAGATGCAAATGTCAAACGATCATATTCTTGAATTATCATTAAACTACTCATTCTCTTCTCCTTTAATTTGCTATAATCAACCTGCCGTTAAATTTAACATTAAGTTTCAACTTATCCAACTTTACATGTACCTTTTGTCTCTTGGGGTACTACACCCCCTATAGGAACTTCCAGTGTGCTATTTTAAGGTTTGACACATGGTATTCAAATCGGAATATTACCTTCTTTTAAGGGGGAGGGTGGCTTTCATACATACATCATTATTTAGAGTCTAGAAAATTCATATTAACACCATTATCCCAGCATATTAATTTCTGTCTGTCCTGAATTTCACTTAGATCAAATAAATACATTAATGTATTGGTCCATGTCAATATACTCTTTATTGTAGNNATTTATTGTTTTACTGTTCCATATCTTATGATAGGCTATAGTCTGGTACCTCATATCTTCAAGTGCTTGTAATACTGTCAAAATATTTACCCATGATGCTTCTTTTCTATTTTTAGGCTTATCATATTCCCAATAGTTAAATGGAAATCTTTTTATTGTTACGCCATGAGCTGCAGCATAACGATATATCCTGTAAGCAATGTCCTTGTTTCCTCCCTTGTTATGATGCTGTATCCCTGAATATACATTCTCAGGAAAGCATTTCCGGCACATTAATTTTTGATTACAAAGATAAAGTCTTATATGTCTAGTTCCGCAAAAGGGACATATCATAAAGTTTTTATATCCATAACCAGTTCGCTGTTTAGATAAAAATACCCTTAGGCTTTCCCGCTTATCCACAGTTACATCTATGTATTCGCTATTATTCTCTATATCTCCTTTAAATTGCTCTAGTCCTATACTGTAATACATGGCTCACCTACCATAATTCCCAAATACTAAATAGTAAATTAAATATCACACTTTGTTCCGAACGATATACTATGCAAATCCTCATGAAGGCGTATATATGCTACATTATTTGATTTGCAATGTATGCAACATCTGTATGCAACGTTGCATTGCATTTATTTCTTATTAACTCTCACTCCATCTCAATTATATTAACAATCAATAAAACAGTTTTTTATCACATATAATAAATAAAAAAGACGTAGGAACAACGAATCATCAAATTGATGAAATGTCATTCCCACGTCTTAAAGTAAGACTTCCAATGTCGCAAGTCATTGGGGTACTTAATCATTATTTATTCTATTACCATTATACCATATAACCCTTTATTTTACAAGGTTTTTCCCTCATTCAAGTATATGTAAGCGTTCATATGTTCCCCTTTTTTATCCTTACTTTTCTTATGCTTTTGGGTTACTGGTCTAAGCAAAGTTAATACTTGTTGCAGCTCATTTTCGTCCGTGTATGACACTCTTACTATAACAGATATAACAATCCCTCCTTATTATTTTACTACTTTGAATATGGACCTTTTATTAGTCCTTGTTACCGATTCAGCTAACATACTTTCACAATAGTACTTTAAGTCATAATACTCTTCAATCTCATCCTTGCAGGATAGAATATCAACACATGCTTTTTCATAAAGGGCTTTAGCCGGTATCGTATTTATATCATCGTCTATACCACATAGATCAATTGATGCTTCGTAATACTCTTTTAATTCTGTTATAATTTGCTCCCTATTTACCATGAGAAAATCATTATTAATTTCCACAGACATCCCTTCTCTTATAAGCCCCACTCAGTTTTGAGTGTATTTAATAGCTTCATTTCTTTTGAGGTATCTTTATCCGGATTAGAATCAGGATGAAACTTCTTAGACAAAACCCTGTAGAATTGCTTAAGTGTTTCTTTATCCCCGTCACCGTGGTTACTATGATTAGATGCAAAGTAACTACCAGAGCTATCAGAGAAAAATTTACTGTAGTTACTATAGGATTTTTCTTGATAACTACGGCTCTTTTCCTCATATTCTTTACGATACTTGTGTGCTGCCTTTATCTCTTCGAGTTTCTCTTTATTCATCAAATTGCCAAAGACATCATAAATCTGATCATATGTATAATCTGAATAGCCATATTTTGCATTAAACTCTGTCTTTTTAGCTGCATAAATAGTTGTGATACGGCTGTGTTCCTGGCTAGCTTTAAATTCTTCCGTCATTTCAAATTCATTTTGAATTGATTCAATTAACGGATTAATTTTAGCATCCACAATATCATAAATAGTTACTTCATCAATTTTAAGTTGCTTACAAAGAGCAGTAATTTTTCGTTCGCAGTAATCGTATATAGTGAACCATCCGTCTGCAATATCATAATATCTCACTGTACAAAGGACATACTGGTTCTTTCTAACCTTTCCATTTTCCCGATAACTCATGTGTATACTTACTTTGTATGCTTTTTTAATGGGCCGGTCAAAGCGCTCTTGACTATAACCATAATAATAGTGGCTTATATCCTTCCCATTCATAGACATTTCCATAAATTTAGATATTAGTTCTTTAGGATGCCCGTTATTATTAGCTTTCTTTGTTTCTATTTCTTGAATAACACAATACATACGGCTTTCTCCCTGTGGTTACTACATATTTTTACGCAGTAACCACGTTAATTCTATCAACTAGATGGCTGCACCTTTTAAGCAAAATTGTATAGCTGCGTTCCATCCTGCAGTAAAGCATACTTCCTCAGCCCTTACTTCCATTCTGCTGTTGTATTCCTCCTGAGCTTCTAAATCATTATCCTCTTCAGCCTGTACCAACTTACGCTGCAGTTCCATATATTCTGCATCCTGAGTCACTACATCACTGCAACTATTCTGTACAAATTTAGCAAAGTTCTTGTTAAGCATATATAATCCTCCCTTTGTTAACTAATTAATGATACATTTTGGCATAACACAAGTATCATTTCTAACGCTGTCTTCCTGCCCCTGCCTATATGCATCTTTTGCTTGTACTAAAAAATTTTCATAATTCACACGAAAGCATTTTTTTAATTCTTTTTCATGAACCATCAAATAAGGAGACTCTGGCAATAAATTAACTAATCCATCCTCGTATATATCATTTAATATTGAAACAACTGCCCTTAAAAATTTTATACTCTTTTCTTTATTCCCTTCTAATTCATTAAATGCCCTAACGCAAACTTCTACGTCTAACGGATAATTCATAAAATACCCTCACTTTCACTTGCGGCCCGGTCATATTCATGTTATAATACAACCAATGTTTATAGTTTTCACCTTAATTATTGCCAATGCTAGTTGCCGCTAGACGTTGGCTTTTTGTTTTCAGTGCCATCTTAAGAGTTTCATAAAACTCCGGCAAACAAGATTCACAAGAATCAAATTCAAGTCCAATTTCCTTCACATCTCTTGATACCTTTAAATAGTTCCGGAAATCAAATCCCATAGGTGCCAGTTTGATTACCTCTTTCTCACCCAATTCTTTACCACAAATATCACAATAATATTTCTTCAATATTCTCCTCCTTATTCAACCGGCATAACATAGCTGCTTTTTCTATTTCTTATGCATTGGAATATCTCATGTAATACTTCCACTGCCCTTTTGTCTTGCTGATATTCCCCAAGGGTTTCTTTAATTCTAATGCCTGAAACCACCTTGTTATCCTCTACCATAATGCTCTTCCTGCTTGCGTTAAATACTTTCTGTCTGTTCTGTGAATAAATCACCATATAATTCTCCTTTCTTAGTTAAACGGTACTCTTTCATCGGTTATATTGGTTATGAATCCATCTTTATCCTCCTCCCACTTATAATGTTTTATTTCATTAGGTGTATTTAAGAATCGCTTGCTTTCTTTCTCAAAATACAGCCCTATGAATTCATCACTAATACCCAGGTCACGGTTTTTACAAACCTCTATTACATTGTCATATCTCAAAAGAGAATTATCATCTTTGATACCAAGGTATTCTTTAATACTTCTCTTAAAATCTGTATTACACCTATGTACTAAAAATACATTATCAGCTGCATTAGTTATATCTGCTGTTCCTGAAATATCATTTTTTCTTAGAAAGGTCATTGTCTTTCTTGGATGGGTTATAAAATGTATAACTACATTTTTTATCTTACATAATTCAGTCAATGCCAGCACCAGGCTAGTTTGCTTTTCATATCTTTCCCCTGTTACCGAAGTCAGATCCAAACTCATGAGATTGTCAATGATTACCACATCTATATTACTCTGCTCTATACATTCTTTTACAGCCATGACAACTGCTTCAACCTTAGAGCTATATTCATTATTGTAAATATAAAGCTTTCCTTCTAACCACCGGTTTATCCTATCTCTGATTTCTTCCGATACTATGTAATAATTTTCATACTGCGTTCCTATCGCATTTCTTTTACCAGCACATTGAAGATGTAGCCAGTTTAAAACACGGTCAGCTCTTAATTCTCCACTATAGAGAGCCACTTTATTATTACTGTTTATGGCTTCTATTGCTAATTGTGATAAAAGACTACTTTTTCCACAACCGTTAGATCCTGACCATACTGATAATTCACCTTTATTAAATCCCATGATCCGCTTATCCAGCAGGTTAAGACCACTATATACAATACGACTCATATCTCTCTTATGAACAGTAATATTCACAGGGGTTAGAAATTTAGCTTTATCATTTGCATCTATGTCTTTCTTGCCAACAATCACTGTCAAATCAACCTTATTAGTAGGTTTACCTTTTGTATAAGTAGAGCTTCCTACTTTTTGCAACTCTCTATCTACCTCTTCGATTGCTGAATCAAGAGCTTTTTCTCTAAAAGTAATTTCTTCTTCTGGAGTAAGAGTTCTTCCTTCGTGCATTCCTTTATCACCTTCCTTTCTGGTTTCATTTCAGTGTAATTTAAATCCCTATACTTCTTTTCGCACTCCTTAACATACCACTCAGCCACCCTTTTAAGCTCTTTATTCTGTTCCAGATTCCAATATAAATACCATTCGTTATAAGCTAGAATGATATCCTTACGATTAATCTGTAACAGCTTACTCACTACTTGCTGTAGGTACTCACGATCATACATGGAATAACCACAAACCTTTTTATTAAATTCTTCATTAAAACTGCTGAGTCCATTTATACCAATCAGAAATGATTTTTTATCGGGAATAGTATCACCCTCCACATCTAAAACTTAAATACTCCATCAACTGTCATTGTTACTTTCTCTTCTCCATAAATTTGTGTATCCACTTCATCTTCCCACCTTCGTTGATTCAGCCAGGTTGCCGGATTAGGAATAAATTGCTTGTCCTGTTGNNCTGCTTTGTATCCTTTTGTTTTTCTATTACTGAAAGCATCTCGTTAAGCATTGATTCACCAACATGAAGCTTAGAGAAAGATTTTAGTGCCGCCGCCTTTCCAACTTTCTTCGGATATGCCTTGTAAAAAGTATCAAAATAATCAATATATAAATCTCTATCATTCTTTTCATTCTTGTTAGTTGTTAGTTGCATGTTAGCTGCTTGTTGGTCGCTTGTTGATTTGTTTGTTAGCTCTTTAGATTTAGCTTGATATAAGCCCCAATTTACAATGGTTATTAGCCTATTTTTGTTTGTTGATTTGTTTGTTAGAAAATCGTATTTCTCAAACTTTTCTATAGCAGTGCGCACATTTTGAATTGATATGCCCGGTCCTGCATTTTCAGCAATTGATTTTAAACTGGTAATAAATTGCCCCGGCTGGACTATGTATTTTTTACCTTGCCATACCCATTGGTTCGCTTCATGATTTGCCATGAGTAGTAAAGTGATGAGGATAATTTTCTGTTCCGAAGTAGAACATTTCCATATGGCCTTATCCATTAATTCTCTATGTAATTTTATCCAGCCACTAGATTGTTCCGCCATGTAATCACCTGCTCTACTCCGTAATGGGTCTTATTTTTCCAACCTTTTGCGGCTTCATTTCAGCCTGTACCATTTCACTGTTTAAGTAATCTATTAATGTATCAATATTTACAAGCTGCTTCCTTCCAGAAAGAAAAACCGGTATTTTACTTTGCTTTACAAGACATCTTAAATAATATTCACTAATGCTGCTATCCGGGTCCTCTTTCTGAAAATGCTCATAACACTGCTTTATAGTTCGCATACGAGCCAATGCCATATAATCACATCCCTTCTTACTGTTCTCGCATTAAATCCTCTAAAAGTTCCTTACCTCTTCTGACATAGATGCTACTTCCTACACTTCAATTAATTCAGTTGCATCTACATTAAGTGCTTGTGCTATCCTGTATACAATGTCAGCTCTGCAATTTTTACCATTATTTATATAGGATAATGTTGCTCTGGATACTTTTGCCTCTTTAGATAAACCTAGAAAATTAAAACCTTTATTTGCCATTGCAATTTCAAGCTTTGTTTTATTTATTTGCATAACTTTTCCACCCCCCTTATATTCATTATTGAATATATATTATATTACCATTCATTTTTGAATACGTCAAGAATAATATTGCATTATTGAATATGAAATGCTAAAATATATTCAAAGGAGAATATATCATGGGAATAAATGAAATAATACAAATTGGGACAAGGATTAAACGGATACGAATGGATAAAGGATTAACCCAAAAAGAAGTAGCTAACTTACTTAAAATTCCTTACTCAACATACTCAAATTATGAAAATAATAATAGAGAGCCTAATTATGGAACTATAAAAAAAATTGCCAAAATACTTGAAACGTCAGTAGATGAAATACTATACTCCAAAACAGCCGAGGTAACAGCCGAGACAGCCGAATACTTATTAACTTTAGCAGGTTTTGAAGTTATTGATATGAGAGATGGAATATACGCCATTAGAGATATACAAGATAATGAAATTATTAGAGAAATTTACGTAACTAATAATGAACTAAATGATATTGTGAGGTCAATATCTGATTATACTGTTTTTGTTACTGATAAGTTATTTAAAGATAAATCAAAATAATCCTAATTCAGAACTCATACTTAATAAAACATAATATGAAAGTCCAGTTAAACGTCTATATAACGACAACAAGAATGGCTAAGCAAATACTAAACAAGAAAGGAGTTTGATACAATGGCTTCAATTGAAAAACGAGGTAATACCTACACTGTTACAGTAAGCGCCGGTTATGACGTTAACGGTAAAAAGATCCGTGAAAAGGCAACCTTTACCCCGGATAGCAATATGACTGAACGGCAGCAGCAGAAAGCTCTAGAGAAGTTTGCATATGATTTTGAAGAACGGGTTAAGAATGGTAAGTATCTGAAAGGTGAAAAGATAACTTTTAAAGAATTTACCGAACAATGGCTTAAAGAATATGCTAAAGTCAATATAACACCTTCTACCTACAATGTGTATGTTCATAATCTAGATACTAAAATACTACCGGCTATAGGCCATCTTAAACTCTCTAAAATACAACCCTTACACCTGCAGAGCTTTTATAATAACCTTCTTGAAGATGGTGTCCGCCAGGATAAGAAAACCTGTGGTTATAGCCCTGCTACTATCAAGAAAATTCATGTAATTATTAGCAGCATATTAAACACCGCTATGAAGTGGCAAGCCATAGATTCAAACCCCTGTACCCGTGTTACAGTCCCTAAACAACAGAAATTATCCTCCGACATTAAGTACTTTACGCTCGAACAAGCTATAACCTTCCTAAATGCCCTTGAAATGGATTATACAGCTTCATATAAGGCTCACGAAAGAATAGACGATACTGGGCTGAAATATCACGTTGATAGCTATAATGAAACAAGAGAAATACCCTTACAGTTTAAGGTTCTATTTAATCTATCACTATATGGAGGATTACGCCGCGGTGAGGTTCTTGCTCTTTCCTGGAGTGATATAGACTTTAAAAACCGGACCATTAGCATTACAAAGTCAACCTGTTTAGTCGGTAAGGAGATGGTAACTAAGGAGCCGAAAACCAAAAGTTCAGAAAGAACAATTACAATGCCGGCATCAGTTATTGAATTGCTTAAGAAATATAAGACAGAACAGAAAGAGCTTAAAGTAAAATTAGGTGATCAGTGGCAAGGCGAATACGGTGATGATTGGCAGGAAAGAAATTTTATTTTTATCCAGTGGAATGGCAAGCAGATGAGCCTTTCAACACCTTACCATACTTTTAAAGATATTATTGAGAAATACAATTCTACTGTTGAAGAAGATTCCTTAAAACTTCCTAACATTCCTTTTCACGGTCTCAGGCATACTGCCGCTACTCTTCTCATATCACAGAATGTAGATGTAAAGACGGTATCTGCACGGTTAGGACATGCCCAGACCAGCACCACAATGAATATATACGCACACAGCCTTAAGAAATCAGATGAATCCGCTGCCGATGTTCTGGATAATATCCTGGCCCAGAAAGCATAGGCAGTAAAAAAATTTTCAAACAGTCCCCAAATAGTCCTCAAACATGAAAAAAGGCACTCATTTCTGAGTGTCTTAACTTTTGCTTATTCGTTCAAACCCTTGATTTTACTAGGTTTTCTAGAGAGCTCCCGACGAGACTTGAACTCGAGACCTTTACCTTACCAAGGTAACGCTCTACCGACTGAGCTACGGGGGCAGTTATTTATTCAATACAAATCCTTTAAAACTGTATTCAGCTTTAACCGAATCCGTTGTAATGCATTATCAATTGACTTTGGTTCTTTCTTTAATTTGTCTGCTATCTGAAGGTAAGAATAATCATGCAAATATAAATCCAAAACTGTTTTTTCAAACTGACTTAAATGCCTTACGAGTTCATATTCTAACATACTTGTACTCTCTTTGTCAATAACTAATTCTTCAGGATTTGAAATTTTATTTTGACTCATGATATCGGCCAGAGTTTCTTTCTCATCCTGATCTGCATTCTCACTGTAAGCAGGTGCGTATAACGATACGTAGGTATTCAAAGGAATGTTTTTCTTTCGATTGGAGGCTTTGATTGCGGTGTAAATCTGTCTGGAGATACAAAGGTCAGCAAAACTGTAAAAGGTACTGTCTTTATCCGTATCGTAATCTCTGATAGCTTTATAGAGACCTATCATACCCTCCTGTATCAAATCCTCTTTATCTCCGCCAATTAAAAAAAGAGCCTTTGCTTTGTTTTTCACCAGGCTTTTATATTTGGTGAGCATAAAGTCCATTGCATAGGAATCCCCGCCATGAATCATAGAAATGATTTCATCGTCACTCAACTGATCCCATATCTTATCAGGCATTTTGTCTTAACCTCCCCCTGGTCTGTTTGAAAATGTCAATAATGATTGCTATTTTACAATCAGTGTAGCACAGGCCTTAGGAAATAGCAACCAGATAAGCTGGATGCTTCTATTACTAAAAGAAAGGTACTGCCTAATTACTTAAGCAATACCTCTCCTACTCCTTAGAGTTTAAACACCTCTAATTTGTTGATCATTATAACCATCCCCTTTCCTGTTGGAATCGACCGGTCAACTGTATTATCTCATAGTTTTCCTTTGTAAACCAGGGTAAGAATGATTATATTTGATTTCTCTTATATATAATTTTTCTGATGGTATCTTCACTCAGATGATATTCTTCCGACAAATTCTTAACCGGTTCTCCCTGTCTGAATAAACAGGTTATTTCTTCATTTCTCTTATCAATCCATTCACGGGTGCCACTAATGCATCCCCACTGTGCCTTGCTGCTTCGTTTTGGAATATAAACAAGACATCCTTCAGCGTATTGCTGTACTTCCTTTAACAGTTGGTCCGGCAATACATCTGCTCCTTTTTTGTAATTCAATCAGCATTACCTCCGTTATTACATTACTCTCAACGCTACGAAATACTAAGCTTGTCATGTATAGCCACCTCCTTATTTTTTTGTATATTATTATAATATTTATCAGTATATCATAGGATTTTGTGAATTTCCAGTTTTTTATTATTTTATTTGATTTACTGAAATTGAACTTATTCACCGATGTTATATTTTTTTATAAAACAGAAAAATTAATTGTATATTAGAATTTAACAGAAAGTATTTATATATTATCATTATTATCATATAATGGATTACTAGAAACCCAGACCGTAACGAATAGAAAGGATAAGCCTATGAAGCATTTATTAGATGAGCAGATTAAAGAAATTAATAAAAAAGAAGAACTTTACTTACAAGGAAAGGATAACTCTTATTTAAATCAGAAAATAAATCCTCTCCTTGATAAGGTTCGGGATAAAATACCCGCAAATTTAAAGAGCACTTTGGATAAAGCTTTTTTTAAAGCCTTTGAACTGATCTACGAAAAAGGAATTGATGTTATTGAAAAGACCTATAACAAAAACGGCATACTAGTGGATTACGATATTAATAATCAGGCCGTGAACAAGAAATTAACCAAAAAGCATATCAAAGATCTGGATAACCCTTCTCTTATTTCCAGTCGTTTTAATTCTGCCTTCTCTGCTGTTGAGGGAAGTGTCCTTGGATTGTTCGGCATCGGACTTCCTGATATACCGGTATTTCTGGGCCTTATTATTAAATCAATTAACGAAATCTCCTTAAGCTATGGTTTTTCCAGTGATAAGGAGGAAGAGAAAGCTTATCTGCTGCTTTTAATCCAAGCCTCCCTGTTAAAAGGAAAAGAACAAAGAGAGTTAAATATGCGCATCGACCAGTTAGCATATGATATTGAAAACGGAACCATTCCTCCTGTCAATATCAAGAAGGAAATGAAAGCTGCTTCCTCTTGCTTCTCAGAGGCTCTCCTAACAGCCAAATTCATTCAGGGAACTCCCATTGTTGGAGCAATAGGCGGCGTAATCAATCATAGTTATATCAAGAAAATAACCGCATATAGTCAGATAAAATATAAGAAACGTTATCTGCTTAAAAAAGTCAATGAACAGTATGCCAATACTATAACAGACTAAGGAATATATTTACACTGTTGCTTTGCCCTTTCAATACCTACCTTATAATCAAAAATCTCCTTAAAAAGCTTATCTTCAGCTCTTTAAGGAGATTTTTATATTAATTTAATTATGCCATTCTTTGTCTTACAATTTCATAAGAGAGAATTCCCATCGCAACAGACGCATTTAGGGAATCGATATTTCCAAACATCGGAATCTTTGCCAGGTAATCACACTTTTCCTTTACCAGTCTTCCGACTCCTTCTCCTTCACTGCCGATAACAAGACCGATTGGCCCTTTCAGATTCTGCTTGTACATTACTTCACCTTCCATGTCCGCACATACGAACCAGAGTCCCTGTTCCTTTAACTCTTCTATGGTGACTGCCAGATTTGTTACTTTCGCTACGGGTGTATAATTGATTGCACCTGCCGAGGTTTTGGCAACTGTGGCTGTAAGTCCTACTGCTCTTCTCTTGGGGATTATAATACCATGAGCACCTGCCTGATTAGCCGTTCGGATAATTGCACCCAGGTTGTGGGGATCTTCTATACCATCCAGAAGGATGATAAAAGGAGGCTCACCTTTTTCCTTAGCGACATTTAAAATATCCTCAACCTCTGCATATTCATAAGCTGCAGCATATGCGATGACACCCTGATGCTTTCCGGTCTCTGAAAGCTGGTCAAGTCTTTCTTTTTTTACATAGTTTATAATCGTGTCACCTTTTTTTGCTTCTCTTAAGATGGATTTTATAGGACCATCCTGACAGCCTTCCAATATAAACAGCCTGTCTATGGTTTTTCCGGCACGAAATGCCTCTATTACTTCATTACGGCCTTCAATGGTAAGTTCCTCGTATCTCATGTATTCCTCTTCTTTTCTTATATTTATTTAAACTACACTCAGGGGGATATTTTTAGCCACCGCCTCATGTTTATAAACAGCTTAGGTTATGCTTTTTAATACCAACATTTCATCTGACACATATCTTTATCAGCTTTTACAGGTTAAACTCATCATGCCTTTTCAATCTCTTCTGCATTTCCTCTTTCTATCCCTGCCTTTACGATAGCAAGGGCACGGCTAAGACGGTCATCCAGATACAGATAGCCAATCAGCGCCTCAAAACCTGTTGCAGAACGATATTCTGTTATACTGGCATTTTTCGCAGTGGTAAAGGACTTTGCATTACGTCCTCTTTTATATACCGCCAGCTCCTCTTCTGTAAGCATGTCCTCAATACGATGAAACAGCTCCATTTGGGCAGAAGCTTTAACCATACTGCTGACCTTCTTATGAAGCTTGTTAACCGGAGCATTTCCCTGCTCTACTACCAGTGTCCTGATAACTAAATCGTATACCACATCTCCGATAAATGCAAGGGTTAAAGGAGAATAAGTCTTAAGATCTGTATCCGGAAGCGAGAAAGTCTCCTTTAAGATACTGATCAAGCCATTGTCTATGCTCTTTTCCATCTAACACCTTCTCTTGTATCTTCCAGTACAATACCCTTCTCAAGCAGGAGGTTTCTTATCTCATCAGCTCTTGCAAAATTCTTCTCTTTTCTGGCATCCTGACGATCCTGAATCAACTGCTCTATCTCTTCTGCCAGCAGTTCTTCCTGTTTTAAGGCTTTAATTCCAAGTACATTTAAGAGCTGCGTAATTTTATCAAGGGCTTCTTTTAAGAATAACATAGATGAAGCAGAACTTGCATTGGTATTTGCTATTCTTACAATTTCAAATACAGCGGTTACTGCATCTGCTGTGTTAAAATCATCTTCCATGGCTGCCTCAAATTTATCCTGATGCTTTTCTATATCTGCAATCAGTTCTTCTTCTCCCTGCTGCAGGGAAGTTCCGCTGACACTTGCTACCGTTGCACTTTCAACTTTACCTGCATTATCAATCAGATATTTAAGATTAGCTGCCGCCGTAAGTATTCTGTCCAGTGCATTCTTGGAAGCTTCCATTAGATCCTGGCTGAAATTAATAGGACTTCTGTAATGGGCACTCAACATAAAGAAACGAAGTACCTGAGGATCATAGATCTCAGTGATTTCCCTTACGGTAAAGAAGGTTCCGGCTGATTTGGACATTTTTTTGTTATCAATATTTAAGAAGGCATTATGCATCCAGTATTTTGCAAACTCCTTGCCGTTGCAGGCTTCACTTTGCGCTATTTCATTCTCATGATGAGGAAATACCAGATCCTCTCCGCCGGCATGAATATCAATCTGCTCCCCAAGATATCTCTTGCTCATCACCGAGCATTCAATATGCCAGCCGGGTCTGCCCTGACTCCAGGGAGATTCCCAGAAGGGTTCTCCGTCCTTCTTAGGTTTCCAAAGTACGAAATCCATAGGATCTTCTTTCTCTTCGCTTACGGCTATACGGATACCGGCTTCCAGGTCATCAATATTTTTCTTGGACAGCTTGCCATATTCCTCAAAACTCCTGGTACGAAAATATACCGTACCGTTCTTTTCATATGCATGACCTTTTTCAATAAGGGAGGTAATCATCTCAACCATCCCTTCAATTTCTTCTGTGGCCTTGGGATTATAGGTAGCTGGCTCTACATTCAGTCTCTCCACGTCTTTTTTAAGTTCCAAAATGTAACGTTCAGATATTTCAGAAGCAGATACCCCTTCTTCAATCGCTTTCTTTATTATCTTATCATCCACATCTGTATAGTTTGATACAAAGTTTACCTCATAGCCCTTATACTCAAAATAACGTCTTACCGTGTCAAAAACAATGATAGGTCTTGCATTTCCTATGTGTATCAGATTGTACACCGTTGGACCGCAGACATACATTTTTACCTTGCCTTCTTCCAAAGGAACAAATTCTTCTTTTTTCTTCGTAAGGGTATTATAGATTTTCATGATAACCTCTTTTCTGTATATCCAGTAACTTCCCGGATATTAAATATTTGTATTTCTTCATTTATATCACACCTGCTCCCAGTGCCTGCAGCATCCGCTTGCAGATACTGAACTGCCATAAATCAGGGTGTTTCCATTACCTGCAGCGCTTTTAACAATCTATCTCAAGGCTCCTTTAGATAAATTCTTACAGCATACTGTTATCAAAAGATATCTCCTTTTTAGGCCGGTTATTAAGTGCCTCCATCAGCTGAAAATTAGACTGGAGCTGTTTGATTTCCTCTGTTAATTTGCTGTTTTCAGATTTCAGGCTAAGGAGTTCCATAAACACCGGATCCGGAAGATGTACCTGATCCATATCTTCTCTCGGAACCTTCATATTATCCCGTTTTACAACATGACCGGGTACGCCTACAACTGTAGAATTAGGCGGCACCTCTGATAACACAACAGAACCTGCTCCTATTTTGGAGTTCTCTCCTACTGTAAAAGACCCGAGTATCTTAGCACCGGCACTTATCATGACATTATTGCCGATGGTCGGATGTCTTTTTCCCTTTTCTTTACCGGTACCACCCAGTGTCACGCCCTGGTATAAAGTCACATTATCTCCTATAATAGCGGTTTCGCCTATGACCACACCGTGACCATGATCAATAAACAGCCCTTTTCCGATAGTTGCACCGGGATGAATCTCTATACCTGTCTTCCTGGCTGTTCTTTGTGAATACCATCTGGCCAGGAAATAATGTTTATGCTTATAGAGTTTATTCGCTATACGGTATCTTATAATTGCTTTAAAGCTTGGATAAAGAAATACCTCCAGAGGTGTCCGGATAGCAGGATCTCTCTCTTTAATTATTTCAATTTCACTTTTAATATATTTTATGATACCCATTTGCTTCCTCCTTTTCAATACCTTAAAATAGAAACTATAAATATCTGTTGTACTATCTATGTAGAACAAAGAACCTTAGATACCGGAACCGGCGTTTTACACGCAGCCATATCAGTATAATCTTTCCCATGCACTTCATATGTGTACATCCGGTAAACTTATTATGCATAAAATATTATTTTCTAAAACAGATAAAAAATCTTTACAGGGCTTTTTACGTAACGGGCCAAAATTTCCTACAAATAAAAAAACTCCGTCTCTAATTAGAGACGAAGTTATTCCGCGGTTCCACTCTATTATGCAACTTATATACCTTCTGCACACTTAATCGGATAACGGCCTATACCGGACTAAGCTAAACCAATGGCCTCACCTAATCAGCTCCCAGATGCACTTTATCCGAAATCAGGTAAAGGATGCTTTCAGCCGGTGACATCCCATCTCTGCTGCCTTCCTACGGATTACTTTTCTGTTCATAGCTTTTCTTCTATAATTTAAATTACTATTATTAATTACTTCATATAATCTAT
Source organism: Lachnoclostridium sp. UBA6558 (assembly GCA_002434335.1). Lineage (GTDB taxonomy): Bacteria > Bacillota > Clostridia > Lachnospirales > Lachnospiraceae > Anaerocolumna. The sequence continues at coordinate 32,424 of DJJW01000082.1, read as the reverse complement.
ATATCATTCTATGCAAAAGCGGTAAAAATGTCAATTCCTATTATACAACATCATTAATAAAAACATCCTTATACAGGTTTATTTTCGAAAGGAGCTTCATAACCTCCTCTTTCTTCTCACTCTGTATCAGAGTTTTTGCTTCTTTGGCCTCTAACTGTCCATAGAACAACCTTGTAAGGTCTCCGATATCTCCGTACAGATGAGGCGTTTCATCGGAATCAACAACATAACCGCCATCCTCATTAAGGGTCAGCAGCATTTTTTTGTTGTTATAGTTAATTCTGTCATCTTTGGCTTCTATTATAAGAGCAACTTCTTCAGAAGCCGTTAAACCTTCCAGAAATACTTTTAAATTTACAATACGCATCATAATAGATGGCTTAAACCTATCTGCCCCATCTCTTAAATGAGAAGAAAATTCTTGGTAAAGGCATTGAAATACTTCTTTTTCAAAATCCGGCTCATAAAGACATTCTGCAATTTGCAGACCATCTTCTAACATATATGCAGCATAGCCTACGGGGATCCCATTCTTTTTGATAACTGCAATGCCACCCTGCCCGCTTTCCATTTCAATCAAAAGCTTCTCATAGTACTTTCTGCTTCTTAAGATATAGTATTTACGGCTTTTCTTAAGCAGTTCCTCGGTAAACTCTGTGAGTATTCTTCTTTCCTCCAGGTCCGACATCCCCAGCTTCACCAGCTCGGCTTCCGTACTTTCTCTGTTGTCCTGACCATATTTCTTAATTTTACCCATCCAGTCTTCCTGAAAATAAACACTTCTGAAATCGTAGGGATAGTAGATACTCTCTGCGGCCGGCATTAAATAGGTAAAAGGTTTTTCTTCCTTATACATTGCATCCAGGGCTTCATTTATTAATATCCCCATATAACCCTTTCTTCTTTCCTCCGCTTTTGTAGCCACTCCTACAATATAATCCGCTTTTACCTCTACCTCCCAGATTTCAAAGGTATAAGGATTAAGATGAAGCATGGAACATAACTTATCTTCTTTATAAAGAGTATAGATGCGATTATAAGGAACTACCCACTCAAAATAAAAGTCTGTATAGGAGCCTGAATCCCCGAAGCATTCCTGCCACAGCCGGTAAACATCCTCTCTGACATTCTCAATTCCGTCTTCTTTTGCTTCCTCCAGGGAAGTATATATTTTGTACTCCATTCTTCACCTGCTTTCCCTGTAACAGTATCTTAAACAATCTCTTATCTGTTCTTAGAACAACCGCTGCAGCCACTGCAGCCACTGCTGCCACTGCTGCTTTCCTCGCCAAATACCCTGGTTCGCTCATCATAACGGTAATCTGCAACAGAAGTTAACAGGCATATGGAATTACTGGAGATTCCCTGACCTTCTCCGGTAAATCCCAGACCTTCTTCTGTGGTAGCTTTAATGTTAATCTGATTTAATTCTATTCCAAGTACTTTGGATATATTCTCTCGCATTGCTTCAATATGGGGTGCCATTTTGGGCTGCTGTGCAACAATTGTAGCATCAATATTCTCAATGAGATAAAAATTCTCCTCCAGTAACTCTTTCACATGTTTTAAAAGCACCAGACTGGAGACTCCCTTATATTTGGTATCCGTATCCGGAAAATGCTTTCCAATGTCTCCCAAAGCTGCTGCACCTAAGAGACTGTCCATAATTGCATGGGTTAATACATCTGCATCGGAATGTCCTAAAAGTCCTTTTTCATAAGGAATCTTAACTCCTCCGATGATTAAATCACGGCCTTCAACAAGCCTGTGAACATCATAGCCTGATCCTATTCTCATATCTATCTGATTGCACCTGAAAGCTAAGAAAAGAGCCTGGTGCAACTACTCCTTTATATATTTTATATTATTTATATTACAAAAAAAGACTGTCGGTAAGACAATCTTTTTAATAGCGAAGGACGGATTTGAACCGCCGACACTGCGGGTATGAACCGCATGCTCTAGCCAACTGAGCTACTTCGCCATATATGAGCAAATGCCTTCAGTCTATAAACATTATGATTATGACTTTATTATCTTTGCTTTTTTCATAAAAATGGGACCTATAGGGCTCGAACCTATGACCCTCTGCTTGTAAGGCAGATGCTCTCCCAGCTGAGCTAAGATCCCATTCGTACATGTCTCTCAACAGGTACTTTTATATTATATTGGGACAGGCTTATTTTGTCAAGCACTTTTTATTTGTTTTGTTCTAAAAATTAAAAAAATTTAAAAAGTGCAGCAAAAAAATAGCAAAATAATCAAATTATTTCTCTAAATCAGAGGGTCCAAAACCTAAAGGCAGTAATTCCTCCAGAGTGTACAGCCAATAATCATGCTCTGATTTCGCAAGAATTACAAGAAAATTCTTGGGATTACAGAATTCCATCATTACCTGTCTGCATACACCACAGGGTGAACAGTAATCAGTCAGAACTCCATTCTTGCCACCAACTATGGCAATCGCCATAAATTCTTTATCCCCTTCACTTACCGCCTTAAAAAATGCTGTTCTTTCAGCGCAATTCGTTGGTGTAAAGGAAGCATTCTCTATGTTACAGCCTTTATACACTTTCAGGCTCTTAGACAATAGAGCCGCTCCTACTTTGAAGCCTGAGTAAGGGGTATAAGAGTAATTCAAACAATCAATTGCTTCCCTTATAAGCATTTTGCAGGTATCTGCATTTATCACTCCTGCTATTTCCTTCTTTTCCGCTGGGACAAGCTGCCCTTCATGCCTGCAGGCAAGCTCATTTCCTTCCTTTGTGTTATTATGTTCTCCCATGAAATCATCTCCTTGACTACAATTTTAGTGATCGTTCTAAAAGTTGAACTAATTATATATAGAAAAAACAAAATTACACTTATAAGCTAATTCTATCATCAAATAATTCACTTTTCAATAAATATTCTTGCAATATAAATAAAAGAAGTATAGGATATATAAGAAAACATTTTTAACCGTTATGGGCAGAAAAATACCTTATTTATTCATTATATTGAAGTATGACGATAAAAATGTAATGAATTTTATTCCTGATTAGAATATTTTACAAAAGACCTTGAAATCCTACTATTCCAATGTTAATATAGGGTATAGCAACTTATCATGAAGGAGGTACCTATGAAAATATCAACAAAAGGCCGCTACGCTTTACGCCTTATGCTGGATCTGGCTCTTCATAATACTGGTGAATACGTGACAATCAAGAGTATTTCTGCTAGACAGGAAATCTCAGATAAATATTTGGAACAGATTATAACTCAACTCAGCCGAGCTGGGTTTGTTAAAAGTATTCGCGGTGCACAGGGAGGCTATCGTCTTGCCAAAGCTCCTGAAGAATATACAGTAGGTAGTATCTTACGACTTATTGAAGGAAGCCTTGCTCCAGTAAGTTGTTTGGAGGATGATGCAGATCCCTGTACCAGAAGCGGACAATGTGCAACCCTGGACGTATGGAAACAGATGTATGATGCCATCAATAATGTCGTTGATAATATTACTCTGGCAGATCTTGTGGATAAACAGAACAGTATGACAGGTAATGATTATATTATTTAAGCGCTACTTATTATAAGCCAGCTTGCGGTATTACTTAGGAAGTGTGAGAATTCCTTTATTTCGCAGCACTTCTATGCATAGCTTACACTCTTGTGATTCTACCCAATAGAAAGTGTTAAATACTCGTTATTTCACACCGCTTCCTTGCATACCGCAACCCTTGCAATACCGCTGAAAACAGATTAAAAGTATAAACAACGATATTTAATCTGTTTACTATTAATTATAAGATGGATTTAAGTCTTATCTGCTTCCAAATATAAAAAACCTTAAGACAAAGCAGTATTTTTATATTTGGAAGCAGTTAACAGCTTAAATCAACTTATATAGAACTCGCAGTTAACAATGAATTCATTTCGCTATATCAAATGTCTTCCTGTTAACTGCGTGTTTCATATTATACACTCATATTATAAACAATAATGAAAGGTGGAGTTTTATGTCAGAGAAGCGTAAATATCATTTTGAAACCCTGCAGCTTCATGTTGGCCAGGAGAATCCCGATCCCGCTACTGATGCTCGTTGTGTACCCATCTACCAGACCTCATCCTATGTCTTTGCAGATGCAAAGCAGGCAGCCGGAAGATTCGGTTTGTCAGAAGGAGGTAACATCTATACCCGTCTTATGAATCCTACCTCAGATGTATTCGAGCAGAGAATTGCTGCACTTGAAGGAGGTATTGCTGCACTTGCAACAGCTTCCGGCTCTGCTGCCATTCATTATGCTATCACAAACATAGCCCATGCCGGAGACCATATTGTATCTGCAGTGACTATTTATGGCGGTACCTATAACCTGTTCGCACATACCCTTGAAGAATCCGGTATTACCACAACCTTTGTGGATCCTGATGAAAAAGACGGTTTTGCCAAAGCCATCAGGCCCAATACCAAAGCTATCTTTATTGAGAGCCTTGGAAATCCCAATTCCAATATTATTGACATTGCTGCTATAGCCAAGGTCGCTCACGATAATCAGATTCCTTTAATCGTTGATAATACCTTTGCTACACCTTATCTCCTTCGCCCCATTGAATATGGTGCCGATGTTGTAGTTCATTCAGCAACCAAATTCATCGGCGGACACGGAACCTCTATTGGTGGTGTTATTATCGATTCCGGTAAGTTTGACTGGGAAGCTTCCGGTAAATTCCCTTATCTTACAGAACCCAACCCCAGCTACCATGGGGTAGTATTTACAAAAGCAGTAGGCGCCGCTGCCTATGTTACCAAGATTCGAGTAACCCTTATGAGAGATACAGGAGCATGCATCAGTCCCTTTAACTCCTTCCTCTTCCTGCAGGGACTTGAGACCCTTTCCCTTCGTGTGGAACGCCACGTGGAAAATACATTAAAAATTGTTGAGTTCCTGGCAAAGCACCCCAAAGTAGAAAAGGTTAATCACCCTTCTCTCAAGGATAATCCTTACCACGACTTGTATAATCAGTATTTCCCTAATGGCGGAAGCTCTATCTTCACCTTTGAAATCAAAGGTGGTGCAAAAGAAGCTACTGAGTTCATTGATAAGCTGGAAATCTTCTCTCTCCTTGCCAATGTTGCTGATGTGAAGTCACTGGTAATTCACCCTGCAAGCACTACACATTCCCAGATGAATGAAGAAGAGCTGCTTGCATCGGGTATCAAACCGAATTCCATTCGTCTTTCTATTGGAACGGAACATGTGGAGGATTTGATCTATGATTTAAATCAGGCTTTTGGCGAGTAAAGTGGGTTTGATATAGTGAAGCTTGTGATTTATATTCAGTCTGTCAGTATAATAAAATCTACTAACTTAAATTAAGCTATGATAAAAGGTGTAAGGATTATTATTTTCCTTACACCTTTATATTTACTTTTAGGTACTTCTTTAAAAATACAAATTTCAGGCTCTTTTTCTGTTATTTTCATTAGAGACAGCTTCTTAAGCCAACAATAAATCATTACATTTGTGAAACCCTATTTACTGCTCAAGCAGGAAACTGAACTATCTGAAATTATACAGATAGACAATCTATTGCTTGAACCATAACTTTATTTCTTCGGTGTTATATCGATTTCCTCATCTTTTATAGTGTCATACAGATATATTTTACTACCGTCTAATGCTACATAGAAGACTCCTGCCAAAGTATTCTTTGCCTCCCCTTTTTCATGAACATTAATACCATAGCATTCATTTCCTTTAATATTAGAAGGCCAATCGTCATAGATGATAACATACTCTTTTAATTCTTTGGACAATTGAAGGGTTTTACGAGGTATTTCACTTAACAGCTTAAGGGCTTGTTCTTTACCAATCCCATTATCTGCTGTACCTTCCTCCTGTCCTTCTGCAGAGCCCGCCTTATTATATAATGGGTGCTCCGAAAATGGAGCTGTAGTCCCGTCACTATTATAACAAAGTACTTCACCACTCAATTTATCCACGATGATATTGGGTTCAATTACATTGACACCGTCACTCACTTCAAATATGTAATATAGTCTGTCACTTACATTCAGATGATCGTCCAGCAATTCAAAGTAATAGTTTTCCTCTCCTAAGATGGCTTCTATCTTTTCTATTGCCTGCTGGTCTGTAAGCTCTTCTCCATCCTCTTCTTCCTCCGGTACTTCCGTAACTGCAGGAGTTGGCGTAACTTCCGGAGTTGTCTCTATCGTAGGGCTTGGGGTCACAGTAACTATTGCCGGTTCTTCTTCCTTTTTATCCTTACGGCAGGACATCAACAGAACTCCTGCCATGGCTATGCATATTAAAAGAATGATTCTTCTTGCTTTCATTCTACATCCTCCAATCTTCCCGTAAACAGGAAACTGTTTATATTGCTGTATAAGTTGAATTTTAGTTTATTCTAGTCTAAAGATATAAGTCTCTCATATGTATCATATGTTTATATCTTTACTCCCAGGCTTCTCAAATCTTTGAGCGCCTTCTCATAATCTGTTACCAATACGGTGTGAAAACCGAACTTTTTCGCTCCTTCTAAATNNCACTGCTTTCCCAGGCTCAAAACCATATTTGGCTATCAGTGCCTCGTAAATCTCCGGCTCTGGTTTTATGTATTTAACTTCGTAGGAAATGACTCCTCCGTCTGCTTCCGGTATAAAGGTAAAATGTTCTTTCGCATAGGCAAAATTCCTTTCACCATAATTGGAGAGCAGATAAACCTTGTAACCATTTTTCTTAAGGTTTCTGATAAACTCCTTTGCATAAGGATACTCAATTACTGTTTTTGTGATATTCTCAAATAGTTTCTTAATTTCCGTTTCCACAGAAGGGTCTAATTCGCAACATGCTCTGATTATCTCAGCTTCTGGAAGTGCACCTCTATCCTGCTCTCCCCAATAACGGGAGAGTACGGTGGCTTTTGCCACCTTCTCTCTTGTTATTGTATCATAACCACAGTCTCTCAGATAATCTTCCCATCTAAAGGCTGCAAGTACCTGCCCGATATCCAATACAACCGTATTAATCATCCTGTTATGTTCTCCTCTCTTGTTACAGAGTTTTAAGACCTCATTTATTGTGATAAAATAATCTACTCTTCAGAAAAAAACCAAATACAAGATACTTTTAATACGTGGTAACTTTATTGATAAGCTGAGTACTTACTTTATCTTTTCCATGAGTCCCTTTTCTGTCAGATTGTAAAGCTTCTCCGCAACTTCCTCCATGTACTTTCTGTCATGGGTAACACTTATGATTGCACCTTTGTAGGAGGCCAGTACACCTCTGATTACCGGATTGGAAAGGGGGCTTAAATTTCTGGTAGGTTCATCCAGCACCAGCACCTCAACACCGTCCAGTATCATTTTTAAAAGAATAAGCTTTGCCTTCTGTCCTCCGCTTAATTCACCAATGGTATGTTCCATTTCATCTCTGGTGAATTTCATGCCTCCCATATAGGTAAAGGCTTTGGTAATATCCTCTTTTTGTCCGCTGGTGGTAAGGAATTCAATGGGAGTCTTTTTATAATCTAATACCTCTTCATAGTTCTGAGGCATATAAGCAGCTCTAATATCCGTTCTGTTAAGAAGCTCGGCAGCAATCTTACGAAGCAGGGTAGTCTTACCGGTACCGTTATCGCCTATGATTGCAATATGCTCCGGTCCCATTACCCGAAGATATATATCCTTTGACAGAATTCGCTCCTCTATTCCTTCTCCTACCTTTAACTCTTCCAGTTTGAACTCAATAATACGCTTTCCTCTTGGAATCTTAATCGTGTCCGGAAAATCATAAAGAATGGCATCTTCCGTATCCGGAATCTCCAGAAAATCCTCTTTCTCTTTCTCATAACGTTTTTCCTGGGATTTAAGGCTCTTAATCTTCTTCTTAAGCAGTCTGCCTCCGGCAGGGTTTGCTCTGGTTATGGCATTTTGCTGGTGCTCAACCTTATCATATATCTGACGGAAGCGCTCCATTTTATCCTCATAATCTTCTCTCTGTTTCCTTGCTGTCATTTCCTGTTTTGCCAAAGAAGAGGACCTTTGGTTTTTATATTCATCATAGGACATATAGCTAACAGTATAATGAGGTTCTGTCTTTCTCTTCAACTGCTCTAAATGAATTATAACATTAGCGGTATGTTCAATCAAGGTTTCATCATGAGATACATAAAGAACCGGCTTATCTGTGCGGTTAATAAAATCCTCCAGCCAGGTAAGTGATCCTATATCCAGATCATTGGTCGGTTCATCTAACAGAAGTATATCCGGTTCTTCTGCCAGTAATTTTAGCAACTGCAGCTTTACTCTCTCACCTCCGGACAAATTTTTTATAGGGTCTTCCGATGCTATCATGACCGGATCAGGATTAAAAGCCCATATATTTTCATCCCGAATACTATAAATATCAACATCCGCCAAATATTCAGCCGGACTCATCTTAAGCCATTCATCATCTGCTTCCTGCTTTAAATACCCGCAGTTCACACCGGAGGTTACCTGCCCGGTGTAATCACAATAATCCTCGATGAGTGTCTTGTCATAAATAAACTTTAATAAGGTACTCTTACCGTTTCCTTCTTCCCCTATAATTACGGCTTTCTGTCCACGGTTCAGGGTAAAACTAAAATCTTTGATAATACATCTGTTATCTTCTCGGTTTGTTATTGTTACATTTCTAATATCCAACATACACATTCTCCTCTCAAATCCTGCTATTTAAGTTGATGTTTTTTCCGGTTATAATAGATTAAATGACTGTTTACATTGGGAAGACGCAAAAACTTAATTCGACTCATAGCTTAATGTGCACTTCAATTATTTTGGGCAATAAAAAAACATCTTCCCTCCGGAAAATGTTCAATAGCTGAAGTTATTCAATTACTATAATATCCCTATCTGCAATAAGGTATACTAATGCCCTGTAGCATCGGCACTGATTGTGAGAGCTGCTAAGCCCAGGAAGCAATAATTATCAGACGGTCATAAACATTCCGTATAAAAAGTCATTATTCAATTGGCTGTGATTGAATGTTCTATTCATTTCTCTTTTACACGGAATACTCTCTGACAGAGTATTCTTATCCTTTCTGAATTTGTTCCAGTAACTTACAACAAAGGTATTTTAGCATAGGGAGAGGTTTTAGTCAAATGTTTATTTTTTCGTTGAGTTTATTTTGGTTGGCTAAGATTAGGGCGGGTTGGGGACGGACGATGATTTTGAGCACTGTTTGTGCGTTTTGTTGTTCGAGAACCCTTATTCCACTAAAGTGCCAGCAACTGCTCAGGACAGGTAAAATTGTGCCAAACTCGCTGCGACTTTATATAAATGGATTTCGTTTGTTGCGCTCAGACAGTAGCACAATTTTACCTATACGCAGTTTCTGCCACTTAAGTGTCATGAGGAACCTCTCAATACAAAACTCCCAAACAGTGCTCAAAATCATCTGTTTAGCTTTCTATTTCTGCTTAATTTTTATTGAATCATGGACTTTTTCTTGGTATCTTGAAGCTTCTCGTTGGCTATTATTGAAATTGAATTCTCATGATACTTATCTTCTGATTCTTAAAAATTGTTACTGGACTGTAGTAAAGTACATACATTTTCAGTGATATAAGAAAAAATTCACTGGTAGTGATTCTCTTTTATACAACTGAATCGCTGTGTTCTCTATTAAATCAGTATTCTGTTGATACGTAGAACAGTCAGCTAAGAAAATTCTCCGCTAAGGTCACCAGGGAATTAATATTCAAGTCACCGTTACGAAAATGAATAATACTTTCATAATAACTCTTTCTTTAAAAACCTGAGTTGCAGCCTTCCAAAGGATATTTTTTATTTTGGGTAAGCAGTAAACTCAGCAATTCATATTTCTATGGCATCTGCCCCTGGTTCCATACGAGAATTTTCACCAACAAGACAAATACAAATTCACCCCAAAAATTATACAATATTTTTAATTGCCTTTCATACTAATTGCTTCTATACTTCAATTATAAAACGTCTTTTTTATCCAAATAGTTCAGGCAAAATGCACAAAGCAGAAAGAACGAATGCGCCTATGGAAAGGCATTAGAAATTAGGACATCTTATGCCTTGGAATTGAAGCATGAGTTTTTTCTGCTTTGCGCATTTTGCCATCCCCTTGCCAAAACCCTCCCGTCATCCACCAATACTATTCCATAACCCCATTATACCTATAGATATATTATTCTACTCACCTTTCACAGTATATAACCTAAAATCATATGGTAACAATTCCATACTTTCACTTAATATTACCTCACTTGCACTTATAGGATCCACACAAACTAATCCGGTTAATTCTTCCGGCAGACTTACTAATTCAGAAGTCCCCTCATTGTGGAGCACTACATAGAGGGTTTCTGCAGGCGTTGTTTTTTTATAGATTATTGTGTCTGCTGAGGTGTTACCATCTATCCATTGGAAGTTTTCCGTACGAAAGGTTTCTTTTTCTTTTCTCAGGTGAATCAGGGTTTTGATCAGAGTATAGAGTTCTTTATTCTGACGTTCTTCCTCCCAGATCATACACTGCCTGTTGCTGTGCTCTCCGCCTCCCATTCCAATTTCACTTCCATAGTAGATGCAGGGGGTTCCGGGGTAAGTAAGCAGGAATATGTATGCCAGTTTTGCTATGTTCTGATTTCCCTGAACTACATGGAGTATCCGTTCGGTGTCGTGACTGTCCAGAAGGTTGTAGAGGTTATTGGTTACATGTTTGGGATAAGCTGTCAGGAGGCTGCTGATGGCTTCTTTGAATTCCTGGCCATGGAGCTTCATGCCGCCCTTTTCCTCCGTTCCGAAGAAATTCCAGACAGGAGTGGTAAATTCATAGTTCATAACGCCGTCAAACTGGTCTCCTTGGAGCCATGGATAGGAATTATCCCAATTTTCTCCCAGTATATATACCTCCGGATCTATGGTTTTTACCTTTTTACGGAAAGCCCTCCAGAAATCATGGGATATTTCGTTTGATACATCCAGTCTCCAGCCGTCTATGTGGTATTCTTTTATCCAATATTCTGCCACATCAAGAAGATATTCCCGTGCTACGGGATTTCCGGTATTCCACTTGGGCATGGTTTGGGTATAGGCAAAGGTCCGGTAGTTTAATTCTTCTTTGGGGCAATCCTGGGGCTGACCATTTCTTAGTTCTCCGGTATAATACGGTTTTTCAGGATCAATGATATAAAAGCAGTCATAGTACTTGGAATTTTTTCCGTTCTTTAGTACGTCCTGCCAGAATGGATGGTTAAAGCCGCAATGGTTAAATACTGCGTCCAGCATTATCTTTATACCACGTTTATGGGCTTCTTTTACCAATAGTCCAAAGGTTTCATTATCTCCGAATTCCGGATCTATTGTATAATAGTCTGTTGTATCGTATTTATGTGAGCTTGGGGATTCAAAGATGGGATTTAAATAAATACCATTAAATCCGGACTCCTTTATATAATCAAGCTTTTTAATTATTCCTGCCAGATTTCCACCGAACTTCTTGTCATAACCATCAAAGGCATCGCTCCCCCAGGGCAGGACATCTCTTTCATCCCCGGGAGTTCCGTTACAGAACCGCTCGGGGAATATCTGGTACCATACGGTTTCCGTCACCCACTCCGGTGCTTTGTATAAGTCTTCCTCATTAATATATGGATAATTATAATAGTTACTTAAGTTGTACAGCACACCGTCTTCTTCTGAATAGGGTATCCGGTTACGGCTTCCTATCAGGTATTTCTCTGTATCATTGCTGATTACAAAGCAGTATTTCGTTCTTTTCCAGTTAATGTCCGGTATTTCGGCAAACCAGCAGTCGTGGTTTGCCGTCACCTGTTCTTTTACCATGATAATATGTTTCACCGAGCTTTTATCAAAGTCATATATAGGTGTACCATCCCCTCGGGGTATCCAGTTAAAGGGATCTACTGCCAGCACTTCTGCTTCTTTCACTTCTCCCCTGGCTGTTTTCAGCCTGAGATGTAAAGTATTTTCATCATAGGCATAGGACAGTGCACTCTTAGGGTCATGTATAAGGGCTGAAAATAACATAGCACTTTCCTCACTTTTCATTTCTATTCTTGTATAAGTTGAAATTCTTTTCTTATTATTTGATTACTTTTATTTCTTGTTTACTTTTATTGTTTGTTTACTTTTATTGTAACCAGATTCTTTCTATTCTGCTTATTCGCTGGCAACCAGGGCATCGAAGTCCTTCTGTGCCTTTTGAGCTCCCTCCTCCGGCGTCAGCGTTCCGTCAAATACGGCACTTAATACGCTTTGGGCAATCGTCCAGTAATAAGATATCCGCTTGGTACTTGGCATGGGAACAGATTTGGTGAATTCTTCACAAAATACTCTTAACTGTTCATCATCCTTTAAGCCTTCTACTTTTGTTATATCTTTGTTCGCAGTTATTTTATAGGATTTACTGTATAAAAGTGCTGCCGCTTCGTCACTGGTCAAAAAGGTTGCAAATAATTCTGCTGCTTTGGGATATTTCGTATAAGCTGATACATAAGCATTTTGAACTGCGCTGAAGGATCTCATGGGTTTTCCGTCTAAGGTTGGTAGTACTGTTACTCCAAAATCTATATTTTCTTCCTTTAAGGACTTAATCAGCCAGGGTCCGATAGGATAATATGCCGTTTTTCCGTCTTTGAAATTCTGCTCTAACAATGACATGGTTTCCATCTTCAAGTCATCTGCTTTAATAGGAATAATCTCTTTTAAAGATGCGATTGTTTCCAACCCCTTGAGGAATTCAGGCGTATCAAATCCCGGATTATCTCCCTCCATACCATCAGCTCCAAAGAGCTGGAAACCATAAAGACTAAGGAAAGGAAATGCCGGATAACCGTCTGTGGGAACTGTCAGGTACCAGAATTTATTCTCTCCTGCATTATTATAAGCTAAAGCTTCTTCTTTAATCTGTTCAAAGGTGGAAGCAGGTTCACCGGTTACCAGCGTTTTATTATAGAGTAAGGCATAGGTTTCGATTGAAACCGGGATACCATAGATTTTACCTTCTGAGGTTACTGTTTTAACAGCAGTTTCATTTATTTTATCCTTTATGACAGCGGATGATGTTTCACTGAGTTCTGCCAAAATTCCTGCATCTTTAGCCGTTGCAAAGGAATCATGGGCAGCCATGAAGATATCCGCACCATTACCGGAAGGTCCGTCTAACATCATTTTATTAACGGCATCCAAACCATTCTCCTGAACCTCAACCGTTACACCATATTTTTGCTCAAATAATTCAGCTACAGCTTTACCATACTCCAGGTAACCGGACAAAGTCCAAAAGCTCAGCTTTGCGCCTGCTTCCGGTGTGATTTCTTTGCTTTCCTCCACTTTGGGGGCTTCCGTATCCTCCGGTTCTGCCTGATTTTCCGTCTTATTTACTTCTTGTTCCGTTGGAATGTTCCTGCTGCAGCCACCTAGTACTCCCGTAATCATTACTGCTGCCAGTAAAACGCTAAGAGTTTTTCTCAATTTCATAATTTCCTCCATTCTCCCGCCAAAGGCGGCACAAAATCTGCTTCTCTTGGTTTTTGCTCTTTATAGAACTTTCAGAATATCAGCCTTTGTCTGCTCCCGCTGAAACCCCTTGTACCAGATATTTCTGAAAGATTATAAATATTATCGTAATAGGGACTGCTATTAATACTGCACCTGAGGCAAATACCGTAAAGTTGATGCTCTCTTTTCCGTTTATCAGCACAAAGAGTCCTACTGCCAATGTCCTGCTCCTATCCCCCGACAACAGAATATTTGGCAGGATATAATCCATCCATGGCAGCATAAACTGTGATACGGCGCAATAGGTAATGATTGGTTTTGACATGGGAAGGATAACCTTTCGAAAGGTTTGAAATCTGGTGCAGCCATCCATATAAGCCGCCTCATCAATAGCCTTCGGCACACCATCCAGGTATCCTTTTACCAGCCAGGTATTGTACGGAATCGCTCCCACTGCGTATACAATAATCAGGGAGATGGATTTGCCCACCAATCCCAAAGTGAGAAACAAAGTGTATATCGCCGTCATGGACAAAAAGGTAGGAAACATGGATAAGATCATAATTGCCATTAACCCTGCCTTTCGGCCTCTGAACAGGAACCTGGACATTATCCAGGCAGTTATCATAATCAATAGTACGGATAATACCATATTGGCTAATGCAATTTTAAAGGTATTAAAGAACCATAAAATATAGCTGGTTTCTGAAAACAGCCGGTTATAGTTGGCAAGTGTCATTTCCTTCAGTTTTATTGCAACCGGCGGTCCGCTGCCTTTTTGAAAGGAGGACAGGATAATCCACATAACCGGAATCAAGACGATGAAAGACATCAGGATAAGTTCGGCATGCAATAAAAATACAGTAAGCTTTTTCTTCATTCTTATACCCCTTGCATACCGCAAGCTGGCTTGCGGTACTGCCACAAATAAAAAGGTTGAAAGAATCTTCCGTGGCATCCTTTCAATATTTTATATTTTCTTTCAACCATTCCTTCCTATAGCTCTTTAAAGGATACGGTTCTCCTGAAATTCCAGAAAGAAACAGCACCTACGAAGAGAAAGAGCAGCACACTCATAACTGCCGCAATATCATACATCTGTTGGTTCAGCGTCAGTTTATATATCCAGGAAATCAATATATCTGTGCTGCCTGCAAATTGCATATCCGGGTTGTTGGGACCACCCTGGGTCAGGAAATAAATCGCTCCAAAGGCATTAAAATTCCCAGCCATGCTCATTATCAGATTCGCTGCAGTTGCCTGGAATACAAGGGGCAGAGTAATCTTTAGAAAGCTTTGGTACTTACTAGCCCCATCTATGGCTGCCGATTCAAAGAGACTCTGATCCAGATTTGCGAATACGCCAAGCATCATAACCATAAAGATAGGAAAACCCAACCACAGGTTTACAAGGATTACGGAAAGCTTTGCAATGAACGGATCGGATAAGAAGGGAATATTCTCTGAAATTAATCCCAACTTTAACAATGCCTGATTTACAGGTCCAAACTGTCCGTTTAAAAGGTTTCTAAAAACCAGCAGGGATACCATTTGCGGAATCGCCCAGGGTAAAATGAGGATCGTCCGAAAGATATTCTTACAGCGTACGGCTGGATGATTAAGAATCAGTGCCTGGAGCATTCCAAAGAAATAGGTAGTCATTGTTCCGATAAAGGTCCAAAGTATCGTCCAGACTAACACTTTAAAAAAGGTATGTGACCAGATTGGTACTGTAAACAACTTTTTAAAGTTGGCTAAACCCACCCAATCCAGCAGTTTTCCTGGTGGCAGGTGATCTCTGTTGTAATTTAAAAAGGCTGTCAATACAGAAAATACAATAGGCATTACTACAATAAATAAAAATGCTATACCAATGGGTATTAATACAATATAAGCAAAATTTCTGCTGTAAAATCTTTTTAAATCCTCTTTTGTATCTGTATATGTACCACTTCTGTCTATTTGCAGACCGGAGGAATAAGCATCCTTTAAATTCCAGATATAGAGCATCAGAAATAATATAATTACAAACAGAGCAATGACTCCCCTTATTAATAACATCGTAGAGTGATCACCGTATTTCCCTCCGGTTTTTACTCCCAAGGTAATAAGTCCCCAGATTCCTTTGGTAAAAAAACCTCCATGAAGCCTTATTGAAAAATCTGAAATGAGACCGCCTGTATATTGAATCCAATAGCCGCTAAACAATTCAATTCCTATAAACAGCAGCTGCATTATTAAAAAAAACAGTCCTTTTATTTTTTGCCTGCATATCAGAAATTGACCGCTGCCCCATATCAATGCTGAGAGACTTAACGCTTTATATTTTTTCACATCACACCTGCTTCCCCAAAATTCCTCTTATGTCAGTTGCTTTTTCTGCTTTTCAGAATATATAATCTTGATTATTCGTACTGATTTTGCATAAATTTATGCCATTCACAATAAATTACTTATGCGCTTAACCTACTGTAATTATAGACTCCACCACTTAATGAGTCAATTGTATTTGTGCAATTTATATATTTTCAACGAATTATACAAATATATTTTTGTATTATTTTCACTTAACTCACTTAACATATATTTGTTAAGTAAAGTACTGTTTTTGCAGATTAATATTTTTCATGGCTTTCTTACTTATCTGTTTTTTGTTAAGTACTTAAAGTATTTTAACCATAAAAAAAGAAGAAACCGTATTTTGTTCAAAATCACGATTTCTTCTCTTATAAACACTTTTACCTTACAAAGGTCTTATGTAAGTTATCCGCTCCACCTCATCAGGATTATCAAGACGCAGCATCCGGTCCATTATTTCCACTGCTTTTTGGGCTTTCTCTTTGTTACTGATTACGATGGTCTTTGTGTCCGGTAACAGCATAATGTCTTTATCCGAATTGACTACCACTGAGATATTACGATTATCGACATAGTTTTCTACCTGCATACCAAGTATTTCTCCGATTATAAGCCCCTTTTGGTTATGATGTTCCTTCAGAAACTGAATGAGACTTGCATCATTATGATTTACAAAGATATTTTCCCTTGGTATTTTTTTTGCTATGGTCTGTAATACATTTTTATTGGCATGATCCTCCATAACAACATAAAAGCTGCTGCCCAGCTGCTCTTCCGCCTGTTTTAATACACTCTCATAACAAGTCAGGATCTTACAGAAAATGGGGTCCTCAATATATCCTTCTATAAAAATAGCAGGTACATAGTAGTGTGAGGCAATTGCCTTCATACTTTCTTCTTCCATATCCATAATAAATACCGCATCCAGTGAACGTTTCTGCCCTATAGTAAAGTCTTTTTCCATTTCTTGGGTAGATATTAATACAACATCATACCCCTTTGGATACAGGCTTCGTTGTATTTCTCTGGCAAGGTCGTAATATTGATAGATCTTACTCTTCTTATCCTGCCCTCCCAGATTAATTATAATTCCCACCAAATAACTTCTTTGACTTGCCAGAGATTTCGCAGTCATGTTAGGAACATACTTCAACTTATTGGCCGCTTCAAAAATACGCATTCTCGTTTCATGGCTGATTCTCTCTTTTTCTGAATAATTCAGCACATAAGAAACCGTCGCAGTGGAAACTCCAGCAGCTGCTGCTATATCTTTCATGGTAATCCGCTTCTCTGACATTCATATCCTCCCCGAATCTTAACTTATGCGGTTAAGTATAACATTCACTCTTTCACCTGTCAATTTATCGCTTTCTATTCCCTGTGACAAATTATCCTTCATGTATTTGCCGTAAGTAGTTATTATATATCCCTGATATCAAAAAAGCTGCTATAAATGTCCTTTACAAAGACAATTATAACAGCTTATATTTAAATTTTATTTAAACTGATGATTTCCCAGCTTATAGGTAGAACCGCTTAATCTTCCGCTGAAAAATAAATAACTTCCGAAATTCTTTGATTTACCGCTTACTGTGATACTCTTAACACCGCTTAAAGCTTCTTTTGCAGCCTTAACGCATTCCTTCTCTCTTGAAGAGGTAAATTTACCTGCATCATATTCAGATAACGCTTTGTTTAAGGCACCGTTTCTTACCGGTCCAAACTGATATTTCTGATATATTACAGATTTCACTGAATCAGGAAAAGCTGAAGCTCTTACTCTGTTCATTACTACGATACCAACTGCAAGTTTTCCGTTATAGCCCTCGCCGCCTGCTTCACAGTAAATCAATGCAGAAAGTAATCTTAAATCTGCTTTGCTGTAATTAACAGTTACTTTCTTCTCTGCAGTTTTCTTTGCTGCCACTTTTGTTGTAGTCTTTGCAGTAGTCTTTTTGGCAGCTTTTGTTGTTGATTTTTTAACTGCTGCTTTCTCAGTGGTCTTAGTAGTTTTCTTCTCTGTTTCAGCTGTTTTATCTGTCTGCGCTTCTTTATCTTCTGTTACTGCAGCAGCATCTGCAGCTTCTGTAGCTGTATCCTTAACAGTGTCTTCCTGCTTGGAATCTTCTGTTACCGTATTCTCTGTTACCGCTGTTTTATCAGTGTCAGCTTCTGTACTGGGTACTTCTGCTGTTTCTTTTGTAGTGTCTGCTGTAGTTGCAATATTTTGATCTTCTTCTGCTGCATATGTGTATATCTTAGCGAAACCTGCTAAAAATATTCCAGCTAACATACACAATAGTAACTTTCTGAATTTCATAAAGGCTCCTTGTTATTGGCATCAGCCACATAATTTTTTCTTACAATTATTACAGGTTTTTTTGTCAAATGTTAATGTCCTATAATAATCAATTAATAATTATGTAACAATTATATCATACCAAAATTAGGATTGCAAGCTTTTCTCTACTATTTTGTAATAATTCTGTAATGTTTTTGCCTTAAAGTTGACATCAGCAGGAAATTATTGGTACATTTCCTGGTAATATCCCTGATATTCCCCGCTTGTTACCCTGTCCATCCACTGGCTGTTTTCAAGATACCACTGTATTGTAAGGCGTATACCGTCCTTAAAGGCTGTCTCCGGTTCCCAGCCGATCTCATCCCTGATTTTATCCGGTGCAATCGCATACCGTCTGTCATGGCCTTTTCTGTCTGTAACATATTTAATAAGTTCTTCATTTATATGAGCTTTTCTTGCATCACCTTCCGGCAGCAGTTCCTGCAGGGTGTCAAGTATCAGTGCAATAATTTCTAAGTTCTGCTTCTCGTTATGACCACCGACATTATAGACCTCATGGAGTTTTCCTNNCCATAACCAGATCGATGGCTTTGGCATGATCTCTTACATACAACCAGTCTCTTACATTCTTTCCATCACCGTATACAGGAAGCTTTTCCCCTTTCAGGCAGTTATTGATCATTAGAGGAATCAACTTCTCCGGAAATTGATAAGGTCCGTAGTTATTACTGCACCTTGTAATATTTGCCGGAAAACCGAAAGTATCCATATATGCTTTCACCAGCATATCAGCAGAAGCTTTGCTGGCAGAATAAGGACTATGGGGATCCAAAGGCGTTGATTCATAGAAATAGGTATCCCCTTCTTCCAGGGAACCGTATACTTCATCTGTGGATACCTGCAGATATTTCTTATCCTCTTTGTATCCTTCTTCTGTCTCCCAGGTACTTTTTGCAGCTGTTAACAGGTTAAGGGTTCCCATTACATTGGTACTTACAAAGACCTCCGGGTTACGGATACTTCTGTCAACATGGCTTTCAGCAGCAAAATGTACTACTCTGTCAATTTCATATTTCTGAAATATTTCAAGTACAGCTTCTTTATTTCTGATATCCTTTTTGATAAAGGTATAATTAGGATACTTCTCAATGGCTTTTAAATTCTCAAGATTTCCGGCATAAGTCAAGTCATCCAGATTAATTATATGTATATCTTCTCCGTAAGTCTCAAACATATAGTGTATGTAATTGGAGCCTATAAACCCCGCTCCCCCGGTAACCAGATAAGTTCTCATATTATCTCCTCTCTGTATGCCTCGGCACACATGCAAATCAGGATGTTGAAAACGAAAAGACTACTTTGTCACAGGCCTGTAAATCAGAATACCAAAAACAGCTTTTTGCTTTCATACTGCCTGTATTCGCACCTTTACGCTCAGGTAAAAATTTCACCTTCAATATCCTGTAAAATTCTAGGATGGCGTTTCCATATATTCTTTCAGTGCAGATTTCCAGTGCTTCATAAAATAGCCCATTTCTTTCAGCCGCTTTGTTTCAAGTACGGAAAATGCGGGTCTTTTAGCTGCTGTCCGGTAATCTTCTGTCGTAATTGGCTCCACATTAACTTTGATATCTGCCATATTAAATATTTCCAGGGCAAACTCATACCAGTTGGTAACCCCAGCGCAGGCTGCATGGAATATTCCAAGCTCATCTCTGTCCATCAGAAAGATCAGGGCTCTTGCCAGTTCAAGGGCACTGGTAGGTGATCCCACCTGATCACTGACAACTCTGATATCTTTACCTTCCTTTGCCAGACGAAGCATTGTTCTGATAAAATTCTTTCCTTCTCCGTATAACCAGGCTGTACGAACAATCTGATGATTCTCACAGATACTCCTAACAAATTCTTCACCGGCAAGCTTGGTTGCACCATAGACACTCTTAGGTTCTGTAGTATCTTCTTCAATATAAGGTTCTTCTTTCTCACCGTTAAATACATAATCTGTAGAGATATGTATCAGTCTTGCTTCCACTGCCTGAGCGGCTTCTGCCAGATGCTTCGGGCCAAGGGCATTAATAGCATAGGCTCTCTCCTGATCACTTTCACATAAATCCACCTGTGTATGCGCTGCACAGTTAATAATTACCTGAGGTCTTACGTCCTGTATCAGATTCATGACTCCCATGGGATTGGTTATATCTAATTTAATCGGGCAGTATGCCGATGATTCAGATAAGCTGGTATTAATCAGTGAATATTCTTCCCTGTCTTTTAAAAGCTGATTTACAGCACGTCCCAGCTGTCCGTTAGCACCGGTTATCAGTATTCTGCGTTCCATATATCCTTAACCTTTCCTTCTAGCTAATCTGTTTGAATTCTTAACAGACAGCATACTTCTTACGATTGCTTTCTTATTTTACAATATGCTTTTAAGTCCGCCGTTAATCTTATCTTTTTCTGACAGGATTATTTCCATTTCTGCTTCAACAGGCCACTCTATGCCAATGTCCGGATCATTATACATGATACCCTCCTGGTCCTCCGGATGGTAGAAATCCGTACATTTATAAACAAATTCTGCTTCTTCTGATAAAACAAGAAAACCATGTGCAAAGCCGCCCGGTACGAAAAACTGCTTTTTGTTCTCAGCGCTTAAGATTTCTCCGTGCCACTGGCCAAAAGTCTTGGAATCCTTTCTAATGTCCACCGCAACATCAAAGACTTCCCCTTTAATAACTCTTACCAGCTTGCCCTGAGGATAATTCTTCTGGTAATGAAGTCCTCTAAGAACTCCTTTACACGACAGGGACTGATTGTCCTGTACAAAGACTTCTGTTATTCCTGCTTTGCAAAAATCCTCGTAATTATAGGTCTCAAGAAAATAACCTCTGTTATCTCCGAAACACTTTGGTTCTATTACGAACAGACCTTCTATACTTAAGGGTGTAAATTGAAACTGTCCCATTATCTTTCCTATTCCTCCCGCTGCTTGTTATAACCCGTTTGACACATCTATCAGATATTTGCCATATTCGGTCTTAAGAAGTGGACCTGCCAGCTTAATCAGCTGTTCCTTGCTGATAAATCCGTTCTTATAGGCAATTTCTTCAATACATGATATATAGAGCCCCTGCCTTTTCTGAATGGAAGCAACAAAGTTTGAAGCCTCCAGAAGAGAATCATGTCCTCCGGTATCAAGCCATGCCATACCTCTGCCCATGGTCTCAACCTGCAGCTTTCCTCTTTCCAGATATACATTGTTTACTGTTGTGATTTCTAGCTCACCTCTGGCAGAAGGTTTAATTGTCTTTGCAATCTGTACAACCTCATTATCATAGAAATATAGACCGGGAACCGCATAATTTGACTTAGGGTTCTCAGGTTTTTCTTCGATTGATACAGCCTGTCCCAGTTCATTGAATTCCACTACACCATAAGCTTTCGGATCTCTTACATAATAGCCGAAGATTGTTGCGCCTTCTTTACGTTCAACCGCTCTCTTAAGGGTACCTGTAAAACTTCTTCCATAGAAAATATTATCTCCCAGAATAAGAGCTACATTGTCCTCTCCAATAAATTCTTCACCGATAATAAATGCTTCTGCCAACCCTCTGGGCTCCTCTTGAACAGCATAGGCAAATTTCATTCCAAGCTCAGAACCATCGCCTAACAGTTCTTCAAAAACCGGCAGATCTCTGGGAGTAGAGATGATAAGCACCTCTCTGATACCCGCCAGCATCAAAACTGACAGTGGATAATAAATCATAGGTTTGTCATAGATAGGAAGTATCTGTTTGGACACTGCCTTTGTTACCGGATATAATCTGGTTCCTGAGCCGCCTGCTAATATAATTCCTTTCATCTTGCGCTGCCCTGCTATACTACCTTTTACAGCTTTCGTAATATAGCTTTCCTTTCTGAAATATTCGATAATTTCTTGTGTGCATCTCAAGTTTTCTTAAGATTAACGAATTAAGAAGTATATTCTGTCTTTGTTTTTATTCTTTGTAATATTTTTCCATATTAATATCTCTATTGTATTATAATATACTTTTATATATTTTTGAACCTTTTTTTTGTATCACCTATAAGTTTTACACTTCAAAATCCCCCATAAAAGCAGGTTTTCCTTACGCAAAACGACAGCCTGGAACCTCTGCACATTAAATTATCCGGATAAAGTTTATTACCTCTATCCTTCTTATTTCCTATGCAGCAGCTCCAGGCTCAATGTAGCGTTTGATATTTAATTATGTCTATTAATCCAGATGAAAGAGGTTTACCAAATCCACAGCAACAGGACTGTTATCAGGGTTGGTCTCCATTATATCAGCCATGTAATCCCACCATTTGCGGTTGATTGCTGTATCTGCTCCCTTACTCCAAAGCTCCTCATCCTCTATGGTAATCACACCAAATAAGGTGTTGGTCTCACGGTCAAGAAATATCGTGTAATCACTGCCACCATGTTCATGTATCATATCAATCATTTCAGGCCATAGCAAATCATGGCGGCGTTTGTATTCCTCTTCCTGTCCCTCATACAGTTTCATCTTAAATCCCTTAATCATACAAATACCTCTTTCCGGTTTATAATCAGTCAGCTTCTATTTTAACCTGAACTCAAAGCATTTTCTATTAATATTTTATTATTGCTTGTATATGCGCAGTTTTTATACTTTTATAAGCAAAAAATGTCCTGTTAAGCTTCTCTTCCGTATACCTCAATCTGGGTAAGTGCAGGAAAAGGTGAAGGATCGTCTGCTTTGATAAGCTTATGGAGTAAAAGCCATTGGATTTTCTTCCCTCCCAGTACCAGTATATGAGCTTTATCACTCTTCTCCAGTTCCCATTCTTTGCTGCTGCCATCTGAAAAGGTTAAAGTTACTCTCTGCCACCAGTTATCGTGAGGAAAATCAGCTCTTGTATATAGGTGGATTTCCTCCGCTAGTACACTTCTGCCAAATTCCAGTTTAAATTCAGCATCATCTCTCATATTAATACCCCAGGAGGAATATGGCCACTCCCCATGGGAATGGTTTTCTATCACTCCATCTATGGCATTCTTGGCAGCAAATACTGCTTCACCTCTGGTCTCAACATTAGCAGAAGCATGAGGATAGCAGCCGGTGTCTCCATGCTGATCCATTACGTTTACTGCCAGGTTGCGATAGTTTTTTATTTCATCCTTTGCTGCTGCTCTGGCAGAAAGAAGATGAATATTTCCGGTAAAGGTTTTAGGGGAAAGGGAACGTCTGCCTTCTGTATCAGGAACCTGATAGACAATTTCATTCTTTGTTATATATACATAAGCAGAACCTAAGGCATCATCCACTTGTACTTTCAGAAAGATATTTTTCTCAGAGGAAGTCAGGATTATCTGATCCCCTTCCTGGTATTCCTCTCTGTAAACAAGACTGATATCTCCTTCGCCTTCTGTAACTGCCCTGATATTTCCATCTTTATCAACTACTTTAAGTGTTAAAAGCATATTAAACCTCCGGTTATTGTATTCTAAAACTGGAATAGCGAAAAGAGCTGCCACAAAAGCAGCAGCTCCTTTCTATGGGTATATTCTATTAACTTGGCTGTTTGCCGATGTAAGCTAAGATACCACCGTCCACATACAGGATGTGTCCGTTTACGAAATCAGATGCATCAGAAGCAAGGAATACTGCAGGACCTGCTAAGTCATCTGTTCTTCCCCATCTTGCAGCTGGGGTTTTTGCTATAATAAAATCATTAAAAGGATTTCCTTTTACTCTAAGTGGTGCAGTCTGAGGTGTCTCAATATAACCAGGTCCGATACCGTTACACTGAATGTTAAACTCACCATATTCGGAAGCAATATTCTTGGTTAACATCTTAAGTCCGCCTTTTGCAGCTGCATAAGCAGAAACTGTTTCTCTTCCTAATTCACTCATCATAGAGCAGATATTGATAATCTTTCCGTGGCCTTTCTTAATCATACTGGGAATAACTGCCTTGGATACGATAAAAGGTGCATTCAGATCAACATCGATTACTGCTCTGAAATCCTCGGCTGACATCTCGACCATTGGAATTCTCTTGATGATACCCGCATTGTTAACAAGTACATCGATAACACCTACTTCAGCTTCGATTTTTGCTACCATTTCATTTACCTGAGCTTCGTTGGTAACATCACACACGTAACCATGTGCTTCAATTCCTGCTTCTTTGTATGCCTCAAGTCCCTTGTCTACAAATTCCTGTTTCAAATCGTTAAAGCAGATAGTAGCTCCTGCTTCTGCATAGCTTTTCGCAATAGAAAAGCCGATACCGTAAGAAGCACCAGTTATAAGGGCTACTTTTCCCTCTAATGAAAATGTATTTAATATACTCATTTTAAATCCTCCTTATAGTTTATTGCTGCTGAATTAATCCTTATATTTATAGTATTAGTGTATATTTCGTTTCCTACTCTTTACACGAAAATGCTTAAGCTGATTTAATAATATACTGGTTATTTAAGTGTTGACATGGCTACGCCGTCCATATCGTCGAAATCCTGATTTTCTCCCAACATACCCCAGATAAAGGAATATGCTCTGGTTCCGCAGCCCGAATGTATGGACCAGCTGGGTGATATAACAACCTGCTCGTTACGCACTACAATATGTCTTGTCTCTGTGGGCTTTCCCATGTAATGGAATACAAGTGCANNTGTATGGCAAGGCATGGTATTCCATACACTGCCGGGTTTTAAGCTGGTAAGACCCATTACCAACTGGCAGCTTTCTACCTGACCGGGTAAGATATATTTTGTAATAACTCTGTGATTGGACTGTTCCAAAGTACCAAGTTCAACGCAGATGCAGTTCTCAGGCTTGATATGAACAGTAGGGTATGTCTTATGTGCAGGTGCACTATTGTAATAGAATTTAGCAGGATTTTCTTTGTCTTCACTGCTAAATACCACTTCTTTCGCTCCCATACCGATATAGATTCCATCTCTGCTCTCTAAGTTATACTCTATACCGTCAACGGAGATCTTTCCTTTTCCGCCTACGTTGATTACACCCATCTCACGGCGCTGTAAGAAATACTCTGCTCTGATTTCTTCACCGGGAGTTAAAGTCAGAGGCATAACCGGTACAACAGCTCCGAAAATAATTCTGTCAATATGGCTGTATACGCTGGTAATTTCACCTGCTTTAAATAAATTNNTTTTCTACTAAAAACTCTTCTCTTAATCTTTCTGTTGTGTAGTGTTTCACGTCTTTGGGTGATGCTGCTGTTCTAAGTTCCATAATATCATCCTTTCTATTCGGGTATAATTGTTATCCTCTGGTTACCTGTTATAATTGTAAGTACAGGCACATGTTGTCTATTTCAGATATGCATCTTACGATTAAGTATTATTATTACAATTTGCTGCCTATATATTATAAAGTTGAATTACAGCATTTCCCGCTTGCAGGTATATTAGTTCTGGAATATATTGCATTCTGCGTTAAAAACTTTATTCAGCTTATATAAGAGTATAACATACTGATATTTCTGATTCTTGTCATTTACTATTCTAAAACTTGCTTATTTTGAACAGTACTGCTATAATAATGATAAAGTATTGAATTTAATTGATTCTGTTATTCGAAATGACTCATTATTTTGTTAATTCTTATGAAAGGAAGGTTCTGTCATGAAGGAATATACCTCCTGTAAGGAAGCCATTGATTTTTGCATTAATCAGAAATACTTTGCCGTTGCTCATCTATATCATGAGGAAAAGCCTATGAATATGCACATCCATGACTGTTATGAAATATATTATTCCATATCTGGCGGCAGGCAGTTTCTGATTGATAACCGTTTTTACAATATTCAGCCCGGAGATGTTTTTCTGATCAATAGCTACGAAAGCCATTATCTGTCCCAGATAGACAGTATGGTTCATGAACGTATTGTTTTATCCATTCATCCGGATTTTATCAAATCTCTTTCCACTCCGGCAACAGATTTGAATTACTGCTTTTCTTACAGGGACTCCGGTTTTTCCCACAGAATTCCCTTGGACAAAGAACAGCAGCAGCGATTCCTGTATTATATCTACAAAATTACCAGTCCGGCAGGTTTTGGTACAGATATATTGGAGCGGACTGCCTTTACGGAACTGCTTTTATTTGTTAATAAGGCTTTTTATGCTCATTGCCGCCTTGAAACCGAGGATGAAAGTTTCCGTTACAGCAGACAGGTGGATCAGATTCTTGAATACATAAATCAAAACATTAACGAACCCATTACAATCGAACACCTGGCGAAGCAGTTCTTTTTAAGTGAGTCTTATATCTGCCGGATCTTTAAGGCGGCTACCGGAACTACTATTAACAAATATATTACTGCCAGAAGGATCACGATAGCGAAAGCTCTACTGGCTGAAGGTAAGACCGTTAACGAAGTTTGTGAATACAGCGGTTTTCATGATTATAGTAATTTTTTGAAGGCTTTTACCAAGGCTGTAGGGATTTCACCGAAAAAGTATTCTCAGTATAGTACGAAATAGTTTTATAACAAGGAAACTGAAATTTATTCTGTATGGTTAAACAGATGAATTTCAGTTTCTTTATTTGTAGGGGGGACGGTAAATTGAATAAACCGGAAAAAACTCATGCTTCAATTCCAAGNNAGTCCTAATTCTCTGAATATTTTATGCTTGACATATTATAAAGCAGATAACTCGCTTTGCTCAAACAATCTGCTTTATATTATAGCATAAAATTTTCAGAGAAAAGGACTACTAATACCTTTCCATAGGCGCATTCGTTCTTTCCGGTTTATTCAATTTACCTGAAATCGTACGTACGAAAATAGGTTTTCACCTTTACTTACTTTTCTTTGTTATATTCTTTTTCTTTTTTCTTCTTATACAATTGATTCGTATCATTTAATTTCTATTTCTTTTTATTAACAATTCATTAAAGTTGAATCTTCTTTATTCCTATCCTTCTAGTTTTCGTCTGGCTATCATTTGTAGTATTCCGCCATTGCGGTAATAATCCCATTCAGCGGCTGAGTCTATTCTTAAACGTACCTTAAAGGAAAGCTTTTCTGTATTTACTGTTACCAGATTGTCTTCTTTTTCTTCTATCAGAAAGGTATACTGCTCTTCTCCGGTCAGACCAAGGCTTTCTGCAGTGTCTCCCGGTAAAAATTCAAAAGGCAGGACGCCCATCATTACTAGATTAGATCGGTGGATTCTCTCATAGCTTTCAGCAAGTACTGCCTTTACTCCCAACAATGCAGTACCTTTCGCTGCCCAGTCTCTGGAAGAACCCATTCCATAATCCTTCCCTGCTATTATTAAAAGGGCTTTTCCTTCTGCTTTATATTTCATAGCAGCGTCATAGATGGATACTATCTCTCCGCTGGTAAAATGCTTGGTATAACCGCCTTCTTTTCCTTCCGCCAGTCGGTTGCGGATTCTGATATTGGCAAAGGTGCCTCTCATCATTACTTCATGATTTCCTCTTCTTGAACCATAGGTGTTAAAATCTTTCACCTCTACCCCAAGTTCAGCAAGATATTTTCCTGCCGGCGTGTTCTTTCCGATATTACCGGCGGGCGATATATGATCCGTGGTTACAGAGTCGCCAAACTTAGCCAATACACTGAGTTTCTTTAGATTGCTGATTTCGTTTCTTTCCTCTGACATGTTATCAAAATAAGGCGGATTTCTAATATAGGTAGAATCTTCTTTAAAATCAAAGGTAGCTTTCCCCCTGGCTTTCAGTTCTTCCCATTTCTCGTTACCAAGCCATACCTTTTCATACCTTTTAAGAAACATCTCTCCCTTTAACGATTTATCCATTAAGGACTGAATTTCAGTAGAAGTAGGCCAAATATCCTTAAGATATACTTTTTGTCCCTCTGCATTCTCACCAATTGGGTCGTTTTCAAAATCTATCAATATGGTTCCGGCCAGCGCATAGGCTATAACCAGCATTGGGGATGCAAGGAAATTTGCTTTGATCAGGGGATGTATTCTGCCTTCAAAGTTCCTGTTTCCTGATAATACCGAAGCTGTAAGCAGATTTTCTTCTGATATGGCTTTCTCAATCTCCGGCAGCAGCTTACCGGAATTTCCGATACAGGTGGTACATCCATATCCTACTGTATGAAATCCCAGCTCCTTTAAATAAGGCGTCAGTAATGCTTTATCCAGATAATCACTTACGATGAGAGACCCAGGGGCCAGAGAAGTCTTAACAAAAGCAGGTACTTTAAGTCCTAATTCTACCGCTTTTTTTGCCATTAGACCAGCTCCCAGCATTACATAGGGATTAGAGGTGTTGGTACAGGAGGTTATAGCTGCAAGAACGATATCTCCGGTTTTTAACTCCACTGTCTCTTTCTTTGTAAGCTTCTCCTCCTGTTTCACAGACAATGCAGGCCTTAATACAGATAATTTGACTTTTTTATCCAGTTCCTCTATTGACAGACCATAACCTTTATTTCCTGGTGCTTCTGTCAGACAGCTCTTAAAATATTCCTTCACTTTATTAAGCGGCATAAGGTCCTGAGGTCTTTTGGGTCCTGCCAGGGAAGCGGTTACCGTACTTAGATCCAGCGTAATTTCTTTCGTGTATTCCGGTTTTACTCCCTCTTCCAACATCAGTCCATTTATTTTGAAGTATTCCCTTACCCTATCAGCCTCTTCCTGCTTTCGCCCGGTTAGCAGCAGGTAGTTATAGCTTTCTTCATCAAAGGGAAAATAGCCGCAGGTTGCTCCATACTCAGGTGCCATATTGGCAACCGTTGCCCTGTCTGCAAGGGTCAGACTCTTAAGCCCTTCACCGAAGAATTCTACAAACTGGCCTACAACCCCGATACTTCTGAGCAAAGCTGTTACAGAAAGTGCCAGGTCTGTGGCTGTTGCTCCTTCCTTTAGGGCTCCCGTAAGTCTTACTCCGATTACATTAGGCATTGTCATATAGGAGGGCTCTCCTAACATATTAGCCTCTGCCTCTATCCCTCCTACTCCCCAGCCAAGGACGCCAAGACCATTAATCATGGTTGTATGGGAATCTGTTCCCACTAATGTATCCGGATATAGTATTGTCAGTCCCTCTTCTTCTCTGGCCTCTACTACAGAAGCAAGATATTCTAGGTTCACTTGATGGATAATTCCCATGCCGGGCGGTACTACCCTGAAATTCTGAAAGGTATTTTGTGCCCACTTTAGAAATTCATATCTTTCTTTGTTTCGTTCATATTCTAATTCTATATTTTCTGAAAGAGCGGAATCCTTACCATAGGAATCCACCTGAACGGAATGATCTACTACCAGGTCAACCTTAACGCCCGGATTAAGTGCTCCTCCTACTGCCTGTCCCATAGAAGCAAGATCCACCATAGCAGGAACTCCGGTAAAATCCTGTAATAATACCCTGGAAGGCATAAAAGGGACTTCCAGTTTCTCTTCTGTATTCTTCTGCCATCCTGCAAGGCTGTGAATGTGCTCCTCTTTTATACGGTTATGATCCAACTGCCTGATTGCCCCTTCCAGCAGAATTTTAATGGTTATGGGCAGTTTATCTATCTGATAACCTTTTTCTTTTAAGCTGTTGATATTGTAATAGCCATAGGTCTTATCCCCAAAGGTGAATTGTTTTAGTGCTTGTTTCTTACTATCTTCACTCATATTGAAACCTTCCTTTCTTATAAATTGCAAATCATGCACCATTGACACGAAGATTTATGATTTATTTTATTTATGTGTGTTTTATTTCAATCACTCATTAATGTAATCCTTATCACTACAGATTTAGAACTATCACCACAAATGAGCGTGGAAATTTCATTCTTCTATTGGTATGAAGCAGGATACTTATTCTCTTTTACCATTTTCAATGAATAAAACTATTGGGTCACTTTTCATACTAATATTTATGGTAAAAATTTAGAGTCCTCTTACCCTGTAGTGTTCTTAAACTCATGATTTAGTTTTTAGTTTTAGGCAAACAGAAGTTCTTCTATCTATGTTACCATGTTCCGGTTGGAAGCACAAGGGCAGTCAACTGGTAAAAAATTAAACCAACTGGTAAAAAAATAAGCCTATCTTACCTGAAGTATAACCAGGCTGATAGGCTCACAACTTAATTTATTAGATTTCCGCCAGTTTCTTTCCTAAATCAAACAATGCGTTAAGGGTATCATCATCGGGCTCGTTTAAGCAAGTAATTCCTTCGCCTCCGACAATTTCAGCACCAGCGTTCTTTAAACGCTCCTCCCAATCACGCATCCACTCGCAATTACCCCAGCCATAAGAACCAAACAGCGCAATCTTTTTACCGGATACATACTGTTCCAGTTCTGCAACAAAAGGCTCCATGGTATCTTCTTCCAGTACTTCTGCTCCCATAGAGGGGCAGCCAAGTGCATATACTGCTTCATCTTTCAGACTTGCTGCCTTTACCTGATATACTTCGGTAACCTGCGCTTCTTTACCGCCTGCTGTAACGCCTTCACCAAGCTTTTCAGCCATTGCTTTTGTATTTCCTGTACTGCTCCAATAAACGATATTAATCTTACTCATACTTAATCCTCCATTTTTTTATTTAGTGCATTTATTGCAGTATTCGCATAATATGTCCTTTAAGGCACATGCACTGCTGCTGTGGCTTCTCTCCACAATAGTGGAGTCTTTTTCTACTGCCTTTAATGCTGATACTACCATCTTATGAGATACAGTATTGGTAAACAGTATCAATAAATCAGGACTTCCCACCTGTGTCCTGAAATTTGCCGGCATCTGGGTAAATACCTTGGCCTTAAAATTATGCTGCTTGCATATTTCTTTGTAAGTACAGACCATGCGGTCATGTCCTCCTACTATAACAACGCTCATAAAATCACCTCTCATTTCCTTTTGCATTCGGTAGGTAAAGTGATTTCGTTATAAATCAGAATTCACTTTATAACAGAAGCAAATTTGTCTCTATCTATCATATATTATATTTATTAATTGCAACTGATATTCATTTTCATTTAATATATTACAAGATTATCATAACTAACCTAATTTAGGCAAGCATTATTTTTCTAATTGATAATTTTTATATATTTGTCCCAATAAAATATATTTTCCAGTTAATATAGGAGACATTCCTTATAAAAGGCTACTTTTAGGAATCACTGCCACTGAAGATTTACCATAATTTTTACTTACTTTCATCGTTTCATACTCGCCAAACCTCCATAGGGTCGGTTTATCATAAAGAATATTGCCTTTTCTGATAAACCTTTGCTTACATAAATAAAAGAGCTGCTGCAAAACAAAGTAAAGCTGCAAGAAGCCCCTTGAATTTCCTGTAATATATTGCCTGAAAGACATATTGCCGATTCTGTGTCTCTAAAAACGAATTGAACGATTCAGCGCACAAAATTGGTAATGTGTCTTTCAGTCTGTAGGAAAGTCAAGAGGCTCTTGCAGTTCATTGTTTCATAATGCAACA
Organism: Lachnoclostridium sp. UBA6558; assembly: GCA_002434335.1. Classification (GTDB taxonomy): domain Bacteria; phylum Bacillota; class Clostridia; order Lachnospirales; family Lachnospiraceae; genus Anaerocolumna. The sequence goes on along the minus strand of DJJW01000082.1, from coordinate 730 downwards.
GCAACTCTTTTTATTATTTGCTTTTAATTTTAATCTCACCACTGGTGGTTTCTACTGTTAACCGAATTAGCGGAGCTGTTCCCACTGTGGCTGTCGCTTTCTTGTTATTCTTGCTATAGCTTACCAAATCATTAAAAAAGCTGATGTCACCACTGCCGGTACTGGCACTAAATTCAAAAGCCAAGGAAGCCGGAATACGCATTATTACATCTCCACTGGAGGACTCTGCATTGATATCGTCTGTAATCGAAGTAATTTCCTTACTAAATTCAACCTCTATCTGTCCTGAGGTAGAGTGAAAATCTCCGGCTCCACTTGTGTTGCTGATACGGATATCACCACTGGAGGTATATGCTTTAATATATCCTTCGCTATTCTCAAGCTTTATCTCTCCTGAGGTAGAATGAAGATCTTTTCTGCCAATCGTACCTTCTACCTTAATATCTCCGCTGGAAGTGCCTGCGTCAAAATCCCCTATGGAATTTTGAACATAGATACTGCCTGAAATACTTGATATCTCTGTTTTACCACTGCCTCCGTATACCTTGATATCACCGCTGCTGGTTGATAATTTCCGATTTCCTTCTGCTTTCTTAAAGTTTAAGTTTCCACTGGCAGAAGAGATTGTTAAATTCTCTCCAGATACTTCATTAAATTCTATGTCACCACTGGCAGAGGAGATTGTTAAATTCGCTCCGGATACTTCATTAAATTCTATGTCACCACTGGC
>DJJW01000080.1 GCA_002434335.1 Lachnoclostridium sp. UBA6558 | reverse complement strand
CCGCTGCCGTTGGGGCCGACAATTCCCGTAATACCATCATGAAACTCAAAGATAATTTTATTGGCAAAGGATTTAAATCCATAGACTTCAATACTTTTAAGATACATAGTTTCTCCCGACCTTTAATTTTTGCTATTCTGGGGAATGAGATTCTTTTTCCGATTAATCTTTAAGATGGATGCGTAGGCGGCTTCCTGTTCAGCTGCCTTCTTCGTCCTGCCCACGCCGGAACCCAGTTCCATATCCTTGACTAGTGCAACTACTGTGAATTGCTTATTATGATCCGGTCCTTCTTCTTTAATTAGCTCATAGGATAACTGTTCTTTGTATTCACTTTGGACAATTTCCTGTAAGATAGTCTTGCTATCGAAAAAGAGCTTCTTATTTTCTATATCAGATAAAATGAAGCGCAAAATAAACTCTTTTGCATTAGTAAAACCACCATCAATATAAATTGCACCTATCATTGCCTCCACTGTATCGGATAAAATGGAAAATCTCTCCCTTCCACCAGTGGCAGCTTCCCCTTTTCCCAAGAGCAGGTAACTCCCTACCTTCATGTCTATGGCACAATTAGCAAGGGTCTGTTCACATACCAGTCTGGCTCTTAACTTTGTAAGTTCTCCCTCTGGCATTTTAGGATTATTCTCATATAGAAATTCACTGGTTATCAATTCCAATACCGCATCACCAAGAAACTCCAGCCTTTCGTTATTTTCTAACTTGCTGACTCTTTTTTCATTGGCATAGGAGCTATGGGTAAGTGCTCGTTTTAATATCATACGATCTCTGAAGCGGTAGTCTATTGCATCTTCGAATTTTCTTAGCTTTTCTAATATCAGTTCTTCCGATCGATTCATTCTTGTCCTCCATTTCCTTGTATTTCTTTTATACATTTTAAAATAGCCCTTTAAAAGGCAAAGCCTGGATAAGGGCATACGTCCATTGGAAGGACTTATGCTCCTTAAATGAGCTTATACTCTTTATAAGAGCTTATGCTCTCCGTTAAAGTTTATGCTCTTTATAAAAGCTCATTGCTTCTATAAGCGCTTATACCCTTTATAAGAGCTTAAGCCCTTATCCAAGGGCTTAATATAATTGCTATTAGTATCTATTGATTCAGTGCGTTTTTGATTTGCTCTACCGCATCACTTACAGTTATTATGTTCTCAGCTTCTTCATTGGCAATTTCAATGTCGAATTCCTCTTCTATACCCATGATGATTTGGAAGATATCAAGGGAGTCAGCACCTAAGTCATCAACGAAAGTAGTCTCCATTGTTATTTCGTCCTCATCTACATTTAAAACTTCGCTGATTATTTTTTGTAATTTTTCAAATTCCATAATATTCACCTTTCTTTTCTATTCTTCTTCCAGATGCATTCTGATTTTATCATTAATATTCTGCTCTGTAAAAGTAATACATTGAATAATTGAATTCTTAATCTCATTGCTAGTGGAATTGCCGTGTGCCTTCACAACAAGGCCGTTAAGTCCAAGCATGGGTGCACCGCCATAGGCAGATGCATCAAAAGATTTCAACGTCTCTTTTAAAGCAGGTTTACATAACAGAGCACCAATTTTGCTCTTTGTCGTACTCATTAACCCTGCTTTTATTTTACCGATTAAAGTACTGCCCAGTCCTTCATATAATTTAAGAATTACATTCCCAACAAAAGCTTCACATACGATAACGTCTGCTCCGCCTTTTGGAATCTCTCTTGCTTCGATACTGCCGATAAAATTTATGTCATTACAATTCTTAAGCAAAGGGAAGGTTTCCTTTACCAGCATATTTCCTTTTTCTTCCTCTGCGCCTATGTTAACAATGGCCACTCTCGGATTTTTGATTCCGATGACATTTTCCATATAAACGGAACCCATTTTGGCAAACTGTACCAAATGTGAAGGTCTTGCATCAACATTGGCACCGCAGTCAATCAGAAGAGAAACTCCGCTTTCTGTGGGAATAACCGGTNNCTAAGGTGGTCTGTCTATACCTTTTATTCTTCCAATTATTAATTGCCCGCCAACTAAAACCGCACCTGTACTGCCCGCTGAAACAAATGCATCTGCTTCACCATTCTTCACCAGGTTCATAGCCACAACAATGGAAGAATTCTTCTTACGCCGAATAGCCATTACAGGGGCCTCATCGTTGGTTATCACATCTTCTGCATGGACAACCGTCAGACGCTCCTTATCATAATTGATTCCCTTTAGCTCTGAAAGAATAGCATTTTCCCGCCCTACTAAGATAACCTTAATATCTTTTCTCTCATTTACTGCTTCAAGAGCACCTTTTACAATTTGAGCCGGAGCATAGTCACCGCCCATTGCATCAACTGCAATTCTCACAACTTTTTCCATAGTCAGCTCCCATCTGCGCATAGCATTAAGCTCAAAACATGAGCTTATTATACTGTTTTTCTTGGGTTTTCAATTATTCATTTGTAACTCTCCAGTTGCCCCAACTGTTTAAATCACTTCAAATCGCGGGGACTGAATTGTCTCAAAATTTTACCCAGTCAGTATCTATACACAATATACTAGATATCATTATAAAAATCAACAACAAAATAATAAAAAATAAGTGATATTCCAGAGTCATTTTAAGTACCTGCAGACTTGAAATATCACTTTATGTGATAAGTACTATATCTTTTTATAGAAAAATGATTTATAAGTGGCAAATTGCAGGTTCTGTGGCTGTATAATCTGTTCAGTGCTTCCAACAAACAATATAGCATCTTTCTTCAGAGCTGCATTAAAATTCTTATAAATGCTATCCTTTGCTTCTTCTGTAAAATAAATGAGCACATTTCGGCACACAATTAAATCACACCCGGAAGGATAATCATCCTTTAAAAGATTATGCTGTCTGAACTCCACACATGCTTTAATGCTGTCAGAAATCTGATAGGTAGTACTGTTGATTTCTGTAAAATGCTTCTTCAGAAGTTCATCTGGCAGCCCTTTCAGACTCTTAATATTATACAGACCAATTCTTGCCTTCTCAAGTATCTGTTTATCAATGTCAGTGGCAATGACCTTAATACGGTTAAGCGGCATGAATTTTGATAACAGCATTACAAGAGAATAAGGTTCGTCACCTGTTGAACATGCAGCACTCCATATTTTCAGATTATTTCCGAACTTACCAAAAAGATAAGGCAGTACTTCCTTTTCTAATAAAACCCATTGCTCTGGATTACGGTAAAATTCCGATACATTTATAGTAAGATAATTTACGAATTCCTCGAACATTACAGGATTTTTCTTTATCGTTTCAACATAAGCGTCATAGGAATCAATCTTATGTTTCGCTATTAATGCATCAATTCTTCTTTTCATCTGACGTTCTTTATATAAACTTAGGTTTATTTTAGTCAGCTGATAAATTTGGGTCTTAAAGGATTCATAGTTATCCGTCAAGCAAAGACACTCCTATCTTTTGTTTAGTAAAGTCCGATATCTCTGCAATTATTCAGCAGATGTTTCTTCAGAAGCTTGGTTGCTTTCTTCAACTGCTGCATCCAATGCTTTAATGCTTAAGCTGATTTTCTTCTCATCGTTATTAAAGTCTACTACTCTTGCAGTAACTTCTTCACCGATCTTTAAGACATCAGAAGGTTTTTCTACATGCTCTCTGGAGATCTGAGATACATGAAGAAGAGCATCTACGCCTGGCTCTAACTCTACGAATGCACCGAAATCAGTCATTCTTGCAACTTTGCCTGTTACAACATTGCCTACGGCATAATTCTCAGAAGCTTTAATCCAGGGATTTTCATCTTCGAATTTCAGACTGAGAGCAATTTTCTCTCCAGAGATATCTTTGATAAGAACCTTAATGGTCTCTCCAACTTTGAATACCTTTTTAGGGTTTTCTACTCTGCCCCAGGACATCTCGGAGATATGAAGAAGGCCGTCAGCACCGCCTAAGTCAATAAATGCACCGAAATCAGTTACATTCTTTATTGTTCCTTCTACAGTCATACCCGGTTTGATTCTTTCAAACAGTTCTTTCTGTAGAGCTTGTTTCTTAGCTACGATTAACTGCTTGCGGTCACCGATGATTCTTCTCTTCTTAGGATTGAACTCAGAGATAACGAACTCGATTTCCTGTCCTGCATATTTCTCAAGATTCTTCTCATATCCATCGGATACGAGGCTGGCAGGGATAAATACTCTTGTTTCATCAACAATTACACTAAGTCCGCCTTCTAATACTGCGGTTACTTTTGCTGTAAGTACTTCTTTGTTGTTAAATGCTTCTTCTAGACGTTTGCTTCCTTTTTCGGCTGCCAGTCTCTTATAAGTTAATAGAACTTGTCCTTCGCCGTCATTTACTTTTAATACTTTAGCCTGTAAAGTATCTCCTTCTTTTACGACAGTTGTCAGGTCAACACCCGGTGTGTTGGTATATTCACTTCTGGTAATGATTCCGTCAGCTTTGTAACCTATATTTAAGACGATCTCGTCTTCTTTTACACGTATTACAGTGCCCTCTACAACCTCTCCGTTTTGTATTGTTTTTAATGATTCCTCCAATAATTGCTCAAAACTCATTTCTGACATGCAGTATGAACCTCCTTGATAATATTGTTTGGGGTTGATGCCCCTGCTGTAATACCTACGCTACGAAAAGATTTGAGTTTCTCCAAATCCAGGTCTTTCAGTGTCTGTATATAGTAAGTATTTTCACATTCAGCTTTAGATATTTCGTACAGTTTCTGAGTGTTAGAACTGTGCATATCTCCAATTACAATCATAGCGTCAGAAGCCTTGGCAAGCTCTTTTGCCTCGGTTTGGCGCTCTTTTGTGGCATTACATATTGTATTTAAAACAATTATATCATAACCCTTTTCGGTTATAATTTCAACTACATCTTGAAAATTATTGTAGTTAATTGTCGTCTGTGCGACAATGCAAACCTTGGAATTGCCAGATAAATCAAAGCTTACAGCATCTTCCTTGTTTTCTATAACTGTATAATTATTCAAACACCAGCCAATTATCCCTTGTACTTCCGGGTGCTTTTCACTGCCGACAATAATGATATGACGACCGGCTTCTGTCTGCTCTTTCACTATTTTATGGATTTTAAGAACAAATGGACAAGTTGCATCAACCATGTTTAGATTGTTCTGTTTTATAATGTCATAAATTCTTTCGGAAACACCATGGGAGCGTATAATTATTGTACCCTCTGTCAATGCTTTTAATTCCTCATCTGACTTAATCAGCTCTACACCTTTTTCAGCCAGGTCCTTTATAACTTCTTCATTATGTATGACAGGCCCATAAGTATAAACCTTATCACCTTTTTCAATTTCATCATAAACGGCATCTACCGCACGTTTTACCCCGAAGCAAAAGCCAGCGGTACGAGCCAGAACTACCTTTTCCAAATGAAACCTCTTTCTATACAACCGGTCTAACAGGTCGATTTATCTCTGAACAGCTTAATAATAGCGTCTGCTACTTCTTCAATGGAAAGATAAGAGCAATCCAAAAGAACAGCATCCTCTGCTTGTCTTAAGGGAGATACCTCTCTGTTCATATCCTGATAATCCCTGGCTATAATATCTTTTTCTATTTCTTCTATATTACAGTAAATTCCCTTCTCCGTCAATTCCTTAAATCTTCTTTCCGCTCTGACTCCTACTTCAGCTGTCAGATAAATTTTTAAATCAGCCAAAGGAAGTACTACAGTACCTATATCTCTTCCATCCATAATAATATGGTTGGAATCTGCAATTTTTTTCTGAATATCAACCATTTTTTCGCGGACTGCCTTGAATTTGGCTACGGCTGAAGCCATTTTGCCGGCTTCTTCTGTTCGGATACTGTCTGTAACATTGTCACCATTCAGATATATCTGTTGTCTGCCCTCCTGATATTTCAGGCTGACTTCTGCTTTTTTACAGGAAGCTCCTACTGCTGCTTCATCTCCGGCATCAATGCCTTCCTTTAAAGTCAGCAGTCCCATGGCACGGTACATTGCACCGGTATCCACGTAAATAAACTGTAACTCTTTTGCTACAAGCTTTGCAATAGTACTTTTACCTGCTCCAGCTGGGCCGTCTATTGCTATGCTGTAATGCTTTTGTTTGTTTTGCATGCTGTTTTCTTCCTATTTATATGAATTTTATTCTTATGATTATTACTACTGTTAACCATAATTTATACTGCATTTCCTGCAATATAAGCTGTTGACCAGGCTATTTGAAGATTAAATCCACCGGTTAAAGCGTCCAGATCCAGTACTTCTCCGATATAGTATACTCCTGAAACAAGCTTTGATTCCATGGTAGAAGGATTTATTTCTTTAATGGAAATTCCACCTTTGGTAATGACAGCTTCATTATAACCCCTGAGACTGTCAATATGAAGCGGCATTGCTTTTAAGACATCAATAAGTCTTTTTCTTTCTTCTTTCGTAATGAGATTGACTTTCTTTTCCGGATCAATTTTGCTTAATGCTATTATAACTTGAATCAGCTTTCGTGGCAATAGCTGATCAAGTGCATTCTTATATTGTTTGTTTTTAAATTCATCAAAATCTCTTAATATTCTTGTATCCAGCTGTTCTTTCGTCAGAGCGGGCTTTAAATCAATGGTAAGAGCAAGATCCTTATTGCCCATATGAGGGATACAATAACTACTGGCACTTAAAATTACCGGACCGCTGACGCCAAAGTGTGTAAAGAGAAGTTCCCCGAAATCTGAATAAATTGCTTTTCCTTTACTGGTTACGGTTATCTCAATATTTTTTAGAGCCAGGCCCTGCAATTCTTTCACCAGCTCAATTTCTTTGATATTCATTGGTACCAGAGAAGGATTCAGCTTGGTTACAGCATGTCCCATTGCTTTTGCAAATCGGTAGCCGTCTCCGTTTGATCCGGTTGAAGGGTAGGACAGACCACCGGTTGCAACAATAATTTTACCGGCATATAACTTTTCTTTGGTATTCTTTATAAGAACACCTTTAGCCCTTCCGTCTTCAGCCAATATCTCTTCAACTTCACACTGATATCTGATCTCTACCTGAAGCCGTTTTAATTCTTTTAAAAGTGTACCGATTACATCAGAGGATTTATCCGATTCCGGAAACACCCTGCCGCCTCTTTCAATCTTAGTCTTTAAACCCAACTGTTCAAAAAAATCTATAACATCATAGTTCGTATAGCCATAAAAAGCACCATATAGGAATTTGGGATTGCTCATTACATTATTGAACAAATCCTCTATATCACATGCATTCGTTATATTACACCGGCCTTTACCGGTAATGTAGAGTTTCTTGCCTGCTTTATCGTTTTTCTCCAATAGAAGGACATCATGGCCATTTCTTGCTGCAAATACGGCAGCCATCATACCGGCAGCACCTGCACCTACCACGATTATCCTGTTACTTCCATTATTCATTTTAATCTCCATTCATGCTTTGGTGTGCTTAATACAGAAATAGCAATTGCTTTTTATTTCCGCCCCAGCTCCCATTGCATGCCGCATCTGCTTGCAGATGTGGCACTGTCACAAACAGGATATGAATTATGCTTCTCAATAATTCACATACCTCTTCGCGAATAATAAATCTTTGAAGGGGCTGCTGCAAAAAACTTTGATACTTAAATTGCAACAGCCCCTGATAATTATTATTTTGATTTATTTCCGTCCAGGTAAACACCATTAAGATCATATGACAGATTTGCGGATTGATAAGGTTCTCCGGCAACCCGGAATATTACCTTAGGGTATTCCGGCAGGTTGTCTACCAGGCTCTGGGCAATAGAATCCAGTATGGTTGTCTCAACGGATAAATCTACATTACTAACAGGTGGTGTATCTCCTGTAAAACTAACGATAACAGTATCCTTCTCAGTTGTTACACTTTCAACTCCTACATCGATTAAACGTTCAGCAAGGGAGTCTATCACCTGGTCTACTATAAGCTCCGGAGTAATTTCCGTGTCTTCGTTTATAGCAGCTGTTGCAGCCTCTACTTCCTGTGTGCTTTCATTAATCGTATAAATAGGAATTTCTTTTGTTGCCGCCGGTGCAACGCCAATTTTAGTTTCTGGGTCCATACCTGCTTCGGGAGTTAATATGGTATTGACAGAAGGTTTTATATCCTCCTTTGTATCTTCCCTTTTGGTACACGCTGTTGTTACAACCATCAGAAATAAAACCAGGATTACAGTAAGCTTCCCTGCAGTATTTTTCATTCTAATCACTCCTACTGAATTACCAAACATAGGCATAGCATTTATACTCACTCCATTTATAATATATGGGCCAAGTATGTCATTTTTATGTTAAAACCTTGTTATTTGTTAAGCAATGATCTTTAAAGCAATAGAATTATCTGTTTTTTTGTACTGTTTTCCTTTATTCGCCACTTATTGTAAATTACTATATATTACGATTTTCATATTCTTTCAATATACTCGTCCGCAGGAAATCGAGAGCACTGATAACCGTATACTCTCTGACCTTTTGACGATTTCCTCTGAAATGGTACTCTCTGACTTCAGTTTTACCATTTAGAAAACATCCAATATACACAAGACCAACAGGTTTAAGTTCAGTTCCTCCATCAGGGCCGGCTATACCGGTCACTGATAATGCCGCCGTACTATCTGCTGCTCTACCGGCACCTTGTGCCATCTCAGCTGCTGTTTCTTTGCTGACAGCACCAAAGGCTTTCAGTGTCTCATCAGAAACACCCAGATATTTTGTTTTTGCCTTGTTAGAGTAAGTGACAAAGCCTTCTTCAAACACTGCAGAAGCACCTGAAACATTCACCAGCTTTCCCGAGAGTAGTCCACCGGAACAGGACTCAGCAGTCGCAAGGGTCAGATTATGTTTTATCAGAAGCTTAATTACTGCTTCTTCTAAGGATACCTTTTCTTCTGTTGTATAGATAGTATCTCCGAAGCGTTTCTTAAGCTCTTCCACCAAAGGTGCCGTTAACACTTTTCCTTCGTCTTCTGAAGCTGCAAGTGCTGTTACACGAAGATGAACCTCACCGTTTTTGGCATAGGTGGCAATGGTTGGGTTGGTCTGAGCAGCAATTAAATCCTTGACCATAAGTTCTGCTTTGCTCTCACCAACACCGCAGACCTTTACCATTTCAGAATATAACACATTCCGGGAAAGACTTTTCAGATAAGGAAAGACAGCCTCTTCAAACATAGGAATCAATTCTCCCGGAGGTCCAGGCAATAATACCACGGATTTCCCTTCTTCTGTTTTTACAATCTGACCAGGGGCTGTACCATTAGTATTGTATAGGACAAGGGAGCCTTCTATTATTTCAGCCTGTTTCCAGTTGTTTTCAGGTATGTCCTTCCTGTCCCTGTCTTTAAAATACTCTTCAATTCTTTCCTTAGCCAGAGGATCTAAAGAAAGTTCTTTCTGCAACACTTTAGCAGTTACTTCCTTTGTCAGGTCATCTTCTGTTGGACCTAAACCACCTGTTAAGATTACCACATCACTTCTATTTAACGCCTGTGACAATACCTGGGTAAGTCTGTCCTCATTGTCTCCGACAGATACTTGGTAATAGTTTGACAAACCCAGCGCAGCACATCTTTCTGACAGATAGCTTGCATTGGTATTAACAATGTTTCCAAGAAGTATTTCCGTTCCTACACTGATTAGTTCTACTGTCATATTTTATACCCATTGTATACCGCAGATTCGTCTACGATACCGCCACCAATGAAAAGCATGAAAGAATCACATCGTGGCAACCTTTCTAATATACTTTCATTCACACATCCATCACGTTTCTACTTTTGTTCCGTGAGATTTTTTCTATTCTTGTACAGATAATCCAATAAAGATACCACAGTCAGTATAAGAGACAGATAAATAAATACCTGTTCCAGAGCGAGTAAAATGGGATTATCAAAATGGAATATCAGTAAAACCGCCATAATCATTTGCGCTGTTGTCTTAAATTTTGCAATGTTACTTGCAGCAATAACTACACCATTATCAGATGCCACCAGACGGAAACCACTGATAATAAATTCTCTTGAAATAATTACAACAATAATCCAAGCCGGTACAAGCTTAAGTTCAACAAAACAGATTAGTGCAGCACAGACTAAGAGTTTGTCTGCAAGAGGGTCTGCAAACTTNNAAACCAGGTTATGCTTTCTTGCAAGATAACCATCAAGTGCATCGGATAAGGATGCAATAATAAATATTACACCTGCAGCATATTTGCCGCCAGGTATACCTGGTATTAAAAAGAAAATCAAAAACACAGGAATCATGCATGCCCTTGCTATTGTTATTTTATTCGGCAGATTCATATTAACTCCTTTCTTATTATTAACCCTTTGATTTTAGAAGTGGATTCTTTTCCGCCTGTGAGGCGTTGACTAGTTAACCAGTTCTCCTATTAAATCATATCCCTTCGCATCGGTAACTACAGCTTCAATAATTTCACCTGACATGATTTCTGCTCTTGTAGGTACAAAAATATAACCATCCACATTAGGAGCATCCATATAGGTTCTTCCAATATAGACATTCCCGGCTTCCATTCCATATTCCTCAATGGCTTCCTCCGGGAGTTTGCCTTCAATAAGAACTTTTAATCTGTTACCGACTTTTTCCTCTGCTTTCTCAAAAGCAATTTTCTGCTGTAAAGCCATAATTTCTTTCTGGCGTTTAACTTTTACTGCTTTTTTTATCTGGGAAGGCATTTTAGCAGCAGGTGTATCCTCTTCTTTTGAATAAGTAAATACACCCAGTCTGTCAAATCCCATTTCCTCCACAAAGCTTTTCAGCTCTTCGTGGTCTTCTTCTGTCTCTCCTGGAAAACCTGTTATTAAGGTAGTTCTTAGGGCAATATCAGGAATTTCTTTTCTAAGTTCCTGTACCTTCTGTATCAGTTCTGCTTTACTGGTTCTTCTACCCATTTTCTTTAACACATTATCACTGGCATGCTGAATAGGCATATCAAGGTAATTACAGATTTTCTTTTCGGTCTTGATTACTTCTATCAGTTCTTTGGTAATCTCTTCAGGATAACAGTAAAGGATTCGAATCCATTCAATGCCTTCAATTTTACATAGTTCTCTTAAAAGCTCCGGAAGTTTCTTTTCACCAAAAAGGTCTTTTCCGTAGAGTGTAGTTTCCTGGGCAACCAGAATCACTTCTTTCACTCCGTTATCCGCCAGATCCTTTGCTTCTTCAAGCACTTCTTCCATAGGTCTGCTCTGATAATTGCCTCTGATTTTTGGAATGATGCAATAAGTACAGTATTTATTGCAGCCCTCTGCAATCTTTAAATAGGAGAAGTAACCACCTGTAGTATTAATACGTTTATGTTTGTCTGTCTGCATATTAACTGTGGCAGTTTCTTCCACTTTAACGGACTTGCTTCCATTTAATACATCTTCAATAACAGTTGCTATTTCTTCATATCTCTTTGTTCCGACTACCGCATCCACTTCAGGTATCTCATTTAAGATATCTTCTTTGTAGCGCTGTGCAAGACATCCGGTAACAATAAGACCTTTTAATATTCCTGTTTTCTTATACTGCCCCATTTCAAGGATAGTATTAATACTTTCTTCTTTTGCATCATTGATAAAGCAGCAGGTATTTACAATAATAATATCCGCTTTATCTTCCTCATCGGTTATGGTAAAACCATATTCTTTAATTATTCCAAGCATTATCTCACTGTCCACCAGATTCTTATCGCAACCCAGCGAAACAAAAAATATATTCATTCATACCTCCAAATATTTGTATACTAAACTGTTACCTTTGACATTTTAACAGCTTTTTGCTGAAAAGGAAACATTTTTATTTTTATTTAATCTTTTGCAAATTTTAATCTGATTATAATTGACTTTTATCCTTTATTTGTTAAGATAGAAGAAATCAAACGAAAGGTTACGGTATATGAAAAAAACAAGAAATATTATTATTGGCTTATTATTCTTCTTTGTTCTGGTATTTTGTTATTATTATGTCACACTTCCAGCTGTAAACATCCATTCTCACGGTTTTTGGATATTTGTGATAACAGCGCTAATCCTATTAACTGTCATCGTTGGTTTTGCCACCAACAAAAGCCGTAGTGTAAATTCAGTTCAAGATCTGATTGCTGGATTGCCGGTTAAGATATCCGTCGGAATTACATTAATTGTAGTTGTATTTTATATTGCCGGCTCATTGCTTTCCTCTCCTATTATTAACTCCGGTAAATATCAGAAACTTTTAACGGTTAACGAAGGAGACTTTAAGACTGACATAGAAGAAATCTCTTTTTCAGAGATTCCTGTACTGGATAAAGATTCCGCAAGTCTTTTAGGTTCCAGAAAGATGGGCAGCATAACAGAATATGTATCACAGTTTGAGGTAGCCGACAATTATACACAGATCAACTATCAGAGTGCGCCAACCCGTGTTACACCATTAGAATATGGAAACACCATTAAATGGTTTGCGAACAGAGGCGAAGGTATTCCTGCCTATATGCGTATCGACATGGCAACAGAAAATGTGGAGCTTATTAAACTTTCCGAGGGAATAAAATACTCCATGTCCGATCACTTCGGCAGATATTTACCCCGCTATTTAAGATTCCATTATCCAACTTATGTGTTTTCTTCCTATAATTTTGAAATCGATGATGCAGGAGTTCCTTACTGGGTATGCCCGGTTAAGGATTATACCATTGGTTTATTCGGCGGCGAAACCGTTGGCAGGGTTATACTTGTAAATGCTGTTACAGGTGATCTTACCAACTATAAAGTTTCCGAAGTCCCCCAATGGGTTGACCGTGTTTATTCCGCTGAATTGTTAATCAGCCAATATAATTATTACGGTACCTTAAAACATGGTTACTTTAATTCTGTCTTCAGCCAGAAGGATTCCTTAAAAACTACGGAAGGCTATAATTATCTGGCACTGGAGGATGATGTCTGGATATATACAGGTATTACTTCAGTAGGTGGTGATGAATCCAACGTAGGATTTGTCCTTATGAATCAACGAACAGCGGAGACAAGATATTACCCTATTCCCGGTGCGGAAGAATACTCCGCTATGGGCTCTGCTGAAGGTCAGGTACAACATCTTGGTTATACGGCTACTTTCCCTCTTCTATTAAATATTGGCGGGGAACCCACCTACTTTATTGCATTAAAAGATGCTGCCGGACTTGTTAAGAGTTATGCTATGGTGAATATCTCCAGATATCAGATTGTTTCCACTGCAGAAACCATTAAGGAATGTGAGAAGTTATATCTGACAAAATTAAAAGATGATAATATCATTACGGAAGACACCGGAGCACAGCTTACTATAAGCGGTTATATCAGTAAAATTTCTGATGTGGTTATAGATGGAAATTCCCACTATTATATACTACTGCAGGGAAATGATGAGATTTTTGATGTGAATGTTTCTAATTTCCCTCAAATTATTAAATATAATGTCGGCGATTCCATTAACTTCTCCTACAGCGCCGGTTCCAGCTATAATACTGTAAATGAAATAACGGAATAGTTTTAAGTCATAATGCGGATTCTTCGGAGTCCGCATTTTTATTTCCCCTTTTATATATTTCAAATTTTAATACATACTACCGTTCTTCAACTATTGCTTGATTCTTTTGTGAGGAACTGGTGCAATTATGGATTATAATTATTTTATATCCTTTGTCTTAAGGGTAATGTCTTACAAGCTACAGCTTATTAAGAACAGGAAACTTATCGACTAAACTAAGTTGAATTTCTTTAATATTTCACCTGTTTCTTCATCCTTCGTAAGCTGGTACAGAAACAGTAAAAGATAACAGGCGTATTCCGTATTATTCTTTTCCAGTTCCAGCATACCTGTCTTATACAAGATACCAAGGGTTTCATTTTTTCCACCCAAAGGGATACTCTCGTTTATTAGAATTTCATGCAGTTCTTGTATATTATTAAAAACAAACTTCTTATTCAGTGCTTTTTCCAGGAACCGAATCTCTTTATCGGCTGTTTCAGTTGGGTTGAAAAAATTACTATAGGTATAGGCTGCCACTGAAACTTCCGGTTTGTAGGTTTCCAGATAATATTCACCGAGAATCCGATAATATCTGCTTAAATCACTTGAGGTATAGCAAAAGGGATATAGCTCCTCTGCTGTTTTATACAGCAAATCCCACTTACCGGTTCTGCGGTATACTTTCGCTAACCCGCTTCGGGTCTCTATATCCAAAGGATTAACAGCCAGTGATTTTTCATAAAATTCAATTGCTTCCTGAACCCTGTCCTTTTTACTGTATTTATCCGCCATTAGTCGATATAAATCATGAATCTTCATATCCGTTATTTCAAAACCTTCACTGCCAAGATAATATTGATATAAATAGATCTCAAGTAAGTGGTTTGGACTAAAGATAATTCTACCTTGTGACTCTTCTTCATAGAGTACTAAAAATTCCTTCAGTTCTTTGGCA
The DNA here is from genome assembly GCA_002434335.1 of Lachnoclostridium sp. UBA6558. Lineage (GTDB taxonomy): Bacteria > Bacillota > Clostridia > Lachnospirales > Lachnospiraceae > Anaerocolumna. The sequence continues at coordinate 34,370 of DJJW01000080.1, read as the reverse complement.
GTAACCTTATCTTCTTTCTCAAGTATTGTAAGATATTGTGATTTTAAATTATTATTTAACGTAATATTTCTCCCTTTCGAAACAGGTGTGTCCGAAAAGCCAATACCGCTTTTGAACACACCTTTTTAATATACCTTATTCTTCTTATACCTTATTATTCTGTTGCTTTTTTAAGTTTATTAATATAGTTATTGATATTTATAAGTTTCTTCTTCTTGTGTTTTCCCGGATGTTCATAATCTCCCACAAATGAAGTTTTTATGAAATGTCTGATACATTTCACATCCCTTTCTTTTTCAAGAGATCGCAGTCCCAGATCCAGGTTTTTTCTGATTCTTGCCATAGCTTTGCTATGATCTATTTCCGTAACCAGTCTTCCATCTTGAAAAATCAGCTCTACCACTGTCTGATAGCAGTGCAGTGGTTCATAATAACGCCCTGAGCAAATCATGCCGGTATCATATTCTTTTATCAGTCCATTTCCGGCAATTAAACCTCCGGTGAATTTGAGTGGTATATGGATTCCCTCGTAACTTGCATGGGTAATGCCATAACTTATCTCACTGATTGTGGGTTTAATATCTCCGATTTCGGGGAAATTACGATCACAAAAGACGGATAAATCCCTTAGATACAACTGGTACTCCTTTATCTCAAGATTTCCGCTGTATTGAAAATTCTTATCCTTTTCCCATACCGGGTAAATGCAGAAATCCGCTGGAACATAGGGACTGTCTTCATATTTCAGGACCATATAACTGGTTCCATCTTTTATAATATGGTTACTGCCTGTCATAATTGTTCAACCTTTCTTCTTCACTTTTTATGATATCAGTGGACCCTNNGACCCTATTTTTTAGCACTCTCCAAACAGTTTCTCATCAGCATGGCAATGGTCATGGGACCTACTCCTCCAGGAACAGGTGTTATTGCACTGATATGGTCTTTTACATCCTCAAAGTCAACGTCTCCACAAAGCTTATTGTCTGCACCTCTGTGAATACCTACATCTATTATAACAGCGCCTTCCTTCACATAATCTTTTGTTATGAATTTAGGTTTACCAAGAGCTGCCACCAGAATATCCGCGCGTTTTGTTACCGCTTTCAAATCCGAAGTTCTTGAATGGCATATGGTAACGGTTGCATCTTCCCTTAGTAAAAGAGCTGCCATGGGTTTGCCGACAATATTGCTTCTGCCAATTACCACACACTCTTTTCCGCTAATAGAAATTCCAGAGCGTTTCAGCAGTTCTATCACACCAGCCGGTGTACAGGATACGAAGCCCTTCTGTCCGGTACTTAAATAACCTACATTTTCAGGATGAAAGCCATCTACATCCTTTGCAGGTGTAATAGCCTTAATAATAACATCCTCATTTATATGCTCAGGCAACGGAAGCTGAACAAGAATTCCGTTGACTTCCTTCTTTTCATTCAGTTCCATGACTAAAGCAAGGAGTTCTTCCTGGGTGGTATCTTCCTTTAANNCTACATACTCGCAGGCCTTCTTTTTATTTTTCACATACACACCGGAGGCAGGGTCACTGCCCACCTGAACTACCGCCAGGGTAACTGTTACTCCCTGCTCTTTTAACCTTGCAGTTTCTTCTTTTACTTCATTTTTAATCTGCTCAGATATCATCTTACCATCAATTATTTTATTCATAAACTCACTCCTGATTATACATTTCATAGTATGGGTATTCAATCTCATATTTTACCACAGCCTGCCTGTAGAAGCAACGTGTTATTCATATGTCGCCAGCCGAAGAAGAATTATATTGAATAATGTTTAAATATAATAACCCCATTTAAGTTGAAAAACACAACTTTAGGGGTTATCATAAAATACTTTATTTACTTTTCACTTCTGTAATAATTAATCAGACAGCCTTTTTCTATAATCTCTCTCTCGTCATCGGTCAAATCCCCAAGTCTTAAAGTGAATTCTTTCATGCCTTTTCCTACTACATAAGCTTTTATTTCAACAGCCTTATCCGTTACGGCTTTCTTAATATCTTTGACAAACAGATAATCTCCATTTTCAAAAGGCAGTTCACACTCCTGCAACAGGAACGGAAGCATACCCCAGTTAATCAGATTGGAACGATATCTCTTTGTAGCGTATTCTTTCGCAATGTTTGCAAGGCCGCCAAGAACCTTCTGACAGCTCGCCGCCTGTTCTCTGGCAGATCCGTCTCCCGGTTTCACCGCATAGATCACACTACCGATTTCCGTCTGTAAAGGATCTATGTTAAAAGCTTTTACGATTTCATCATAAACAGGTTTTAATTCTTCACAAGCTTCAAAGATACTTTCGCCTTTAGTCCTGGCCTTTTCAGCCAGCTGTATCTCTTTGGCACGTCCCACATAAGCCGGATCTTTTCTTGAAAGGGTAAATTCAGCAAGTCCTAACGGATTAGAACGATAGGAGGAAGTCTCCCCGGAAGGAATTAGTTCGTCTGTTGTAGTTACAGGATCCTTAATTACAGATACAACCTTTAATACCAGATGCTCTGTAAGTCCTGACATGGCAGGCCAATCCACGATTCCGGGACCGAACTTGATTTCTGTTTCAGGAATGGGATTATTGGTACCATCATATACACGGTTATCATAAATCTTACTGTCAAAGTAATATTTAGGCTTAAGGAATTCTGTATCAATATTTTCTGCTGAAGTCAAGTAACCTTTATTTGCTGCAGTAGCAGCGATCGATCTGGCATCCATCAGGGCTACAGAAGCAATCTGACCGCTTGTGATCTTTGAGCCTTCTCTGTTAGGGAAGTTTCTGGTTGTATGTCTGATACTGAAGCTGTTGTTGGAAGGAACATCTCCTGCGCCAAAACAGGGACCGCAGAACGCCGTTCTGATGGTTGCGCCAGTTTCCATCAAACTGGCTACAGAACCATTCTTCACAAGTTCCATATACACAGGCTGGCTGGCAGGATAAACGCTTAAGGAGAACTCATCGGCACCGATGTATTTTCCTCTTAAGATATCCGTTGCATCGCAGATATTCTCAAAGCCGCCGCCGGCACATCCGGCAATAACACCCTGATCCACATAAAGTCTGTTATTTCTTATTTTCTCCTTTAAACTATATGTAATATTACTGTTGTCAAGGCTGATGGCTGCTTTCTTCTCTACTTCTGACAATACATCATAAAGATTTTCATTCAGTTCATCGATGGTATAAACATTACTAGGATGAAAAGGCATTGCAATCATAGGTTTAATCTCGGACAAATCCACATAGATCAGACCATCATAGTATACGGTTTTGTCAAGCGTAAGTTCTTTGTAATCTTCTGGTCTGTTATGTATTTCATAGAACTCTTCTACTTTAGAATCGGTGGTCCAGACAGAGGATAAGCAGGTAGTTTCTGTTGTCATTACGTCGATTCCGATTCGGAAATCCACAGATAGCTTTCCGACGCCATCTCCGAAAAATTCCATTATCTTATTGTTAACGTAACCTTTTTCAAATACTGCACCGATAATTGCAAGAGCAACATCCTGAGGACCTACACCTTTTCTGGGCTCTCCGGTTAGATATACACCCACAACCCCTGGCATATTAATATCATAAGTTCTGTTTAACAACTGCTTTACTAATTCAGGGCCGCCTTCTCCTCCTGCCATGGTTCCCAGGGCACCGTAACGAGTATGGCTGTCAGAGCCTAAAATCATCTTACCGCCGCCTGCAAGCCTCTCTCTTGCAAATTGATGGATAACTGCCTGATGAGGAGGCACATAGATTCCACCGTATTTCTTGGCACAGGAAAGTCCAAACATGTGGTCATCTTCGTTAATGGTACCGCCTACCGCACATAAACTGTTATGACAGTTGGTAAGTACATAAGGAACCGGGAACTTTTCTAAACCGCTGGCTCTGGCAGTCTGTATGATTCCTACAAAAGTGATATCATGTGAGGTCAGTTTATCAAATTTTATTTTTAACTTCTCCATATTGCCGGAAGTATTATGTTCCTTTAAAATAGAATATGCCAGAGTATGCTTTGCCGCTTCTTCTTTCGTACAGACTTCTCCGGTTCTGGCTGTCAGTAGATCATTTGTTACTTCTCTTTCATCAAATACTTCTGTGCCGTTAAGGACGTAGGCACCTTTCTCGTAAAGCTTTATCATTCTATCGTCTCCTTTATGCTGCAGTTTCCGGCTTCAGATCTTATGAAACTGCTTATTTACAGGAAGATTTTTAGACTCCCTGCTTCTTCTGATGTTGAGTTTATACATTTTGATTTATAAATAATAGAAATTCAGAATTCGAATAAACAGCTACCCCAATATCATAATAGTTAAAGTACTAATAAGCAAGATTTATTTTTAACATTTCTTATTTTATCATATTTTATCATACTTTTCCCTCTCACGGAACAGGCAAGTACTCAAAGGAATCCAGAGTTCTAATTTTTCAGGAAATATAATCCACATTCTTTGACAAAATGTATATATATACAGTTCTAATAGTTTTTGCTTTATAAAAACCGTTCCATTATTATTTCAGCAGGTTCATCTTCTGCTTCATCCCGATCGATAATAACAAAACCATAGCTTTTATACAAGGCTTCGGCTACCTTATCCCCTTCAATGAAGCATAATATGATCTTATTGCATTTCCCCTCTTTCTTTCCAGCTTCAATAAAAATACTGAGAGCTTCTTTTCCAAAGCCTTTTCCCTGGAATCTTTTGTCAATCATAAACTGGTCCAGAATGCAGCTATTATCCAATATCCTATAAGAAATAAGACCAACTGCTGTTCCATCTTCAAAAATCCCCAGTGCTGTTCCGCCTTCCAAGCGATAAGCATATGCTTTGGCAAGAATTACTGAGTTGGATGCAACATATGGCTTTTGATCCTCGTTGACACTTAATCTTATGATAGCTTTATAATTATCTCCATTTATTTCCGAAAGATAAATCACAATAATCTCCTTACTTCAATCAATAAACACCTTACTATATTAACACATTACAGTATCAAATTGCAAATGATACAACAACAAATTTATGCCATAATTCTCAAATTACTATGACACGAATACTATTATACCATACTATAGAATCAGACATTTTGGAAGTTTGCAATTTGTCTTGATTTCAAGCATTCCTCCAAAGTATTCTTTACAAAATTCTATACTTAAACCAAAGGAGAATAACTTATGGATTTCATGTTAGGACTTATCTCTTCCTCTGTACTAATTGCAGTGATAACGAACCAGCAGACAGCTCTAAACACGCCCTTGTTATAACCGACGTAACTAAATGTACACTGCAGCGTAAATGTATTCGATAAGGAAATCACTAAAAATAGAATGTTTAGATTGGTTAATTAACCAATCATGAACTGATAGAACGGAAAGATTAAAACCAAGTCCGCTTTAAGAATTATTGAAAAGGAATAAAAATCACTATGGTACATACAAAAATAAATCCTTTTTTCGATGTATGCTGTTCGTTGGAAATGGAATCTTATAGGAAAGCCAGAATTATTTGTTTATGTTGGAAAACCAGAATCATTTGTTTCAGGAAAACCAGGATCACTTGACTGTAGTAAAGATGGTATAGCAATGTTTACTATTTTAGAATTGGATAACAGACGGACTTTTTATATCACCTGTAAACAGCTAAAATATAAATAAAGAAATCGTATCATCTTAATTTCAGTATAACTATAAGTATATCTATAACTTAAGGAGGGAATTCATCCCTCCTTGGTTTATATCTATACCTATAAAATCATCTGACAGAACTTTAATTTTTATTTATGGACAATTTTGCTGTAATGCTTGAATAGTACTTATTTATCTTATACAATCCTTAGTTTGCATAATAAATGTTCTTCAAATAACCAATAGCCTGAAATACATTCGCCGGAGTCGTATCCTCCATAAGGATATGAATGTATGGCTTTTTCTCTTTAATCAGCTTGAATAGCAACTCATAGTTGAAATCTCCCTGACCACTGGGAAGCGGCTTAAAGGTATCCCCCACCATCTTAAAATCCTTAACATGAATGGCAGCAATATCTTTTCCAAACAACTCAAAAGCACCATTGATAATATCATCCTGTTCTTTGCAGTTACCTGCATGCAAGATATTCACAGGATCAAATATCACCTGCAGATTCGGTGAATTCACCGCCTGAAGCACCTGATAAGTTCTGTCAAGGCTGCTCATAATGTGCGTATATACAGGTTCAATACCAAAAATCACACCCATGCGTTCCGCATAATCAACAATTCTCTTAACATTCTCTATAAGCCAGTCAAGTGCCTCTTTGGAGTGATTGGCTTCCTCAAAAGCATAAGCAGAATTCACTGCACCGGTTTCGGTTCCTACCATCCCACAGCCTAAATGTCTGGCAAAACGTATATGTGCTTTATAGATATCATGTATCTTCTCTCTTGAAGCCGCATCTGGATCCGTCATGTTAAGATAACAGCCCAGTACTGCTATGTCTACCTGATTTTTTGCAAAAATATCCCTGATATGAAATGCCATTCCCGGTGTCAGCGCAGCAGCTTCCACATTAAAGTTGTCGATTACTTTGCTTAAAGCTAACTGCGTACAGGTCAGCCCTTTATTCTTAATATTAGCCACAAGAGTCTCTAACGGCGCTCTCTCCATATCATGGGCACGAATACCTAATTTCATATTAATAACCATGCCTTTCTTGCTGCCTGCAGACTTTTAGCTGCAGGCACACATCCACGTTTGATTAATGCTTTTATCTCTGCACTCTGCCGGAAGCATCTCCGCCCACTAAGGCCTCTACATCACTTCTGGATACCAGGTTGAAGTCTCCAGGGATAGTGTGTTTTAAAGCTGAAGCAGCAACTGCGAATTCCAGAGAAGCTTTCATATCTTTTCCTTCTACAAGACCACAGATAAGTCCGGCTGCAAAGGAATCACCGCCGCCTACACGGTCAACGATACGTACATCATACTTTTTGCTGTGATAAAACTCTTTTCCATCATAGATGCAGGCAGACCAGCCGTTATCAGAAGCAGAATAACTCTCTCTTAAAGAGCTGATAACATATTTGAAGCCAAATTTATCTATCATCTGTTTAAAAATATCTTCATAACCTGCCAGCTCGAGTTCACCGCTTGTTACATTGGTACCGCTTGGCTTAAAGCCCAAAACTTTCTCTGCATCCTCTTCATTACCGATGCATACATCAACGTACTGCATTAAATTTGACATGATTTTCTGAGCTTTTTCAGAAGACCAAAGTTTCTTTCTGAAGTTTAAGTCTACGGATACAGTGATACCCTTAGCTTTGGCAGCTTTTAAGGCAAGCTCTGTAAGTTCGGCAGCTTTATCGCTGACAGCAGGTGTGATACCTGTAAAGTGAAACCAGTCAGCACCTTCAAAAATAGCATCGAAATCAAAGTCTTTCTCTTGTGCTTCCGCAATGGAGGAATGTGCTCTGTCATATACTACATTGGAAGCTCGCATGGAAGCACCGGTCTCGAGGTAGTAGATTCCGAGTCTTTCACCGCCTTTGGCAACATGGTCACAGTTAACATTATATTTTCTTAATGCTGCTACTGCACACTCACCAATGGGATTGTTAGGCACTTTTGATACAAAATAAGCCTTATGTCCATAGTTAGCAAGAGAAACTGCTACATTTGCTTCTCCACCACCATAATTAACATCAAAACTGTCTGATTGGATAAACTTCTGAAATCCTGGAGTAGATAGACGAAGCATGATTTCACCCATAGTAATAATTTTTGCCATTTTAATTCTCCTTTATATTGGTTTATTCTTACCTGGTACAGAGCGGCGCTTTCATGATTATTCAGCACCTGCAAAAATAAAATTATTCCATTCCCTGCCAGTGTAACTTAGCCTGTTTTATAGTCAAATCAAGGTTCTCATTTAGGGGTGTTTGAAACTCATCCTATTTAGAGAGTAACACCATCCTTCCACACAGCCATATCGTGGAAACCTTCAATTTCAGATTTTACCGTTTTTCCGGAGGCAGTGTCAAGGACAAAGCTGAATAAATTCTGGGCTATATTGTCCATTTTACCATCTTCCAGTAACACCCCTGCATTAAAATCGATCCAGTTGCTCTTTCTTTCATAAAGCTTTGAGTTACTGGATATTTTCACTGTTGGTACAGGACATGCAAATGGTGTACCCCTGCCGGTGGTAAACAGTACAATATGTGCCCCTGAAGCAGCAAGTGCTGTTGCAGCAACCAAGTCATTTCCGGGTGCGGTTAAAAGGTTCAAGCCTTTGCTCTTAACAGGCGAACCGTAAGGAAGTACATCGGAAACTGGTGCATTTCCCGATTTTTGCGTACACCCCAAGGATTTGTCTTCCAAAGTTGAAATACCGCCCTGTTTATTTCCGGGAGAAGGATTTTCATAAATTGTCTGATTATGTGAAGTATAATAATCTTTAAAACCGTTAATCATGGCAACTGTTTTATCAAAGGTTCCTTCTTCTCTGCAACGGCTCATCAGAAGAGTCTCTGCTCCGAACATCTCAGGGACCTCCGTTAAGATAGTCGTTCCGCCTTTTGAAATCAGAATATCCGAAAAGGCTCCCACTAACGGATTTGCTGTAATACCGGAAAAGCCATCGCTGCCTCCGCATTTCAGTCCTATTATAAGCTCTTTTACATGAATTTCTTCTCTTACAAAAGTGGAAGCATATTCTATCAGGCCACTCAGCAGTTTAAGCGCTGCCTCAACTTCATCTTCTTCCTCCTGACAGATAAGAAATTTCACTCTGTTCTCGTCGTATTTGCCGATGTGTTCCTTTAATTGTTCAACACCGCTGTTCTCACAACCAAGCCCAAGCACCAGAACGCCTCCTGCATTGGGATGATTCACGAGTCCTGCCAATATTTTCTTCGTATTTTCCTGGTCCTCACCCATCTGAGAACAACCGTAGGGATGTTCGAAGGCACAGACCTTTTCCACATTGTCTGCCAACATTGAATTGCCCTTTCTCTCAAGGAGTGCCGCTATCTTATTGACACAGCCTACCGTAGGGATAATCCATATTTCATTTCGAATACCCACCTTGCCATCTTTTCTTCGGTACCCTCTAAAATAGGCATCTTCCGTACTTTCTAACTCTTTATAGTCTTTTTCGTATACATAGGAGCAGATTTCACCAAGTCCGGTCTTGATATTGTGAGTGTGAACCCAGGTTCCTGCTTCAATATCTGATTTGGCAAGACCAATTGGATTTCCGTATTTTATTACCTTCTCTCCTTCTGTAATAAACTGAAGGGCGATTTTATGACCGGAGGGAATTGCCTCTTTCACTATGAGCTCAATCGTGCCAGCTTGTATCCTATCCCCTTCGTTAAAATCTCTTAATGCAACTACAACATTATCCTGTTCATTAATTTTGATATATTCCTTCATTAAGCTCCTCTTTTCTGGAATTTGCTTCCTGCTCTGTTCCTTTAAATCCAGTTACATTTCCTAATTATATAAATAAAATCTCATGAAATCCTTTGTTCCTTTTTATCCAATCATTTAAGGTTGTTACTTCTGCTTATTCCCATACCCTAGACATTTGTAATATAATTATATGTAAGTACTTACATTTAGTTTAATACAGGATTGATATAAAGTCAATTATGTATTTAAGCGATTCATCCCTTGCACCTGACTTTTAACTATGTTATAATAATTCTTAAGTTTTAATTTTAAATTGTAAGCACTTACAATCATATCAAAACAACAAAGCAGGAGGATAAACATGCAAAAATTTATGGATCAGGATTTTCTTTTAACCACAGAAACCGCTAAAATCTTATATCACCAGTATGCGGCTAAGCTACCTATTATTGACTACCACTGCCATATCAGTCCGAAGGAAATTGCGGAGGATAAACAGTTCGGGAATATCACACAGGTATGGTTAGGCGGAGACCATTATAAGTGGCGTCTTATGCGTGCAAACGGAATAGACGAAGCATACATTACCGGAGATGCACCGGATTACGACAAGTTCTTAAGTTGGGCAAAAACATTACAAAGAGCTATCGGAAATCCTGTATACCACTGGAGCCATCTGGAGCTCCAGAGATTCTTTGGTTATTACGGAGCTTTAAATGAGTCCACGGCAGAGGAAGTATGGAATTTATGCAATGAAAAACTGGCTTCCCCTGAATTTAGCGCAAGGAATCTAATGAAGTTATCCAATGTAGAAGCAATATGTACCACTGATGACCCCATTGATTCTCTGGAGTGGCATAAACAGATCAAAGAAGACTCCTCCTTCTCCATTAAAGTACTGCCTGCTTTTCGCCCGGACAAAGCTTTAAATATTGAAAAGCCTGATTTTACAGACTATCTGCAAAAGCTTGCTGACGTAAGCAATATTTCAATCAACAGCTTTGCAGCCCTGAAAAAAGCCATAAAGAGCCGAATTGATTTCTTTACCTCTATGGGATGCTGTATATCTGACCATGCTCTGGAATATGTTATGTACATACCGGCTGAGGCTGAGAAGATCGAAGAAATATTTCAGAAAAAGATAAGCGGTAATCTCTTAACAGAACAGGAAATACTGCAGTATAAAACTGCCTTCATGGTATTTGTAGGTAAGGCTTACAAGGAAGCAGGCTGGGTTATGCAGCTGCATTACGGCACCAAGAGAGACAACAACAAAAGAAGCTTCCGTTCTCTGGGTCCAGATACTGGTTACGACTGTATCAATAATGTTAGCTTTTCTTCTCAATTAGCTGATTACCTAAATGCACTGCATGAGACAGATGAACTGCCAAAAACCATTGTTTATTCCTTAAACCCCAATGATAATGCTGCCATTGTAACGGTCCTTGGATGTTTCCAGGATGGCAGTGTACGAGGTAAGCTACAGCATGGTTCTGCCTGGTGGTTTAATGATCATAAAACTGGTATGACTGATCAGATGATTACTCTGGCCAATAGCGGACTGCTTTCTGCTTTTGTTGGAATGCTTACAGATTCCAGAAGTTTTCTCTCCTACCCCAGACACGAATACTTCCGCAGGATTCTTAGCGATCTCATCGGCCAGTGGGTGGATAAAGGAGAATATCCCAATGATCTTCCTCAGTTAGCTGGAATTGTTGAAGATATCTCCTATTATAATGCCAAGAATTACTTTCAGTTCTAATCTTACTCACTAGGTGAATTGCAGTAAAATGATTAATACGACTAATACCGAACCTTCGGAGTTAAGATTATTTTTCACAAGCGAAGGCAAATGCCTGAATATTTTGCCAAAATTAGGATTTTAACACTTGATTTTTAATGAAAAGCACTAATAGAGACTGTATATAAATTATTACAGATAAAAAACAGCTGTTATCAAAAGAATTCTCTGATGACAGCTGTTTTCTCCTTAATTTGATAATGCTTGTTATGTTCTATACGCTCTTATCTAATTTCTTCATACCGTTATTTTGAACTGGATATTATGATTTAGATTGCATTATCTTGTGCTTTGCTTCCTTCAATCAAATTGCTTATTCTTTGATTCCATTTTATTGTTTCAATCTATTTTTCTGCTTAACAGTACAAGTAAATATTCCGGTTAATTCTCTCTTGCACTACTATGCTGTTACTTATTCATTCAGAAATCAACCCAGGCTCTCCAGGCTCTTTCTCATGCCCTTCTGCTTAATGCTTTCCAGATATTCCGTTACTTTATCACTTAAGGAAGGTATAAGGGATAAATCCTGTCCATGGAAGGCTGTGTTGCTTAAGTACAATGTTACTAATTCCTTTGATGCTTTGGCAGAATTCTCTGCAAAGAAATCCAGCACCTCCTTATCATCCTGAATAATATACCCTTCTCCGTTTCTTCTTCCAACCAAGCTGCCGTCCTTCCATTCACTGCTGCTATAGAAAGAAAGTAAAGCTGCTAGGGAAAATACCAGATGCTCCGGCAGAGTTTTATATTTTTCAACATATCCCAGTAAGCTGGGCAAACAACGGGCTCTCCATTTGGATACGGAATTAAGGGATATTGACAGTAACGCATGCTTAATGTGTGGATTCTCAAACCTCTCGATTACCGAATCTGCAAATGCTTTAAGTTCCGCTTCCGGCAATGTCAGCGTAGGAATAACCTCACCATAGATTACCTTCTGCATGAAGTTACGTATAGTTTCATCCTTCATGGATTCTAATACATAGTCATTGCCTGCCAGATAAGAAGCCAGGACAAAAGAGGTATGGGCACCATTTAAGATACGTACCTTTCTCTGCTTATATGGTTTCTGATTATCCGTAAAAACAACCGGAAGTCCAGCCTTATCAAGTGGCAGTTCTTTACTGATATCTTTTTCACTTTCAATTACCCATAATCCAAAAGGTTCTGCTGTAACAAGCAGATTATCCTGATAACCAAGCTTCTCCCAGATTGCTTCTGCCTCATCCTTAGGATAACCGGTAACAATCCGATCTACCAGCGTACTGCAAAATACACAAGCTTCTATAAGCCAGGTTATAAAGTCTTCTTCCAGTCCCCAGGTTTTAGCATATTTTAATACATATTCTTTTAATATGATACCGTTATCATCAATTAGCTCAACCGGCAGAATTATTAATCCTTTCTCCCTGTCACCTGAGAAAGCTCTGTATCTTTCAAATAACAATTTAGTTAATTTTGCCGGATAGGTTTTAGGTGGCATTGCCTCAAAAGAATCTTTTTCATCAAAAGCAATTCCCGCCTCAGTGGTATTAGATACCACAAATCGAAGTGTTTCTATTCTGGCAAGTCCCATAAATTTCTCATACTCATCATACACACTGACAGCATCTTTTACAGAGGTGATAATTCGGCTTTCATTCACCTCCTTACCCTCCTGTTTCCCCCTCAGTGTGAGTGTATACTGGTATTTCTGCTCATGGAACATGTCAAGGTTACCGTACTCAATAGCCTTGAGGATAACTATGCTGCCATCAAACAGTTCCTTTTCATTGGCAACGTCAATCATATAATCCACAAATGCACGTAAAAAATTACCTTCGCCAAACTGAATGACCTTGACAGGTCTGTCTTTGGCCTTTGAAATACTGTCATCCAATAATACCATCTCTCTACCTCGTTTATCTTTTTCTTTTCTGCCAGCCAGTGTTCGGTAAACCTCTTATGGATATAACAACAGCTGTCATGTGGAGATATTAGCACCTTGCTACAAATAATAGGAAATTGCATATGTAAGCGCTTACATTATTACTTTATCGTTCACACACCTGTTTGTCAAGTAATAATTCATAACTCGGCAGCAGAAAAATTGTTACTTGCCATATTTTAAGAAAATCTGTATAATCAAACCTATGTAAGTTCTTACAATCACTTAAGAACGAATGATTGAAAAAGGAAAAGGGGTATGGCATGAATATATATGATATATCAAAAAAAGCAGGTGTTTCGATCGCAACTGTATCCCGGGTATTAAATAACAGTCCCAGCGTCAGTACAAAAACCAGAAATAAAGTATTATCCATAATAGAAGAAAGCGGTTATATGCCTAATGCTTATGCAAGGGGGCTGGGTCTTAACTCTATGAATACCATCGGTATCCTATGTGCCGATTCTTCTGACATCTATCTTGCCAATGCAGTATTTTATTTAGAACGGGAATTGAAAAATAATGGCTATAACTCCATTTTGTGCTGTACAGGATATGAACCAAAGGACAAAGAAAATTGCCTGAAACTGCTCTTATCAAAGAAGGTGGATGCACTCATTTTAGTAGGTTCAAATTTTGTAGAAAAAAATACTGCTGACAATAATTATATCCTGGAAGCAGCCAATCAGGTACCTGTAATGCTGATCAATGGTTATCTGAAGGCCCCCAATATATTCTGTATCCTATGTGATGAGCATCAGGCGGTTTATGATATTACAGATAAATTAATTAAGAGCGGTTATGCAGACCCCATTTTCTTATACCGATTAATGTCCTTTAGCGGTATCCAGAAAAAAGACGGATTTCTGCAGGCAATTCAAGAGAACAAAATAGAAAACCAGAACCGGGTTTATGAGTGCTCCGGAGATGTGACTGATATTAAAAATTATCTCATTTCTCTCTATAAAAGCGGTCGTCACTTTAACGGAATTATAGCTGCTGATGATGAGATTGCAATCGGTGCGGTGAAATTTGCAAAAGCCATGAAATTAGTTATACCCAAAAATATTTCCATCGTGGGACACAACAATTCCAAGCTGGCAAAATGCTGTGAACCGGAACTTACCTCCATTGACAATAAGTTAGAGACAATATGTATCCAAACTGTTCTGACTTTAATGCGTATTTTTAACAGCGAAAATGTTGCCGGCAGAACAGTCTTTTCAGCAGATTTAGTGCTTCGTGAAACTACGAATCTGAAAACCTGATAATACTTCTCACTTTGAAATGTGACATTTATTCTTAAAATAAATTTAAATAAAGCTGAGCTTTGATTAAACCTCCTCCTTTGATTACCTGTATGTTATCACAACAGATATTCAAAGGAGTTTTATTATTGAGTTTTTACAGAAGCTTAGAGTGGATTATCTAATCAAAGGTTTATTAATATGATAAGGCGTTATATGTAGATATTGTTAATTCTTAATCTCTCTGTAAACATAATGTTAAATATTACCATAGTCTATTGTTTTTTTTATCTCCTTATGTTATTTATGAATTAACAGTTCTTCTTAGATTGGCTCCGGAAATGCATGCAGGCTAATGTTAGGACAGGATTTGTTCTGTTACTTTAAAAAATAGGAAATGGGTCTTATGAAAGCCCAGAAGGAGTAAGAAAGTATGATGAATAAAACCTTTAAGAGAATATCTGCCTGTGCCCTGGCAGGTGTCCTTCTCTTATCCTTTGCATTCACCAATGATTTTAACAGTGCAAAAAGCACTGCTGCCGGAAGCAAGAAAGAAACACAGGCAACCAATCTTAAAGCCCCCAAGTATGTATTTATGTTTATCGGTGATGGTATGAGCTATCCCCAGATTCAGGCAGCAAGCGATTACCTGGGTGCCATGAACCAGCAGAAGGATTCCAAAGTCCTTACCGGTAACAAATATCTTAATTTCATGAAATTCCCTGTAGCAGGTTCAGCTGTTACTTATGATTCCACTTCTTTTTGTCCCGACTCTGCTTCTACTGCCACCTCGCTTTCAACTGGTCATAAGACATACAGTGGAACCATTAATATGGACGAAAACAAAAAAATATCTTATGAGACTATCTCCGAAAAAGTGAAAGAGCAGTTAGGCTATAAGGTAGGTATCATCTCCTCCGTTAACTTAAATCATGCAACGCCGGCTGCTTACTATGCTCATCAAGCCTCCAGAAATAACTATTATGCCATCGGTCTTGAAATGGTTAACAGTGGCTTTGAATATTTCGCAGGCGGTGCTTTAATCAATCCTGACGGAGACAATAAGAATACTCCTCAGACCAACCTTTATCAGGTAGCAAAAGATAAAGGCTACAAGGTGGTAACAACCCAAAAGGATGCAGTAAATGTAAAAGCTTCCGACGGGAAGACTATTATTATTGGTGAGACACTGGCGGACAGCAATTCACTTTCCTATGCAAACGATGCCAAATCCAGCGAATGGAAATTAAAGGACTACGTGAAGAAAGGAATTGATGTCCTTTCTAACGAAAAAGGATTCTTTATGATGGTGGAAGGCGGTAAGATTGACTGGGCTTGTCATGCAAATGATGCCGGTTCTACTATAGCAGATACCGTTGCACTTGATGAAGCAGTATCAGAAGCAATTGCTTTCTATAAAAAATACCCAAATGATACTCTAATTATCGTAACCGGAGATCATGAGACCGGAGGTCTGACAATTGGTTATGCAGGAACAGATTATGATACATTCCTTGATAACCTGTCCAATCAGAAACTCTCCTATGCCAAATTTGATTCCGACTATGTAAAGAAATACAAAGAAAACGGAACTGCTTTTGAAACAGTTCTTCAGGATATCAAAAAGAACTTTGGCCTTATAACAGACAAAGATTCCAGTGCCAAAACCAATCCTGATCTGGTACTCACCTCTTACGAGTATGAGAAGTTAAAAGATGCTTACATAAAAACCATAAGCGGCAAACGTGCAGAAAACAGTGAGGAGTATCTNNGCTGTTACAATTACCCATATACTGAACAACAAATCCGGTATTAATTTTTCTTCCTATGCCCATACAGGTCTTCCTGTAGGTGTATTTGCACAAGGTCAGGGTGCTGATCTTTTCTCTGGATACTATGATAATACACAGATTTATTTTAATCTTGAAAGTCTCCTGAAAGTGAAATAATACCTGCTCCAATAAGATATCATCTGCCATTTAATAAGGAAATGGATTACTGCTGATTACTGCTTAGCATATTGTTAATCGCATTTAAATGCCATATGCAGGATATGCCAGCAAGTAGTAATCCATTTTCTTGTAAATCAATAACTCCGGTAAGTTCCCTAATTTCATTATGTCTAGCAAATAAGTTTCAACTAAGACTCTATATTATAAGTTGATCTGACATGCCTTTGAGTTAAACAATATATTGAGGAAAGTGGCGCTCAAGAACTTCAACTTATATAGATCCAGGAAAATGTATTTATCAGATTCAGGTATCTGCTTCCATGAAAGATTAACCAACCACATTATCCTACTAAATAAATAAACTTCAATATGAATCGAGAAAGGAATTCGCATGAAGCCTTTTAATAATAAATTTAGATTATACATAAGTACCTTCCACAACAACTTGTCCTACCATCTGCCGGTACTCATATCTATTATTGTCTTAGTATTCCTCCTTCTCCTGCCTACCGGTTACGAAGGCGCTATTATTTATCAGGGCACTGACCGCAGCTCTGCAAGAGTAATATCTGTTGATAATAAAAATATTATCGATACCGGACTCATTCGTTCCGGTGAACAGACCTGTGTCGTAGAATTATTAGGTGGAAAATTTAAAGGGCAGCAGGTTGAAGGCTTTAATCTCTTAAATGGTTCCCTGGAGACTGATAAAATTTTCTCCCCCGGAGATAAAGTTCTTGTGGTAATTAATTATAATGATTCTGAAATCCTCTCAGTAAATCTTATCGATCACTACCGAATCGGCAAAGAGGTTTTCCTCGCAGCAATATTTGCAATTTTGCTAATTGTTGTAGCGGGAGGAACAGGTTTTAGAGCCTTGATTTCCTTTGCTACAAGTATCCTGATGATCTGGAAGGTCCTAGTCCCGTTTTATTTAAACGGCCATAACCCAATCTACTTCGGACTCCTAATCACTGTTTTTCTTACCATACTGATTCTTTCTCTTGTATTTGGATTCAACCGAAAGGCCCTGGCTGCCATCTCCGGTGCATCTCTTGGAATCCTTGTAACCTGTATTCTTGGAATGCTGTTTACTACCAGTTACAAGATACATGGTGCCATCATGCCAAATTCAGAAAGTCTGCTTTACAGCGGATATGAAGGACTGAACCTTACTAAAATATTTATGGCAAGCATATTTATCGGCTCTTCCGGTGCTGTTATGGATCTGGCTGTTGATATTACTTCGGCTATTACAGAAGTGATTTCCAAGAAACCTGAAATGAAATGGAAAGAAGCTTTTCTCTCCGGTATGAATGTCGGACGTGCTGCCATGGGAACTATGACCACCACTCTCCTTCTTGCATATTCCGGAGGTTATATTGCGCTGTTAATGGTATTTATGGCACAAGGAACTCCAATATATAATATATTGAATTACAAATATGTATCTGCAGAAATTCTTGATACCTTTATCGGAAGCATTGGTCTGGTGCTGGTAGCACCATTTACTGCATTTACCAGCAGTGTTCTCTTAACCGGGCAAAAAACCTCTTTTGAAAGAAGTGGAGCTGATGACGTGACTGTGGAATCCGTTGCTCAGGAATAAGCTGGCTTAAACATCAGAAAAATAAGCAGCTGCCGGTTGAATGTTTTTTGAACCGGACAGCTGCTTTTATTTCTGTTATTAATCAATATCAATTGCACTGGTAGGGCAGCTGTCTCTGGCATCTTCAGCTTCGGATTCCTTGTCTGCCGGAATTTCATCGTCTATACCATGGGCAAAACCGTCATCACCCATACTAAAAACGTCGGGACATAGGTTTGTGCATAATTCACAGCTTATGCAAAGATCAGGATTAACACTAGCTTTCATTTTAGATTACCTTATTACCATTACAAAGCAATGGTTCCTTTCCTTCAATAATAATACTCTGACATATTTATTATTGTTAGATAAAGGACTTTTATACATATTTTGTTAAGAATCCTTATCTTTTTGTGATTACTGCTTTTAGGATAGCTTTTCATCTGTAATTGAAGGAAGATTTGACAGATTATTTTCCTCTCTGCCATCGGGTAAAGATTTCAGATATTCATTTCCTTTTCTGGTGGCAATTCCTACACCTTTGATTTCACCCTGTCTGGCTGCTTCCACTCCTTCTTCTTTATTCAGTACTTGGTNNGTCATAGGCAGTACAGAAGATAAATCTGTTTGATTTGAATTCATATTCTCCATATGTGGGAACCTCACATTCTATATTTCATTTTAACAGTTGCATTTAGTAACCACGTTAATATTCTTTGTAATTATCTTTTTTTTACTCATTTTTAGAATTGATGCGAAAAAAATGCTCTTGCAAAATGAAAATAAGACGGTAAGATGCCTCTTGGTTTCCTGTAATGCACTGCCTGAAAGACATGTTTGCCGATGTGTGCTTAAAGCGGAATAATTTTTGCTTGATTATAACACACAAAATTGGTAATGTTTCTTTATTCTTTACTTATAGGTACCAATCGGATAATTTTGTCATCCCCTTCTCGAGGCTGCCCCCTGCCATCCCGGTTACTGGTAGTTATATACACAGATCCGTCAGCAGCACTAAAGGCTTCTCTCAATCTTCCATATTGGTTCTGTAGTCGCGATATCACCTGTACTACCTGCTTACCATCTGCCGATAGCAGCATTTCTAATACTTCCATCCCTCGTAGCGCAGAAACCAGTAACCTGCCCTTTAAAGGACCTTCTTCTATAAAGGTGATACCCGATGGTGCCCAGGTCTCTGTCTCACTGCTAATGACTGGCGTCTGGTATCCCTCTTCTGCCAGATCCTCCTCCTCTTCCGTCAAAGGCCATCCGTAATTTCCACCGGGAACAATAATATTGATTTTATCTCTTCCCCAGTTTCCGTGAACCGAAGCATACAAGACTCCCTCCTCACTCCAGGCAAGTCCTTGTGGGTTTCGAAGACCCAGGGCATATACAGGTGAGCCAGGGAAAGGATTATTGACTGGTATACTGCCATCCAAATTTATGCGAAGTATTTTTCCCGACAGAAGATCAGGATTCTGCGCTGATTCCGGTACATCACCATCACCGGTTGTTATATAAAGTAAATTATCGGGTCCAATCTTTATTCTGCCGCCGTTATGGCTCCTTCCACCTGGTATATTATCCAGTAATATTTTGTCTTCCCTTATAATTCCCTCTTCATAATGCATACGTACTACCCGGTTATAGAAATTATCATCTGCCTGGAAGGTGTACATAACATAGAAATAACCGTTTTTATCAAATTCGGAATCTAATACCAATCCCAGTAATCCTCCCTCACCCTGAGAGGTAAAAGGAGCTGTAAATGTATATACCATTTCAGCTCCTTTGTTATCATTATTGATCAGGCGAATGTTACCTATTCGCTCTGTTACAAAGATTCTTCCGTCCTTTGTAATGTCTATTGCCCAGGGTACAGTCAACCCTTCACTTATTATCTCTGCGGCATATGGAAATTCACTTTGGTCTGCAACCTCTGTATTCAGGATATTTGACCACTCCGCCTGTAAATTATCAAAGCTTTGAGAAATAAAGGGATACATTCCTTTTTTCTTTTTAAACCATTCTGCCATGCTCTTAATCTTATAAGAATTATTATATTCCATATCCACCTCTCCCTCTGGCTTCGGTCAAACCATGATAACCGAAGTTTATCCATACAATCTATATTTACTATTGTATGGATTGAGAGGCAAAAAATGTCTTACAAAGCTTATAGCTTTACATCAAAATCAGCTATATCTTCTTTTCTCAAAATAGCTTTATCGTTATATTCCTCTGAGGTAAGACTGTCATTCCTTCCGTCTCTCTTCTCTTCACTTTCCTGTGGAAGGCTTTTATACTTATCTGTTTTCTTAAACTCTTTTACAACCTCGTTAACAGCATTTATCAAAGCTTCCCGGTCAGGATCCTTGCCATTGATCATTCCTAATTGTAGACCTGCTACTTCATCAACTTCCTGTTTCGATTTACAATTCTTAAGACTATTTTCTACCATTTCCCGTTTCATTTGAATACGCAAGGCTTTCATATACATCTCAGGATTGGTTCTTCTCAGAAAATCCATCTCACTGGCAGTGAGCTTTTTACCGGCATTAAGCTTTTGGCTGATTTTTTCTGACTTTCTTTTCTCTGACTCTTCATCTTCTGCACGAGATACTCTTAAAGCCTCTCTATGCTGATCTAAAACTGCTTTCAGGCTGCTTCTGGTATTTGTAAATCCATGATTGCTTTTTATGTTAATATTCATATCTGCCCCCATTCCCATTACAAGACTTCTGATATTACTAAAGCTGCAATTTGAAATTCTAATGTTTGAAAAGCTACATATCCAGGATGCTTATAAGAATATTATCGGTAAAATAATCCAATTACTTTAAGCTATTTTTCTTCTTTCATGGAATCTTTCAGCATATTCTCCAACTGCTGAAGGAAATCAATTATTTCACAGATTATAATAGACTTCTTACTCATCTTAATATTTAAGTCAGCAAGTTTATCTCCAAATGAACTAATAAGACTTACAATGGAATGAACCCCTCTGGCAGTACCATTTATGTCCCTGCTGGTATTTTCAATACCTGTTGTAATCTGTTTACTGAAGTTCTTAACCTCATCGGTGCATGCTGAAACCTGTTTAAAATTCTCTCGTACATTTTCTGCATAGATTAAATTATCCTGAATTGAAATTTTGGATATCTCAATCTCTTTACTCAATGCTTCAATACTCTGGTACAGGGAATTTACACTTTCATCAATTCCTTTTACCAGTCCTGCTGTGGAAGCAGAAAGCTCTCTGATACGATCAGCTACTACCGAGAAGCCTTTTCCGGCATCACCGGCTCTGGCTGCTTCTATGGAGGCATTTAATGCCAATAGGTTTGTACTGTTAGCAATACCGGTAATACTCTTAGACATGTCTTTAATTCTGTCAAAATCCTTTTTAAGCATCATAAAAGTTTCTGTAATCGTATCGAGTTTGCCACATGTCCCTTCAATCTGCCCTGCCAGAACGTCCATTTTATTTTCTGCTTCCAGGACTGCCTTATCAGACCTCTCCATAATTTCATTAATCTGACCTGCATACTGGCTGAATTCCTCAAAATCAGTATTTACCTTTTTTATCGTTTCATTAATACTGTCGAATTCTTCAAAGCTGGAGTTGATATAGCCAAGATTACGGGATACCTCAACTTCCTCCTTCATAAATTCTTCGATTTTACTCTCTATATGTAATACACCATAATTTATATATCTGCTATACTCATTATTTGGCTTAACAACCGGCTGCACTGCTTCGGTAATTACTGTATCCTGCTGTTTGTTCTTTTGAAATAATTTCATCCGGTCACTCTCCTTTATTCGAATACAGCCAGAACCATTGTCTGGTTGAAATGCTGCTGATTAAGCTGTTCACCGTAGCCTGCAAAGCCAACATAGTTCCCAAGAGAGCTGCCCATTTCTTTTGCAAACACATCAAGATAACCATCTTTTTCAAAAAGAATCGACCGGGCTAAGCAATGCACCATAATGGTAAGGGAAGGTTTGGGAACCTCCTTCATTACCTGCTCCCTGGTTCTTCTTAATACTTCTCTATAGTCATCCGGCTCTAAGAGCACCATATGAGAATTGTTATAAACTCTGGCATGATAAGCCATACCGTTTTGCTCTGTAACTCCCTGATTTGCTGTTATATACATATCACTTCCGATTAATCTGCCAAGAGGATAGCTGTCCAGGAATAGGGGCAGATTACTGATATCCGTATTCAGAGCTTTTGCCATAACCTTTGCAGCAGGTTCATAGTCATATTCATAAACCGTGCGGTTTCTGATATCTACCTTTGTCGCCGTAAAATGATGTTTTGTAGGTCTGTAGATGTTTTCACGGTATAACTTTATTGCTCCTCCAAGATTCTTAAGGATTACAAATGCACATGCCTTTTCCAATAGCTTTCCGTTAAAGGAAATCATAGTTTTCTCGGCATTTCCCCGGTCTCCGGCTGAACCACCGAACAGAGGAATGCCTTTATCCGTAAGTACGGAGTTTAAGGTTGAGAGAATCAGCTCTTCACTGCTAATCAGAGCAGAAGAAACTTCAAAGCATATGGTATTATCCGTATTCTTGAACTGATTGACACAGTTCTGAACACGGTCTATGTATTTAAGAGGATATTTATCAACTTCTTCAAGTACATCACCGTAACACTCAATTCCCGCTTCAATGCCAAGGACCAGGAGCGTATCCTTGTATGCCCCTTCTTTGCATAGCCCTACGAATGTAGTGGAACCGATTATGATACTCTCCGGAAATTGTTCCTTCATTTCCAGGGTGTATAGGGGAAAATTATCTGCCTCCGAAAAAAACAGTATCAGCTTTGGTTGCTTCATACCTGCTGTTGCCTCTAAGACTGCCTGCTTTCCTTGCTGTTTCCTGCTCTTACCAATTATATACTCCATCCTGCCTCCTAAGTAAGTCTTTATCCAATGTCCTTTTATTACTGTCCTTTTATTACTGTACATAATATGCAGGTATTTAATATAATACGAACTGAGAAGCTTTGTTAAAAGCTGTAAACATCGCAAATCGAAACGTATTCATCTCCCATAATACCTGGACTAAGCTATGCTAACATATTAAAGAAGACTTTACAAGTAACTAAACGTTAAATTAATATCAATTATCGCTGCTGTTTCTTCAAATAAAAGAAAGCAAGCCCTTCCAAAAATATTGCTTAAGCTTTTAAGGAAGTGCTTGCTTTTATTTCATTAACCGAGATCCGGTTTATCACAAAGGACTAACTCCTCCGATGCTTTTCCTTCTGTCTCGAATACGATAATCTCATTGATTCCGTCTTGCAGCAATGGCGCAGGCAGGTACAATCTCTTCTGAGGGCCAATCTCCCAGAAGCGTCCCAGATTAAAGCCGTTTATAAAGACGCAGCCTTTTCCCCAGCCTTCCATATCAACAAAGGTATCTCCTTTTTCTTCTGCAAGGAACTCAAAGCGGTAGAAGGCAGGTTTCTGCTCTTTAAAGCCTTTGGTAAAATCCAATTTATGAAGATTATCCAAAGGCAAGGTATAGTGTTCCCAGTTCATATGCTGATGACCGTTAATTACAACACTTCCGTCTATTCCTTTGCGCTGTTTATCCAGATAAGGTCCAAAATTTACTCTTCCCATATTCTCCATAAGAATATCAATGGTACTGCCTTTTTCAAAGTCATAAGATATCTCGTGTTCGGCAAGCAGCTCTCTATCGTACAGCGTTGCAACAGCTTCCTGTGAGATATATATTTTTGCCCTGTCGTTTGCATTGTATAAACGAATTTTATCCAGCTTTTTCTCTTTTACAAGAGATGAACGGTACAAGGTATAGCCATAGCTTTGACCGAGCTTTTCCATGGATTTGGGAAATAAATCAGTAACCGGTGCAGAAATATCCTCAAGGCTTTCAAACAAGCCTACCTTTTCTTTACAGCTAAGCTTTCCATAAGCTTTTTTCTCAATCTTTGTGGTGAATTCTATCTCTGGAAGCTTTGTGTACTTGCCAATGATTTCCTTGAACGCTTCGTATTTAGGTGTTATATCACCGCACTCTGTCAGTACTGCATCATAGTCATAGGAGGTTACATCCGGAGTAAGCTCATCATAATAGTTAGAGCCGTTCATAAAACCGAAGTTTGTTCCGCCGATGAACATGTAGATGTTAATATTACCATACTGTAAGGCTTCGTCTAAATCCTTGCAGTTCTCCTCCATATTAGAGGTTTTATGTCCTCCGTTACCCCAATGATCGAACCAGCCTACCCAGAATTCCATACACATGAAAGGACCGTCTGTATGCTTTTTAAGAATCTCAAACTGCTGTGCCACCTTGGAACCAAAGTTAGCAGTGGGATGTACACCTTCAACTTTTCCGCATTCCAGGGCATCTCCCCAGGGTCCATCTGAGGTTACAAGAGGAACTACAGTACCTTCCTCTCTCATTACCTGTGCCATCCACTTAAGATATTCGGTATCATCCCCATAATAACCATATTCGTTTTCTACTTGCATCATTATTACAGGACCGCCGTAATTAATCTGTAGAGGGGTCAGTATCTTAAACAATTCCTTGTAATAACTCTTCACATGGTTCAAGAAAGGCTCATAAAGTCCGCGCAGGCGCATACCATCCTCTTTTAGCAGCCAGGCCGGAAGCCCGCCAAACTCCCATTCTGCGCAGATATAAGGTGAGGGTCTTACAATAACCCAGAGTCCCAGTTCTCCTGCCGTTTCAATAAATTTCTTTATATCAAGAATACCGTTAAAATTAAATTTCCCCTTCTCTTCCTCATGAAGATTCCAGGGCACATAAGTTTCAACAGTGTTACATCCCATGGCCTTTAATTTTTCCAATCTGTCTTTCCAATACTCAGGTACAACACGAAAATAATGTATTCCACCTGAAATTATTTGTATTTCATCTCCATTAAGGTAAAATTTATCCCTTATGTCAAACTTGTTCTGCATGCTAGATAACCTTCCTTTCTGCAACTGGATATTTCTTTATGTTAAGCAGCCTTCACCTGTGTAAGTTCTTGCGCTTATATCCTGATTTATGATTATATAAATATCTAAAAGCTTTTTGATGTACAAAATTTTTGAGATTATAATTCGACTAACCGATCCATAATTGGCAATTATAACGATGTTTGCAACTTAAACTTAACTTTCAAGATTACTTATTATTACACTAGTTCCGCAAAGTTAATTACTACTGTGTATTCCATATTTAATGTATTTTATATTTGAGGTATCATTGTTTTTACCTCTTCCAGATATAAATTGGCTTGGAATAATACTATTTATATCTGGAAGAAGAAAAAAATTGTTGAAATTTAATAACATATTTATATTTTATAACATTACTCTTACCTGTAAAGTTGTAAAGCTCCATACAAGCCACAAATAACATTGCAACTTGTATGAAGCTTTTGGACAACTTATTTATTCACAGGTTACTTTTAAATCAGTAACTCCGTAATTATTTATTTGCCTAAATATTCTTTGTAAGCAGTTAACTGATCCTGAAGTACTTTATAAACTTCATCATATCCTGCATCTTTCATTGCTTTTCTGAAATCAGCAACCGCTTTCTCAGGATCTCCGGCTTTACCGAAAGCAATAGCAGTTACATAACTTGCAAATACATCAGACATATTAGCCATATAAGATGCAATATCATCTGTTTCAAATACAAGCTGTGAGTAAGGTGAGTCAATTGCATAAGAATCATAGTTTGCAAAGATATCAGCTTTT
The DNA here is from genome assembly GCA_002434335.1 of Lachnoclostridium sp. UBA6558. Lineage (GTDB taxonomy): Bacteria > Bacillota > Clostridia > Lachnospirales > Lachnospiraceae > Anaerocolumna. The sequence continues at coordinate 8,682 of DJJW01000080.1, read as the reverse complement.
CCTGAATACCATGTTTCGTTATCAAGCTCTAAGTTATCATTACGTCCATACCAGAAGTTAGTACCAAGAGCATCCGTAGAATCATCATATCCTTCAGGACGGCCAAGTTTTCCATCATCTGTTACTACATAATCTGTACCTTCGATACCATAGTTGAATAAACGGTAGATTTCTTCATCATTACGAAGTAAGTCATATACCATTAAAGCTCTTTCAGGATGCTTGGAGTTAGCACCTACTGCTAAAGCACCATGTGTGATGATAAGGTTTACAAGGTTCTTGCTGGGTTCTGAGAAAGAGAAGAACTGAACATCANNCCATCTGAGGACGTACGGTTGTGTAGTAAGTCTGAGTATGATGCTGATCTGCACCAGTCTGACCTGCATAGAACTCTTCACGTGTATCTCCGGTGTAGTTGAGTACGTCTTCTCTCCAGTATCCTGCATCGCCCCACTGTTTCATCAGCTTAGCAAAGTCGATATACTCCTGACCTTCCATGTAAGGAGAAACAAGTGTAAATGGATCATCTTTGGACGCACCAAAGAAAACAGGAACTTCTAAACCGTCAAGGAAAAGAGTCTGTGTATTGGACTGGAAGTAACCACCAGCCAACTGAGAACCAAATGCCTGGCCGCTTGCTGCTGCATCCCAGGGAATAACATCAGGATAGTTGTCTTTGATACCCTGGAAGTATTTACCCAGATCTGCAAAGCTGTTAACACCATTTGTTAAACCGAACTGTTTTGCCCAGTCTCCACGGTACATAAACCCGTGATTTGTCCACTGTTTGTAGTTATCTTCAGGTATTAAATAAATCTTACCGTCATATTTACACATGTTCCAATGCTCTTCTGAAACGGAAGCATAGGTCTGAGGTGCATAAGTCTTTAACATATCATCTGTTAATTCTAAGAAAGCACCTTTCTTGGAATTAGGCCATGCATCTAACCAGTCAGTAGCTGTACCGATTAAGTCAATTGTGGAATCTCCGGAAGCTAAGAGAAGGTTATACTGTGTCTGCCAGTCAGCCCACTCTACATAATATAACTCAAGTTCTGCATTAACTTTTTCTGTAAGTTTTTTGTTAAGCTCTGTCATCATTGCTTCTAGGCGGCCGTTGGTAGGTTTGTTACCAAGTACGACGAATTTAATAACTTCATGTTTTGATGTATCAATTGCGCCGGTTGATCCGCCATCTGTCGGAGCAGTTGTTGTACCGCCATCTGTTCCCTGTCCAGAATTGTTGTTCTTTGGTCCACATGCAGCAAGGCTGACAGCCATGCTTAAGATCAGGCAGAGGCTAAGTAGTTTCTTAAATGTTTTCCCCATAAATTTCCTCCTGTTATATAATTAATATATGTTTACTTCGTCTTGCGAAGAAAAACACCACCGGGTTACTTGCTCTTTAGCCCTTTACGGCACCAACTGTGATACCTGCGATAAAGTACTTCTGCACAAAGGGGTAAAGTAAAATGACTGGACCAGTTGCCACAACCGCTGTAGACATTTTGAGTGTTTCCAGAGGAAGTGATGTTACTACTACATTGGAGCCTGCAACGGAGTTCTTTAAGGATGCAACCTCGTTGACTATTTTATATAAGTGATACTGTAAGGGCCTGTATTCTACCTTAGCGGAAAGGAATAACATGGAGTTATACCATTCATTCCAGTAACCAAGAGCCAGGAATAAACCGATTGTAGCTAGGGCCGGTTTTAACATAGGCAGAATCAGTTTGATAAAGATGGTAATATCCCCGGCACCGTCAATCTTACCGGATTCGGTAATTTCGAAGGGTATGGCCTTAATAAAATTCTTCATAAGAATAATCAGCCAGGGTGACATTAGCAGCGGCAGGAATACTGCCAGGTAATTGTCTTTTAATCCAAGATATTTGGATATCAACAGGTAAAAAGGAACTAATCCGCCTGAAAATAAAGTTGTAAAGTAAATATAGAATGAAATCTGATTACGGAAAGGGAAATCCTTTCTCTGCAGTGCGTATCCTGTCATTGAGATAATGAATAAACCAAGGAAGGTACCGCCTACTGTCATTACTATTGTTACTACATAAGAACCGAATAACTGCTTGGAGTTTCTTAATACCAGCTCATATGCGTAGGTGGTGAAACCCTTCGGTATAATTGCAAAACCTGTTTTTCTAATTAGTCCTTCTGTACTGAAGGAAGTGGATATCATCAATATGAAGGGTAACAGGCAGGCTAAGGAAAACAGCCCGATAAATATATAAGCAACAGTTTTTATGATAACATCTGATGAACCCAGTTTAATTTTACTATTCTCTTGCATTTTGACCTCTTTTCTGCATATATTACTTTTAGCAACAACGAAATTTAGAATAATGAATAATCACTGTCAATCTTCTTTACAATCCAGTTACAGAAAAGTACCAGAGCAAAACCAAAAACTGACTGATAAAGACCTACCGCACTTGCCTGAGTAAAGTTAAAGTTATTCATCATGGTACGGAATACATAGGTTTCAATAATATCTGTTGTAGGGAAGAGCATGGAGTTGGAAGGTCCGATAATATTATAGAACAATCCAAAGTTTCCTTTTAAAATGCTACCCATGGAGAACAGTAATAATATGATAATAGTAGGTTTTAAGCCGGGAAGAATAATGTATCTGATCTTCTGGAAAGCGTTTGCTCCGTCTACCCTTGCAGCCTCAACTGTTTCTGCATCAATACCCATGATTGCTGCGAAGTAAACGATGGAGCCGTAACCGGTCTGCTGCCATAAATGAACAAGTACTATGATAAAGGGCCAAACTGTCTTGTTGGCGTAAACTTTAATGGGTTCTCCGCCGAACTGTCTGATAATACTGTTGATGAAACCAAAATCATAATTTAACAGGTTATAAACTAAAAGACCTACAAGTACTGCCGAAATAAAGTAAGGCAGGAACATAAATGTCTGAGTAATCTTTTTAAAGTGTTTATTTTTAATCTCATTTAAGAGGATAGCTACAAAAATCTGAAGTGTATTTCCTATCAATATAAATGCCAGATTATAAAGGAGCGTATTCCTTGTCAGCATTGTAATCTTGCCGGAAGTAAACAGGAACTTAAAATTGTCGAAACCAACAAATTCACTGCCGAAGATTCCTTTGGCATAATTGAAGTTGGTAAAGGCAATGTACGCACCTGGCATAGGTATGTAGGAAAATACCAGGAAAAATAAAATGGCAGGAAGACACATGAAGCAAAGTACCCTGTATTTCCATAAATTTTTAATAAATGATGTCTTTCCCACTGTCGATACACTAGCTGCTTCTGCTTTTTGTTTTCTTTTCATGCTTCTTCTCCTTATCCAACTTTCATTCCAGCCTCTCTCCTTAATATCTGTAAAATCAGATATTAAAATTCATAGACGAAAAATATTCTCTGTGCTTTATAGCCTTGTATACTTTTCATAATAGCTTTTAAGGCAATTATACTGTTTATGATATTATCAGCAATTCTGCCCTATTAACGCCTTATACGAAACCGCTTTCATAGTGATTATTAAAAAAATGCGATTTATCTTCAAATAACATGTTTACCTTTATCGTGCTTTGTATTGTGCATTCTGTTGTAATGGTAGTTATTGAAATCGCTTTCATATCACGATTATAACAATAAGCTTTTTTCTTGTCAAGAGGTATATTTGTGATTTTTAACATTTTATTTATGAATGCTTTATAAATGCTGTTATTTACTTCACATTTTCTACATTGTTAGTAAAATAACGCTTAGTACTTATCAGCATAATAACCATTAATTCAGTATTTTTACATAAAACTCTACTCTTTTGATAGTAATATACCTTCTTAATGCTTTAGTAGCTGCAGTTTATTCTTTCATTGACCGTATAAACTTTGTCTACACGAATATGAATTGTAAAAGCAAAAATTGAAAGAATTTAATGATACATACGCTCTTAATGATAATATAAATAAGCTTTTCAGGATGCGATAGGAAAAGCAGCGTATTTAAGTTAGAGAATGGGTTGAAGATGGTTCCTATACGGCTTCCGGTATTAATACTACTGTTTTAATAAATGATGCTGATCCGGAAAATTACAGATAAAGGGAATTCAAGTACAATAGATCAAGATAGTATAAGCCAGAAAAACTCTACAGAAAAAGTAAGAGATACTTTAAAAGACTCAAATATTTATGAAACATATCAAGATGCTTACGAAATTCAAATACTTTTTGAACCTAATAGATAAATAATAATATAATCCAAATAGAAAGCTCACTGAATCTTAATTTAAGTTCAGCGAGCTTTATTTTATTAATAGCCACTATACATTCCTACAGGAATCACGGATTGTCAGATAAGTATCAACTGACTTTACCTTTTCTGTTTCATTGCCGCTGATTATATCAATTATCGTTTTCATCATTTTCTCAGAATGCATTTTCAAATTGTAATTAACGGAAGTTAACTGAGGCGTTGCTATTTCAGAAAAGGACGTATCATCATAGGCCACCAAAGAAATATCAGCAGGAATTTTAATTTTCATTTCCTGACAGGCTTTCAGGATACCCATTGCTACCTGGTCATTCACTGCAATAATGACTTCCGGTAGGTTATGACTGTTAAGAAGCTGTTTCATAGCCGCATAGCCGCCGTCTATATCATATTTACAGTCAATTATAAGTTCATCTGCCAACTCAAGATTATGAAGCTTCAGACAGTTCTTTAGGGACTCCCGCTTTCTTACGGTAGGTATAACGGTGTTACGTCCTCCCACCAGATTAACCTTCTTATGACCGCAGTTTAACAGGTAATCAATCAGTTCTTTCATTCCATGTTCTTTTTCTGTGTAGACCTTGTAACATTCCGCTCCGGGAAATTCACCACCAACTACAACGGGCATCTTTTTTGCTGTTTTATTAATTAATTTCACATACTCTTCATCCGGTCTGATTTCATCGGCATTGCCCCCTACCTGTATAATAGCATCTACATGCTTTTCACACAGATTCTTAAGATGGCTCAATTCGGAAGAAAGATCGTTCATTGTATTGCAAAGAATCATATTATAGCCATACTGGCTGGCAACCATCTCGCACTCAATAAATATATTAGAGAAGTATGGGTTGCGGATATCCGGAACCATCATTCCAATGGTTTTGGTTTCCTGTTTGCTCAAACTTCTGGCTAAGCCGTTTGGTTCAAAATCATATTTTTTTATGATTTCCTCAATTCTTACTCTCTTCTCTTCACTAACCCTGGCATTATTTGTCAACACCCTTGATACCGTAGCCGGAGATACACCCGCTTCTCTGGCTATGTCATATACAGTTATTGCCTTTTCACTCATTACCTGACCCCTTATTATGTAACATTTTCATGACTATCTTTAAAAACTAGTCAATGCATAAGCAGTATTCAGCTTATATATCTCCATTTTCGCTTTCGCACTGTAATAATAATATAATTTACATCATCAAGTCAAGTCCTTTAATTTTTCGCTGTTTTTCGCAAAGGTTTACTGGTCATTTTGCTTTATTTGTGATAAAATTACTATAGTTTCATTTTCATTACATGTAATTAAATTGTTTGCGTTTTAAATTCTAAGAGGAGGACCTAATGTCTGATATAACAATTTCCGAAGCAAAAAGATGCCTGCAATGCAAACGTCCCTTGTGTAAAGAAGGATGTCCCGTTCATACTCCGGTAAATGAAGTGATTCATATGCTGCTTGACGGAAACATTGTTGAGGCGGGAGAAAAGCTGTTTCTCAATAATCCACTTTCCGTTGTATGCTCACTTGTCTGCCCGCATGAGAAACAATGTGAAGGACATTGTATACTTAACAGAAAAGGCGACCCCATCAAATTTGGTATGGTTGAAAACTATATCTCTGATTATTATCTGAATTATGTTGAAAGCCCTAAGGTGCCAAAATCCGGTAAAAAAGCAGCGATAGTCGGCTCGGGCCCTGCCGGAATCACCATTGCCATTATACTCGCCTCCAAAGGTTACGATATAACGATTTTTGAAGCTCACGATAAGATTGGCGGTGTGCTGCGTTACGGCATTCCGGAATTCCGCCTGCCGAAATCTGTATTGGATAAGCTGAAAGATAAATTAATTGAAATGGGAATTAAAATTCGCCCCAATACTTTAATTGGACCTATTATTACGGTTGAAGATCTGTTCCGTGATGGTTATAGTGCTGTATTTATCGGTACGGGGGTATGGAACCCTAATACGCTAAGAATAAAAGGCGAAACACTGGGACATGTGCATTTTGCCATCGATTATCTCAAGAGTCCCGATGCTTATTCATTGGGTAAAAGAGTCTGCATCATTGGTGCCGGTAACGTTGCTATGGATGTTGCCAGAACTGCCTTAAGAAACGGCTCCAGGGAAGTAACGATACTATACCGTAAAGGAGAAACAAGTATAGAGGCAGAGCCTGTTGAGATTGAATATGCAAAACTTGACGGCGTTAAGTTCAGCTTCTACAGAGCGCCTTTTGAGATTACCGATTCCGGTGTTAAATACCATGAAACAGAAGTAATCGCTAAGGACGAAAGGGGAAAAGAAACCGTTAAGATTCTGGAGGATAAGGAAGGACTCTTTCCCTGTGATTCCGTTATACTTGCAGTTGGCCAGAGCCCAAGACGAAACCTCGTTAATAATTCCAAGGGTATTGATGTAAATAACAGAGGTCTGCTGGTAACCGATGAATTTGGCCGAACCACCAGAGAAGGTGTCTTTGCCTCCGGTGATGTTGTTACCGGTGCTAAGACTGTAGTTGAGGCCGTACGTGTATCTAAAGTCGTAGCTGAAGCTATGATAGAATACATGGAGCAGGCACCTCATTCATAATATGGAACTTACAATATAACGAATAAAAAAATGAAAACACCCAAGTTCTTTCAGGTATTCCAAACTTTTCATTATATCCTTAGAACCAGAAGGTATAAACTTAAATTTTGTAATATAAAAGCTCTTCCAGACAGAAAAATTCATCTCTTGTCAGGAAGAGCTTCTTTTTATTCAGAATATGCTCCTTACTCAAAATACCTGTAAAAACTGTGTGAAAAATTTTATGTTAACCTTCCGCTCCTAATAGCAAAGTACTTCATACCCTTCTTCCGTTACCAGTACCATAATTTCCCACTGTGCAGAGGGTGCACCATCTGCCGTGTAAACTGTCCAGTCATCCGATTCATCAATAAAAACCTCATTCGTCCCCATATTTACCATGGGTTCAATAGTAAAGATCATTCCCGGAACCAAAAGCATTTCCTTGCCTTTTCTGCTGACATAGCTTACCCAGGGTTCTTCATGAAATTCAACACCCACACCATGACCGCCGATTTCCCTTACTATGGTATAACCGTTTTTCTTAGCATGATCGTTAACGGCTTTCCCCATATCCCCTAAAAAACTCCAGGGTTTCACTTGCTCCAGCCCTTTTTCCAGGCATTCTCTGGCAACCTGAACCAGCTTCTGCTTCTCTTCACTGACCTCACCGATCATATACATTCTGGAGGAATCTGAGAAGTAACCATTATAAATAGTGGACACATCAATATTAATGATATCTCCTTCTTCTAAAATGTCTTCTTCTGACGGAATACCGTGGCATACCTGACTGTTAATGGAGGTACATACACTCTTTGGAAAACCATTGTAATTCAAGGGTGCCGGGATTCCTCCCAGCTGGAGAGTCTTCTCATGGACCATTCGGTTTATGTCCTCCGTGGACATCCCGCTTTTGAGATTCTCCCCAACATAATCCAGTACAGCAATATTGACCTTGCAGCTTTCCTTAATACCTGCTATCTGCTCCGGTGTTTTAATTATTTTTCTTGGCGGAACCTTATGACCGTTTCTTCTGTATACCTCAAGCTTATCATCAAAGCTTGCATGACAGAATTTGTATTTATTACCACTGCCGCACCAGCAGGGATCATTTTTACCTATTTTTTTCTCCATACGAACTCCCATCTGTGTGCCTTTACACACTATATATCAGGATATTTTTTCACATCCTGTCAGCATCTCTCCTGCATTGATTCGGTGTATATCCGAAATTGCTGACAAAAGCCCTGGTAAAGGCTGCCTGAGAAGAATAGCCGTATTTCACTGCAATATCCAAAAGTTTCTCTCTGGATTGGGTGATATCGGTAATAGCGTGGGTTAGTCTTCTTTCCGATACATACTGTTTAAAGGTCATTCCTACCGCTTCATGAAACTGTGAGGAACAGTAATAATGGGAGTAACCGATAAAATCTGCCATTCTTTCCAGAGTGGGATCATTTGTTATATTTTCATCTATCCAGTTTACCATAGTTTCAATTACTTTTGCTGACATACCTCACTCCTTTAGTCTATTATATTATATCGGTCAGATTTTTTCTTGATATAAGTTGCAGATTTTATCCGTTTTATATCTTATAAGGGAAGCAAATGTCCATACCCTTCCTTTTCCATTTCTTCAACGGGAACAAAACGAACTGCTGCACTGTTAATGCAATAACGCAATCCCCCCTTCTCCATCGGTCCATCGGTAAATACATGCCCCATATGTGCATCTCCTAAACGGCTGCGTACTTCCGTCCGGTGCATTCCATGGGTGGTATCCGTTTTTTCCAGCAGAACCTCCGAATCTATGGGTTTCGTAAAACTAGGCCAGCAGCAGCCGGAT
>DJJW01000071.1:13408-26488 GCA_002434335.1 Lachnoclostridium sp. UBA6558 | reverse complement strand
CCATGAGCACAAAGCTTCCATTCAAGGACTTAAAAGGAATGGACAGGAAGCAGGCGTCTCTTCGCCCGGCGAAAAGCAAGGTTTCTTTACTTATTTTACAGGTGGGGAAGTAGAAGAAGGAGAGCTTACGGAAGATTTTATTCAATGGGACATGCCAGCGGGAAATTATATCATTTGTACCTTTGAGGCAGAGAATTTTCAACTGCTTGTAAACGAAGCACTTAATAAGGCAAGGGATTATCTGTTTGGTGTCTGGCTTCCAAAGCATACTATAAACACGGAATATTTTATGGCAGAATTATATTATGATATTACACCGGAAGCTACCAAAATGGAATTATGGGTGAAGATAAAGGAAGAAGGCTCCTGTTAAAAGCATGTGTCATCAATTTTAAAACGGAGGAACGAATGGACAACGCCAGAAAGCATTGTGAAAAATTGAAAAAATCATTAAATCAATATCTGGGAAAAGGGCAGGCTGATGAAATACTGAGTGGGCTTGACGAGCTGACTGGACAGGAAACCCCTGCGCAAAGTGCTGAATGGGCAACGAAAGTAAATGAACGGCTTGAAAATACAGTTAGCCCTGAAATACTCATTCATGTAAGAGAAGAAAGTGCCTGCATCAAGGCAAATAAATATTCTCCTTATGTAAAATACTTTAAGGAGATTCGTGAGAAATATGCTGAAGATGAAGCGTATATAAAGTCAGTTGCAGAATTTTTAAATGGCAGAGGCAGGTGTGGGAAGAAAGTCGAGTATATCAATGGAAAGATATATTCCCACTTTAGTTACGGAAATTCCTGTGTCTGTTATGTAATCAAAGGGGGCTGGCAGAAACCGCCCACGACGACTTGGTGTAGATGCTGCCAAGGTACATTATTAAGTATTTATAAATTAGTGTTTCCTGATAAAACCTGTCATATGGATATTGTTGAGACCTTTGCTACTGAAGGCTCGGATTGTGTCTTTGTTACCTGGTACACAAATTAGCATAGCTAAAACGCCTGTTTTAAGTGAAAACAGGCTTTTTTTTGCGTGTAACTGCTTAGATTGCTGCGTTAAGCGGATTTAAGGCAATGTCAGATCGTTCAGGGATTTCCCCATCTACCAGTCGAAGTATCTCCTTCGTTCACTATTATATTGGTGCTGTAGGAATTGGTATTGTATTCCAAACACATCGTATTTATAGTGTGACATGGCATGGGTAAAGATGGAAAATGTAATGAAAAATACAATAAATTTCACATCCTTATAAAATTCTTATAAATATAAGCTACACTTAACCTGATAGGAAAGGAGATTAAATTAAATGGATCAATCAATGAAAAAAGGCTTAACCGGATTTCAGCTAAAGTATATGGCGATGTTTCTGATGGTTATGGATCACATTCATTACTTCATGGGTTTTACAGGTAAGATACCGGAATGGTTTTCAATGCTTGGACGTTTGTCGGCACCTTTATTTTTATTCTGCCTCATTGAAGGGTTTACCCATACCCGTAACCGAAAAAAATACTTTCTGCAGATATATGCAATTGCCATTGTCATGAGCTTTCTGCAATATTTGTTTATTGTACTTAAGTTAAACCGACCTGATGGCTTTTATCCCCAAAACCAGATGCTTGCTACTTTTACGATTCTTCTTGTGATACTGCAGGGATTCGACTGGTGTGCCAAAAAGAAGTGGGGCAGAGGCTTAGCAGCTATCATCTTACCCATTATCCTGCCCTTTGTGGCTGTAATTATAGCAAATCTGGTACCGGGGTCGTTGTTTATGATAAATCTGCTGCATTTCACGGTGCTTCCTTTACATAGCTGGATCGTAGATGGAGGTACATTCTTTGTGTTACAGGGGATATTAATGTACCTGTTTCGTAAGAGACGTAAATGGCAGGCTTTGGTTTTCTTTCTTTCAACCATTCTGCTGTATGTGGTCTATCCGATGGCAGCATTTCCTGAGGTTACGGTAAAAATGCTATTTACAGTTGCTTATGAATGGATGGGTGCTTTGGCAGCAATACCAATGCTTTTGTATAACGGAGAGAGAGGAAAGGGAAATAAGAAATTATTCTACTGGTTTTATCCAGCCCATGTCTATATCTTATATGGGCTTTCCATAGGACTTTATTATATACTGAACCATTAGTGATAGCGGAATCTTAGAATATTGATACATAGTATTATTACAGCACCCGTATTTATAACGGGTGCTGATTTAGTGCAAAGCCCATGGCACGATTTTAAAGAAGTAGATGTTTTTGAATGAAAAGACAACTCAGGCTTCTTACTGGGCAGTACCGTATGGCATACGGGCTTGCAGCCGACATAGGTGTTAGGGTATACTGACAGTAACATAGTTTATCAGCTCATAACAGTTAACAGGACGAAGGAATAGGTAGCTGGGAAAGAGGACCTAATGGCGAAAATTCTTGCAGTAGATGATGATGTAGAGATTTTAAATATCGTGAAAAAGGCTTTGGAAAAAGATAATCACCTGGTGGAGGTACAGGATAGAGCGGATAAGGTGGGAAGAGACAAGCTTACAGCTTATGATTTGATTTTGCTGGACGTAATGATGCCGGACATTGATGGCTTCGCTTTCTGCAGAGAGATAAGAGACAGTGTGGACTGTCCAATCCTGTTTATTACAGCCCGTACCATGGATTCGGACCTTATGGAGGGGTTTGCCATTGGCGGAGACGATTATATCCGGAAACCCTTCAGCTTAACAGAGCTAAGGGCAAGAGTGAATGCGCATTTAAGAAGAGAGAAAAGAGAGTATCACAGTCGTATTGTAACCAATGATTATCGATTTGATATATCAGAAAAGGTTATGTATTTTAAACAGGACAAGATAGAACTGACAAAAAGTGAATATGAAATATGTGAATTTCTGGTAAAGAACAAAGGGACGGTATTTACGCTGGAGCAGATTTTAGAAAAAGTATTTGGCTTCCAATATGAGAGTGACAGCAGCATAATACGGGAGCATATTAAAAATATCAGGGCAAAGCTTAAAAAACATGAGGAAAAACCAATTGAGACAGTTTGGGGGATAGGATACAAATGGGTATAAAGAAAGTAAGAACTAATACTCTTTTTTGGTTGTTTCTAAAGCAGCTCATAATCTTCTCATTCACCATATTACTGGAGATAATGCTATTTGTTGTATTTTTGTTTGTAGTTATAGATAATGGTATTCTGTTACCTGCCAATTACTCGGAACGCTATCTGGAGGCGAATAAGGACAAGCTGGCAGAAAGTGAGCCATTCTCTGAAGAACTGCTTCCTTATTCCTGCTACTATGGAATCTTTGACAGAGAGGGGGCTTATCTGTCGGGGAATTTTAAGAAAGAGGAACTGGCAGAGGTTAAAGATTTTATAGAAAAGGGCTATTCAAAGGGTTATTATATGCTTGTTAAACGAAGGGAAGGGTATCTGGTGGTAAGCTACAAAATAACCGCTCATTTTGCTTCGCCAACCCTGCGCTGGCTCTTTCCAGCTCCTGAATTGATGGGTTTCATATTTTTTATTCTATTTTTTATTGCTCTTACAATTGGTAATGCACTGAGTCTGGGCAGGAAATTAAGACATCTGTTAAAGCCCGTTCAGGAAGAAATTGAACAGATTCAAACCAAAGAATTGATAATTGAGCAAAAAAACTCTGTAGTCAAAGAGTTTGACGATATACTGCACTTACTTTATGAAATGAAGAGTGCCTTGTCGGTATCTCTCCAAAAAGAATGGGAAACGGAAAAGGAGAGAAAGAAGAACATCTCGGCTTTAGCCCATGATATTAAAACACCCCTTACGATCATAAAAGGGAATGCTGAGCTTATATTAGAGGAAGACAAGCTTGAAGAAATCTATCAGTCAGCAGATATTATTGGGGTTTACTCCGATAAAATTGAGAGGTATATAAAATTATTAATCGATGAGACCAGGGACACACAATATGACAACCGGACAGGTAAGGTAAGGCTTGGGGAGCTAATAGCAGAAATATGTGCAGAAAGTGAAGCATTCTGTAAAGCCGGTGGTATAGAGTTAAAGATTTCTGATACCATTAAGGAGGAAGAAGCCCTTTTGGATAAGGATTCTATCGTTCGAGCTGTATTTAATCTTATAAAAAATGCAGCGGAGCATACAGAGAAGGTTAAAACGGTTAAGGTAAGTTTTCAAAGAAAAGGGAAAGTCTTTTGCATTCAGATTGAAGATTACGGCAAAGGCTTCACACAGGAGGCGTTAAGATATGCCAAGAATCAGTTCTATACGGAAAAGACTCATAGAGGGGAGGAGCATTACGGTCTTGGTATGTACTATGCCAATCATATTGCAGAAAGCTATAATGGAGGGATTACGTATTATAACAAGCCGGAGCAAACAGGAGCTGTGGTAATATTTGAGGTGGCAGTAATAATTGAATGATTCTTTAAAGAATAAGCATTGATTAATAGAAGTATGTAGACAGCTCAAACTATACGTTTTGGGCTGTTTTCTTTAACAAATAGAAAAAGTTGAAGGGTGATTATTTCATTATAACTATATTATCACTGGAACATTGGATAAAAATGGGGTATTATAAAAGTAATTGTATTTCTTTACTTCCTTTATAATAATGCGGGAAAGAAATAACAGAAAAGTTATCGGATTGAAAGAGAGGAGTAAGATATGAAATATGAAATTATCCATTTAGCAAAAGAACAATGGAAAGGAACAATCCTTCCCATAAAGTATACAACAGATAGGTATTATGATGTTTCCGTGAATAAGACAGGTAGTGGCTATACCATAGAGATTGAGAAGAAAAGCTTTCTTGAACCTGTTACTCATACACCGGAGGAATACGATTTTCCGGATAGATTATATGAAGATCACTGGGAACATGCCTATGCCTGGGGTGTGTTGGTTGATAATGAACTGATTGCTGCAATTGAAACGGAACAGGAGTTATGGTCTAACCGACTGAGAATTACTGAACTGTGGGTTGAAGACGGATATCACAAACAGGGTATTGGCCACGCCTTAATAGATATGGCAAAGGAACAGGCAAGACGAGAACGAAGAAGGGCTATTATACTTGAAACTCAATCCTGTAATGTAAATGCTATTGATTTCTATCAACACGAAGGCTTTCGGCTGATTGGAATGGATACCTGTTGTTACAAGAACAATGACTTGCAAAGAAAAGAAGTAAGGCTGGAGTTTGGCTGGTTTCCTGAAGTAAAGAAAAGATTAAACAGAGAAGAGGTAGAAATCAGAAGAGAAACAGAGGAGGACTGGCACGAGGTTGAGCTAATGACACAGCATGCTTTCTGGAATAAACACCATCTTGGATGCGATGAGCACTACCTTGTACATAAATTACGTCAGGATAAAGATTATTTACCTGAGATAAGCAGAATTGCAGTTAAGGATGGGGAGATTATAGGTTGCATCATGTATTCAAAGGCCCGGGTTGTTGACGGTGCTAAAACACATGATATCGTTACCTTTGGACCTCTTTGCGTGGCACCTGAATGGCAGGGCTGCGGAGTAGGTGAGCTTTTATTAAAGGAGACCATGGCATTGGCAGCTGATAAAGGATATAAAGGTATTGTAATCTTTGGTGAACCGGAGTATTATCCGCGAGTTGGGTTTAGGACCTGCGATAATTTTGGTATTACAACTGCTGAAGGGAAGAATTTCAAAGCATTTATGGGTATTGAGTTAGCAGAAGGCAGTATGGCGGATATAAGAGGAAAATTCTACGAATCAGAGGTATTTGTCAACTTGCCCAAGGAGGAAGTAGATGAATACAATAAAAAGTTTCCTCAACTGCAAAAACTAAGATTTCCGGGACAGTGGGATTAGACGTAGGCTTTAAAGAAAGTGTGGCATAATGAATGCATTTATGGCAATATTACCTCTTTTGATTATAAGGTTTGGTATATTAAGTATATTAGATAAGGATTCATTAAAACGTGCGGCTCATTTCGCACCTCTCATTGGGAAGGAAAGGTCTGCATACTGGATTTACCAGATATCAAACCTGTTGATTTTTGCATATCTTTGTTTCTTAAAGATTAAAACTGCTTCCCACCTGTTATATCCGGGACTTGTAATATATGGATTAGGGGTTCTATTGTGTTTAGTGTCTGTGATAAATTTTGCAGAACCTGAGGGAAATGGTATCAACCTTAAGGGAATCTACCGGATTTCAAGGAATCCAATGTATGTAGCGTATTTTATTTATTTTTTAGGCTGTACAATGCTTACACAGTCCTTACCCTTATTGGGTATATTGGTGATTTTTCAAATATCTGCTCATTGGATAATATTGTCGGAAGAAAGATGGTGTGTTCAGAAATTTGGTGAGGAGTATATAAATTACATGAATAAAGTAAGGCGATATCTATAAATATTCCATTCATGTACCGGCGATGTTTTATCAAATATAACACCCTTTTCAACGGGGATAGCCTGAAAAGAGCCTGGACATTCCTCGCAGTATTTAATGTTATGACCTTTTTTGTGTTATTAATACCATCCATAACTGTTATTTTTATATTAATATCTTTAATTGCAGCAATTTGTTTTCTTCTTGCTTTTAATAATTCTAAGAATTTGTACTATGAGATGGTTGGGAAATTAAATGGCAATGAAATGAAATAAAACATGAAGCAAAAAATAATTTTACTAAATGGGGCATTAAGTAGTCATAATTTACAGGAATCAGATAAGCCATATTAGATGCTTGTAATTAGATAGCAGTTAATGATACAATTGTTCTATATTTGGCAGAAAGCCTTATGAATCTTCTTTGCAGAAAAACACAACATAGGGTCGTTTATTTAGTATACAATCTATTTAATATCATCTTCTGATATCTATATATCTGATTTATCTCATTGTTTCATGTACCAAATGAGATAAATCAGTTTATAAGTAAAATCAATCGATATAAATTACTTAGAGTATGAATAGGAGGATTGAAAAATGGCAGAAATCATAAGAGTTTATAAGGAGTACCTTCCTGCACTGAGGCTTATAGGAAAATGTTATACCAGTGCCGATAGAGGCGGTGACGGTGGATATGGACATCTGTGGGGGGAGTGGTTTCAAAATGGCTGGTTCGAAATTCTTGAGGGACTGGGAGAACCAAAAGACATTGAAAATGGATACCTTGGTTTTATGCGTTGTGATGGTAATAATATTGAAAATAGTTTTGAGTACTGGATAGGAATGTTCTTTCCATTAGGGACAAGCGTACCTGAGGGATTTAATTCTATTGACCTTGTTGAAAGTGAAGTTGGAGTATGCTGGATAAAAGGCAGCGATAGTGATGGAAGTATCTACCGGATGAACGATGAATGCGTTACCAAACTTGAAGACAACGGTATGGGAAATTTCAAAAGTGATGAGAATAACAGAGCATACATTTTTGAAAGATATAATTGCCCGCGTTTTACAGAGAAAGATGAACAAGGTAATGTGATATTAGATTACGGTATCTATTTGTCATAAATTTAGGCAGCGAAGTATCAAAAGTAAAAATAGTTATAGAGATTATTGGAGGTTTTTAAATGATAGAGTTTACCAAGAAAGTCATTCAAATAAATCATCATGGCAGGAATATATATGGTGTGTCTTACATGCCTGATTGTAAGGGTAATAGCCCTTGTGTTATCTTCAGCCATGGTTTTAATGGAAGAAGTGATGACTTTACGTTATATTGTGAATCCCTGGCGGGAAAAGGGATAGCTGCATTCTGTTATGATTTTTGTGGTGGGTCTGTTACTTCTAAAAGTGACCTTAAGACTACAGAAATGACTATATTCACTGAGAAAGAAGATTTGTGCGCGGTTATTGATACTATCAGAAAGTGGGAGCATGTTGACTGTGACAATATATATCTGTTTGGAGGCAGCCAGGGGGGATTGGTAACAGCACTAACAGCAGAAGATTATGTTGAGGAAATCAAAGGAATCTTATTGCTCTTTCCTGCATTATGCATCCCGGATAATTGGAATGCAAGATTCCCAACGCTAGAAAGTATTCCGGACACCCATGAGATATGGGGAGTGACACTTGGTAGAAAGTTTTTTGAAGTTATTCATAGGTATGATGTCTATGAAAATATTGGGAAATTTCATAAAAATGTGTTGATTTTTCATGGAGATCAGGATGAAATCGTACCACTTGAATATGGCGAGAGAGCAGCAACTTTATATCCTAATGTAAATATTGAGGTATTCAAAGGAGAAGGTCATGGCTTTTCAGAAGCCGGTACGAAGAGAGTTATTGAGATGACCTATGAGTTTATTAAGAAGAATTCTTGAAATTAATAAAAAACAGTATAAATCAGTTGTATAGATACTTATAAAGTAGAAAAAAACGGCGGTTTTACACTGCCGTTTTTTTGAAAGTCAGCTTTTTAGTCTTTATTTTTATATTAAGGCTTAGTATAAAAAGTGATCAGTCGGAATGGCTTCGATATTCTTTCGGAGTCATTCCGGTCGCTTTTCGAAAGACAATGGAAAAGTATTGAGGAGTGTCAAAGCCTGTTTTCTTTGCAATAAGATTGATCGTAAGGTCACTGTGGATTAAGTATTCTTTCGCTTTATTTATACGGCACTGGTTAATATAATCAAACAGGCTTAGACCAGTAGTCTGCTTAAAGAGCCTTGAAATATAGGAACTGTTATAGTTGACGTGGTTTGACAGTGTATTTAAAGAGAGGTCCTCGGAAATATGATTGTTAATATAGCTCTTTATAATATCTACTGTTTGCTTGTTTTTCCCCACCTGTTTATCTTTACCAAGATCAAAAATATATTCAGAAAGCCTTATCAGAAAAGAAAAGGCTTCTTCCCAGGTCGTAAAGTCGGATATAAAATACAGAGGATAGAGACCTGTTTTTGTAGCCAATTGCTCTGAAAGTGAATGATGATTGATATATAGTATAAGCAAGGAGGATATATTCTGATAAATTCCTATTAGCGGAAGGTAGTGCATACTTTTTATTTGCTTTCCCTCAAAGACCAGCTGCCGAAGAAGATGTAGAAACCGCTGTTTTTCCCCTTGCTCCAGATAAATGGATAGATTATTTAAATGAATCTCCCATTTATTAGCCAATAATGCCTGGTCAGAAGAGGGAAGCAGTTGTCTTTCAGCTTTTTCCTCGAGGAACACTGCAACGGAATGGTCAAATGGGACAGGCATTAAGGAAGCAGTATATTGTAGCATCAGAGAAAATGTCTTTGGAACATAAAACCAGTCAATTTCCTTATAATAAAGCAAGAGAATTATCCTAGTGTTTGTAAGCCTTTCCCAATAAGCCGTCAGTTCATCCAGATATTCTTTTAGATATAGTACGGGTGTAAGCTTTACCTCCTGATGAAATCCAGCAGCAGGCTGTAAGAACCATAAAACAGTATTATGTTCACGCTCAAAGAAGGTAAAATGAAAATATAGGGATAGAGATTGTTCTATAAGCTGCATAAGGCAAAGAATGTTTTTATTATGCTCAGCAGCGAACAGGTTTTCTTCCACTGCACAGACCTTGCCGGATAATAAAATTAGAGGTTTTTTTGTATCGGGTTTTTCGCTGTTATCAAGCCAGGTAATGTTAACAAGGCTTTCCTGCATATTTTTACCTTCTGTGATATCTTTCAGATATTCCCGTTGATAATAATACTGTAAGAGCTTATCCTTTGCGGTAGTCTGGTTCATTAATTCCAAAGTTTTGATTTCTGTTTCTATCGAATCTATTGCATTTCTAACAGTTGAGAGGATAACGGAGTCCTCTTCGGTTTTTAATAGGTAATCTATATGATTATGTTTATTAGCAAAATAGATATAATCGAAATTATCATAACCTGTTAAAAAAATTATCCTGGCTCTCTGCCAGTTTTGCATTATTTTCTCTGATACTTCAAGTCCGCTGATACCTGGCATCTTAATGTCTAACAATACGATATCAATTTTCGTATTTTCCATAATTCTTAAAGCCTCAAGTCCGGTATATGCTTTTAAAATATCCAGTTCCAGGTTCTGTTGGTTCTGAAATAGATTCACTAACCAGTTTACAATATGATGCTCATCATCAACAATTAGCAGTCGTCTCATTACTATTATCCTCACCGATTTCAATATTTAATATCACTTTCAAACCACCGAGTGCAGACCTTTCAACAAGAAGGGGCTCCTGACTTTTAAAAAAAATCTGCATTCGTTGATGAATGTTTAACAGAGCGCTTATTTCTCCTGTAGTTAAGGAAGTATCAGGATTGTTAAAGCTCTTTCTAAGAGAATCCAATTGATCGTCAGAAAGACTGTTTCCATTATCCTCAACATGAATAGATAGCTGCTGATAACCTTTCGTAAAACTAACCTTTAGGAGACCGCCCTCTACCATATTTTCCAGACCATAATTATAGGCATTTTCTATGACAGGCTGGAGTATAAGACGAGGGACTTGTATGAAGGCAGCATCTGTGGGCAGCTCTTCAAAACTGACCTCTATTCGTCCTTCAAAGCGTAGAGCCTGAATATTGGAATAGATTCTTGCATGGGCATATTCATCCTTCAGACTGACAAATTCAGATTTATTTCTGGTTATGTATTTAAAATAAAGGCCTAACTCACTAGCCATTTTAACGGACTCCTCCTGCATCTCGCTCTGTATCATCCGGTGCAGCATAAAGAAACTGTTATATAGAAAGTGAGGGTTGATCTGAGCCTGCAGTTGTTTGAATTCAGCTTTTTGTAGAAGCAGCTTTTGATTATATACCTGGTTAATTAAATTATCCAGGTTATCGGCCATTCTATTAAAGCCCTGATAAAGATAGTTGAATTCACTTTTCTCTTTCTCATTGATTCTTATGCTTAAATCGCCTGTTTCAACTTTCTGAAAAGAATATATCAGCTTGTTTAAAGGACGGTGTATTATTTTAATAACGCCTATAAAGTATAGCAGTATCCAGAAAAACATAAAAATTATGAAAAGAAATGCATTTATATTTGATTGCCATAACGGTTTTAAAAATACTTCATCCGGTATAATTTCAAGATAATAAGCATTGAAAGCAGTAAATGATGAACGAAATACTTCATATTTTGCTCCTTTTACTTTCAGGGTATAAAAGCCTTCTTTATAATCTTTGCTTAAAATGGCATCATAGAGAGAATTATCTTTAACATTAGTCATGACAAATTCGTTATCCTGAAAACCGAATATATAAAAGGAATTGTTGTAAGAGCTGGCATTTACAAATTCTTTTTTCAGCGTGTTTAAGGATATTTCTACTTCTATTATGGAGGAGGGGGATTTCTGAAAATCGCTGAGCAGCAGGCAGATTCTATTTTTTCGAAAGAAGAAAGGACTCTGACTGCTGTTTTTTTGGAATAAGATATCCTGATATAAATCAGCGGTAATATTTTCATAACTCCCCTTTTC
Source organism: Lachnoclostridium sp. UBA6558 (assembly GCA_002434335.1). Lineage (GTDB taxonomy): Bacteria > Bacillota > Clostridia > Lachnospirales > Lachnospiraceae > Anaerocolumna. Next base: position 15,045 of record DJJW01000071.1, on the reverse strand, counting down.
ATAACCATCAGCATTGTAAGCTTTTAATAGTGGGCGGTTATAGATTTTAATGTTGTTAATTATATTACTGCCATTTTTAATACTGGTTATATATTCTCTTAGCTGCCTGACTGCTTGTACTTTTTCATAAGCAGACATCAACTGTGGAGTGTAGGACAAACTGTTATACTTTGAATGAGATAATATTTGTGAAGCTGACTTTTTTACTCTGGTAAGATCGCTGTCAAGAGCTGAAACAAAATTAGTACTTTTGTCCGTGTAGGATTTTATGGTCTGCTTTGTCAGCTTGTAATTACTGCCAAAAAGAGAAATGGTACTGATTATTATGAGAGGAATAGCAGTTATTAAAAACAAAAGAATAATTTCTTTCAGAATAATATTTTTGTTTTCGAATTTTTTCATTTGAACTTGCCTTTCCTATAATGATAGTTTATTGTTAAATGAAGTTTGTTTAAAATCACAAATATCTCTTCACTTGTCTTAGAATATTACCATAGAAATATAAAATAAACAATAAAAAGCCATTAGATAAATCCTGTAAATATGTAGAAAAAGTATAAAAAACAGGCTGTAAATTAAAATAAGTAAATAAATTATACAAAAGTAAAAATTTTATAACACATAAGAGGAGAAAAAATTGATAAAGTAAAGATACAAAAGAAGGAGGGTATTTTATGAAGAAAAAAATTCTATCACTTATGCTGATGTGTATTATGGTGGTTACCATGATGGGCTGCAGCACAAAAAATTCTGGAAAAGATAATGATAACAGTTCAACAGAAGCATCAGCAGAAGAAAATCAGGTGGCAGGGGAAGATGGAACGATTGATTACCCGTTTGCAGCTTATAAAGAGCCGGTAACCATCAGTACCGTCACTTCTGAATATGCATCAGCTAAGTATCCGGATGGTGATGATATAACCAATAATGTCTGGACGAGAGCTTATAAAGAAAGATTCAATATTGATCTTGTAACAGACTGGGTTAGCGATGAATATGACACCAAGTTAAATCTGGCTATTACATCCCAGGAGCTGCCCGATGTATTCCATGTATCCGCTGCCCAATTACAACAGCTTATTGAAGCAGATATGATTTGGGATTTAACAGATCTTTATGATAAATATGCCTCAGATACCATAAAGAGCTATATGGCAGCTGATGAAGCAAGCTTTGAATCCGGAAAATCCGACGGAAGACTTTACGGTATACCGCAGATGCATTGGGGAATTATTGACCAACCGGATTTTATCTGGATTCGAAATGACTGGAAAGAAGCACTGGGACTAAAAGATCCTACCTCTATGGAAGATGTTAAGAATATTGCTCTTAAATTTATGGAAGCCTACGGCGGATATGGTATGGCAGCAGACCAGTCATTGGATTATTTAAATCTCCTTGCAGTCGCCTGGCAGGCCTATCCGGATATGTGGATTAAAGGGAGCGATGGAAATATAGTATATGGATCTGTTCAGCCTGAAATGAAGAATGCTCTGGGTGAATGGGCGGAATGGTATAAAGCGGGTATTATAAATCCTGATTTTGGAACAACAGATTTTAATGCCATGGTAGAAGCCATGGTTGCCGGAAAAGTCGGTATAACCCCTTTTTATCAGTGGTGGGGCTACAATCCCGGT
>DJJW01000071.1:0-13383 GCA_002434335.1 Lachnoclostridium sp. UBA6558 | reverse complement strand
AGGTAAAACAGTCTATCTTCTTTGCCAATGGCTCATATACAGTTGTTAGTAAGAAATGCAAGAACCCCGAAGCTGCTTTTAAATTGATTAATTTTTATTCTTATATGCTGGATGAATCCACAGGAAAAGAAACGCCTGAAACAATTTCAGCCTTCACAGATAATGATATGGCCCATGTGGTTGGTGCATTCCGTGTACTTAATCCGAATAGTGATTACGAGCAGTATGTACAAGTAAGTAAATCACTTAAAAGCGGTGATACCAGTAATCTTACTACCAGCACTATGTGGCAGAAATATAATAACAGTGTTGAATTTCGAGATAATGGAACACCAAGCGCTGTTGGCGATTACTTGCAGCAGGGGGCTGAGAAATCAGCTTACGGAATTGCCAAAGGTATCATAGACAAGGAAGAATATATTAAGACAGTCTCATGGGGAGCAACTCCGGAAGAGCTGTTAAGCTACGGATCAACATTAGATGATATATTGACAGAAGGTTTTACTAAGATAATTATGGGCGAAGAAAATATAGATTACTTTGATACAGTTGTTGAGAACTGGAACGCGGCAGGTGGTGAGGCAGCCACTGCAGCTGTAAATGCTGCCTATAAAGATAAATAGTAACCAAGTGGGGCTGTTTTACGCAGCCCCATCTTTTACAAAAAAGTCAGTATGACTGCAGAAAGGGTTTCTCATGTTAAAGATATTAAAAAAACAGTTATCCTTACATATGATGTTAATACCTGGAATTATCATTTTACTGGTTTTTAGCTATATACCTCTGTATGGGCTGGTTATTGCTTTCGAGAAATATAATCCCGCTCTCGGCTTCCAGTCAAAATGGGTTGGATTTGATAATTTTAGATATGTTTTCAGTCAACCAAATTTCGTAAGGACAATATGGAATACTTTTTATATTTCCTTCTTTAAAATAATTGGAGGAATCATTGTTCCGGTAATTTTTGCACTTCTTTTAAATGAAGTAATGCATAATAAAATTAAGCGGGTCTTTCAGACCCTTGTCTACATCCCTAACTTTTTGTCCTGGGTAATCATGGCTGGTATTCTGGTGGATATTCTGGCATCGGACGGCATTGTAAATCAGCTTTTAAAGGCGTTGGGAATGAGCTCTGTTAATTTTCTTGGAAACCCGAAGATATTTCCTTGGACAATGATTTTCAGTGACATATGGAAGGGATTTGGTTTTGGTACGGTGGTTTATCTGGCTGCGCTGACAGGGATAGACCCCGGTCTGTATGAAGCGGCTATGGTAGACGGAGCCAAGCGATTTAAGCAGACGATTTACATAACACTACCCCTACTGGCACCGACCATTGTTCTAATGGCGGTACTTGCGCTGGGAAATGCACTGAATGCAGGATTTGACCAAATCTATAATCTTTATTCACCGGTGGTTTACCAAAGTGGTGATATTATTGATACTTATGTATACCGGTTAGGAATAAAGCAAGCCCAATATTCAGTAGCAACGGCTGTTGGACTGTTTAAGTCGGCCGTGTCCTGTGTTCTGGTTGGTATATCCTATGTACTGGCTGATAAAGTAGCCGGATACCGGATCTTTTAGGAAAGGAGATATAAATGCATTATAAAAGCAATTCCAGAAATATATTTAACACCTTCAACTATGCATTTCTTATTTTTACTTCCCTTTTATGCATATCGNNTTTCCTTCAGCGGCAGTGCGGCGGTGTCAGCAGGCGAAGTTAGATTCTGGCCGGTTGATTTTACTACAAAAGCCTATGAATTTGCTTTAAGTGGAGGAAAGTTCTTCAGAGCACTCATGATTTCGGTGGAAAGAGTCATTTTGGGTGTTGCTTTGAATCTGTTATTAATGGTTCTAACTGCGTATCCATTGTCTAAAACAAAAAGGCAGTTAGCAGGAAGAAATATATATATGACTTTCTTTGTGATTACCATGCTGATCAACGGCGGACTTATACCAACATACCTGGTAATTGTAAAAACAGGACTGATTAATTCAATCTGGGCATTGATATTGCCAGGAGCCTTACCTGTTTACAATATGATAATACTTATGAATTTTATCAGAGGGTTGCCGGAAGAAATGGAGGAGGCTGCACGGATAGACGGTGCCGGATATTTTCATGTACTATGGAAAATCTTGCTGCCTGTATTAAAACCGGCATTAGCGACTGTGGGTCTCTTTTCTATAGTAGGACATTGGAATTCCTGGTTTGATGGAATTATTTATATGAACAATACAGCAGATTACNNCCACTGCAGAGTTACCTTCAGACCTTGCTTCAGAATTTTGATCAAATTATGCAAAAGTCCGGAACTGATTATACAAAATTACTTTCTATGATGAATGCCAGAACAGGCAGAGCAGCTCAATTATTCCTTGGAGCTTTACCAATAATGATGATCTATCCATTTTTACAAAAGTACTTTACCAAAGGGCTCGTTATTGGCAGTGTAAAAGGGTAAATGTATTTGTTGAAAAAGGACAGTACCGGGTTCTTGACCTCGCAGTGAATGCTGGCACACTTATCCGATGCTTACAGCGATCAGGCAGCCTATACTGAAAAACTGCTTGGAACAACACCTCCAGAAGCTCAGCCTTTTTGTTTTGCCATAATTGTCAATTGGATAACCAATTGGACACTTGATCGTATCAACATGGTGGAAGCACTGAAAAGTGTGGAATAATTTGAACAGCACAATGAGCTAAGGGAATTCTCTCAAAAACTCTTTTAGATGAAAACGAAAAATATGCCTGCCGATTTGATACTGGTCTAATCGTCAGGCATATTTTTTTTAAAAGGATGTGATTATATTTACCGTCGTTTTTTAGCTTTATCCGCTTTGTTTATCCGACTAGTATTCATGTCACCAATTAATATTAGTGTTTATAAGGAGATAATATTTACTATTTTTTGATAGATATTAGGATTGATTTATAAGAATAATCCAGTTAAATTTTCATCCGTCAATTCAATACACCACTGCATCCTTACTGCAGCAATTGACCCGTACCCCTAAAATTTATACAATGAAAAAGTTGTGTATAAGTTGCGTATAAGCTATTTTTATGATAAAATAGTCTTTGTGCCATGAAAGATGAAATACACTAACAGCCTTGATTCATAAGGTTTTCAGAAAAAACACAACCCCCATGACGCCTTTGCCACGGGGGTTGCATTAAAAAGGGGAGGATAAGTATTTAACTTTTCTTTGGTATTGGCTGCACAGAAAACTGTACAGTCGGTCATCCTTTATGCTGGAGGGGGGATCCAGCGGTTTCAGATGGCACCGGTTAATCTAAATCATCGACGAATTAGATTAATTATAGTATGATGCAATATTTCTAAGATTATACATAAATAAAAAATATTATGTAAAAAATCTATAGAGAATCAAAAGATGATTAAAGGAAGGTAGAACAATGAGTTTATTAACTGAGTGGAGGGACTTTGCGTATGCCCTTGACACAAACCAGAAAGAAGGCCAGCTGTTTTGGGCTAATTATTTTAATGTAGAGCAGGGAATCTATGAGAAGATTCTTGCAGAGCCCGAAGTTGTTGTAGAAGGAACCGTAGCTGAGCTTGCAGCAAAATACGGTACTACCATTTCACTTATGACAGGATTCTTAGATGGCATCAACGAGAGCCTTGTGAAAGAAAACCCTATTGAAGAAATGGAAGAGACAACAGTTGTAAATCTTGGATTTGATAAAGAGATGCTATATAAGAACATGGTAGAAGCGAAAGCGGAATGGCTCTATCAACTTCCTGTCTGGGACAGCCTGTTATCAGAGGAGAAAAGAAAAGAGCTCTATCTTGAACAGAAGAAATCTAAAACTGTAGTCAAAGAGAAAAAAGTAGGAAGAAACGATCCCTGTACATGCGGAAGCGGCAAGAAATACAAATTCTGCTGCGGGAAAGCTTAATATAAGCGGTTTGTAGAATACTAGATAAAATAAAAAGTGGTATTACCACTCTTTGTCCACGCATTATTGAATGCGTGGACATTTTTATGAATAAGTTTTTAATCCTTGATTAATTTTCATTTACGGTTATTGGTATAACTATTTTTTCCTTACTGTTCACGGTAGTAATATCGTATAAAATGACATAATTCCCATGAAATTCACAGGTAACCACAAATAGATAGTGAAAACAATGGCAAAGAATGTAGGGACAGAAAAATATTTGTTTGATTTTCAGTAAAATTATAGTATGATATAAAAAAATATTAAGGGGGAAATACGATGAGATTTTCATTAGGGAGGAAAATCAGGACTATCATCGTTATCATTGTACTGGTGTGCAGTGTTGCATACATGGCTTTATCTTTTTATATGATACAAAGAGCAGTAACCGTGCAGATGAAAAATGACGGACAGACTCTGATAACAACTATCAAAAGAGAATTGATTAAGAACAATGTAACAGAGCTGACAGGAATGCAGGAAATATTTAAAGAGATAAAAGAAGCAAGCAATGGAAATATCAGCTATGTTTCTTTATCTGATGCGAATTCCAGTGTATTCTTAACGGATGATAAAATCTTTGGACAGACAGAAGAGGTTGACGGAGTATCTTCGGCTACTGTCGGCGGAGACAAGGTGACTCCTTTATCCAAGGAAGAAGTCTCAGGAAATATTCTTAGAATGCCTGATGGTACAAAAGTCTATAATATTACAACAGGATTTCAATATAACGGTGAGTCAGGCTATTTGAATCTGGGAATATCACTGGATACCATGTATGATGAGGTTAGGATAGCATTCTTTGATATGGCTGTCATTGGAATCATTATAATGGCAGTATCAGTACTGGTTGCCGTAATACCCACAGGCAAGATCATCAAGCCGATACTTAGTATGTCAGAGAACCTGAAGCTATACGCAAAAGGTGATTTTAGAAGGCAAACAGAGGCACACAGTAAAGACGAACTTGGTGATATGAGTAAAGCTCTTGATAATATGAGATTAAATATGGTACAGCTGGTCAGTGGTATTAAGGACAATTCCATACAGGTACTTGACAGTGTAAATAGTCTGAATTCAGCCATGGAGGAAAGTTCCCTGTCAGCCATGGAAATATCCAAGGTATCGGAAGAACTGACAGCAGGCGCTGCAGATTTGGCAGATAATTCACAAACAGGCCTTTCTAAGATGAATTTACTGGCAGACAGTGTCAATTCATTGTATGTAAGTCTTGATGTTATCCAGAGAAGCATAGAGCAGATTAAGACTGCCAGCTTAAACGGGAACAGATGCCAGAAGGAACTTCATGAGCAGGTTAGTGATAATGGTGCTGTCTTTGTTCAAATGAAAGGGACAGTGGATGACCTGGCAGGCAAATTGGGTTCAATCGTCAATATGACCTCTGTTATCAGGGCAATTGCCGATCAGACGAACTTACTTGCAGTAAATGCAAGAATTGAAAGTGCAAGAGCTGGTGAACAGGGGAAAGGCTTTGCAGTCGTAGCACAGGAAATTGCTAAACTTGCAGATCAGACCACCCAATCCATAGAAGGAATCGAAAACTTAAGCAAAGAAGTCGAAGAGTCCTTTACCAGGACAGTAGAAATTATGGACAGAGGAGCGAGTACCGTAAAGGATACTACCATAGCCTCCAATGAAGCAGGGGAGGCTTTTGAACTTATTGAAAAAGCTATACATGATGTAATCACTCATATTAACAGTGTCGCTACGGATATTAAGAAAGTGCATACAGGCAAAGAGGACGCTATTCATCTAATGGAGAATATATCATCGGTAGCGCAGCAGTCAAGTGCAGCGACAGAAGAAATTGCGTCCTCTCTGGAATGCCAGAATGAGGGCATTGCCAATATAGCACGTTCCACAAAACTACTGCAGGAAATATCCAGAGAGTTATCTCGTCTGATAGACAAATTTGAATTATAAATGAGAGGGCTGTTTCAACGAATGAAACAGCCCTCTCATATTATCCATTCAAATCCTGTTTATATTGTTCTTGTTTGTACAAAAGATAATTAACATATTCCAGGACATCTTCTTTTCCTGCCGGAGACAGCAAATTATATTTCTTGATAAAGTCCGCAGTTTCATTAACAAAATCTCCATAACCTATGCGAAGAGAATTATCAGAGACTCCAAGCATATAGTCGCATGATACCTTGAAATAATTGGATAAGGCTATCAGCTTGCTAAATGAGGGCTCATTCCTCTGCGATTCATAATTAGCAATTGCGCTTGATTTGATTCCAATAACACCAGCCAATTCTCCTTGCGTTAGCTTATGCTTTTGTCTTAAAAATCTTAACCGATCACTAAAGTCCATTTTGTTGCTCCCCCTAACTGCATTATTTTTATACCCCTTACTAATAATAGAATAAAACACAGCCTGAATAATATGCCATGCTTTATAATAAAATTCATATAGGTCAAATATATTAGTTAACAATACAAAAAAATTATATAACTGTAAAAAGAGTGTGTCAATTCCCAACTTAATCGCTATATGAAGAATATTACATATATTGGGTTTGAACATTATGATAGAAAATGTATTCGGATAATACTAAATTAATATATTTTCAATACAGTTGCATGATTCTGACAAGAAAGGTAAAAAATATAATGCACTACTCTTTCGAGAACTGTATAATAAAGGTAAATTTTAATTTACATAATAACTGACATATACTATGATGCAAACAAGGGCAGACACCTAAGAGACTGGCACATAGAAGGCCGACATACAGTAAGGCTGAACTGAGACGTACAGATAAATCCCAAGGATACTGTTTTACGAGAATGCTGCGTACAAAATACAGAAGTATAAATATACAGATTCATAAAGAGGAAGGGCAGATAAAAATTTATGAGAAAACGCGATATGTATATAAAACCCGGTAAATATACGGGCATGAGAACGAAAAGAAAAAGAAGGATACCAAGAATTATCATACTCTCAGTTACCGCAATAACTGCTATTGTATTTATAGCCTTGTGGCAATTTCGAATGATAGAGCCCGATAATTTTATCTACTCACTGTTAGACAGAGTGAAACAACCCAATATTATATCAGAAGACATAAAGGGAGAACAGGATTCCTCGGCAGAGCCGGATGAAACCATAAAGCAAGGTAAAGCAGAGCTTAATGAACAGACTGAGGTAAAGAAGCAAACGGCCTCGAATACAGCCGAACAGGAAACAGCTGTTAATAATTCAGCGAAGGGTACTGATAAGAACCAGGGGGAATCAGGAGAAGACTTAGAAAACAGCGCACAGGAAGCCTCAGTAAACAGCCAGAAACCTCTGACAGAGGATCTTATCAATAAAACCGCAGAGCCAGTACGTGGCATATATGTTTCCGGAGCAAGAGCCGGAATCGATGAATATATGCAGGATTTGATATCTCTGGCAGAAAATACAGAAGTAAACGCCATGGTAATCGATATTAAGAATGATTTTGGTGAAATTACCTATAAGACTGAACTTCCTTTGGCAGTAGACATTGGAGCCGGAACTGGATATATAAAAGATATAAAGAGACTTGTTGAGCAGTTAAAAGAGAAAGATATTTATCTCATTGCCAGAGTAGTATCCTTTAAAGATCCCTTATTAGCAAAAGAACGAAAAGACTTAAGCTTGCGTGATAAGGACGGTGTGATATTTAAAGACAAGAACGGAGACAGCTGGGTAAACCCCTATAAACGGGAGGTATGGGATTATCTTATAGATATCGGAAAAGAAGCTGCCGAAACAGGCTTTGATGAAATACAATTCGATTATATCCGCTTCTCCACGGATCCGGGAATGAAGAACGTTAATTACGGAACAGAGGCTAAGGATAAGAGCAGGATTGATATCATTACGGAATTCACCAAATATGCCTGCGATAATCTGAAACCTCTTGGAGTTAAGGTTTCGGCAGACGTGTACGGAACAATTATCAGAAGTTCTGTAGATGCAGAAATTGTGGGACAGGACTATGTAGCTATGGCAAAATATCTGGATTTCATTTGTCCTATGATATATCCCTCTCATTATGCAGAAGGCTCTTATGGAATCGATTATCCGGATATGAAGCCTTATGATACCATACTGGCAGCATTAAAGGAATCAAAGCTTGTACTGGAAGAAGGAATTAATAAGGAAACTGCTGAAGGAGAATTGGTTGAAGGAGAAGAAGCCGAGGGAGAAGAAGCTGACATAAAATCAACGGCAAAGGTAAGACCCTGGTTACAGGATTTTACTGCCACCTGGGTTAAACACCATGCAAAATACGGTCAGGAGGAAATAAGGGCACAGATAGAGGCCGTATACGATGCCGGATATACAGAATGGCTTCTTTGGAACGGCAGTAATAATTATACGGAAGCAGCTCTTGATAAGACGAATTAAGCCGGTGCTGCTTGACAAGATAATCATTTGACTCAGCACCTTGCTATTTAGCTAATAATATATCTCGTGGATTGGTGCATAAGTTGATACCACTAAACCTCATTCTGCTGTCTTGCCCCAGTGCAAATACCTGGCATTGATATTATGAAATTTACAGCTGGTAATACTGTAGATATCATTAAGTTTACTGAGTAAAAAAAGATAACGAAAAAAAAATAAAAATATGTTGCAAGATTTTTAAAAGTAAAGTGTATAAGTATTGGAGCATGCGAAAGGAGGCTGTTAACTTGAAGGATGAGGCAATAATAAACCTGCTGTCTGAAAAAAATGAACTGGGTTTATTAAAGTTGGCTGAAAAGTACGAGAAGCTTTTAATCCATATTGCCGGTACAATCCTTGGCGGACGTAATGAAGATATTGAAGAATGTGTGAATGACACTTATATGAAACTATGGAAGCATATCGACCGTTATGATATGGAAAAGGCCTCCTTGAAAACTTATTTAAAAGTAATTATCAGAAACACAGCAATAAATAAGCTTCGTGATCTAAGCCGCAGAGAGGGAATGGAATATAAAGAAGACTTTTCAGATATTGCCCAGTACTACATCGATCAAAGCCAGAATGTAGAAAATCAGGTATTTCGAAAAGAGGATATTCTCCTTTTAAATGAGATCATTGGAGAACTGGACAAAAAGGACAGGGAGCTTGTACTGCGCAGGTACTATTATCTGCAGTCCTCCAAGGACATTGCCAGTGCTATGAAGATGTCCGTAACAGCAGTGGACAGCAGGTTGTCAAGACTACGGAATAAAATGAAGCTTACCTTTGACCAAAAACTAAGAAGCACGGTGTAAACCAATACCTTTAGTAGGAGGTAACAGAATGAATGAACAAACGCTGATAAATATGTTAAGTGAACTGGATGCCGGTTCCTTAAAAGAAAATTTTACAGAAAAAGATTTAAAAAACAAAGATGGAAATGTTTTTAAAAGGGCATATTTTTATATAAGATCCTTAAACCGAAAGGATGATTCGGTAAAGGGAAGTATTCTTAAGGATCATCTGGAAGAGTATACAGGGGCTTCCGAGGATTTTTTTACGGAAAATGATACGGTATCAGCCATGGAAGCAGAAGAGGAAGAACAGGATGCACAGCAAAGAGGATTTACTATTCATGTCTTTAAGCGCAGCATCAGGAATCTGATTAGAATTATAACAGCCATTATAGCAGCTCTTATTGTTATCATAGGACTGGTTATTGTCCTTATAAGAAGAAAACATATCTTTAAACTTTTCAAGAAGGTACAGATTAGTTATTAACAGTGTATAAGAAAATTAAAATATAGAGTTCAAACCGCCTGAATAGCAGGAAAATAAAAAGTAAAAATAAATACATCTTAAGATGTAAGTGAGCATAAGCACACAGATAGGAGATTATATGTTAGAGAAAATCAAAGAGATCATAGCAGCACAGCTTGCAGTAGATGCAGGTACTATTACTGAGACATCCACTTTCAAAGAAGATTTAGGAGCAGATTCCCTTGAACTATTTGAGTTGATTATGGCAATGGAAGAAGAATATGATATTGAAATACCTTCAGAAGATTTAAATTCGCTGGAATCAGTAGGAGACTTAATAACCTATTTAAAGAATAAGGGTGTGGAATAATGGAAGGTCAGAAAGCATTACACACAGAGATTTGTGATTTGCTTCATATAAAATATCCTATAATACAAGGCGGAATGGCCTGGGTGGCAGAGCATCATCTGGCAGCAGGAGTTTCTGAAGCCGGAGGACTTGGAATCATTGCTTCCGCCAGTGCCACTGCCGAAATTGTACGAAATGAAATTAGACAATGCAAAGAATTAACAGATAAACCCTTCGGCGTTAATATCATGCTGTTAAACCCTCATGCACCGGAGATTGCTAAGGTAATCATAGAAGAAAAGGTTCCTGTAGTGACAACAGGCGCAGGAAATCCGGAGAAGTTCATAAAGGATTGGAAAGCAGCCGGCGTTACCGTAATACCCGTAGTGGCTTCCGTTGCATTGGCAAAGAGAATGGAGCGCAGTGGTGCAGATGCTTTGATTGCAGAAGGCTGTGAAGCTGGCGGTCATATTGGAGAACTTACCACTATGGCACTGATTCCACAGATCGTAGATGCTGTTTCCATTCCTGTAATTGCAGCAGGAGGTATCGGAGACGGAAGAGGTCTCGCAGCGGTATTTATGCTTGGTGCCAAAGGTGGTCAGGTCGGAACCAGATTTGTAGTAGCAAAGGAATCCATAGTACATGACAATTATAAACAGAGAGTTATAAGCGCGAAGGACATTGATTCTGTGGTAACCGGCCGCTCAACAGGGCATCCGGTAAGAGCTCTTCGCAACAACATGACCAGAAATTACCTTAAATTGGAACAGGAAGGCAGGAGCTTTGAGGAATTAGAGCTTCTTACCCTGGGTTCATTAAGGAAAGCTGTTATGGAAGGGGATATAACTGAAGGCTCTGTTATGGCAGGGCAGATAGCAGGTCTTATCTCAAAAGAACAGTCCTGTAAGGAGATACTGGAGGAAATAACAGTAGAAGCCTGTCAGGTAATCCAAAAAGGATGGGCATAACATATGGGAAAAACCGCGTTTATATTCCCGGGTCAAGGCGCTCAATACGCAGGCATGGGAAAGGATTTTTACGATACTTACAGCACCTCAAAAGAACTTTATGACAAAGCAGAAGAGCTCCTTTCTATGAACATGAAGGAGCTGTGCTTTGAAGAAAATACAAAGTTATCAATTACCAGATATACACAGCCAGCAATGGCTGTCACCTGTTTAGCAATTTATGAGGGAGTAAGGGAATTGGGACTGACGCCTGATTACTTTGCAGGTTTAAGCTTGGGAGAATATCCGGCAGTTATTGCTTCCGGAGTCTTATCCTTTGAAGAAGGAATAAAACTGGTCAAGACCAGAGGAGAGTTAATGGAAACTGCTGTACCGGAAGGTTTAGGCGGTATGGCTGCCGTACTTGGGCTTGACGGTGAAACCATAGAGAAGGTTCTAACAGAAGTTGCTGGCATAGCAGTTGTCGCTAATTATAATTGTCCCGGACAGATTGTAATTTCCGGAGAGAAAGAAGCGGTAAGTGCTGCTTCTGAGAAATTATCGGCAGCAGGAGCAAAAAGAGTTATTCCGCTAAATGTCAGCGGACCCTTTCACTCCCCTATGTTAAAAGGGGCAGGGGATAAGCTTCTTCAAGAACTTTACTCCATTACTGTATCAAAGCCTGTAATTCCCTATGTTGCAAATGTAGACGGAAAGCCTGTAACAGAGGCAGAAGGTATCAGAGAGAGTTTATCAAGACAGGTGTATTCTTCTGTAAGATGGGAAGACAGCGTCAGGACTTTACTGGCAGCAGGCGTAGATTTGTTTGTAGAAATCGGTCCCGGAAAGACTCTGTCAGCTTTTATAAGAAAAATTGATAAGAATGTCTCCGTTATCAATATAGAGAAAACACAGGATCTTGAGAAGCTTAAGGAGGTTATTCATGCTAGAGGGTAAAACAGCATTAGTTACCGGTGGAAGCAGAGGTATTGGAAGAGCAATAGCAGTTGCTCTTGCGAAAAACGGTGCTACTGTTATTATAAATTACTGCGGTTCTTTAGAGGCTGCAAGGGAAACAGAAGAAATCATTAAGAATAACGGAGGCAATGCCTATCTGCTTCAGGGGGATGTAGCCAGTTCCTCCGACGTGGAAAGAATGTTTGCCTGGATTGCAGAAAACGTGAAAAGACTGGATATCCTGGTTAATAATGCGGGTATCACCAGAGATAATCTCATCCTTAAAATGACGGATGAGGAATATAGCCAGGTTATTGATACGAATTTAAAAGGTGTATTCTACTGCTTAAAACATGCCTCCCGAATGATGTTAAAACAAAGGTACGGAAAGATTGTAAATATCTCCTCAATCTCCGGCATTCACGGTAATCCGGGCCAGGTTAATTACAGTGCGGCCAAAGCCGGTGTAATCGGAATGACCAAAACCCTGGCAAGAGAGTTGTCCTCCAGAAATATAAACGTAAATGCCATTGCTCCGGGGTATATCAATACGGATATGACGGTACATTTAAAAGAGGAAATCAAAGCAAAAGCCCTTGAAACAATTCCTTTAAAAAGATTTGGTGAAGGAGAGGATATTGCGGAAGCAGTGGTGTTTCTGGCATCAGATAAGGCTTCTTATATCACCGGGCAGGTGTTGTCTGTAGACGGCGGTATGGGCATATAAATTTTCTGCACAATTAAGGCATGTTGTGGATAAACATGAAAATTCGTTTAAGAAGACATGAAAATTGGTGTGAAATGTAAGATTTTACACATGTAACTTGGTACCTGTGATAATAAATCTGCAGGTTGTAAGAAAGGCATGGATATGAATATGAAAAAACGAGTAGTAGTTACCGGATTAGGAGTTATTACACCGATTGGTAATAATATAGAGGATTTTTGGAAAAGTATAAAAGAACAAAAGGTACCCTTTGCACCGATTACTTACTTTGATACCACAGAGTATAAGGTAAAACTGGCAGCGCAGACAAACGACTTTAAGCCCGAAGACTATATGGAAGCCAAGACTGCCAAGCGTATGGAAAGCTTCTGTCAGTTTGCTGTAGCTGCAGCAGGTGAGGCTATTAAAAATTCAGGTCTGGACTTAACAAAAGAAGATGTAACCAGAGTCGGTGTTTGCGTAGGTTCCGGTATCGGAAGCCTCCAGGCAGTTGAAAGAGAGCATTCCAAGCTTGTAGAGAAAGGACCTAAGAGAGTCGCTCCTTTGCTGGTACCCTTAATGATCTCTAATATGGCAGCTGGTAATGTGGCAATCCAATACGGATTGAAGGGTAAATGCACCAATGTGGTTACGGCTTGTGCAACCGGTACTCATTCCATTGGTGAAGCAGTTCGTTATATACAGTGGGAGGAAGCAGAAGGCCTGGTAGCAG
>DJJW01000035.1:72128-107937 GCA_002434335.1 Lachnoclostridium sp. UBA6558 | reverse complement strand
TCTACTTTCTTTCACACTATTCACCTCAAGTTAAATAATACTAACTTAAGATACATTAGTAAATGCATTATATATACAAAAAATAACATGTGAAAATATGCTTAGATTGCACATATTTACCATAGTAGAAAAAAATCCCCGAAATTTTTATGTTCGGGGAAATAAGTTAATTTTTAAATTTGATTATAAGCGAATATTTTCCTACGACAGAACTATATTGGTAACTTTGATTAACAGAAATATAATAGATATGATTTGCTTTTAATTTATAGGATGTTGTGTTTTTAGTAGCCTTTTTAGATTGTATTACTCCGATGCTTTGTGTAACATCATCATCATAAAAAATAACAGCATCAATATTTCCGTCGCAATTTTGGTTTGCAAATGTAATATTGTAAGTTCCACTCTTCGATGGTTTAAATTTAAAGTAATCGATATCACCAATGACATTTATCTTAAATGTACTTTTTTTGTCAAGTGATAATGATTTACTTTTCTTAAATGAATCCGGAGCATCATCTTTTATCTCTTTAATATTAATTTTATATGTACCAGTTGGATAATCCCAATCATATGATCTCTGTACAATTAGGTAATACGTATGATTAGGTTGTAATTTTTGTACAATAGAATTAGCATTTGCAATTTCAGATTTAATGCTAGCTATACCAGTAGTCAAATCATCTTCAGTATACAAATATAATCTAATACTTTCTGTAACTCCTGAATTGGACAATTCAATGTTATAAAATGAATCACTTGTACTAGTTTTAAACTTAAAATAATCTAAATCATTACCAGCTTCAAGATTGTAAGAAACTTTTTTATTAAGTGGAATTAATTTGCTTTTATTAAAATCATCTGCAACATCATCTTTTATTTCTTTAACGGTTAACTTATAATTACCTGTAGTATCGTAAAAAGAATATGGGTTTTTAACTATAATATAATATGTATGATTGGCTTCCAATTTACGTGTATCTTGACCAATACTAGCTTTGTTAGCATTGACACTGTAAATTTGAGTGGTTAGATCACCATCCGAATATAAGTATAAGCCTAGANNGAAGTAATTAAGATCGTCTTTGGTAAACAATGTAGGTGACTTAATGGAAGTAAAATTCTATGGAATTGAAGAAATTGATGATTCTTCGCTGTTCGCGGTTGTAATTGTATCAAAGTTCAAAGGAAAATGGGTATTATGCAGGCATAAGGATAGGGATACCTGGGAGGTACCAGGAGGACATAGAGAAGAAAATGAGTCGATATTAGATACTACAAAGAGAGAATTATTTGAAGAAACAGGGGCAAAAAGCTTTGATATTACACCAATATGCCCATATTCATTATCAAGGTATGCGATGCTTTTCTATGCTGAAATTAAAGAATTTGATGAATTGCCAGATTCAGAAATTGAAAGAATAGAATTTTTTTCTGAGATACCAAGTAATCTTACCTATCCTTTGCTTCACTTAGAACTTGTGAACAAGGTTATTAGTACCTTAGCAGTTAATAACTATTACAGTTAATTAGTACTCCAAGGTAAATTGGGCTTACTTAGTTCTCTCAGGGTTAATTTGAACAGAGGGATTAATGAAATACATTAATTTATGGATTCGTTCTGCTGCTTCTCTTGGTAGCTTAATTTGTACATAGGGATTAATGAAATCTTTAAGATTCAACATAAATTAATTAATATAAATTATGATAGGTTATAAAAAGCCATNNGTTCTTACTGTTTACTGCAATTCCCCGTCCCCTTATGAAAAACTAAAAATTTTTCTCTATATCCTTTCGAACTAACTAAACTTATTTACCATGCATAATTACATGAAAACTCTTATCCCCTAATACAGCTTCCAGAATCCCATTATCAATTTTAGCACTGTCTGATCTGACAGGAACCACATTATCCGGAAATTCTTCTGTATTAATTGCCTTTAAATCAGGATGACTTAAGGCCCAATGCTCTTTGATCTTGTAGTCTTTAAACTGGCGTAGATCACAGGTTACTTCCATCGGTGAATCGAGGTCTTTGTTTAATGCAAAGATTGTAAGGGTTTCATTTTCTTCATTCATAATGCTTACACAATCCAGATAAGGTGCATCACCGTGAACGCTATCGTACACAGGGGTATCTATGACCGTATTTAACACCGTTCCGGTACCGTGATTACTGATTAGAGCAAAAGGATAGAAGATGGTTTGCTTCCAGGCACCTGTATCGGAGGTCATAATAGGGGCAATAACATTAACAAGCTGTGCCAGGCAGGCTACTTTGACGCGGTCTGCATGGCGTAGCATGGTAATCATCATACCTGCTACCAATAGTGCATCTTCAAAATTATAGATGTCTTCCAGCTGATGAGGAGCTTTACACCATCGCTCCAATTTTTCATCCTGTTTCCTGGAATGATACCATACATTCCATTCGTCGAAAGAAAGATTGATGGTCTTGCTTTTACGTTTTTTAGCTTTTACGGCATCACAGATGGAGATTACAGAACTGATAAAATTCTCCATTGCAACTGTATTTGCAAGAAATGCAGGAGTATCATCGGCTTCATTTCCGTAATATTGATGCAACGAAAGATAATCCACCTGATCATAGCATTCGGTAAGTACAGTATCTTCCCAGGTGCCGAAGGTTTCCATATTAAGAGAGGAACTTCCGCAGGCTACCAATTCTATGGAAGGATCCACCATTTTTNNAGGCAATTCTTCCATATTCCGTTGCAGTCTTATGTCCCATTTGCCAGGGACCATCCATTTCATTTCCCAGACACCAGAGCTTTATATCATGGGGCTGCTCGTATCCGTGTTTTCTTCTTAGATCACTGTAATAGCTGCCGCCTTTTAAATTACAGTATTCAACTATGTTCTTTGCGTCATCCACACCACGGGTTCCAAGGTTGACAGCCATCATTGGGGTTGTACCTGCTTTGCCAGCCCAATCCATAAATTCATTAAGGCCAAACTGATTTGTTTCAATTACGTTCCAGGCAAGATCTATCTTGTCGGGGCGTTCGCTTTTGGGTCCCACACCATCCTCCCAATGATAACCTGACACAAAATTTCCGCCTGGATAGCGAACAATGGGAACATTCAGCTGTTGTATGAGGTTAATAACATCCTTTCTAAGACCTTGTTCGTCAGCAAAGGGACTTCCAGGCTGATAAATGCCTTCATACACAGCACGTCCCAGGTGTTCGATAAAAGAACCATAGATACGTTTATCAATATCCCCTACAATAAAATGTTTGTCAATACATACTTTCGATTTTCTCAATTTAGTAACTCCTTTTTAATCATATATTTTATCTAAATTATAACAGGCTATGATAAAAAGAAATTAACCTAATTTCTTAATGTATTGACTTTTCTTCCGATAATAAATATGCTTTACTTGTAGTTCCGTAGGACTTTAAAACGTTAAAGAGGAGAGAAGCGATGATAACAATTGATTATTGTGTCCTATTGACTTTATCACCGATGCCCTTCTATTTTCAGAATAATGGACAGGTAAAGGTGAAATACGGTACCTGTATTTTATACACGCCCGGTACCTATTAGCATTATCAGGCAGATAATGCAGCATTTGATTCTGGTTTTCAGAATATCTGCCACTTTAACAGGATATTTAAAGCTCATTGTGGATGTACACCCAGTGAATTTAGAGGTAAATAAGACAGAGAAATATCTGTTAAATCTTCAGAAACATTCTAAATATAAACTATGGATGAGCTAAATAACGGTATGAAGAAAGATTATGAATCAATAAGATGAATATGGGTATATACCAATAACAGCCTGTATCCTTTAATTGAAAGGTTGCAGGCCGTTATTATTGCCAGATCAGGCTGTTAGAATAAATAAACACAGGTAGCTTTCAAAATTAATCACCAACTTCAAAATTAATTACCAACTTCAAAAATTAATCACCAACTTCAAAATTAATCACTAATTCACATAATTAATTTACCAGCTTAGTGCTAATGGGTATTTTTTGTGAATTTAAGCTAGGTTACCCCGATTTCTCAAACTGTTAATTATTAGTGATAGGAATACTAGTTTATTCTGTCAAATAATTTACCGCCATTACCCGTACCGGTACAGTTATCCATAACTAAGGTTGCAGGATTTCCATTTCCGGTATATCCGTGTTTGGCATTGTAATTGGCTTTACAGTTTCTTAGCACATGTGGAACAGAAGCGGTGTCATCCCCAAGTTTAAAGCCGTTGCCGTCTCCACCGGTAAGGGAACCATCTGTAAATTTACCATTATAGGATGCTTCGCAATTAACCATAGTTACAACACCTATCGGGCCAGTGTCGGATTTGGTATATAGATCCCATCCGTCATCACAATTATAAATAGCTGTACAATTCTCAAATCTGTTTCCTTGACCACAGGTTAACTTGGCTGCAAATCCGTCTGCATCTTCACGACCTGAATCAACATTTTCTGTGGACAGGCAGCCAATAATCAGATTATTGCTGGGCCATTGGCTAATTGAATTATAGGATGTATTATATCTTGATAGTTGCAGTCCGGTATCATGATTTTCTCTGAAAGTGCAATTCTCAATTGTATTATTGTGCCCTGCCAGGAGCATTCCATTGTCACCGGGNNATGCCAGTAATTTGCTGCTAATACAATTCCTCTGTTAGAAGAATTCTCGGACATTGCAGAGAAGTCCACTGTAGGAACGCCATCTCCGTAAGCGTATATTTTCTTCATTGCGCTTGAAGTACCGTTATTCCCTTCAGCAATAACAATTGTACTGGAATATTTATACGATCCAGCTTTCAGATAAATTGCTTTTCCGGGTTGTACGGTATTGATAGCCTGCTGTAAGGTCATGGAACCGTTCGGGGTAAGGATGATGTCCCCGGATGCGGGAGGCGTAGTAGGAGTGGGAGTTACCGTAGGGGTTACAGTTGGAGTAGGTGTAACTGTTGGTGTAGTTCCTCCATCTGTTGTCAGTTCCATATAATACAGATTTGCGACATCGGTCTTTGCAATGCTATGAGAGCCTGCTCCCAGAGATACACTGACAATACCATTTGTCATGGCATAGTTTGTTCCGTCAATCTTAATTCTTGTATTATTTTGATTATTAAATACTAATTTTAAGGTTGAGGAGCCGGTGGTGTTAAAGGTGATGTTTGTTGATGATTCAATTTTCAGACATTGGGTAAGAGTCAGGCCATTGTAAGTGACCGTGCCTTTTGAGGTTGACAGGTTACCGGTAATCGAAAAGAAAGAGCTGCTTGTCCCGCTGGTAGTGAAATTGTGAACTACAGTGGTAGCGGCATCTACGGGTACCATCGGTGTTAATACATAAAGTAAAGAAAACCCCAGAGCCAAACAAAGTATAATACTTTTAATACGTTTGATACACTTCATAATTATTTACCTCCTTTTATTTTCTTTAAAACATATGATTTGGTATTATTAAAAAGAGCCTCCTTTCTTTACCAGTTTAGCCATATGTTCTATAGACGCAAATACCTCCTCAATAATTTTCTTCTGAGCCTCCTTTCATAAATAAAATAAATTCCGTAGATTCCTTCATCCTCATAATCATGTATATATCATTTAGGTTGAAAGTCAGATAATACAATCCTTAGAAATAAATCAATTATTTAAAAAGTTCTTCATAGCCTATAAGACCAATTGTAAATATGTGGTTGTAAATTATATAAAATTATCAAATATACATTGAAAGAGCTTACATATAAAGACGAAAAATAATCACATAAGATATATGATAATTATAGGCGTTGGATTACTTTTCATAAGATAAGTTAACAAAATATACTTCCTGATAACAAATAAATATGTAAGAGCTTACATTTTAAATACAGAATAACATTTATTTCCAAAATAAGCAATATAAATTTCGAAAAGTATGTGATAATTACCATTATTTTTATAAAGTAATAGAAAAGTTCGTATTTACTGCTTAAAAATAGTTGACTTATTCATCTTAAAAAGGTAAACATCACTAAAAAACAGTCTTTATTCTGCCTAATCAGGCCCGATTAATTTGCATAAAACAAAAATAAGCAAATAATCACAAGATTATACATTTACATATTCTTCTAAATCAACGAAATTATAGTTGTAGGGGTGGCTTTTGTATAATTTTAACAAGAGTCTATGAGGGGAGGAGTGAACAGAAAAAAGTAAAAAACCAAGACATTTGATGTTGCTTGAAGTCAGTATAAGAAGTCATATCAATAAGAAAGGAAAGGGAAAGCTATGACAAAGAAATTGCTTAAGTGCGGCTTGGTTTTGGTACTGATGTTTTCGATGCTGCTCACAATGAAAGTCTCAGCAGCAGACTTTACGCAAGGAGTAGATGTTTCCGGCAGTAATGCGGTAATTTGGTTTAAGTCAACCGTAAATACAACCTGGGTGGATGTTCATTACAAAGTGAACGCAGGTGATCAGCAGAACCTGAGAATGTCCTATAATTCAGGGGCAGCAAGGTATGAGCAGAGCGTTCAATGGACTACTGGCTCTGTTATTGAATATTTCTTTACCTATAACAATGGCACCCCGGCTTATGACAGTTCAACTTATACCTACTCAGGACAAGCAGCCGGACTAAAAAACGGGGGGATTTATAGGATAACCAGCAAAGTCAGCGGGAAAGTTCTTGATATTACGGATAAGTCAACCGCTGCCGGAGCTAAAGTACAACAATGGAGTAACAGCAATACAACAAATCAACAGTTTAAATTAGAGAAACAATCCGATGGATACTATAAAATAACCGCAGTACACAGCGGACTGGTGCTGGATGTACCGAACAGTTCTCTGAGCAACAGTGTGCAATTGCAGCAATGGACGGATAACGGCACCAGTGCTCAGCGCTTTAGCATAATAGATACCGGAGGAGGATACTACAAAGTAATCTCTAAAGTCAGCGGACTTGCCATGGATGTGCGGAGCTCACAGACCACAGATGGTGCGGTGGTACAACAGTATACTGACAATGGAACCGATGCACAGAGATGGTCCTTTACTTTGGTAGGGGATTCCGGCGGAGGAACGGGTAATTCCATTTATTCAATTGCTGCTTCCTCCATACCGAATCCTTCTGGAGGCGGAGTCAGTGTGAAGGTTATGAATGGTACCGGAGGTGCTTATTCAGACAATCAGATATACTGGGGTGTAATCGGAAAAAATCCGGCTACCGGTGCATGGTGCTATCTGGATCTTTCCGGTAATCTTATTCCAATTTCTGCAGCACTTAATGATGCGGCAGGACATCTGACCAAAAATGGAGTAAATTACGCTAATATTTATCATAAAGTAAGTGAATCCTCCTGGGTATATCTTCCGAAAATAGTCTCCGGAAGGATGTTCCTAAGTGTAGGCTCACCTTGCTATATTAAGACTTATAATGATGGTTTTGCAGGCCCGGATATCAACAATCCTACGGATCCTAACCGTAACATCTATTTTGATTTTGTAGAGTTTACGGTAGATGACGCCGGATATCACGGTAATACCACAAGAGTGGATCAGTTTGGGTTCCCGGTTCAGCACAGGCTTGTAAATAAAGCCGGTAATTATGACCGGACAGTGGGAGAACTGGAATCTGAAACCAGAGCAGGTCTGTTTACCAAGTATCAGAATGAAGTTCCCACAGAATTCAAGTCTTTGGGAACCCTGCAGGCTCCTTATCGAATCGTTTGCCCTATCAGCGGACCATTTAATACAGGCGGAACCTATGCGAATTATTTCGCAGGGTATTCAAGCATATCAACCAGGGATATTTTACTCGGGATCGGTGGAGCCAGTAATGCTGAAGTTTGCGCTGCGCTTAACAGACATGTGTATGGAAATACCGCAGACTGGAACAATCCTTCTAAGTACTATAAAGCTGCTCCTGCCAATTATTACGCAAAATTCTGGCACGATCACAGTATCGACGGACTGGCATATGGTTTCTGCTATGATGATGTAAACGGGCAGGCCTCTTATCTGGAGGTAGGAGATCCAAAGGGTCTTATAATCAGAGTTGGCTGGTAAATTGAATTATTATAAGAAGGGGGAATTATATGATTAAAAAAAGCAAGAAACTCCTGGGTGTGGTTATTTTAACACTTGCAGCGCTTTTCATAACAACTGTACTGCCCGGAACAAATGGTATCCTGCCTGGAGGTATCGGCTCTTTTTCTGTATCTGCCAGTACCTTTCAAGCTTGGGACAGTGCCAAAGCTTATGTAGCCGGTGACATGGTTTCTTATAACGGAGCTGATTATAAGGCTAAATGGTGGACGCAGGGAGAAACACCCGGAGTGGCATCTGTTTGGGAACTGGTGTCCGCCAACGGCGGTAATTATGAAACCTGGAATGCAGGAAAAGCATATACAGGCGGAAATTATGTAACTTATAATGGAGCTGTCTATAAAGCTAAATGGTGGACACAGGGAGAAACACCCGGAGTAGCATCTGTTTGGGAACTGGTATCCGGAAATCCTATAACACCTGAAGTTGCTGACGGAACCTATCGTATATCAAGTAAGGTTAGCGGTAAGCTACTGGATATTGCTGATAAATCTACAGCAGATGGTGCAAAGCTTCAACTTTGGACAGATTCTTCCGTAACAAATCAACAATTTAAAGTAGAAAAACAGGCAGACGGCTATTATAAGATAACAGCAGTACATAGCGGTAAAGTTCTGGATGTTCCCAATAGTTCTGTAACAAGTGGTGTACAGCTGCAGCAGTGGAATGACAACGGAACTGATGCTCAGAGATGGCAGATTAAAAGTACCGGAGACGGTTATTACAAGGTAATTTCCAAAGCGAGCGGACTTGTTATGGATGTTAAAGGTTCAGCAACAGCAGACGGGACCGCTGTACAGCAGTATACAGATAACGGAACAGATGCTCAGAAGTGGTCCTTTCTTACCGGAACAACGGATCCAGGCGGTCCCGGAGAGCCTGTTACAGGATTTAAGGTTGTTGGCTATTATCCAAGCTGGCAGCCTGATAAGATTAACACAATACAGTATAATAACCTTACACATATAAATTATGCTTTTGCCATTCCAACCAGCGATGGAGCTTTGCTGCCACTGGAGAATTCATCAGCTGCCGTGCAGATTATCAGCCAGGCACACCAGAAGGGTGTTAAAGTCCTCCTTGCCATTGGCGGCTGGTCCTACAACGGAACTCCACTGGAAGCTACCTTTATGTCAGCTACCAGTACACCTGAAAAAATTAAGAAGTTTGGCGATGCCATCGTTGCTATGGCGAAGCAATATGGTTTTGATGGTGTGGATATGGACTGGGAGCATCCAAGAGCTGACGGAACCAGTAAAAACCAGTATGAAGCTTTGATGGTATATTTAAGGAGTGAGCTTAATAAGAATAACATGCTTTTAACTGCTGCCGTGTTAAGCGGTGTAACACCGGAAGGTGTCATTTATTGGGATTCTGCCGGACAAACTGATAAGGTAATCAGCATAGTAGACTGGTTTAATGTTATGGCTTATGACGGCGGTGACGGAAACAGGCATTCCACCTATGATTTTGCTGTTAAATCAGCTGAGTACTGGAAGAATACAAGACATATGCCTGCTGAGAAGGTAGTTCTTGGCGTTCCTTTCTACGGCAGACCCTCCTGGGCTTCTTATGCCGAAATACTTGCAGTAAATCCTCAGGCTTACAATACAGATATTTCTATGATTAATGGTATGGAAGCATACTATAACGGAATACCTACCATAAAGAAGAAGAGCCAGTGGGCATGCGATAATGTCGGCGGTATTATGATCTGGGAATTAAGCCAGGATACAACGGATAAAAGTAAAAGTCTCTTAAATGCAATCGGCGATACGGTAAGAGCAAATTTTAGTGAATAAAGTATTAGTCTATAAAATATTAGTCCATATAAACAATTAATCTGGAAAAGCCTCTGGCCTTTGGTAATAATCTTGTAAAAGTTTTCCTTTTCTTTGAAGAAGGCAAGCAACTTACTGATTTAATACGAAAGCAGAGGCTTTTCTTTTCCATAATAAATATGCAATCTTATTAAGGGATTGTTAATATTAATGTATGTGATATCTGAAGTTGAGTCTGTAGTAGGTACAAATAAAATCCAATAAATTAATAAGAAATTACAAAGTATTTGTAAAAATGTTAAAACTTTGAATTTATCATGCATAAAATAGTTGTGATACAGCTAAATTAATACCGTAGAATTTCTTCTATGAATAATACCATACATAAAAAGAAGGAGGGTAGAGAGAATGTATGATGAAGATGAAATAGATGATTTATCAGATGAAGATTTTGTTGATATAGAGGAGGATTATTCTTATCTGGATGAATGGAGAGACGACGAAGATTTTGATGACTTCGATGAGGACGACGATTCAGATTTCGATGATGAGGAGGATGATATGAGAAGTTAAACCTATTTACAGGATTATACCTTTGAGGCGAAAACCATATTCCGGTTGAGTGTGTTGCTGGAGATACCGCATNNTTTACACTTATTTATAGCATGCTTGATAATCTTTGGCTATTCAGCTATCTTCCTTTTCTTTGTTATTTTGATCTTCCTTTTTCCTATATTGTTTATTTCCTTTTCTTTTCAAAACAGGGGGGGATGTGCTTCTCATACTTCAGTTTCAGGATGCAGCTGTTCAATAGCTTTCCCTGCGGTAAAACCAATGCCTTTGCTATGTTCTTTAGAGGTTTTAAACAGTGAATCAAGAGAATTTCGGTGTGTCGGTTATATTTTTCTATTGATAAGATTAGAAATACGTGATAATCTGGTTATGATAACTACATAACACAACTTTAGTACTAATACCGGTTATATCTGGCAATAATGAATGTTGTAACTTTGTATTCTCTATTATCGAGAAGGAGTTTTATATGGAGAAGATTGCATTAATTACAGATTCTGCCTGTGATATAGACGAGGAAACCATTAAGAAATACCAGATACATGTCCTTCCTTTTAAGATACGATATAAGGAACGCGAATTTACCGACGGTATCGATATTACACCAGTTGAAGTCTATGTCAATATGAAGACAGAAATTCCGAAATCCTCCCAGCCATCCATGGAGGACATTGAAAACCTATATAAAAAACTGGAAAAGGAAAATTATACACATGTTATATCCATCAATATCTCCAGCGGCATATCAGGAACGGTAAATGCAGTAGATTTAATAAGTTCAGAATTCAAAACTATCAAAACCTTTATGTACGACACCAAATCCACTTCTGTAATACAGGGTATTATTCTAAAGAAGTGCGGCGAACTAATCAGAGAGGGTAAGAGATTTGATGAAATCGTGAAGCAGATTCCCGTTATGAAAAAGAAACTGCGCTTATATTTTGTATTCGGAACCTTGGAATATGCCATAAAAGGCGGGAGAATTGGTAAAATACCCGGTACAATAGGAGATATCCTGAATATTAAACCTATTGTAAGCTTTGATGACGAATGCGGGCAATGTTATACCTGTGAAAAAATAAGAGGAAGAGTAAAATCCATTAACCGGTTAATTGAATTAGGAGAAAAAATCAGTGATAAGAACAGATGCGATGCTTATGTCATTCACGGTAATGTAGAGGAAGAAGCCCGTAAAGTATGTGAAAAATTACGTAAGAATCCTCGTATCAGGAATGTATACCTTATTGGTCAGATAAGTGCTATCGTGGGAGTATATTGCGGTCCCGGCACCGTTGGCGTTTGTTATTCTGAAATCTAATATTAGAATAGATTATTAAACAGGCACTGGATCCAACAGGATTTTACAGCTGCCTTTTTTATATATGACAGACAATACCTAAGACATGAATGCACTGATTTGACTAATCCTATAAATAAGGGTACAATAAAAAACATTGAAATATTATTCTGGCAGAAAGAAGCGAATCAGATGCAGCAATTGATTAATCTGCAGTTTACCATGTTCACAATGGTAGCTGCCGGTGTTATCTTAAAGAAAAAAGGAATAATTGGAGCGCAGGGACAGGAAAATATTACAGATTTGGTATTGTATTTAATACTTCCCTGTAATATCATAAAATCCTTTATGGTAGAATTCTCGACAGACATCCTTGTAACCTTTGCAGGTGTTCTAATCATATCAGTACTTATACAGCTTGTCTGCACAATGCTTGGTCATTTACTATACAATAAAGTAGAAACCCCAAAGAAGAAATGTCTCCAATACGGAACAATATGTTCAAATGCAGGTTTTCTGGGAAATCCGGTAGCAGAAGGAGTATTTGGTACTATGGGGCTGACACTGGCCTCCATCTATCTGATACCCCAGCGAATTGTTATGTGGTCAGCTGGGATATCCGTATTTACCGAGTCACCCGATAAGAAAACACTAGTCAAAAAGGTAATTACCCATCCGTGTATCATCGCCTGTATTCTTGGTATTATGCTAATGATTTCACAAATTAGACTGCCCGTATATCTGGAATCCTCCCTCTTAACGTTAAGCAGCTGCAACACAGCGCTTTCAATGATGATCATAGGCATGATTCTGGCAGATATTAATATTAGACAAATGTTTGATAAACGAGTATTCTTCTTTACAGTAATCCGACTTATTGCACTTCCCGTTTTTGTGTACATACCCTGTTATTTATTACATATAGATTCTCTTATAACAGGAGTTTGTGTGCTTTTGGCTGCAATGCCTGCCGGAGCTACAACCAGTATTCTTGCCTCTAAATATAATGGAGATGCAGCTTTTGCTACCAATCTGGTTATTTTCTCAACTTTAGTTTCTTTAATTACTACACCGGTTTGGAGCTTTATATTATTGTAAACATAAAAACTTGAATAAGAATAGGAGAAATATATGAAACTAATTATAATTCGACACGGTGATCCCGATTATTCAATAGATTCGCTTACAGAAAAGGGCTGGAGAGAAGCAGAGCTTTTATCAAACAGGTTACTGCCAATGGATATTGAGGCTTTCTACGTATCACCGCTAGGACGGGCAAAAGATACTGCTTCCATAACCTTAAATAAGCGAAAGAGAGAGGCAGAAGTCCTGCCCTGGCTAAGAGAATTTCATGCTCCAATACTGGATGTTAACACAGGAGAAGAAAGAGTTCCCTGGGACTGGCTTCCGGCCGACTGGACAGCCGTTAATGAATTCTATGACAAGCAGTTATGGCATACAGCAGAGATTATGAAGAAGGGTCATGTCTATGAAGAAGCGATGCGGGTATATTCAGGCCTTGATGAAATTCTTAAGAAACATGGTTATGAGCGTGAAGGCAAAATATACCGGGCAGTAAGAGCGAATACAGATACAATAGTACTGTTCTGCCATTTTGGAGTTGAATGTGTGATGTTAGGCCATCTGCTTGGAATCTCACCTATGGTTTTATGGCATGGCTTCTGTGCTGCACCTACCTCAGTTACTACGCTCATCACCGAAGAACGAAGAAAGGGAATAGCTTATTTTAGAATGGGCTCCTTTGGAGACATTTCACATCTGTATGCAGGCGGAGAAGCACCTGCTTTTGCTGCAAGATTCTGTGAAACCTATGATAATATGGAAGAACGACATGACTAAGTAACATGAAAATCAGGAAATATAACTTTCAAATGCCAGCCAACCTCATTTGCTATTTACATGTAATTCATTCATGTGTTCTGTCATTAAATAGAAGTAAGTTTAAGATTTGCAACAAATAATAGCATATATCGGCTTTACACTGAAATAAGTCTCTTATCTTTAACGGAGTAAGTAAATTAATCGAAAGGATGCCACCTTAATATTTTCACTTATTTAGTGGCAATATCATAGGCTGATCTGTGATAATTAAAGGTCAAATAATGAAATTAGGAATAGCAGGTTCAGGAATGATAGTGCAGGACTTCCTGACCATAACACCATTTCTGCACAATACCGAAGTATCTGCCATCTGCGGCAGAAAAACCAGCGAAGAGAAGGTTATGGAGCTGGCTAGCGCGAACAACATAAACAAAGTGTATTTTGATTACGAGGAATTTCTTAAGAGTTCAATTGATACGGTATATGTTGCAGTCACCAACAGCCTGCACTATATATATACCTTAAGAGCTTTGGAAGCCGGTAAAAATGTTATATTAGAAAAGCCCATAACAACTAATTATAAAGAAGCTCTTGAGCTTGGCAGAATAGCGCGAGAAAAGAAGCTTTTTCTTCTTGAGGCTATCACGACCTTATATCTGCCGAACTTTATGAAAATACGAGAAATGTTACCATCCATAGGTAATATTAAAATTGTTCAATGTAATTACTCTCAATACTCAAAAAGGTATGACAGCTTTAAAGAAGGGGTCATACTGCCGGCATTTGACCCGGCGCAGTCTGGCGGAGCATTGATGGATATTAATATCTATAATCTCCACTATGTAACTGCTTTGTTTGGAAGACCTAAAAGTATTGCTTATTATCCTAATATTGAAAGAGGGATTGATACCTCCGGAATATTGATTTTAGAGTATGATACCTTTAAATGCACCTGCATTGGTGCTAAAGATTGTAAGGCTCCCATTGCCTATAATATTCAGGGAGATATGGGGTGTATCCACCAAAGCTCACCTGCCAATGTTTGTGAAGGCTTCGAAGTTTTGTTAAACAATGGGGCAAATACATCAATTAATGAGAATAAGCATACACATCGCATGGTAAATGAATTCCTTTCTTTCGAAAAGATGATAACAGAAAATAAATTAGAAGAGTGTTATCAAACACTTGAGCACAGCTTGATGGTCTGCGAGCTATTAACAGAAGCAAGAGAAAAAACAGGAATTATATTTCCTGCTGATTTTAATGAAGAATTATTAACGATATATTAAAGCACCATAAGCAGCTATCAAGACAGTCTGCTGATACCTTAATATCCGGTACAAATACCGTTTATATTAAGGTTACCGCTTAGGATGGTAAGACAACAAAAATCTATACTCTGACAATTAAGCAAGTTGAGTACCGTAAAAAGGGTATGTACAGTATTATCGTATATATCCTTTTTAATTTTATTGAGGTTAATAACAGTCAGAGAAGACTTATTGGTTATTTTATGTTAAAATATATGGGAATTAAAATCAAAGGTTATAAAAGGAATCGTTATTATCAATAATGGTTCCTATTAGATAAGACAGATAGGAGTCAGACATGAAATCATTAGTAATTGCAGAAAAGCCTTCTGTAGGCAGAGATATTGCAAGAGTCTTAAAATGTTCAAAAAATCTGAATGGTGCTTTAGAGGGAGATAAATATATTGTTACCTGGGGGTTGGGACATCTGGTAACCTTAGCGGATCCCGAGGAATACGATGTTAAATACAAAGAATGGAGAATGGATCATCTGCCCATGCTGCCGCAGAAATTTGAACTGGTGGTAATGAAACAGACCGGTAAGCAATATCACACGGTAAAGACTCAGCTTCACAGAAAAGATGTTACAGATATTATTATTGCCACCGATGCCGGACGTGAAGGTGAACTTGTGGCAAGGTGGATTCTTGAAAAAGCTGGCAGCAAAAAGCCGGTTAAGAGATTATGGATATCCTCTGTTACGGATAAAGCAATCAGAGAAGGGTTTGCTCATTTAAAAGACGGAAGAGAATATGAGAACCTCTATCATGCAGCTGTAGCTAGAGCTGAATCGGACTGGATCGTTGGTATGAATGCAACAAGAGCACTTACCTGCAAATATAATGCAAGCCTTTCCTGCGGCCGTGTTCAGACACCTACTCTTGCCATGATAGCCAAAAGAGAAGAGGATATCAGACAATTTAAACCTGTTCCCTATTATGGGCTGACGGGTAAGGTAAACGGTATGACACTTACCTGGAGAGATTCAAAGACTCAAAATAGTACCACAGGTGATAGGAATAGAATAGAGGAGCTTTTAAAGAGGCTAGAGGGAAAAGAAGGAGTGGTTACAGAGGTAAATACAACCCTGAAGAAGTCCTATTCCCCAGGATTATATGATTTGACAGAGCTGCAGAGAGATGCTAATGTGCGCTTTGATTTTTCGGCAAAAGAAACCTTAAATATCATGCAGCGTTTATATGAAAATCATAAGGTCTTAACATATCCCCGAACAGATTCCAGATATCTGACAACGGATATTGTAGGTACTTTAAAGGAAAGACTGGAGTCTGTCAGTATAGGACCCTATAAGAAATTAGCTGCTGTATTAACGAGGAAGCCAATAACCGCTAATGCTTCCTTTGTTGACAATCAGAAAGTAAGTGATCATCATGCAATTATCCCCACGGAGCAGTTTGTGAATCTTGAAAATATGCCCCCGATGAACGAAAGATTTATGATCTGGTAGTAAGAAGATTTCTAGCGGTATTATATCCTCCTTACGAATATGAAGAAGTCTCGATTAAAGTAAAGATAGAGAATGAAGAATTTACGGCAAAGGGTAAGATCACAAAGAATCTGGGTTACAAAGAGGTTTATGACAACACATCCGAGGATGACAAAGAAAATGAAAGTTTACCGAAAGTGAATAAAAATGATACCTTTAAAGCTATTGTGTTTATCAAGACAGAAGGAAAAACAAAACCCCCAGCACCTTTTAACGAAGCAACACTTCTTTCTGCAATGGAGAATCCGGTTCATTTTCTTGAGCAAAAGGACAAAGAACTTGTCAAAACTCTGGGTGAAACCGGCGGACTTGGAACAGTAGCTACAAGAGCTGATATTATAGAGAAACTGTTTAACTCTTTTCTGATGGAGAAAAAGGGGAAAGATATCCTTATAACCTCTAAGGGAAAGCAGCTGCTGGAGCTGGTACCGGAGGATCTAAAGAAACCGGAGCTTACAGCCTCCCTCGAAATGAAGCTTGCAAAAATTGCAAAAGGTAGCTTAAAGAAACAAGACCTGATGAATGAGATGACGGCATATACAAAAGAAATTGTAGCTGAAATAAAAGACGGAGAAGGCAAATTCAGACATGACAATCTGACGAATAAAAAGTGTCCGGTTTGCGGTAAGAATCTCCTTGCAGTTAACGGAAAGAATAGCAGGATGCTGGTATGCCAGGACCGTGAATGTGGACATAGGGAGACAATTGCAAGAACCAGTAATGCCAGATGTCCGGTATGCCATAAACGTATGGAACTGGTTGGACAGGGAGATGCACAATCTTTTGTATGTGCCTGCGGTCACAAAGAGAAACTGGCCGCTTTTCAGGACAGACGTAAAAAGGAAGGTGCCGGTGTCAGTAAAAAAGATGTGGCAAAGTATATGAATCAGGTCAAGAAAGAGGAACAGGTACCTATTAATACAGCATTTTCAGATGCTTTTGCAAAAATTAAGTTCGATAAATAATCCACTTCACTTTATAATGTGGCAATTTTAAGAGGCCGCATCAATATGGTACTCGAATTGAACTTATATCCGCGTTGATAATCCCATAAGCAGATATCTAACATAATACAAGCAGAATCACAATACAAACAGAGATCCAGCAAAATAGAAATTAATACAAGCAGAATTCACTCTTCAAACACAAGAGAACACTTAAGTACAAATTAAGTATATTCGTTTCTTACCGATACAGATAAACAAAGACATGTTATAATCAGTTGCTATAAGCAGAAGCTGAGATGTGCTTTTAAAATACAGGTAATAGACATAAATATCTGAAAAGTTATTACTCAGCGAAGCAAAGTCTGTAAGGAGGTATTATGAGCAAGAGTTATACCTGTTTTCAGTTCACATACTAACGGGGGATGACGCCGCGTTCGGTGAGATTTCAGATACACCTACTGCCGGATGGTGGTTAAAACCGCCATACATTGACCGATACAAAAATATAAAGTCGGTAATAGTTCGGATAAAGGAATGAAAGAAGTCCTTTTGAAGCAGGAGGCAGAAGTATTCGTTGTTTCCAGAGAATGACGGAGAATGGGTCAATACTTTTATCAAGCCCGAAGAAAAATTAGAGAACAAACAGAACCCCACCTTTTTAATATTTGAAATCAAATATTAGGAGGGTTCGGTGTGAGCAGAAGAACAGAAAATATATCTTTTATATGTATGAATTGCGGCAGACAGGTTCTGCCCTTATCAAACGGCAGTTACAGGAATCATTGCCCTCACTGTCTGCATTCCTTGCATGTTGATAATATGCCAGGTGACAGAAGCAGTGATTGCGGTGGTATCATGAAGCCTGTAAGGCTCATCCATAACAGCCAAAAAGGCTATCAAATACTGCATAAATGCAGTAAATGCGGATCTGAAAAAGCCAATATTATTGCCGAAGACACTGTTATGCCTGATGATTACCGGATAATTTTAGCACTCAGCAGTAAACCGTAATGAAACTAAATTTATTATAAGCAAAAAGGACGTATTGCAGACCGACTAAAGAATGTAGGTTGAAATACGTCTTTTATAATAATTCATGTTATTACAAGATATCTAACAGTTGTAAGGTTTATCGGGATAAGGCTTTTTCGAGTCATTTTCTGCTAATTCACTACCACATTTCTCGGATTTTACTTCGCCGTCCTGGTTAGCATTCTGACCGCATTTTTCTGCAATCTGGCCACCCTGATTAGCATTCTGACCTTCTTTACCGGAGATCTGACCACCTTCAGAGGCTCTCTGATTCAGACCGGCTTCACTGCCTTCATTTGCATTATTATTCGTATTGTAGATAGTGATGTAAATAGAAAGACCGTCTTTGTCATGTTTAAAAACCACGTTATCTTCCTTTTTATCATCCTTTGGGGGTTTCAAGCTGTCAAAATCACTCATTAATGTTCCTCCATTTTTATTTGGTGCATTAATAGTCTATGATTTGCTGTGTTGTAATGTGACAATATTCGACATTTAATTGTTATTTACTTTAAGTTATAATACTGTAAATATCTGGTTGAAACTAGAATACTGATAATGTAAAATAAATAAAAACTCTTTCTGTTATTGGGAGGAATACTTATGCATACGGATAATAAGGATAAGATTTTAAACAAGCATTTGAATAAATTTCTCAATACTTTTATTGCAGGTATTTTATTGCTAATGTTAATGTCCATGCTTATGTTTAAAAGTCCTGTTGAAGACCCTGAAATAAATGTAAGCTTTGTTGTGACAGATTTATCCGAGGAAGAATATGATTCTGTAGGTACAACCGGACTTAACAATCCTCAAATTAATGACTTTAAAAAGGTTAACTTTTCCTTTGAATTCAAACAAAGTGACAACATTGTTAGCAGAAACCTATCTATTCCTGACTTACCGGCTATACTTCAGTCCAGGGATGAAACTAGGTACTGGTATGGCAGCAATACCAAACAGGATAATAAGAATATGGTCTTGTATCAGTATGAGTTTGTTATGTATACAAAAGGATTAGACAAGAATGGTATTAGTGAGTATTTTGAAACAGCTAAAATTCAGACATCCTGGGTAACAAAAAAAGAAGAGCATATAGAAAAAGAGATAGTACTAAAAGACATCATTCAGTATAATTGAAGTGTTTATCTGAATATTATTGAAGTGTTTATTAGAAATAAGAATACTTGAAATGAAAAATTTTGAGAATACTTGAAATGGAAATTTATAGTTGACTTTACTGGATATTTATTGTATAAATAAAAATAGATTAAAAAGGAGGCTGATTTAAATATGCGAAAACTTAATAATTCCGAGAACAGAATAATAAAGATGCAATCAGCCGACCTTGGTACTTGTCTATAGCTAATTATTAATGGTTATATATATTAATAATTAGTTTATTATAGTAAATTATTGACCACAGTCGATGACTGTGGTTTTTTGCGCTTAAAATTAACAAGATTACCTATGTCAGGCGACCCGCCCGTTCTCAGAAGGGAAGCTGCTGATTACCTGAATTAACTAGATAGGGTTGTTTTGACAAACTGAAACAATCACAAAGACGAATAGGTGATCATAATGAAAATATTAAATATAGGTATAATGGCACATGTAGATGCAGGTAAGACAACAGTAACGGAAGGTTTTCTATATCATAGCGGAATGAAAAATTTCATGGGTAATGTTGATAATGGAACAACTACTACAGATTCCATGGAACTGGAGAAACAGCGAGGAATGACAATCCGTTCAGCAACAGTGTCCTTTATGATTGATGAGAATAAAATCAATCTAATTGACACTCCTGGACATATGGACTTTATTGCAGAAGTGGAGAGATCTCTGTCAGTACTTGATGGAGTGATTCTGGTTATTTCAGCAAAGGAAGGTGTACAGCCGCAGACACGTGCCATTTTTCATAAAATACAGCAAATGAAAATACCGGCTATTTTATTTATAAATAAAATAGACCGAATAGGTGTTAATTTATCAGAAGTCTACGAACAGATGAAACAGCAATTATCGAAGAATCTTCTTCTGATGCAGGAGGTAAGATACCGTTATGGAGCAGCTGAGCAGACCTATGAAATCCTTCCGAGAAAATACAGTGATACAGAATTTTCAGAACAGATTATTGTACAGTCTGAAAAACTGCTCGTAAAATATATGGACGGAGAAGAAATTACACAGGAAGATTATGAGAAGGTTATAAGATTCCATAATCGCTACGGTAAACTTTATCCTGTTTATCATGGTACTGCTCTTCAGAATAAAGGTATCTCAGAGCTTATGGAGGCAGTGGGTAAATGGTTTATGCCAAGGGTTGATTGTAAGCAGCAATTATCTGCCTACGTATACAAAGTACTATTTGATGACCATAATCATAAACTCACCTTTACCCGTGTGTTTTCAGGGGAACTTATTCTAAGACAAAGGACCTGTGTTGAGAGAGACAACCAGGATATAATTATCCGTAATCTTTTCGGACTGGAGAATGGAAGG
The DNA here is from genome assembly GCA_002434335.1 of Lachnoclostridium sp. UBA6558. Lineage (GTDB taxonomy): Bacteria > Bacillota > Clostridia > Lachnospirales > Lachnospiraceae > Anaerocolumna. The sequence continues at coordinate 87,054 of DJJW01000035.1, read as the reverse complement.
TTAGTTCAGAAAAATTCAATCCCTGCTGGGGATGTGGCAGTAATTATGGATGCAAAAGAACTTAATAGCGGGGACTGGATTGGTGAACGGATTAAATTACCTATGCTATCCCAGACAGAACCATTGCTGAAAGTCGGTGTAAGACCGATTCCTGCAGCCAATAGAAGAGAACTTCTGGAGGCTCTGCAAAAACTAGCGATGGAGGATTCTTATCTGGCTTTGAGTATTGATGAAGAAACAGAAGAAATTAAGTTAAAGCTCTTTGGTAATCTGCAAAGAGAGATATTACAGTCTCTTTTAAAAGAACGGTTTCAGCTGGAAACAGAATTTGATAGTGTTTCTACCGTAAAAAAAGATAAACCAATGGATAAAGTAACTTGTATTGTTCCAATTTACAGCCCCGGTAATCTTTTAGCAGCCGGAGTAGGCTTGACGTTGGAACCCCTTTCAGAAGGCAGCGGATATCAGTATGAGAATAGAGTATCCTTTGGGGATCTGAGTAAATCTTTTCAAAACGCTGTAGCGGAAGGCGTTGAAAAAGGTATACGAAAAGGAATTTCCGGTGAAGTGGTAGATACCAAAGTTACTTTTATGTATTCTGACTATGACAGTGTCAACAGTACGCCTGCGGATTACAGAAAGCTTGCAGAAAGGATAATTTACCAGGCTTTAAAAGAAATCGGTACCTATACCATGGAACCAGTTATGAAATATACACTGACAGCACCTCAGGGCTATGAGAAGAGAATTATAACAGAATTGGTACGAATGGATGCTCTAATGGAAGAAACAGAGTATACGCAGACAGAAATGATTATGAAAGGTAAAGTAACCTTAGAAGCCTGTAAAGATTTTTCTGTAGTTTTATTTACGTTAACAGAAGGAAGAGGAATTTTTGAAACCGCCTTCTGGCAATACCGACAAGTGAATGATTCTAAAAAGGGAATGTAAGGAGATAATTAAGAACACTTTGTTTTCTGTTAAGGATTTAAATTCAGAGATTTAGTGGTATCCTAATATATAAAAAGATAAATTGTTACATGGGGTTTAGATTTACTGAAATATTATACTGAAATCACCAATGTCATTGGTTTGCAAGCTTAGCCTGCAACACCTGAGTTTGTAAACCAAGTCACAAAGTTAATACACGGCTGATAGTCAGATATATTAAATTTGTAGCAGGATTACTAGCTTGTCAAAGATTCGTCTAAGCTGGAATAATAAAACCCTGGAATTAAAACCAGTATAAATTGAAAATATGCTCATGGAAAGGTAGCTCTTATATTATATGATTTTAGAGCAGTACCATTATTAGTAAAGGTACATTAGGTGAAACGATGAGAATAGGTTATGCTTGTCAGACTATAGGTATACCGGGAACAGACTTTAAGAGCTGTATCCTTAGAAAGGCAGATGAAACCAATCTAAGAAACATTATCTCTCATAACCTGGAATCCCTTGAAAGGATTCTGGATTATAATATATTTTCCGGTATTAAGTTATTTCGAATTACTTCAGACCTGATTCCATTTGGCTCTAGTCCGGCTAATAAGCTAGAGTGGTGGAAACTATACGAAGAAAAATTTGGTTTTCTGGGTGATAAAATCAGGCAAAGCAATATGCGGGTTTCTTTGCATCCCGGGCAGTATACGGTTCTTAATTCGCCGTCAGAGGATGTGGTAAAAAGGGCAATTGAAGACCTGGAATACCATACTCAGATTTTAAAGGCCCTGGGTATGGATAAGAAGAATAAACTGGTGCTTCATATAGGCGGTGCNTATAATGACAGACAAGCAGCCATACAGAGATTTATTAATAATTTCAGGAATCTTGGTGAACATCTGAGAGATCGTATCGTATTGGAAAACGATGATAGGATATTTCGAATAGAAGAAGTACTGCATATCGGAGAGAAGGTCGGTGCACCTGTTATTTTTGATAATCTTCACAATAAGATTAATCCAAGCAGCGGGAATTACGACGAGATTAAGTGGATTAACTTATGTCAGGCAACCTGGAAGCCGGTTGACGGACCACAGAAAATACATTACTCAGATCAGAATCCAAATAAGAAGCCAGGTTCTCATTCAGATACAATTGACGGTGAAATTTTTAAGGACTTCTGTCTGCGGCTTAACAGAGAGGATATTGATATAATGCTTGAGGTGAAGGATAAGAATTTATCAGCAGTTAAATGTTGCAATCTCGTTACTTCAAGACCGTCTGTTAATTTATTAGAAAAGGAATGGAGCCGTTACAAATACCTGGTTCTTGAAAAATCACCGAAAGACTANNAATGCAGTTGATTTCTATAAGTGCTTAGATCATGCTATGGAACAGGAGCTTATAACCGGTAACGGAATCAATGCTGCTTTGCATGTCTGGGGGTATTTTAAAGAATGTGCGGATGAAAAGGAAAAGGTAGCTTTTGAAAAAAAGTGCAGTAATTATAAAGCAGGAAAATTATCGTTGAATGGACTAAAGAAATATCTGTGGCAGTTATCCTGTAAATACCAGGAAGAATATCTCTTGAATTCCTATTATTTTTCAGAAATTATGTAATGTTGTGGTGTTTGATTCGACATCATTGGTAGTATATGGTATATTATAGGCAGTAGTAAAAATATTTTAATTCACACATTTTTTAAGTGTGCAAAAGCACACAGATAGGAGCCAAACATGAATTTCTCTGCAAGCTATATAGACGCTGTCAAGGATCAAACAAATAGAACCCTGTGGAGTCTTAATAATGTTATTGACAGTATTCCTGACGCCTATTGGGATAAACTATATTGTGATATGCCCTTATGGAAGCATGTATATCATACGCTTCATTCACTGGATATGTGGTATATAAATCCTTTAAGTTATGAAGAACCAGAGTTTCATGAGCCAGGTTTAAATGATTTGGATGCTGAAACAAATGGATATCTGTCAAGAGAGTTACTTAAGGACTATTATGACAGGACAAAAGAGAAAATAACCGCTTATCTTCAGACCCTAAATGATGAAAAGCTTCTGGAATACCCGGATAAATGTCCTTATACAAGATTTCATCTTATTTTGGCCCAACACAGACATCTGGATATGCATATTGGCATGATTATGGGATATATCATAGCAGGTGAGAATCTTTGGCCGCGTATTCTGGGACTGCAATCAGAATTTCCGGAAGGAGAATATTCTTTGTATGAGTGATATTATTCATATTAAAGCAGTGGATATAACACCAAAACACAAGAACGAACATTTCGGGTATGAGTACTTGAAGCGAGAACTGGTGCCAAAGGGATACGGAGAACAAAGTGCTGTATCACTCTATGAAATTCCACCAGGTCAAGCTGCATATCCTTATCATTACCATACGAAAAATGAAGAATCTTTCTATATTATTAGCGGAAAGGGGTTACTGAAAACACCTTTAGAAGAAAGGCTTGTATCAGCAGGAGATTTTTTATTTTTTCCGGCAGATGAAAAGGGAGCTCACAAATTAACAAATGCATCGGACACAGAAGTATTGGTGTATATGGATTTTGATTCCTATAATGATGTGGATGTGGCAGTGTATCCTGATTCGGGAAAGATAGGAATATGGGGTAAAGGTATCGATAAAGTATACCGTATTGCAGAAGAAGCAGATTATTATGAAGGTGAGTGATAACAGACTTCTTTTTTTGAAGCTGCACTTTAACCCTATGGGTTCAGAAGGAGGTTTATAAGTGAAACTGTTTAGATTTTCTAAGGCTAACGTTATTAAAACAGCAGCTGCCTTTTTATGCTTATTTGCAATATTATTTGTTATTATTACTTCTACCGGCCTCTATCAGAGAATAACTCTCCCAGAAAGTGGAGATGTAAATGTACTGTACCTGTCATTTGTTAAGGAGGGTACAGATAAAGGCAATGTTGAGGTTAATGATACACAGGTTATCAATAATATTCTTAAACTGCTGGCGGGGGCAAGAAAATCTTTGCAAGCATTCGTACAGGATACACCATTAACAAAGAGCTATTTTAAAATAAGTTTAAAAATGCCTTCTAAAAACCATATTATGTATTTATACAACTATAAGAATTCTTATTATCTGGAAGAACCCTATTTAGCCGTATATAAAATATCAAAGACAGATTATAAAAAACTGTCCTCAACTTACATTTCACTAACAGACCCTCTTACCAAAGATATAGAAACAAGGTATGAAATCAATAAAATGAAATACGGAAAAAAGAAAGAAACCAATGACGATCTATCAAAGGAAGAAGTTGAGTTGGCTGAAGCAGTAATACTAAACGGACTGCTAAAATCAGCAGCCTGGCAAGGGCAGGATATTACTCAAATTGATGAATGCTATGCTATACATAAAGTGTTTACAGATATAGATATGAAAAATAGTTATTATGCTTATTTAATAGAAGATGATGTAAGTGTCCTTCAGAACGGCAGTAACGGTTATTACAGTGTATTGGACCGTAAGCTTTATGATAAGCTTACAGAAGTTATTAAAAAATAAGTACAATTTTAGGAAACCTTAAACTTCTTTGCTATAACTCCATAAAAGTAAAATCTTCCAGATAATAAAAAGTTAGTTTGAAAGACAAAAAATTGTCTGATAACACGAGTTCAGGAACATAAGATCGAAGTATAATATTTACGAGAGGTTAAGATGGATAAAGTAAAATTAACAATAACAAAATCCTCCTGCAGAAGTGGTTATCATAAGCAGGGAGAAGTATTTCTTGTAGCAGATATATGCCCGCCTTTATGTCATGAGTTATGGCATTTAATTTATCCTAATGTATATACACTGCTTAATGGTGGAGAACTGGATTATGGTAATAAAAGAAGTAAGTGCTTTGACAGTATCTGCCCTGATGGGGGAAGAGTGCATATTCATGGTGAAGTATTAAAAGATAATTAAAAAGTTCTTAATGATTTAATCAATCTGATAATCGATGATATAGATATTTCATAAAAGCTACTCCAGGAGGTATATTCCGAGATGTATATTTGTATAGCCTGCTAAGAACAGTTTTTGGCACTTTAGTGGAATAAGGNNAACAGCCCGCCTAATCCTCGTCCGTTGCTACATCCCCTAATATTCCAAATTCAAACCTTGACTTGTACCCCCATTTACATTATAATTAGTTGTAATGCCTTAAAAAGGCAATAATGAAAAATGAATAATGAAAGAACGTGAAAACATGTTAAAAAGTATGACTGGCTTCGGGCGTTGTGAAAAGGCAGATGCAGAACGCAAAGTAGTTGTAGAGATGAAAGCAGTTAACCACAGGTACCTGGATATTAATATCAAGATACCGAAAAAACTGAGCTTTTATGAGGCTGGGATTCGAAGTATTTTAAAGAAATACATTAGCCGCGGAAAGGCTGACGTGTTTATCAGTTTTGAAGAGCTGAAAAGTAACAATGTCTGTGTGAAATACAATGAAGCCATTGCCAAAGAGTATTATGACAGTCTTAAGAAAATGGCAGAAACCTTTGAGGTGAAAGATGATATTACGGTTTCCTTGCTATCAAATTATCCGGAAGTTTTAACTTTAGAGGAAGAGGAATCCGATGAACAGGAATTGTGGCATCTCATTGAAGAGGCAGTAACCGGTGCGAGTGTTCAATTGGTGGAATCCCGCAGTCAGGAAGGTGAGAATCTAAGCCGTGACCTGTGTGATAAGCTAAATGCCATGTTACAGGTTGTTCACACCATAGAAGGTATGTCACCGCAGATACTGAATGAATATCGTGATAAATTAAGAAATAAGGTAGAGGAGCTTCTAGGTGATACCAAGATAGATGAGAGCATTCTTGCTACCGAAGTTACTATTTTTGCAGATAAAATCTGTGTGGATGAAGAAACTGTGAGACTGAAAAGCCATATTGAAAATATGCTTTCCTGTTTAAAACAGGGAGAAGAAGTCGGCAGAAGACTGGATTTCATAGCACAGGAAATGAACAGAGAAGCGAATACCATTCTATCAAAAGCCAATAATATTGATATTACCAATATGGCAATTGATTTAAAGACTGAAATAGAAAAAATCAGAGAACAGATTCAAAATATAGAGTAATAATAGTGGGGAAGGAAAATGAATCGATTAATTAATATTGGTTTTGGAAATGTGGTAAACTCTAATAAAATAGTCGGAATTATCAGTCCTGAAGCAGCCCCTATAAAGAGAATGGTGCAAAATGCCAAAGATGCAGGTAATGCTATTGATGCAACCTGCGGAAGAAAGACCAAAGCTGTGCTGGTAATGGACAGCGGTCATCTGATATTGTCCTCTCTGCTTCCCGATACCATAGCAAATCGAATAAATTCCAGGGAAGAGAACAATGATTAATTCTAAAAGCATAACTACAAATTGAAAGGCGGAAATAAAAATGTTACATCCATCTTATACCGATTTAATGAAAGTAGTAAACAGTGACGTAGAACCAGGCGAACAGCCGGTTGTAAACAGCCGTTATTCCATCGTACTTGCAACAGCAAAAAGAGCAAGACAGTTAATCAGCGGCTCCGATGCCATGGTTCGTACAGCAACCTCTAAGCCCTTATCCATTGCTGTGGAAGAAATGTATCAGTCAAAGGTTAAAATACTGAATGATGAAGACGCGGGAAAGGAAAGCAAATCCGAATAAATCATATGAGCATTCTCGTTTTTTTTCTCATGTCCGGTTATAATACTAGGCATACAGGAAGAAAAGCGGGAGTGTTTTTATTTTACAGGAGATGATAATAAAAATGGATGAAGAATTAAAATACAAGAATGAAACTGCAGCTTCATTAACTGCAGATGAGATAGAGAATGAAACAGACGAGAGTTCAAATGAAAAAGGAAAGAAAGAGCTAGATACGGATAATAAGAATAGCGGTAATAAATCAGCAACGAATGGGGAGAAATCTTCCTATGGCAAGGATATCCGGGATATGCTGATATATTTTGCTATAATCATTGCAGCTGTATTATTGGTACATAATTTTATAGGACAGCAGATTGAAGTAAGCGGAAGCTCAATGGAAGGAACCCTCCATGATGAAGATCATCTCATCCTTGAGAAAATATCCTATGAAACCGGCAACCCACAGAGATTTGATATTGTCGTTTTCAGACCTTATACGGAAGAAAAGAACACTTTTTACATAAAGCGAATAATTGGTCTGCCTGGTGAGACTGTTCAGATAATAGGCAGTGATATTTATATTAACAATGAAATATTAACGGAGAATTATGGGAATGCTCTCATTGAAGAGGCTGGTATTGCAGCGGAGCCTATTACGCTTAATGAGGATGAGTATTTTGTTTTAGGTGATAATCGAAATAACAGCAAAGACAGCAGAAATCCTGTTGTAGGTGTAGTTCATAGAAATAGTATCTTAGGTAGAGCCTGGGTCAGAATATGGCCCCTTGATGATTTCGGTGTGTTAAAGCACCAGTAGAATCAGTGGGATGGAAGGAATACTGATATGAAGGAAGAGAAATATGAAGATAAAGATGTTTCCGTAAAAGGAAAGGAAGAAGCGGATAATAATCTCCAAGAAGAAAATAAGAAAGATAAGAAGTCTTCTAAGAAAACAATTATAAAAGATTTTATTTTTTATGTAATCTTATTCGTCTTTTGTCTGTATGTCATACCTACATTTATTATACAGAAGACCATTGTAGATGGTCCCTCCATGGAAGATACCCTACAGGACAGAGATCAGCTTATGGTAGAGAAGATAAGTTACCACTTCAATAGCTTGAAAAGATTTGATATCGTTGTATTCTATCCATACGGTAGAGAAGAGAAAGAGTATTATATAAAACGTATTATTGGGCTTCCCGGTGAAACAGTCCAGATCAAAGGCAAGGATATATATATCAATGGAGAGATACTGGAAGAAAATTATGGTAAAGATCCAATAACGAAAGCTGGCATGGCAGCTAACCCAATTACCTTGGCGGATGATGAATATTTTGTTATGGGTGATAACAGAAAAGTCAGCTTTGACAGCCGATATGAAGAAGTAGGGCCAGTTGAGAAGAAAGATATTGGTGGTAAGGCTATTCTCCGAGTATGGCCATTGAATAAATTCGGGCTTCTGGAATAGTATATAGTAAAAAGCGAAAAGGAATAAAAGATGAAGAAGCTTTTCCTTCGCTTGTTTCGTTTTCAAGGACCTGTATCAATTATTTACTATATAGCTTTTGCAGCATTGCTTTGGTATTTGATAATACCTCATACTTCCGTTTTTTATAGAACGAATCTTTTCGACCCTTTTAATGCACGGTTGAATATTGAAGACATCACCTTAAGAAAAGGAGATGAATTCAGTCTATACACTTACAGACTGAATACCAGAGTCTCGTATTCATCCACAGATATAAAAGTTGCTGATGTCAGCCTTTTTGGTACAGTAACCGCTTACAGGCCGGGTACAACGATAATCAGAGTAAGGTATAATGATAAAGAACTTAAATGTCGTGTTAAAGTAGTTGCTATGAGCAAGACTAAGCTAACACTTACAAAAGGCAGGTCGGTAAGACTTTATATAAAAGGTCCAAACGGTAAGGTAAAATGGTACAGTGGCAATAAAAAGATTGCCACTGTTAGCAGATTTGGCAAAATTACTGCAAAATCAAAAGGCAGGGTTATAATCTACGCAAAGGTTGATGGTAAAGTCTTAACCTGTCAGGTAAAAATAAAATAAGAAGAATGTAAATAGGAGCATTATACTGCAATTATCCCTAAAGGTAGATGAAATCATACCTTTTGGGTCATTTAGTGTAAGCTCCTATTTTGACAATCATGAGTTCTGGGAATACAAAGTAGGCTCCATACTGGGAGGTACAATGGGAATTGTGCCGGGCTGGGTAGCGACCACTAATATAGGAACTGCTTTCGGATAGGAAGCATAGCCGTCAGAAAGTGCAATCATACTGGCATTTTCCCTATCCGCGGCAATTGGTATGGGTTTCGGCTTTATGCCAGCCAATAAAGCAGCAAACTAAAACCTCATAGATGCCCTTAGAAGTGAATAAAGTTGGTCTAAAAATAAGAGTTTCATACTAATAATATACAAATAGGATATGGACTAGAGAAATTATATAAGTTGAAGGAATGTTTTTACCCTTTACCAGCTAAAAGCATATATTTAAGCAAGAAAAAGGAAAAACATGTTTCAGCTTGTATAAATGTGCGCTAAGTCACGCAGTCATGCATTAGTTGAAAAAGATAAGGCTATTTTTTTAACAACGTATTCAGTAATATCAAATTCAAGATTTGATATTCACGAAAGGAGTTAGTATGAAACTATTCTTTAATTTACCCCCTGGAGCCGGTAAAAGGTCCAAATTATATACAAGGCTCATTTGCTTTGTATTGATTACTGTAATTCTCTTCTCTTATGGGCAGGGATTAAATACTTACGCTGAGACCTCAAAGGATACGCAAAAGAATCAGGAGGCACAAAGTAATCAGGATACAGAAAGTAATAAGGATACAGAAAATAATCAGGAGCAGCAAAGTGATCAGAACACACAGAATAACCAGAATACCACTGCAACGGCAGATGCAGCCGCTCTTGATATTTCATCCGAATCTGCCGTTCTTATCGAAGGCTCAACTGGAACAATAATTTATGAGAAGAACAAAGATCAAAAAAGAAATCCGGCCAGTATCACTAAGATAATGACCTTACTGCTTATCTTCGAAGCATTGGCATCCGGTAAGATTAAATTAGAGGACCAGGTTTCAGTCAGCGAATATGCAGCCTCAATGGGTGGATCTCAGGTTTATCTGGAACCATTTGAAACCCAGGACGTAAACACTTTGATAAAATGCATCAGTATAGCTAGTGCCAATGATGCATCGGTAGCAATGGCAGAGTACATAGCAGGCTCGGAGGAATCCTTCGTAAATATGATGAATGCCAAAGCAAAGGAACTTGGTATGAATAATACCAACTTTGTTAACAGTTGCGGTCTGGATGTCGATAATCATTATTCTACTGCATATGATGTTGCTTTAATGTCCAGAGAATTGATAACCAAATATCCGCAAATCAGTGAGTATTCTACTGTCTGGATGGATACCATAACTCATACCACCAAAAAAGGTCAGAGCGAATTCGGACTTACCAATACAAATAAACTGATTAAGAGTTACAATGGAATCACAGGCCTTAAAACCGGTTCCACCAGCTTGGCCAAATATTGTTTTTCGGCAACCGCCAAAAGAGATGGAATGGATATGATAGCAGTAGTAATGGCTGCACCGGAAACCAAGGTGCGTTTTAGAGAAGCGGCTAAGATGATGGATTATGGATTCGCGAACTGCAGTATTTATTCTGATGAGAATACGGACCTGGCTGTCACACCCATACCCGTAAAAAAAGGTGTGGCAGACACTTTAAATTACCGCGTAAATGATAAGTTCTCCTATCTTTGTCTGAAAGGAACTAATCCTGCGGATATCACGAAAACAGTAACTATAAATGAAAGTGTGTCGGCACCTGTCAAAGAGAATGACAAAGTGGGAGAGGTCACTTATCAGTTGGGCGGCAAGACTCTTGGAAAAGTTGATATTGTAGCTGCTGAAAACATTGCTGAAGCAAAATTTAAAGATTATTTTAAAGCTGCTTTTAAGAAATTATTACTATAAGAAAGAACTATTATATATAATCCGACAAAATGAGTACAGCTACAGGTTTTTTAAACTATAGACCGCGGAGAAAGTCTGTGTTATAATTGATAACAGGCTTTCTGGCGGTCTATCCTTTTTATGGAAAACAAAAGGGAGACATAATAAGGTAAAACCGTTAAGAAAGAATTAAAGTTCGCAATAAATATTTTGAATGAAATGAGGGGAAGAATGCTTAAAATAATTGGAGTCATAATTCTACTCCTTTTCCTGATTGAATACCTGAGAAATCTAAAACCTGAAATCACAGAAGAAATAATAAGTTCAGATAAAATCCCCGTTTCCTTTGACGGCTGCCGAATCGTTATTATAGCAGATTTACATAACTACAGTTATGGTAAGAACAATGAGATATTGAAAAAGCAGATAGAGCAGGTCAAGCCGGATTTCATTCTGGTTGCCGGTGATATGCTGGTACGAAAAGCAAAGAATAAATACGAAACAGCATACTCACTGCTTAAAAGTTTATCGAAAAAATACCCAATCTATTATGGAATGGGGAATCATGAGCAAAGTCTTGCTTCCCAGCAGGAGGAATATGCTAAACTATACAGGGAATATGAGAAGAACTTAAAAAAAGAAGGCATTACGTTTCTTGATAATGAGAAAATAACCTTAAGACGAAAGGGTGAAGATGTCCGAATTACCGGTTTATCCATTGGTAAACCCTACTATGGTAAATACAAAAAAGTTATAATGCCGGAAGATTATATTGAAAAATCAGTAGGAAAATGTGACAGGCAATGTTATAATATATTGATTGCCCATAATCCGATGTATTTTACAGATTATGTGGCATACGGAGCGGATCTGGTTATTTCAGGGCATGTTCATGGTGGTATAATAAGACTTCCTTTTTTAGGAGGGATGCTGTCTCCTCAGTACAGATTCTTTCCGAAATACGATGCCGGACGATTTGAAACTGGTGACTGTACCATGCTGATATCCAGAGGACTGGGACTTCATACCTTAAAATTCCGTATTGGTAACAGACCGGAATTAATGACTGTAATACTAAAAAGTAAAACAAGTAAATTTACTTATATCTCCCAGACTTTAAAGCACTGAATGCTCATGCTTGTCTTATGCGGTAAAGGAAAGGAAATCAACTTATATAGAAACATCAATGGTAAAATGCAAAAAGCAGGAGGAAATATATTTTATGAGAATTGAGTTAATAAGGCTTTTGGCCTCATTTATAGCAGGCTGTGTCGTAATGATACTTCATGAGTTTCCGAAAGCCTTATTATATAACAGACTAAATCCTAATCAGGATTCTAAAAAGAAGAGAAATATATATAAAATATATCAATATATTGATCCTATCGGTATGTTATTCTGTTTCACCAACCAGATTGGTTTTTCTAAGCCCTATATGTACAGGCTTAAGAACAGAAAAAGTAATCTGATGCTTGGAATCTGCGGATTTTCCAGTCTGTTCATTGTATTTGCAGCAAGTATGATTTACCTCTATCTTTCAGGTGATTTTACAGCACAGCTCACCATTAATTCAAATGACAGTATACCCACGCTATTGTATCAGATGAGTGTTATATATACTGCACTTATCAGTATTAGCATGCTGCTGATTAATTTATTTCCTGTATCGACCTTTGATATGGGTTTATGTATAGCTGCAAAATCACCCTCAAGATATTTTACAATTATTAAAAATGATTATTTTATTAAGGTATTATTGATATTTACTATTATCTTTGGATTTCTGTACGATGTATCTATCAGCATTATATTATTTATTCTGCAAATTACGGACAACCTCAGTAAGGGTTTGCTGCTGTTAGTGCATTAGATTTGTATTAGTATTTAATTCGTATTTAATTCTGCCACGAGAGGTATATATGGATATTTCATTTAAGCTGGAAGTCTTTGAAGGTCCTCTGGATCTGTTATTACATCTTATTGAGAAAAATAAGGTGAATATTCATGACATTCCGATTGCTCTTATAACGGAACAGTATCTGGATTATGTAAATCATATGGAAACAAAGGATTTGAATGTCATGAGCGAGTTTTTGGTGATGGCTGCTACCCTTTTGAACATAAAATCAAAAATGCTTCTGCCAAAGGATGAAAAACTCGGAAAAGAAGAAGAGGATCCGAGACAGGAACTGGTTGAAAGACTTTTGGAATATAAGATGTATAAATATATTTCTTTGGAACTTAAAGATCGTGAACTGGATGCAGGACGAGCTTTCTATAAGAATCCAAGTATTCCGGAGGAAATTAAGAGTTATGAAGAGAAAGTGGATGTTTCACTTCTTCTTTCAGACTTAACCCTTACCAAGCTGCATCGTATTTTTGAAACTGTTATAAAGCGTCAGGTGGATAAGATTGACCCTATCCGTAGTAAATTTGGACGTATTGAAAAAGAAGAAGGTAATCTCTCTGATAAAATGGATGAAATTCAAAAGTTTGCCAGACTACACAAGACTTTTTCCTTTTACCAACTGCTCATGGGGCAGAGGGATAAGATCGAAATCATTGTTACGTTCCTTGGAATACTTGAACTTATGAAGACAGGTGAGATTCATATTCAGCAAGACAATTTATTTGATGATATTATGATTACATATAAAGAAGTGGTAGTGTGAGGTAGCCAGTACCAGGCAGGATACACAGAAAAGAGGTTATAATGGAAATTAATCAGGTGAAGGCAGCTATAGAAGCCATTCTGTTTACCATGGGCGAGGCTGTGGAACTGGATAGGTTATCTGCAGCTTTAGGGCATGATAAAGATACCATTCGTAAAATTGTGCATTCCATGATGGATGAATATAGCGTTGAAGAGAGAGGTATTCAAATTATTGAATTAGACGATTCTTTTCAGTTATGTACCAAAACTCAGCTTTATGATTATCTGATAAAGATTACACATGTGCCGAAGAAGCACATTCTGACAGATGTTTTGTTAGAAACCTTATCAATCATCGCCTACAAGCAGCCTATAACAAAACTGGAGATTGAAGCAATAAGAGGAGTAAAATCCGATCATGCTGTTAATAAACTCATTGAGTACAGTCTGGTGGGTGAGGTAGGCAGAATGGATGCACCGGGAAGGCCCATTCTCTTTGGTACAACGGAGGAATTCTTAAGAAGTTTTGGAATTCATTCCTTAGAGGACCTGCCAGTTATTGCTACAGATAAGGTGGAAGACTTTAAGCTGGAAGCCGAGGAAGAGGTTCAGTTAAAACTTGATATATAATATATAAAAGTACTTTATAAGAAGGATAAAGGCTAGTTTTATAAACCCGGCACATATATCCTTCAAACACACTCCGGTGCTAACTTGCAGAAGCTGCAGGATTTTCTCAAAGTTATTAATTTTGAAAATCCGACAGCTTTTTTTATTTTTGCCTTCAGCAAATTAATGACCTTCTGAGTAATCAGCGTATCTTTGGATATAATACCAGATATATGAAAATGATGAAAAACTAAGGAGGCATACATGACCCTTTTGCATGACGATTATAACCGCATAACGGCACTTTTTTCCAAGAAACTGGATGAAAATATAGATACCCTCTGCGCATTGTTCGAGAACTGTGCCGATGTGGTAAAGAGAAAACTGAGTGTTGGTTCCGTTAATAAGGTGGATATATATGTTATCTATATTGACAACATGATTGACAAAGAATTACTTGAAATGAATACTCTTCAGCAGATATTCAAGGATTTGGAAGAGATGCCTGCCACAGGGCAATTTGAATATATCAAGGAAAGGGGGATACAGACAGTAGATCTAACCGAAGTATCTACAATTCCAGAGATNNAGCACTTAAAGTATCTGTAAGAAAAATGCCTAACCGTGGTGTTCCCACCAGTGAAAATGAGGTTGCTGTGAGAGGCTCCAAGGAAAGTTTCAGTGAAGCCTTCTTTATCAACCGAGTGTTGCTGCGAAGAAGAATAAAAGATACTAATCTCAAGATAAAACAAACGAAAGTGGGTACAAGAACCGCCACTGATGTAGCTATCTGCTATCTGGAAGGAGTAGCGAGACCGGAAGTAGTGGCAGAAATTGAGCGTAGATTAAAGAAATATACAATAGACGGTATATTTGACAGCGGAATGCTGGAACAGCTTACTGAACGGAATACCTATTCCCCCTTTCCGGAATTCCAATCCACAGAAAGACCGGATAAAGCAGCCTCCGCTATTCTGGAAGGCAGAGTCGTATTAATTGTGGATAATTCACCAATTGTACTGTTGCTT
>DJJW01000035.1:0-72109 GCA_002434335.1 Lachnoclostridium sp. UBA6558 | reverse complement strand
GTGGCTACTTTTCTAAGGCTACTTCGTTACATTGGTGCATTTATAACCATTGCCTTACCGGGACTCTATGTGGCAGTAATTAATTTTAATGCAGAATTATTATCCCCTGCCATGGCCTTGTCCTTTGCAGCTGCCAGAGGTGGTGTTCCTTTTTCGGTGCTGGTGGAAGTAATTATTATGGAAATCAGTTTTCAGATGTTATTGGAAGCTGGAATCAGATTGCCCGGACCTATGGGTGGAACTCTCGGTATCGTTGGTGGATTGATTATCGGTGATGCAGCGGTAAATGCCAATATTGTCAGTCCAATTGTAGTTATTGTAATTGCCTTAACAGCAATCTCTGCATTTACGNNGCATTTTATTTTGATTTTATCATCTTTTCTGGGGCTTTTCGGATTTATTATGGGAGTTATTTTATTGCTGATACATCTGGGTGGTTTAAAGAGCTTTGGCATTCCATATCTGGTTCCTTTTGCTGCTTCAGGAATCAATCAGGGCTCCGATACAAAGGATGGAATGGTACGATTCCCTTTTCGAAACCTAAAGAGACGACCCTTATTTGCTACGAAGGATGAAAGAACCAGGCTGGTTACCAATGAAAGCGAAAATAATAATGAGAAGGGAGAGGAGCAATAATGTTTGCAGAGAACGATAAAATATCTTTAAGACAGTTTAACAGGCTACTTATATTTGATCTTTTCAGCGTATCAGGAATAGTAATACCTAATATTGCGGCAGGGGCGGCAGGAAGGGATGGTTTGCTCTCTATTTGTCTGGGAACACTATATGCTTTTCTTTATGGTTATGTAATTCTTTATTTATGCAGACAGACAGGTGGCCGCTATCTTAATTTTTGTGATGATAATTTTGGTAAGTTCGTGACCTTCTTTGTAGGTATCCCATATATTATTAAACTCTTTTTCTGCCTTGTATTTTCTGCACGGCTGTTCGGGCAAATTATAAACCAAACCTTATTGGCTGATACCGATAACAGAATTATCATTTTGTTTCTTTTGATCGTTTCTGCTTATGCCGCTTCGAAGGGGTTAGAAGTAAGGGCAAGGATTACGGAAGTTATTTTCTTTCTTGTAATTGTACCTGTCTTTCTCTTTTTGCTTTTAGGACTGCGTAAAGTGGACCCGGGTAATCTTACACCTCTTTTTACGGAGAGTTTCACGGATATAGGGTTTGGTAGCTATCAGATCCTTATCGCTTATAGTGCCTTGGAATTAATGATATTTTCTATACCTTTGATACACTTCAGACAAGGAGATATTAAGAGAGGGAAGAAGCTCTACAGTTATGTTGCAAAAGCACTTACAATAACCGGAATATTAAATATCCTCATGTATATAGTTACAATGGGTATGTTAGGCAGAATCGAAACAGGCGGTAAGTTGTGGTCAGCAATTTATACTTTCCAGATGGTAAGACTGCCCGGTGGTTTTCTGCAGAGACAGGATGCGTTTATACTGTCTATATGGCTTCTTGGAATCTTTACCTTAACCGGTGCGTTATTCTATTATTTAAGTTATATTACAGGACATATTACGAAACTATCCAATCGAAACTATCTATTGGTGCCTTTTATACTACTAGTCTTTGGAGCCTCCGTCATACCTATTGAAACGGAACAGTTTTTTATGTATTTTAAGAAATATATGATGTACATTGGTATGCCTCAATCCATCATAATACCCGTACTGGTGGCAGGTACAGGTAAACTGAAGAAATTTATTAATAGAAAAGTTGTTGCAAATACGATCTTAATTTTATTTATATCGATTGCCGGCTTTACCTTAACAGGCTGCAGTGATATGACAGAAATAGAAGACAGGAACTTTATACAGGCCATTGGAATTGATGTACTGGGTGAGGATATGATAGAGGTTTATTATATCCTTCCGGATTTAAAAGCACTTACTGAGCAGGGTGCGGAAGATCCCAAAAAACTAACCTTAAATTTTAAGAACAAAGACTTCTCAGAAATAGAAGAAGATTATGGAAGAGAAAATAATAAACGACTTGATTTCAGCCAGCTTAAAACGATAATACTTGGAGAGGGCATTACAAACAACAAAGAGTTTATGTCATCCTTTCTCTCTTATGTAGAGAATAAGTATGAAATCGGACGCAACACACTAGTATTTCTCTCCGATAGTACCGCGAAGAATATTATCGAGCTAAATGGTGATGTTGAAGGAGGAATCGGTGATTATCTATCTCAGCTAAGCAGAGTTAATTTAAGAAACAATGGAATTGAAGAAATAGATATAGGTGATTTGATTCTTGCAAGAAATGAAGGTGATTTAAGCGTAATTATTCCGGTGCTTAAAAATTCTGACAAGAAGGTAGTTGTATCCGGCCTCGGAATCTTCTCAGAAGGAACAATCAACTATCTTGTAAACGAAAAAGAAAGTGATTTCATTTATTATGCCAGCGGCTTTGGTAAAAATAAAATTTTGTATCTGCCACCGGATGAAAAAGAAGGACCTCCAAAGTATGTTATAAAAATAAACAGGCTTATACGTTCTATGGAATTTTATGAAGAAGCAGGAAAACCTTACCTGTCCATGTTAGTAGAAGGATATGCATCTATTCAGAAAGGTGCACAACAGCAACAGGATGAACGTAAGAGTGACACCATTGAAAGAATTGAAGAGGAATGCAATTCCTATGTGAGAGAGAATATCGGAACCGCCATAAAGGCCATAAGTCTGGGTAATGGTATTGATTTTATTAATTTATACCGAATGACAGGTTACCGGGATAGAAGTATCTGGTTAAATTATCGCGATAAGCAAAAGGAATTCTTAAAAGATCTGACGGTTAATCTGACAGTAGATTTCCATATACAATAATTTCATGAAGTAAGATTTAATATGAACTAAGATTGAAATTAAATGAAGTAAGATTCAAAAAATAGGAAGTAGTATTCCAATAAAATGAATCTTGTATTTAAGAAGTAATTTGTGCTATTATATTCTCTGGTGATTTACCGAAATAAAGTGTATAACCATATCGGATTAATTCTTAAATTTCTTCGGAAATAAGTAGGCCTAAGCAGTAGGCCATTGCAACAGGCTTCTTTATTTNNAATATGAATTCAACTTATATTAAATAAAGGAAGCATAATCTAGAATAATATTAGGAAGTATCTTATGTTTGTGATGATTTTTAAGCAAAGAAGGAAGTTTTATAATAGAGAGAAAGGAAGATTCATATGGTTAAGATAATAGCAGACAGTACCTGTGATTTATCAGAAGAATTATTAAAGCAATATGACATAACTATTATACCCCTATGTGTTATAATGGGGAACAATACATATCTGGATGGAGTAGAAGTTAGGAAAGAGGAAATATTTGCTTGGGCAGACAGTGAAAACAGTCTCCCCAAAACAGCAGCACCGGATCTTGAAAATGCAGTTAGAATCCTGGAACCCCTTACAAAAGAAGAGAAAGACATAATATTTTTTGGGATATCAGAAGAGATGTCCTCCACCTGCAATGTTATACGGCTGGCGGGAGAATATCTTAAGTATGACAGACTATACATAATTAATTCAGGTAATCTTTCAACCGGTATCGGCCTTCAGGTTATCAAAGCGGCTGAAATGGCAGGAGAAGGCAAGTCACCGGAGACAATTATAGCTTATATCAATAATAATATGAAAGCTCTGATACGTGCAAGCTTTGTAGTAGACACACTTACCTATCTGCATATGGGCGGGAGATGTTCTTCTGTTGCGGCTCTTTTGGGTAATGTCCTGCATTTAAAACCTATGATTACAGTCAAGGCAGGTAAGATGGGAATTGGTGGAAAATATAGAGGCTCTAACAAAAAAGCATTATTGAATTATGTTCAGGATCTGATTCCGGATTTAAAAAAAGCAGATCCGGAAAGAGTGTTTATTACTCATTCCGGATGTGAGGATGAAACTGTGGATTTAGTATACAGGGAGATAGAAAAGCTGAAGATATTCAGGCATATCCATATAACTTTTGCAGGTGCCGTTATTTCAAGTCACTGCGGTCCGAAGACACTTGGTGTGTTATTTACAGAAAAAGAGCCGTTTTAGTGAAACCATGTATTTTCAATTATCTTGCTGGTAACGGGTTTACTATAGTAATAGCCCTGCCCGAAATCGCATAGAAGATTTGCGAGGTATTGCCTTTGATTGGAGGTTTCAATTCCTTCCGCTGTGATCTTTAAATCCAAATCATGGGCAAGACGTATGATGGTTTCTACTATGATATCAGTATGTTCCTGATTGGTAATCTCATTTACAAAGGAACGATCAAGCTTCACTATATCAATGGGGAGTTTCTTCAGATAAGTAAGGGAAGAGTACCCTATTCCAAAATCATCCAGTGCAATTCTAACACCCATATCACGAAGAGATTTTAATAATTCCACTGAGGTATCCATATCTTCAATAAGGGAAGTCTCCGTAACTTCAAAGAGAACTTCACTAGGTTTTACCCCTGTAATGTCCAGTTGCTGCCGTATCTCTCCGGCCAGTCCTTTCCATCGAAGGCTGTGTCCGGAGATGTTAATAGAAATTTTAATGGGAGGACAACCACTGTCTTCCCATATTTTTTTCTGTTTCAATGCCTCACTTAGTACCCATTTATCAATTTCCGTAATCAGACCGCTTTCTTCTGCAAGAGGAATAAATTCCGATGGGGGGATAAAACCGCTAACAGGATGATTCCAACGAATAAGTGCTTCCACACCACAGATGGTATCAGTGGTCAAAGTGGTAATAGGCTGGTATAAAAGACTGAACTCTTTGTTAATAACTGCCATTCGTAAGGAATTGATCATTGCAATTCGCTTGCGATTAGTAGTTTCAATTTCATAGCTATAATAAGAATAATTATCCTTAGATGTTTCTTTCACAGAATACATAGCTAGATCGGCATTCTGCAATAATTTTAAAGTAGTTATGCCGTCTCTTGGAAATACCGTCAGGCCTACGCTGAAGGTAATAAAAAACTCATGTTCATTAATAACCCAGATACGTCTTAATTTAGCTGCAAGTTCATTAAGAACATCCTCTGTTTTGCTTTTATTTCCATCTAATTGCAGCAATACGGCGAATTCATCACCACCGATTCTTGCAGAAATATCATACTCTGAAAGACTTTCCGTAAGCTGTCGTCCAAATTCTACCAAGAAAAAATCCCCTGCATCATGTCCCACTGTATCATTGATATGTTTAAAATTATCAATGTCCAGATACAGGAACGCAAAGGAGGTTCCGGTTTTCATATTTTCATCGATCAGCTGTTCCATTCTGTTTTCGAAAGCAAATTTATTCGGCATGGAAGTTAAGGTATCGGTACAGGCTAATGTTTTCAATTCTTCTTTTAATCGAATAGTTTCCTTGTGAGATTCATTTAAATCCAGCAGATTCTCATGAATCTTTACTTTCGCTTTCTCGTAATTGGAAACACCATGATATATCAAAATAGAAATAACTCCAGTGGATAAGATTACAAAGAAACTGCCTTTATAAAATTCGAAATTTTGGATTATTCTTATATCATCTGATATCATGTAGATTATTTTACCAGAGAAAACAATCCATAAAATTCCAAAAATAAAATACAGCAAAGATATTTTAATGGTTGTTGCAGAAGGGTTATACTTCATATGTGTAAGGTAATAGGTCTTTATGCTTTTATAAGCAGAAGGCTTACTTTTATCTTGCTTGTTTGTTGTGTTTTCCATAGGTCACCAGCTCTTTTGAATGTTCGGTAAAAAGTTATGTTATATTATATCATCGGATCATGAAAAAGTCATTGAATATATTCATAATAATTCTTTCCTATAAGCTGTATTTTTTACCACTTGTGATAGTTTTAACCCAAATGATAATTATTATTACTTTTGTGAATACCACTGAATTATTCCTGCTTCCAAGGCTTCGTTGAAAGGAGGAATAACAGGTTTTGTACCGCCGTAATAGGTATACCAGCTGTTTGGATAGAGCGGGATGGGATTCTCAACTGCATTCTGAATATCCACTGACAGAGATTCCTCAGCCCTTAATTTTCTGGCTACAACAACCGTTCTGTAATTATCCATTTCATAAGAACAGGTTACCAAGGTCAGCAGTTTGTCCTTTTCATTCGCATCAACCGGAATATTATAGATGGATCTAATACGTAATTCATAGAGGTATTCAAGAAAATCATCATCACCGGAGAAGGAGGTTCTTATAAAGTTAAAAAAAGTATTATCCGTATCGGCATCTGCTTTTATTACTGCAATTATTTTCCACTGTCCTTTTTTATAGATACTGTCAAAGTTAATATAGGGATGTTCTTTATAAAATGACAGCTTATCATACTTTAACAGCTCATGGAACATATTATTTGTTGATTTCATATTGTGTCCATAGATTACAAGGTTTTTTGAATTTTCCTCCAGTATGGAGCCTGCATTAAGAAAGAGGCTGCCTGCTTTATCGTTCTCTCTGTTAATATTCCTATAAAGATAATATTCAGGAGCTTCTTTACCAGATTGCAGGACCGGATAGTCAATATTGGTTCCGTCAACAGTAAGCCATCCTTTCACGTCTTCATTAAGAGTTAACAATTGAGTGAATTCAAGAAGCCTTCCTTCATTATCATACAGTTCTTCAGGTGAAGAAATTTCTGGACTATCTGTAAGTGTATCCGCGTCAGAAAATGCCGGTGTTATCAGGCTTTCAGTTTTCGAGGCATTTGCCGCGATCGCATCTTCTTTACCAGCGGCATAGAGAGTTCTGGCTTCATTAACAGCCCGATTAGACAGATAAGGCTGGAGCAATAACTCCTTTCCAATATATAACAGGCACAGAGCAAAAATAACTGCTGAAAAGCATCTTATGTAGTTGTAGAAATTTTTCGGCCATTTAATCATAATTAACTCCTGTTTCACTTATGACTCTCATCTGTATACTTTCCCAGGGGTCTCCAAATCAGAGAAGAGAGAATATTATAAATGCTTCCTTTCATTCATAGCAATCTTATAGAGTAAATCTATCCCAAATAGTTGTACTTTTCGTATTGCTATTATACTATACATTTTTCCGAATGGAAATGCACCTAAAGTAAATTTAAGAATTATTCTCACTTTATAGTATTGTTCTGTCTAGCCTAGTACAGGTATTGCCATATAATAGAATTTGAGGTAAAATTACTATCATTATTATTTAAAAAATCTATAGTGCTTTAGTGCACAGACGGGAGTATAAATGAAAAAGTTAATATTGGTCACATCACCACCGGCTTGCGGTAAAACCTTTGTATCAAAGGAACTCAGCAAGGCCCTTAAGCATGTGGTCTATCTGGATAAAGATACCTTGATATTGCTTTCAAAACAAATCTTTAAAGTTGCAGGAGAAAACTACAATAGAAGCTCCGATTTTTTTGAAGAAAATATACGAAATTACGAATATGAGACCATAGTAGCTTTAGCATTGGAAGCACTGGATTATGATGATATTGTCTTGATTAATGCACCTTTTACCAGAGAAATCAGAGATAAAGCTTATATGAAAGACTTAAAGGAGAAACTGCGGGAGAAAAATGCAAGATTAGTGGTCATATGGGTTGAAACTAGTATTGAAGTCTGTAAACAACGTATGATCAGACGAAACTCAGACAGAGATACCTGGAAATTAGAACACTGGGATGAGTATATTGCAGGCTGTAATTTTAATATACCTACTGAACTAGATGATATAGAAACTGTAGATGATTTATTGATATTTAAAAATTCCTCTGACGAAGAGTTCACAAATTCTTTGAGTGAATGTGTAAAGCAGTTGGAGGAATAAAATATAAGAAGAAATCAGAGCTATTGAGGTTATATAATACCCCATGAGCTCTTTTTTTCTTATAAATATTTTTTAAATACCATAAATTAACATATTATTTTATACATATGTGAAAATGATGTAAATTTAATCAAAATTATTATACATTATGTAAAGAATTGAAAATAATGTGTGACAAATGAAATCATCCATAGTATAATCCTTTCAAATAGTAACGATAAAGGAAGGTATACTTATGGGTTTTCGAAAAATTACATCGCAGTTATTGACAGTGCTTCTATCCGTTATTTTGATTTCCATGTTTGCATTATCTTTTATCAGTTATACCCAAAGTGAAAACATTATTCAAGACCAGATTCATGCTAAAATGAATTCAGAGGTAGAAAAGCAAATGAATATGATTGAGCTCAGTCTGCAAAGAATTACCTCAATGGCAAAAGATCTTAGCCATGGTGTACAGGCAACTTATACCAGCACGTCACTAAGCCAGTATGAAGAAATGCTTTCTACTCTTGTGCAGGAAGATAAGATGGTTTTAGGCAGTGGAATTTGGTTTGAACCCTACATATATGACAAGAACGAAAAATATATAGGCCCATATGTCTATAAAGAAGGAGATAAAGCTGTTGTAACCTATGATTACAGCAACCCAGAGTACGATTATTTCTCCTATGACTGGTATAAGAACGCTACAAAAGGAAAAGAAGCCCTGTTCTCTGAGCTTTACTATGATGAAAGCCTGGGATTAACCATCATGTCATGTACGGCTCCTATCTACACGTCAGATAATACTTTTCTTGGTGCAGTTACTGTGGACATGCAGGTTAGTGATATTCAAAATATGATTAATAACATAACAATAGGCAAAAAAGGTTCTGTATTGTTATTATCAAACTCCGGTTTATTTATAGCAGGCGCACCAGAGGATAAAATTCTAAAGGAAAATATTCAGGAGTCCAAAAACAAAACCTTAAAAAAATTTGGCGAAGAAATTATTAATAATGAACAGGGAGAAGGCAGTTATACTGAGGGCGGAGTGAAGTACCTCGCATACTATAAAACAGTACCATTCGTAAATTGGCATATTGTTGCAAAAGTTTCTGAGGAGGAGATAAAGAATCCACTCAATCAACTTGGGTTAGCGCTTGTCATCAGCCTTATAATATCTCTCGCAGTTACTGCGGCTGTAATCACATTGCAGATAAACAGTATTACAAAAAAGATTAAAGCAGCCAATAATTTTACACTTAAACTGGCAAAAGGCGATTTCACAATTAAACCACTGAAAGAAAAAGGTCGGAATGAATTAAGTCAGCTGATGAATTCCTTAAATAAGATGCTGATGGACAACCGAACTGTAATACAGGAAATTGCAGAAGGCGCAGAGGGGATGAAAGACTCCGGTGATACCCTTGATACCGTAGTTCACAGGCTAACAGAACAATTTCAGAGTATCAATACTTCAATCAGGGACATTAGCGAAGTAATGATGAGCTCCAGTGCCTCTACGGAAGAAGTTAGCGCCTCCGTAGAGGAAGTACATTCCTCCATTAATATACTTACCATTGAGACAATGTCTGGTAAGGAACTGGCAGGAAATATTCAGGTAAGAGCAAACCAGGCAGAAAGAAAGAGTGAAGCTTCCTATGATAAAGCAATAGCTTTAATTCAAGATAAGGAAGATAAACTAAGGATTAGCCTGGAGGATGCAAAAATTGTTCATTCGATTGGTATGATGGCAGAACAGATAGCAGAAATTGCAGAGCAGGTAAATCTGCTGTCGTTAAATGCTTCTATCGAAGCTGCCAGAGCCGGAGCCCAAGGGAAAGGATTTGCAGTGGTTGCAACAGAAATAGGGAACCTTGCAGCATTGGCAGCACATACTGTTGTAGATATAAAGAAAACTATCCGCCAGGTCACCGCGGCTTATACGAATTTAATAGAACACTCCACTCAAATGCTGGAATTTATGAAAGACACAGTAACAGCAGATTACATGGATTTCGTTAATACAGCAAGAGAGTATGGAAAAGAAGCATTGGCTATTGATGAGAATATTACGGCTATCGTACAAATGACAGAAGGTATAGACAGAATCAGCTCTGAAGTTGCAAAAGCAATAATGGAAATCGCTCATGGTTCTCAACTGGCAGCCGAAAACAGCGGTTCTATTTTATCCAATGCAGAGGTCGTATCTGAAGTAGTCCAAGAGATTGCGGAACTAATAGAAAAAGAAAATGAAATATCCGGTAATTTAAACCGTGTAGTTGCAAATTTTACAATTAACGACTAAAATATATACAGATTAATTTGTAGTATGTTATGTCAGCATTTTCAGCTGTATAACGACTTAAAGAGGCAAAAATCCATGTTCTACTTATGTAGTAATGGTAAGAATTTTTTTGTATAATATTAACGAAGAATTTCTACCTGTGTAGAAATATTAATTTGATGAGATTTGAGGATACTTAATTGATAATTGAGAACAGTAATTTTATATTAGAACACATTGCCTCCTCCGGTCAGTGTTTTCGCATGAATAGGCTAAATGATTCTGACTTTTCACTGATTGCAGGAAGCAGATATTTGCACCTGAAACAACTGGATACTAATAGAGTTGAACTCTCCTGTGATTCAGGAGAATATGATGAATTCTGGAAAGAATACTTTGATTTGAGTTATGATTATCAAGAGGTTGTAGGCAAACTTCTTTCCGGTGAAGATGAATTCTTAAGAAAAGCAGCTCATTACGGCTATGGTCTTAGAATTCTGAAACAGGAGCTTTTTGAAATACTTATAACCTTTATCATTTCCCAGCGAAAAAGTATACCCGCTATTAAACGCTGTGTTGAAGAACTATCCCTTAAGTTTGGAGAGGAACGAAAGGATGCTATTACAGGTAATGTTTATTATACCTTTCCTACAGCAGAGATATTATCAAAGGCAAGTAGAGAAACCTTAAGAGAGACTGGTTTAGGATACAGGGATGAATATGTGAGAGGGACCGCTATCGCTGTTATAAATGGAGACATTAATATAAACAGCCTCCCAAATCTTAACTTTGAGGAGGCTGTAAAAGAACTGATGAAATTGCCGGGGGTTGGCATCAAGGTTGCAAATTGTGTAGCCTTATACGGACTTCATCAAATTGACGCTTTTCCCATTGATGTCTGGATTGAACGGATATTAAAGGATATATATGACAATCAATTTGAAACCGATAGATACAAAGGATATGCCGGCATTGTTCAGCAGTATATGTTTTATTACATACGATCACTGTAAAGTGAAGAAAAATCAAGTTCCTCCCCTATAAAAGGGATGTTCTTGCTTATGAGCTCTTTGCGGTTCTTCATGTAATTTGCTTCCCAAGGTCCGGGATTATTCATATCACAGCTTCTATACACTACCACATATAGCTCAAGTTCCCTTAATTTCAAAAAGTCAGGAAGTGTATCAAGCCAGAAATCTGCCAGTGTATTTTCTTTACGATAACCTTTAAGAAAGTGTTTTAAGAAGTTATAGGAATGAGCTATTCGTTCCTTTACATCCTCTATATTAAGCATTGTATAAAACAGAGCAATAGCAATATCACTGATAAAATATTGGTAGGAACTGTCATCAAAATCAAAGATTGTAATCTTACCGTTATCTACAAAAAAGTTTCCGGAATGAACATCTGTATGAATCAAACCATAACTGTCCTTATCTTTGGGCAGTTTTTTTATGCTTTCTGTCAATTGAAAGAGTTTATCAGCAATAAAGTAATCTTCCGGAAGAAGATAATCCTTTGCTTTGTAAAAGACAGGGTCTTCATACCAGGAAGGCCTTAAGGGATAAGACTTATCTGCTTCATAGGTTTTGGTAAGCCGATGAAGTTTGCCGATACAACGACCCCATTCTTCATAAAGAGCATCTGTTTTATCTTGCGGTCTTACGTGATTGCCAGGAGCTTTTTCAAATGCTGAGGTCAGGAAGTAATCGTCTGAACCTGACGGTATTTTTTCAACGAAAAAGCCGTTTTTGGATGCGATAGGCTGACTGACATCAGCACCCATGAGGGACAGATAATTAACCCAGTGCAATTCAGCATTCATCATACCTATTGTTCTGTGAGAGCTATGCGTAATTCGAAGTATATACTCTTTGTCTTTTAAGCTATAACCGTACACATAATTCTCAAAACCCCCGATTTTCTTTAGGCTTTCGTTGTCCATATCGTAGAAATCGGCAGCTTTCTTAAGAATTTCATCGTTAAATATACTGTGTATCTGTTTTTCCATGATTACCTCCATTCCATTGCATTTAAACTTTTTACGTGAATAGCAGAAAGTCATTAAACGGGCATGATAGTTTTGCCGAATTCTGCATTTATTATCTGAGCCATTGCATTGTAGATTGCAGAGAGTCCACAGAAAATTCCTACATAACCTGCTACTGTATGAATCGCTTCAGAGCCTGTAAAATTAGCTGCACTTAATAGGAAGAACAGTACAGTAAGTGATCCGAATACGATCTGTGTAATGCGGTTATGTTTTAAGGTTCCGATAAACATAAAGAGTGTAAATACACCCCATAAGCCCAGATAAAATCCCATGCTGGTTTTATCTGCGGTATTTGTAAGGGACATAGGATTGGTCCAGATAAGGATTAATGACCACCAGAAAAAGCCATATGCCGTAAATGCAGTGGCACCAAAGGTGTTTCCCTTCTTAAATTCCATGATGCCTGCAATAATCTGTGCAGCGCCGCCCAATGCAAAGCCCATTGCAATGATAACAATGGATAAGGGAATAAAACCTGCATTATGTAGATTTAACAGACAGGTAGTCATACCAAATCCAAGAAGACCAAGGGGTCCCGGATTTGCAATGGATGATTGTGTGGATTGTGTTGACATTAATTGTTAACATCCTTTCATAAGTTCTGATTCAGTGACAGGTACAGCCATATTAGTATGGCTGAAATGAGCACTCCGACATATGTTAACATTTATTTCGCGTGATTTCAACAAAAATCTTTGTTTTGTTTTTGGATCTAAAAATGAGTATTATAGCCAAAAGTGGATATAATATTTAGCATAAAACAACCAACAAATAAATTTGTATCGAAACTGTGATTGTTTCATTGTAAGAAAGGCACGGGTGTTGATATGAAAATATATAACAACAATAAAAATAAAATCAGGTTTCTAATATTTTCGCAGCTATTAATAATAATTGTATTCATTACCAACGGTATTTTTCCATATACCGCAATGTCTGCCGAAAAGAATGATAAAGCTGTTCTGAAAGAAGTTATAATACGTATTTTTGAACCGGATCAGAATATGATTCCCATGTACGATAACTGGCAGGCAATGCAGGAAGCAATAACAGCCAGCAAGTGGAATGGAACACAGGCTTTTCCGGTGAAGGAAATGGAAGCTTTTAATGACTACTTTACAGTAGATGGATATGATTCCTTTGTAAGGCAGCGTTTATCCATGACCTGCTTTGAAGCATTAAAATCCGGATGTAAGCTATCGCTAAAAGATATTGAAATAAGCAAAGATAAAGATAGTACAGGGCATTATACATTTCGTGTTTATATAGGATTTACCGGTAAGAATCAGCATAACTCAAAATTATGTATAGCAGGAAAAGCTTATTTTGACGTAACATCTCAGAAAATTAGTTATATTCATATTGATAAAAGCAATATGTTAACTTCTCTTTACTAGAAAACCAGTAAGACTCATACAATTACAGAATCAGCTGTATATTAATGATTGTAAGAGATTTACTTGGAAATGAATGACCTCTGAAAATCTGTTCATAATTATAGAAGACTTTATGCATATAAAGTATAAGCTGTTTTCAGGCGATAATGAGTGAACAGGAATTTCGGAGGTTATTTTCATGAGCAAAATAATGGAGTATTACAGAGTCGGATTGGATATAGGATCAACTACAATAAAAATAGCAGTATTAGACGAAGAAAACCGGATTCTGTATAAAGAATACAAAAGACACCTGTCTGACCTAAAGAACACCATTCAATCGGTTGTTTCTCTATGCAGAACCCACATGGGTGACATTCCCTGCAAGGTAATTATAACAGGTTCCGGCGGATTATCCATGTCCAGATGGCTTTCTCTGCCTTTTGAACAGGAGGTTATTGCCTGTACAAAGGCTGTTAAGACATATCTTCCCCAGACAGATACGGTAATAGAACTCGGAGGAGAAGATGCCAAAGTTACTTACTTAAAACCGGTTACTGAACAGCGAATGAATAACAGCTGTGCCGGCGGGACAGGTTCCTTTATAGATCAGATGGCGGCACTCTTTCATACAGACGCTGCAGGCTTAAATGATTATGCTGCTAAAGCGCATACCATCTATCCTATTGCCTCCAGATGCGGTGTATTTGCCAAAACAGATATCCAGCCACTGTTAAATGACGGAGCCAGAAAAGAAGACATTGCCGCCTCCATTTTTCAGGCGGTGGTTAATCAGACTACTACAGGTCTGTCCTGGGGAAAACCTATTAAAGGGAAAATTGCCTTCCTTGGAGGTCCCCTTTATTTTCTGTCGGAGCTTAGAAAAAGATTTATAGAAACGCTAAATCCCGAGGAGGTTTTTCTGCCTGCTGATGGATTATTCTTTCCTGCTATTGGAGGAGCTCTGCTCTTAAAGGATAAGAAATTTGAAGTTGAAGAAATTATTACCTTAAAGGATCTGGAAGAAAGATTGCAAGCCTTAAAACAGAGCAAAGAAACCAACACCCTTGCACCTTTATTCACCTCCTCTGAGGATTACGAGAAATTTCTGAAACGTCATGAAAAGTGTGATTGTAAACGAATGCCCCTTGCAGAATATACGGGTAATGTATATCTTGGAATCGATGCAGGTTCTACCACATTAAAAGCTGTTCTTATTGGAAACGGCGGAGAACTCCTTTACGAATATTATACCAAATCAGCTGGGGACCCGGTTATAAAGACAGCTGCTTTATTAGAAGAGATATATAACCAGTTACCTTCGGATGTAACTATCAGCGGTGGCTGTGTTACCGGATACGGTGAAGAGCTTATAAAGCGTGCTTTTCATCTGGATATGAGTGAAATCGAAACCATTGCACATCTAAGAGGGGCACGGAACTTTGAACCAAGAGCGGATTTTATTCTGGATATTGGCGGACAGGATATGAAGTGTTTA
Organism: Lachnoclostridium sp. UBA6558; assembly: GCA_002434335.1. Classification (GTDB taxonomy): domain Bacteria; phylum Bacillota; class Clostridia; order Lachnospirales; family Lachnospiraceae; genus Anaerocolumna. The sequence continues at coordinate 57,076 of DJJW01000035.1, read as the reverse complement.
AGGCTAAAGGACGGGCGAGTAGATAATATCCTGCTAAATGAAGCCTGCTCCTCCGGCTGTGGGTCCTTCTTAGAGAGTTTTGCTCAGTCACTGAATCTTTCTATCAGAGAATTTGCAAGCCTTGGGTTGTATTCAAAGGAGCCAGTGGATCTTGGAACCAAGTGTACAGTATTCATGAATTCAAAGGTGAAGCAGGCACAGAAGGAAGGGGCTGAAGTTTCAGACCTTTCTGCCGGGCTCTCTTATTCTGTTATCAAGAATGCTCTCTATAAAGTTATTAAAATAAGAGATGAAAATGAACTGGGTAAACACATTGTGGTACAAGGCGGAACTTTTCTAAATGATTCTGTACTGCGATGCTTTGAATCGGTTACCGGAAGGGAAGTATTGCGCCCCAAAATAGCCGGACTTATGGGCGCATATGGTGCAGCTCTTCTTGCCAAAGATACTTATGAGGCAGAGCATCGAAGTACTTTAATAAGCAAAGAACAGCTCACCGACTTCCATATACAGACCGATAACACCAGATGCCGGCATTGTAGCAATAATTGCCTGTTAACCATAAATCACCTTGGACAGGACCAGGTATACATTACCGGTAACCGCTGCGAGAAAGGCTTAGGAAAGGTTAATGGTACGAAAGACAGGATACCCAATCNNGCAGCCTATAAATACAAGAAACTCTTTGCTTATAAACCTCTGTCAAAGGAATCCGCGGTCAGAGGAACCCTTGGTATACCCAGAGCTCTTAATATGTATGAAAGCTATCCTTTCTGGTTTACTTTATTGTCTTTCTTAGGTTTTCGGGTAGTATTATCCTCCCCCTCCTCAAAGGAGATTTATCAAAAGGGAATGGACAGTATTCCTGCAGATTCTGTATGTTACCCTGCGAAGTTAACCCACGGTCATATCATTGACCTGGTTGAAAAAGGAATCGACACCATTTTTTACCCCTCTGTGGTATATGAAAAAAAAGAATATGAGGACGCAGATAACTGTTTTAATTGTCCTATTGTTATATCCTATGGAGAAGTACTTAAGAATAATATTGAAGCTGCCAAAGGTGTTACTTTTATCTCACCCTTTCTAAATATGAATGATGATAACCAGCTGGCTAAAAATATGTATGAAGTACTAAAGGAATACCAGATTCCTCTTAAGGAGGTAAAAGAAGCTGTAATGAGAGGCAGGAAAGAATTCGAAGCCTTTAAGGAGGATATCCGGCGAAAAGGAGAAGAAGCCGTTGCTTATCTTCTGAAGAATGGTAAGCAGGGTATTGTTCTTTGTGGTAAACCTTATCATGTGGATCCGGAAATCCATCATGGTATTCCTGAGATGATAGAAAGCTATGGTCTTGGCGTGTTAACGGAAGACAGTATTTCACATCTGGTTCCTTTACGTTCCAAACTTCGCGTAGTGGACCAATGGGCATTTAATTCAAGGCTTTACAGGGCAGCGGAAGCCTTAGGACAAATAGAAGGCCTAGAATTTGTGCAGCTGAATTCTTTTGGCTGTGGTTTGGATTCTGTTACCGCAGACCAGTTAATTGAGATCTTAAATTCCATGGGAAAACAATATACTCTGATTAAAATTGATGAAGGAGCCAATTTAGGTGCAGCCAGGATTCGTATCCGTTCTCTGATAGCAGCCTCGGAAGAGCGGAAGAAAAGCAGCGTAATTACTGAGAGTTATAATTATGGTTACCAGAAAAAGCCCTTTACCAAAGAAAACCGCAAAGCTCATACCATTCTTGCGCCTCAAATGGCACCAATTCATTTTGAATTGATCAGAGAAGCCGCCCATGCCTCCGGTTACCGGATGGAGGTACTTCCGGATAAAGACAATGGAGCCATAGAAGAAGGTCTTCGCTATGTAAATAATGACGCTTGCTATCCGGCAGTCCTCTTAATCGGTCAAATAGTCGGAGCATTAAAATCAGGTAAATATGACCTTGATAACACCTCAGTTATTATCAGTCAGACAGGTGGCGGCTGCAGGGCTACGAATTATATGTCCTTCTTAAAACTTGGGTTAAGACAGGCAGGTTTCGATAAGATACCCATTATTTCCTTAAACGTAGCCGGCTTGGATGAACAGCCTGGATTCCACCTATCACCGGTATTTGTAAAAAGAATGATGATGGCGGTAATCTACGGTGATTTATTTATGAGGCTGCTTTATGGTACCAGACCTTATGAAATTGATAAAGGAGCTTCTCAGACAGTCTTTGAATTATGGAAAGAAAGAGTTAAGATAAATGTCAGGAACAGGAGTAAGCTTCAATTTGATCAGAATGTAACTGACATTGTGAAAGCCTTTGAAGCAATTCCGGTAACAGCTGCCCGCAAACCAAAGGTTGCCATAGTGGGAGAAATACTTGCAAAATATCACCCAATGGCCAACGATGATATTATTAAGACCCTGGAGGAGGGGGGAGCTGAAGTGGTACTTCCGGATTTCCTGGACTTCTTTTTCTACTCCCTCTATAATTCCAGATTCAAACACCGTTATCTCAGCGGTAAGAAAACCACAATGAATGCCTGTGCTCTGGGAATCCAATATATCTCCTATTACCGCAAGACCATTGTAAAGGAGCTTAAAAAAAGCAGCCGTTTCCTGCCGCCGTCCTCCATCCAGGAGTTAGCAGGAAAGGCTGAGGAGTTTCTATCCCTTGGTAACCAGACAGGGGAAGGGTGGCTGATAACCGCAGAGATGATACACAACCTGGAAAATGGTGTGCCTAATATTCTCTGTGTCCAGCCCCTTGCCTGTCTGCCAAACCATATCACAGGAAGAGGCATGTTTAAGGCATTAAAAGAGAAGTATCCCTCGGCAAATATTATGCCTATCGATTATGATCCCGGAATTTCACAGGTCAATCAGATTAACAGGGTTAAATTATTACTTTCCGTTGCTTTGCAAACAGATTAAGGCTGGATCTTTTTTTGAGAGTCATGATAAAGCCGTCAATGTTGTTTCCACTAACAGTAAAAGGGACATTATCTGGCATTTCTACAACGGTAGACTCGTTTGTATCTGCTTTTACTTTGTAGATTTCATAGAGATTGTCTTTATCCCTATAGCTTAAAGTCTTATTATTAGAGGAATAATCTTCGATTACTTTCAGATATTCTTCCATCGTAATATCAAGCTCCTCCATGATACTTGAATGGGGGTAGCCTACATAACGAAAGTGGCCGGGTTGGTATTCTACACCTGTAACATCCTCTTTGGCTTTCGGATAGCGTTCAATAAATCCATGTTTTGAGGCAATATTTCGAAACTCCTTGCAGACTCCTTTCTTTGGGAAACCGGACATCATGGAGGTCTTATTAATAATATTTGCGGACAAATCAACAGCAAGACCTGTGCTGTGTTCACTATCCTTAATTGGATGAAGTAGTGAGGCGTTCTCATACCCTTTCACCGGGATGATATCATTGCCGCATTCTAATTCTGTCAGCAGGTGGGAGAGTTCTTTCGCCGCCACATAATCTAGCAGAATATTCTGATTCCAGAAATCGATTCCTACCAGTGCAGTGTCATTGGCTGCATATTTTTCTTCTATGGGATGGTCCTCATTTACAAGAATGAGATTTCCTTTATGTATATTCTTATTCTCCAGTTTAATTTTTTTCATAATAACCTCTTTCGCGAATATGAAATCTTCGATTTCTTATTCCTGAATCAGTAGTTGAAAACAGGTCTTTGTTCTCAAACCAACCATTATTTCGCACTTTAACGCATCTATCAAATATAGTGATTGCTTTCTTCTAACACACTGGTTCTCATTGTTTGCCGCATCTGCTTGCAGATGGTAATGACATAAATCAGGGTTTTGATTTATGCTTTCAATAATTTACATTACTCCATCTGTGCTAGGATGCACAAATAATTATAAAAATAAATATGAATGGAATATAAACAGTGGTAACTAATATGTAAAATAACCTATATTGATATTTGCAATATAAATTGAATGTCAGCTCTTCTGCCTTCTGATAAAAAGAAATAAACCTAATAAATCTTATTTCACGAAAGCAAGCATAAAGCTTCATGCAACTTATGCTTCTATTATAGCAGATGGATATACCCACGTGTTTTAAAGAGCTCTTATGAAACCTTAAGATTCTCTTATGAAATTATTAGGTATACCTTGTATTATGTTTTTGGTGCAAATATATGGCTTAAAATGGTATATATACAGCATATAATCCTAGTTAAAAAAATAACTTAGCATATTTTAAAATGTTAGAAAGATAATACCTATATTAAATAGTATCTATCATCCTTTTTGATGCTATTGTCTGTCTTTTAATTTAACAGGTATCAGTGGTATACCATGTTTCAGCTTAAGAATAGGATATTTCCTATGTAAAATGTGACCGTTTCCTCAACTCACCATGCATTTTATAGAAGCAGTTATATAATACAGAAATTAATTGCAAATCAATAACCCTTGGCATATAATACATTTTAAGTATTGAGTATATTAAATAAAGTAGAAGCGAGGGAAAGACCTTGAAAAGGGTACTTGTTCTAACAACAGGCGGAACCATATTAAGTTTTATGACAGCAGGGGGATTAAGCCCAAGCAGGGAAGATGTATCAGGACTTCTCTATGAAAAACTATTAAAGTTATCAGGTGAATATATCATAGACATTGAAGCAGTCTTTTATAAGGACAGCAGCAATATTGTGCCGGAGGACTGGTACATTGTGAAGGATTCCATAAAGAAAAGCATCAATCAGTATGATGGTATCGTAATACTGCATGGAACGGATACCATGTCTTATAGTGCTGCAATGCTTTCCTATTTATTTGCCGGAGTGGGTAAACCTATTGTACTGACCGGTTCCCAGATTCCATTATCTTATCAGGATAGTGATGGCGGCAAGAATCTCAGAGATGCGGTTATAGTAGCCGGTGATGCCAGATTAAAAGGCGTATTTGTAGTATTCCATGATAAAGTAATAAATGGGACAAGGGCTTACAAGAGAAGTTCCCTTAATAGAGATGCCTATATCAGCTGTAATTATCCTTATGTTGGAATAATAAAGGATAATAAATTATTTATTACCCATGAATATACGGTGATGAAGGAATCTGAGAAAATAGAAGATATTATAATACCGGACCGAAGGAATAAGAAAATCCCTAAAATATTTGTCCTCAAAATGGTTCCGGGAATTGATTCTTCATTGATAGATTATATCATGCAGGGCGGATACCAGGGGGTTATTATTGAAGGCTATGGTCTTGGTGGTATGCCTGTAGATAATAAAGAATTGATGGCAAAGATCGATCAGCTTGTCGGCAACAAAATACCTGTAATTATGGCTACCCAGTGCGTTTATGACGGTGTTAATCTGGATACCTATGAGGTAGGTATGACAGCTAAGAAAAATGGTATTCTATCAGCCTTTGATATGACTACAGAAGCTGTTTATACAAAGCTTATGTGGGGTATTGGCTGTACGGACAATTATGAGGAACTGGTCAAATTGTTACAGTCCAATCTTTGCGGAGAGCTGGCTGTCAGATATCCTTCGGAATAAGAAGAGGTAAGAGATGCTAATTGAGNNATTTGTTGATATATGCGTCCTTAAAAAGTTCCGGGGATAAGGGGGCGAGTGTAACCAAGGAAAAAATACTTATGATAACAGGAGGTATTTTAACACTTCTGTCATCTCTGGCAATTCTTAAGTTGTTCTTACCTTATGTAATCTTTTTAGGTATAGGACTTATATTAATACATATAACCTCCATCTTAAATGGCTACAAAATTCACGGGAACCTTAATCTATCCCATCATATGGTCAAATTAATTATATCTGCGGTAATAATTTTCTTATTTTGCTTTATCAATTTATCAAAATAAGAAAATACGAATGCGGTATATCATTTTGTCTTTGTACAAACAGTATCCGCCTTGATTTGTGGAATTGTCATAGGATTTTTAAATCTGCAGACCGATTCGATTTTGTGTTGTATACTGGGGCAGGCTTTTTATATTGCGTTGTCATTTTTTACTGAAGTAATAAAAAGAAAGACATAAAAGCAACTTAAAAGCAGTTAATAAAAATTATCTCGTCCGACTTATTTTCTGATAAAATATGGGATATCCTTGATGTGCATGCAATAGAATAATGATAAGTACATCATAGGATGCTTTCCGATATGAAAAATCGTATTATAGGAATTGCTGCAGCGTTTTTAGTAATCATAGTATTTTCTGCAGCGCAATATGAAAGCGTATTACAGCAATTAACGGAAGATAGAGTTGTTTTAAAGGAAATAAATAATCAAAACAGCGGCTCAAAAAGCAAAAAGAATAAATCAGCAGATGGCGGGTTAACTACTCAGGAAATTGAGGAAATCCAGCAGGAAAATCAAGGAGAAACGGATAAATCAGAAACGGATTCCGTAACCGAGGAAGAAGGAATAAAGAAGTCCAGTCTTACTGCCAAAGCTGCCGCACTGGTTGATGCCAGCAATGGCAGGGTTCTCTATGAAAAGAATGGTTATGAAGAACTCCCCATGGCCAGTACTACAAAAATAATGACCTGTATTATAGCATTGGAGAATGCTAATCTGGACGATGTTGTTACGATTTCTAAATATGCTGCCAGTATGCCTGATGTACAATTAAATGCTGTGGCCGGTGAAAAATTTTATCTGCGGGATTTATTATATTCTCTTATTCTTGAATCCCACAATGATGTTGCAGTTGCAATTGCAGAACATGTAGGCGGCTCGGTGGAATGTTTTGCAATGATGATGAATGCCAAAGCAAAAGAATTGGGTTGCGAACACACAAATTTTGTAACTCCTAATGGGTTAGATGCTGACGGGCACTATACGACTGCTGTAGAATTATCACGAATTGCCAGCTATGCCATTGAAAATGAAACCTTCGTTAAAATTATTAATACCCCTTCCTGGCAATTTTCAGAAATAAACAAAGGAAGAGGGTTCTCAGTAAATAATAAAGACAGGTTCCTAACCATATATAACGGTGCGATTGGCATAAAGACCGGATTTACAGGAAAAGCTGGTTATTGTTTTGTAGGTGCAGTGCAAAGAAACGGGAAGACCTTTGTCTCTTCCGTATTAGGGTCCGGATGGCCTCCTCATAAAAATTATAAATGGGCGGATACCAAATCCTTAATGGATTATGGCGTAAATAATTACGAAATGCAGCAGGTATTCTATGCCGATAAGCAATTCGATCCGGTAGTAGTAGTAAAGGGAAAGGATAAATATGCCAATCTTTATTATGAGGGAGACATTTCACTTCTCATGAGAGAAGGAGAAAAGGTCAAAATTGATTATACACTGCCAGCATTATTAAAAGCACCAATTATGTGTGACACAGAAGTAGGTACTGCAAAGTATTATATTGGTGATGATCTGATTGCCGAAATTCCTATACTAACGAAAAATACGGTTGAAGAGATTGATCTTACATATTGTATTGATAAGTTATACAGCTTATGGCAATGTTTAAAATGATATTTTTTATTACTATTTTAAAAACTTTGTCAAAAATATTTCATTTTTATGATGAAATTATGAAACTTTTTCTCCTTTTGCTTCGTCTAATATACATAGGAAAGCAAAAGGGGGAATCCGTGTGAAAAAGCAAAAAGACTTTTTTCAACATCCTGATTCGTACGTACGCCAAGACACACCGAATGAAGTAATAAGGAAAAGGCAAATTATGGCCCAAAAAGCCTGTAAATATCATACCTTAAAAATAGGCTTTCTATATGCTGTTTTCTCGTTGTTATTTTGGGCATGGGAACTGTATTATATCTTTATCGGAAGCGAAAAGGTAGGACTTATGCTGATACCTTTCGTTGGTTTATTTGTTTGTCTGGTAAGGGGAATTACTTTGATGTTGAAGGACAGACAACATGTTCTTGAGAACAGTACAAATAAGAATACCATAGCAGAATACTGTACGGAATCCTTTTAGTGGAAAATAAAGCTCTTTTTTTCGTTTTTTCTTTGAATTTCAGCGGATAATACTTAACAAAGTATTTTGTTATGTGTTATAATATAGGGATGCTAAGAATGGACAGAAGAAGGAGTCTGAAATGATACGGTTATCCAGAATGGGAATCAGAAATTTGGCTGCTAGTGAAACAGTATATGCAAGAGGCTTGCAGGACTATAAACAGAACTGCATTGTGAACGCGACCTGGTCAGCCCATAAAAATCAATATCGTATTACTGTTAAGGATACCTTTGAATATCAGGTTGTATNNAAATGTAATTGTCCGGAACACATAAAAGATAACGGGGCTTGCCGCCATGTGGTTGCTGCCCTGTTTTTCGTGCTCAATTATGTGGAACGTTCCTTAATGGAGGAACCGGAAAGTCCGGAAGAGAAATTAGTATATCAGATACTTGGTTATTTCAATAATTAGGAAGATGCTATAACGAAAGGTGAAACCTTTCATATCAAGCCGACTTTATCAATTCCGAATATAATACGAAATGATATGAATGCCGCCATGTTATCTCTTCGTGTGGGAAATCATCATTATTACAAAGTACAGACAGTAAAGAAATTCCTGTCTGATATGTATAACAAAGAAACAATTGTTATTGGGAAGGAATTTAAGTTCTTACCCGGTGAAAGTAAATTTGACAAGCAGTCACAGAAGATACTGGATTATATAATGGAAATCTATGAGATACAGGAAGGAATAGACAAGCTGTTCTACTCCAGACTATTTTCAAAAACCAATGTTATGCTGACCAAAAATATGCTGCTCAGGCTCTTAAATCTTATGGAGGGAATGGAATTTACTTTGGACCTGTACGGAAAGATTTATGAGGATGTAGTATTTACCCAGGACAATCCGGTTTTGAATTACGATCTATCCCTGATAGAAGACGGAATTGTTATGGATTATGCGGAAGGCAGCGGTGTTATACCTGTAATGCAATCGGGAGAATTGCTTTTTTTTAAGGACTGTCTGTACAAACCCAGTAAGCGTTTCTTAAACAACTATCTGCCCTTTTATAACAACCTTGGAATAAATAAGGAACCCTTGCTGTTTAAGGGACAGAATAAGAATAAATTCTTAGAGGCTGTTTTACCTCGAATTACTGAGACATTGAAATTAAACGTACCAAAAGAAATTAAAGACCGTTTTATCGTAGCGGATTTAGAACCTGTTGTTTATTTGGACAGAAATAAGAACAATGTCCATGCGGAGCTTAAATTCCGCTATGGTACTTACGAATTCAATGCCTTTGACAATGCACCAATAGACAATTTTATTATCGTAAGACAGCCTGCAAAAGAGGAAAACTGCATAGAATTCCTGGAGAAGCTTGGTTTTCAGCCGAAACAGCATGGCTTTGTCATGCGAAACGATGATGAAATCTATCAGTTTCTAACCGGTTCCATTAAGGAACTGGCGGAGTTCTGTGAATTATATTATTCCGAAACTTTCAAAAAGATTGGTATTAAGACTCCAGGTAACATGAAAGCCGGTTTAAGAGTAAGCAATGGCTTGAATCTGCTGGAAATGGACCTGAATTACGAGGAGATTCCCGGTGATGAATTAAAGGACATGTTCCGCTCCTTCCGTTTAAAGAAAAAATATTACCGTTTAAAAGACGGAAGCTTTATTAATCTTGAGGATGAAAATATCTCCGGTATCTGGGAAATCCTTAATAACCTTGGCGTTGCCGGTGATATGAACGGGGAGACTGTCAATATTCCAAAGAGCTCAGCTATCTACCTGAATAATGTTCTGAGTACCAGCAAATATCAGGTAGTTAAATCTGATAGCTTTAATCGTCTGGTAGAAGCAATCATTAATCCGAATAGTATTGAGTACGAAATACCGAAGGGAATACAAGCAGAGCTTAGGAGTTATCAGGTAATCGGTTATAAATGGCTTAGAACCCTGTCAAACAATCAGCTTGGCGGCATCTTAGCTGACGATATGGGGCTTGGTAAAACATTGCAGACCATTGTATTCATTGCAGCCATTAAAGAAATCGAACCCGAAAAGAAATTCCTTATAGTATGCCCTTCCTCCTTGACCTATAACTGGCAGGACGAAATAGAGAATTTTGCACCAATGCTGCGTACTACAGTCGTAACCGGTAATCCGAAGGAAAGACAGGAAATGATAGAAAATAATGAAGAGACGGATGTACTTATAACCTCTTATCCCTTAATCCGCAGGGACATTAATTTCTATCAAAAACATTGTTTCCATACAGTATTTATCGATGAGGCTCAGTATATTAAAAATGCGGATTCCCTCAATGCCAAATCAGTAAAATTACTAGAAGCAGAACACCGTTTTGCTTTAACAGGTACTCCCATAGAGAATTCCTTGTCAGAGTTGTGGTCAATCTTTGATTTTATTATGCCGGATTATTTATTTCACCACGCAAGATTTGTGAATCAATATGAGAAACCAATAATGCGGGAAGAGGAAGGGGTATTAGAGGATTTAAATAAAAGAATCCTTCCCTTTATTTTAAGGCGTATGAAAAAGGATGTACTTCTTGAACTGCCGGATAAAGTAGAGACCAAAATGCTTACGGATATGTTGGAGGAGCAGAAAAAGATCTATATGGCATATGTTGAGAATGCCAAGAATGAGATTAATCTGGAAATACAGGAGAAAGGACTGCAAAAGAGCAAGCTGAAAATCCTGGCGGCTCTTACCAGGCTGAGACAGATTTGCTGCCATCCCGGTACCTTTATTGAGAATTATTCCGGAGGCAGCGGAAAACTGGAGCTGCTGATGGAAATTATTACGGACTGTCTGGCCAACGGCCACCGAATCCTGGTATTCTCACAGTTTACCTCCATGTTATCACTCATAGAGAATGAGCTTGAGAAAAGTAACATCAGAAGCTTTTACCTGGAAGGTTCAACTAAAGTGAAGGAACGTAATGAATTTGTCAAACGTTTTAACCAAGGAGAAGGAGAAGTATTCCTCATATCCTTAAAGGCTGGTGGCACCGGGCTTAATTTAACGGGAGCAGATACTGTAATTCATTATGACCCTTGGTGGAATCCCGCAGTGGAAGATCAGGCAACTGACAGAGCCTACCGCATCGGTCAGATGAATTCAGTACATGTAATCAAACTGATAACCAAAGGAACAATAGAAGAGAAGATCTATAAACTTCAGCTTAAGAAGAAAAACCTGTCTGATTCTGTAATACAGTCTCAGGAGGTATTTATTAATTCTCTTACGAAAGAAGAGCTGGAGGATATTTTCAGTTAATGCTATCAAAATCAAAAATAAATAATCTGCGAGTTTGCTTTCATTAATACCCAGTTGCGATTATCTAATTTTGTGATAACAGGGAATCTTAGTACTCCGGAATCTTAGCGTTCCCAAAGAGATAAAGTGAAGAGGGTATAACAAGTTTTATGCTTGTTATACCCTCTGCTTGATAATAACCAATAACAACGGTAAATTGAAACCTTATACCAGCTTTCCATCATATGGTTATATAGCGGATATCGTTTTATAGCTCACAGCTACTTAAGCAGTTGTTTATTCTTCATTAACCGCTTCATCAAAATGATCGTTATAATATTCTTCTATTAATCTGTCCAGATACTTATCATCCATTTCTCCGAATTGTGTTACAACAAGAGCTTTCATTTTCTCAAGCTTCTGAAGGAATTGAACTTCTGCAGCAGCAGAACTGTTAGCAAAGCCATTAACTATTTCTTCCGTGACATTGGAATCTAACCAGTCAATAATTGTATCAGTCAAGTTGTTTTCTTCGCTGATTTCTTTTTCTACCTTTTTGCTCTTACTGTAGGTGGTTATACCGATAATAAAGAAAGCAATGAACACAGCACTCATAACCAGGTAAGACAACAAGCCGGATATGATTGTAATTACACCCAGAGCATTTAATACAACGCCAACCAGACCAAGTACAGATACTTACAGGAAAGTAACGGCAGAAGAGCTTAAATCTCTATATTGTTCTTCTTTTTTTACATAAGTAGCAGATTCTGCAACGGCAGGTCTTGCACTTTCAAAAATCCCCTGAACTTCCTCCTGTGCAAAGAGTTCTTCCGGTATATCCTCTTCTGAGTCTTCTAAATCATCATAAGCAGCCTCAGACTCATCACCGGTAATAGCACCGTAAGCAGGTTCAGCTTCATCAGGTATGGAAGAATCATCATTATCTGAAACCTCTTTGGCATCTTTTATTGCTGCAGCTTTTAAGGTTTTTTCCGCTTCAACAGCATAGAATGCATCATACAATTTCTTAACCTGTTTCTGATCCTTTTTAAGAATCATTATAGCATAGGAAGCCTCTTCCTCTTTGTATTGGTAAGAAGCATTTTTAACGTTGGAGTATTCCAGAAACTGAATAAATTTCTTTGCAAAGGATTCCTTTTTTGTATCCAGGAATTCTATGGTTTCTTCTGTCTCCTCAAGGCTGTCAACAAGTGGCACACCACAGGTGTTGCAGGTAGTGAAGCCGTCAATATATTCTGATTTGCATTCAGGACACCAGGGCATAGACGTTACCTCCTAAGGGATAAATATTTTTTATGCTTCTATTTTAAATGCATGGTAAGCTTTTTTACCTTTTCTGATAAGCAGCATTCCATCGGAATCAAGGTCGTTAGCAGTAAACACTTTGTCAAATTCAGTTACTTTCTCATCATTAACCGTAACGCCACCCTGCTGAATATTTCTTCTTGCATCAGAACGGGAGGAGGCTAATTTACCGTCTACCATAAGCGTGATTAAATCAATACCCTGGGCAAACTGATCTTCTTTATAGAAGGTTGTGGGAATATCATCAGATTTTAAGCCACCGCCAAACAATGCTTTTGAGGCTTCTCTGGCTTTGACAGCTTCTTCTTCGCCATGAACCAATTTCGTAATTTCATAAGCCAGAACATCTTTTGCATGATTGATTTCTGCATCCTTAAGAGCACCCAGTCGGCGTACTTCCTCCATAGGAAGGAAAGTAAGAAGTCCTAAGCATTCCTCCACCTTTACATCCTCAATGTTTCTCCAGTATTGATAAAACTCATAAGGAGATGTCTTAGCAGGATCTAACCAAACGGCGCCTTTCATGGTTTTACCCATTTTGATGCCTTCGCTGGTGGTTAAGAGTTTAAAGGTAAGACCGAAAGCAGGCTTTTGTTCTTTTCTGCGGATTAAGTCTACACCGCCTAAGATATTGGACCATTGGTCATTACCACCAAGCTGGAGCGTACAGTTATACATCTGATTGAGCTTTAAGAAGTCATAAGACTGCATAATCATGTAATTGAACTCGAAGAAGGTAAGACCTTTCTCCATTCTCTGCTTATAGCATTCTGCTGTAAGCATCTTATTAACGGAGAAGTGTACCCCCACCTCTCTTAGAAATTCTACATAGTTAAGATTTAACAGCCAGTCCGCATTATTTGCAAGGATTGCATTGTCGTTATCAAAATCGATAAATTGTGAAAGCTGTTTATAGAAGCAATCCGCATTATGCTGAATGGTTTCTTTGGTCATGATGGAACGCATATCGGATTTTCCGGAGGGATCACCAATCATTGTGGTTCCGCCGCCTAATAAGGCAATAGGTTTGTGTCCGGCACGCTGCATATGCATCATAGCCATTACGGTTAAAAAGTGTCCTGCTGTTAAACTGTCTGCCGTTGCATCAAAGCCTATATAAAAGGTTACTTTTTCCTTCCCTAATAATTCTCTTATTTCCTGTTCGTGGGTAGTTTGTTCGATAAACCCACGCTCCAATAAAATATCATAAACATTCTCTGACATTTTATATATTCCTCCTTTAAGTAATTAGTAACATTATATATGAAAAGAATGAGATTTTCAATTGTTTCAAGGCTTGTATTAAGATAAATTCACAAATTGCCTTAAAATTATTCTCCTGTATGTCAGTATAAGCAGCAGTTTTTCATAATTATAAGACAATGGAATAATACGCTGCGTCACGGTTTTTATCCACTTTCCGCTGAAAGAGCACCCTATATTCAAGCTTTTTATCCAGTTAACGGAAAACTAAAAGTCAGCAAACATAGTATATTTTGTATTGACTTTGCCGCTGAATTTGTTATAGTTTATTTATATGTAAAGTATTTTAGACATAACGTCATTTGTTTGAACTATAAAAATATAAAGCCAATATAACAAGTGGGTTTGTAATTAAGTATTTTTATTAAAAACGGATGTTATAAAAAGCAGATAGATGGAAATAAAGCAATTTCCACTTCTGATTTGAGTGCACCAAGGTGCGAATGGAGGATAAAATGGAAAAGGCATACAAAGGCTACCTGTTTGTTCATTTTACAGGAGAGCATGAGAATGGGGAACAGATATATTTTTCTGTCAGTGAAGACGGTTTACACTGGAAAGATTTGAATAGGAACAGACCGGTACTTACTTCAAAAGCAGGTGAAAAAGGTGCAAGAGATCCTTTTATTATTCGTTCTGCAGAGGGAGACAAATATTATATTATCGCAACAGACCTTAGAATAGCAAACGGTAAGGGCTGGGAAGTTGCGCAGTATTCCGGCAGCAGAAATATTCTTATATGGGAATCAGAAGACCTTGTTAACTGGGCCCAGCCGCGTATGGTGGAAGTAGGGTTACCGGAAGCCGGCTGTGTATGGGCACCGGAAGCAATTTATAATGATAAGACCGGAGAATATCTGGTATTCTGGGCTTCCATGGTAAAAGAAGCAGGAGATAATACGGCAAAACAAAGAATATACTGTTCCTTGACAAAGGATTTTATAACCTTTACAAAAGCAGTAAAATACATTGAAAAAGACAATCATGTAATCGATACCACAATAATCAAAGACAAAGAATATTATTACCGTATATCGAAAGATGAGACTACCAAGAACATAACCATGGACAAGTGTCTGGATCTGATCAATGGTCCTTTTACCCCGATTGCTTCAGAAGCACTAGATAATATCTTTGGTGTGGAAGGGCCCGCTGCTTTTCCTATTAACGACTCTGATGAGTGGTGCCTGATGGTTGATCAGTTTGCTACCAATGGCGGTTATATGCCTTTATTTACCAAGGACTTTGCAAGCGGAGATTTCAGGACTTTAAAGGCAGAAGAATACCATATGGGAGCCAACAAGAAAAGGCATGGTTCCATCTTGAATCTGACAGCAGAAGAATATGAGCAGCTTATAAAGACCTACGACTGTGTCAACCCGGTATTAGAGGGGTTATACGCTGATCCTGATATGCTTAAAGTAGGTGAAACGTACTATCTTTATCCAACCAGCGACGGTTTTACCGGATGGTCAGGAACGAAATTCAAAGTATTTTCATCCAAAGATAAGGTCAACTGGACGGACGAAGGTGTAATTGTGGATGTAGCCTCAGAACAGGTTCCCTGGTCTGTAGGAAGTGCCTGGGCACCTGCCATTGCGGAAAGAAACGGCAAATACTATTATTATTTCTGCGCCAAAAGAACAGATAATGTATCCTGTATCGGCGTTGCTGTAGCAAGTCATCCTGCCGGACCTTTTACTGTACAGCCAGAGCCTTTGATTACACCAGAAGTGTTGGCAGCGGAAGATATTTCAATTGGTCAGACTATTGATCCTTCTATTTTTACAGAAGAGGATGGCAGTGCATATATTCTTTTAGGGAATGGTGGTGCTGTTATTGCCCGGCTCAATGAAGACATGATAAGCCTGGTACCTGGAACTATAAAGGAACTGGAAGGAGCCTATGATTTCAGAGAAGCCATTATGGCTGTTAAGAGAAACGGAATATATCATTTCACCTGGTCCTGCGACGATACCGGAAGTGAAAACTATCATGTAAATTATGGTGTAGCTTCGAGCATTTACGGGCCTATTGAATATAAATATCCAATTCTTACAAAGGATGCAGATAAGTCNNACAAGGATGAGTACCTTATAGCTTATCACAGATTCTGCACACCACTTGGACAGCATCCCGGAGAAGAGGGATATAATCGTGAGACCTGCCTTGACAGACTGGTGTTTAATGATGATGGATTTATAAAGCCGGTAAAAGTTACGAAATAAGGTTATTTTAATGAATATAGCAAGACCGCGTCAGCCTGGTATATGGCTTTCGCGGTCTTGTTTTTATAAAAATATTATAANNAAAAAACAAAAAAAAAAAAAAATTTTTTTCTTCTTTGTTTTTATTTTTTTTTATAATATAAATATAAATTAAATAAAAAAAAAAAAAAANAAAAAAAAAAAAACAACAAAAGGGGGGACAATAATGATCCTCTTTAATGCTCTCATGGGTAAGAGCGCAAGGAATGCCTGACCGTAAAGGTCCGAGAGCCAATAAGTACTTAACAGGATATCAACGCATATTACCAGTATTACTTTGATCAATGCAATCCTTTTAATAGTAATCCTTTTACGGTAGAAACCAAAACCATAAATTAATCCGGTAATGATAGCATTAATGGTAAAACCGGGATAAAAGGGTCCTTTCGGTGCCAGAATATAATTGAGTATATCGCTTAATGCGCCCAAGATGCTTCCCGCAACAGGGCCAAAGAGCATACTGCCTAAGGCTATGGGCAGATAATTGAAGCTGATTCGTATAAACTGACCTAACATTACGGTACCTAATAGTCCTAAAACAACACAAATAGCCAGCAGCAAAGAGCAGGTTATCAGAGTATTCAGCTTCTTGAGTTCCTGTGAAGATTCTTTCAAAGTCTTAAAAATAAACATAGTACTACCTCCTTTTCTTAATTGTCGCAAAAACTTATGCTACATTGAGAAGGCAGAACCTGTCATGTAGCAGCGGGATGCGAATTTCGTACCGCAAGTTTTACCTTTTCGTCCACCGGACAACTCCCCGTTCCGATGACACTTAACGCACGAAATCCTACTCTGCTATATTCGTTTTTGACTTGAAAATACTATATCAGAAAACCCTTTTACAGGCAATAGATAAAACTCTAAAAATTCCGGGTTTGCCGATAGAAGTTCTATGTAAAATAACGATTGGCAACTGCTATAATATAAAACTTCAACCATAGTTATAAAATAATGCAAATTTACAACGGAGTTAGATACTTTCAGTTCTAATATAGACACTATAAGGAATAAAATGTTCTAGGCTGGATGAACTCTAGTACAGCGTTGTGCAAATAACCGGACTGGAAACACTGTCCTAGCCCTTTAAAGTGGTATGGCATTCTTATAAGAAAGGATGAGGATATGGATAAACAGGAAGAATTTATAATCCCTAACAGAGCGGAGTACATAAAATTAGCAAGAGAAAGTTGTTCAAGAAATCAATCCGGGAACTTAAATGGAAAAGTACATACGGCATATAAGAACAAGGAAAAGCTGATGCGGGAAGAATTCTATCCGGCCGGAGTTGACGTACCAACCGACAGACCCGGACAGACAGTAAATATGAAACTCTTCCTGGTACGTCTGATTTGCGCATGTTTACTGCTTTTAACAGTGATTCTTATGGATCAGTTTGATTTTAGTATCAAAGAGGTAAATGTTAAGCAAATAGAAGAACTGGTCTCTGATAATGTTGGTGTGGAAGAGGCACAGAATTTCTTTGTCACTTTCCTGGATAAATTACGTCAATAGATTGTTTATAAATAAGCATTTTGCGATAATTTAATATACTTTATCCATGTCAAATGTAAAAGGAAAGGCAGCTGTATATAGCAGGGCTGCCTTCCCTTTTTTTAATTATTTTTCATTCAGCGTTCCTTATTATCAGTGTTTAAAATAGATTGTATTTTTACAAGTCATAGTCTATAATGGTTTGTAAGCTATAAACAGCACATTGATTCACATAATTATATTATGTAAACCAATGTGTTTTTCTAAGAAAAGAGTGAATGAAAATTTATTATTGAAAGGCTGCCATACTAAAATTCTTTCGCTCTTATTATTTATGGCAGTGTTGCTGGTATATCAGCGATATGCAGTAGGTGTAAGGTTGAAAAAATACAATTTCAATCGTATATTTGTGCCTGCGAAATCCCCGGCACAAATTCGGATGCACAAAATGCATGTAAAGGAATGGAGAAAAAAATGAAAAAACTGGCTTTATCAGATGAAATTCTAATGACCATAGACAAGCCTGCCAGATACATCGGCAATGAAACGAATATGGTCGTAAAAGATACAAATACAGTTGATATCAGATTCTGTATGTGTTTTCCTGATGTATATGAAATCGGAATGTCCCACTTGGGTATACAGATTCTATACGATATGTTTAACCGCAGGGAAGATACTTATTGCGAGAGAGTATATTCTCCCTGGCCTGATCTGGACAAGATAATGAGAGAGAAGAATATTCCTCTGTTCGCCTTGGAATCACAGGAGCCCATTAAGAAATTTGATTTTCTTGGTATAACTCTTCAATATGAAATGTGTTATACCAATGTTCTGCAGATTCTGGATCTGTCCGGTATACCGTTGCTGGCAAAAGACAGAACCGAAGAGGATCCTTTCGTATTAGGCGGAGGACCCTGCACTTATAATCCGGAACCTCTTGCGGATTTCTTTGATTTCTTTTATATCGGTGAGGGCGAGCCTGTTTATGACCAGCTCTTAGACCTTTACAAGGAGCACAAGCAGCAGGGCGGAAGCCGTAAGGAGTATCTTGAGAAGGTTGCTCAAATTGAAGGAATCTATGTACCCTCTTTGTATGATGTAACCTACAAAGAAGACGGAACCATTGAAAGCTTCCGGAAAAATAATGACCATGCAAAAGATAAAATCAAAAAGCAGGTTGAAATGAAACTCGTGAACACCTATTATCCCAAAAAACCTCTGGTTCCCTATATCAGAGCTACCCAGGACAGGGTGGTGCTGGAGATCCAAAGAGGTTGTATCAGAGGCTGCCGTTTCTGCCAGGCCGGTATGGTGTACCGTCCGGTAAGAGAACGAAGTATGGATTTCTTAAAAGAGTATGCAACGGAAATGCTGAAAGCTACCGGTCATGAAGAAATCTCCTTAAGTTCCTTAAGCTCCAGCGACTTTTCAGGCTTACAGGAGCTGGTGTATTTCCTGATTGAAGAATGTGGTAAGCAGAAAGTTAATATTTCCTTACCTTCTCTTCGTATTGATGCCTTTGCTCTGGATGTAATGAGCAAAGTCCAGGACGTTAAGAAAAGCTCTCTGACCTTTGCTCCGGAAGCTGGCTCCCAGAGACTGAGAGATGTTATCAATAAAGGACTTACAGAAGAAACCATATTAAATGGTGCCATGGAAGCCTTTAAGGGTGGCTGGAACAGAGTAAAATTGTATTTTATGCTTGGCCTGCCCACGGAAAATGAAGAGGATATTGAAGGAATAGCTGTTCTTTCCGATAAGATTGCAAGAGAATATTACACCCTTCCAAAGGATCAGAGAAACGGTAAGATTGGAATTACTGCCAGTACTTCTTTCTTTGTACCAAAGCCCTTTACTCCCTTTCAGTGGTCAAGAATGGATACCGCAAAGGAATATTTAAATAAACAGCATTTCCTCCGTTCTAAATTCAATGAACAATTAAACAAGAAAAGTATCAAATATAATTGGCATGAAGCAGAATTAAGTGTATTAGAAGGTGTATTTGCCAGAGGTGACAGAAGAGTCGGACAGGCTTTACTGGCAGCTTATAAGGAAGGCTGTCTCTTTGATTCCTGGTCAGAATTCTATGACAATGATAAATGGGAAAAAGCTTTTGCTGATACTGGCATTGACATAGATTTCTATACCTGCAGAGAAAGAGAAATCGATGAAATACTGCCCTGGGATTTTATTGATGCCGGTATTACAAAGGCATTCCTTGCCAGAGAGTACAAACAGGCAAAAGAAGCAAAGCTTACTCCCAACTGTAAAATGGCTTGTTCAGCTTGCGGAGCCACAGTATTTGGCGGTGGTATCTGCTTTGAAGCAAGAGAGCAGGAGGTAAGTGCAGAATGATGGTACGTATGAAATTTGTAAAGACAGGTCCCGTAAAATTTATCGGGCATCTGGATATCATGCGATTTTTTCAAAAAGCTGTAAGAAGAGCAGAACTTGATGTTGAATATTCACAGGGGTTTAATCCTCATCAGATTATGTCCTTTGCTTCTCCCCTTGGAGTAGGTCTGACCAGCCAGTCAGAGTATGTAGACGTATCTTTTCATACTCTTGAGGAGAAATCCGTGGTATTGGATAAGTTAAATGCTGCCATGAACGAGTTTATTAGAGTAACAGATATGGTTATGCTGCCGGAAGGCTTTAAAAATGCAATGGCAAGTGTTGCAGCTGCAGATTATCTGGTATCCTTAAAGGACGGTTATGATTTCCTGTCAGCGGAAGAATTCAGACAGAAATTCACAGAGTTCATGGCAAAAGAAGAAATCGTAATACTCAAAAAAACGAAGAAAAGTGAAATTGAAACTGATATAAGACCTTTTATATATTCCTATAGCTACACCCCTCAGGAATTCTTTGCAAATCAGCCTGATACGAATGATCTGGCGGAAAGTTATGATAACGGTGTTAAGGTATATCTTAAACTATCCTCTGGCAGTGTGAACAACCTTAAACCGGAATTGATTTTTGAAGCCTTTGCAGCTTTTGCGGGTATTGAATTCAATGAATATGCTTTTCAGATTCACCGTTATGAATTGTACCAGGAAAGTACTTCAGAAGAAAAATCCTTCGTACCCTTATCAGAGGTGTAAAAATGAAGCATAAACTGTTGATTACCAAGGATGCGGACAGGATTCTCTCTAGTTTGCACGATGAAAAAGAGATGATTCAGGTTAATGCCTTTGGCATAAAGGAAGACAATATTCTCGGAAACATCTATATTGGTAAAGTGAAGAATATCGTTGCTAATATCGCCGCTGCTTTTGTAGAGTACGAAAAAGGTAAGATGTGCTACCTTTCATTGGCTGAACTTAAAAATCCTGTATTTATCAATCCGAAGAAAAACAATAAGCTGGTAGTTGATGATGAAGTACTGGTTCAAATAGCAAAGGCAGATGTTAAGACAAAAGCACCGGTGGCAATTACAAATCTTAACTTTACAGGAAAATATCTGGTACTGACCCACGGCAACAATCTTATTGGAATCTCCGGTAAGATTGTTGATGAAAGTGAAAGAAAACGATTAAAAGCTCTGATAGAAGACTTCAGGCACGAGGATTATGGTTTTATTATAAGAACAAATGCCGTAAATATTGACGATGAAGTCTTAAGACTGGAAGCTCAGACACTTATTAAACTCTATGGTGAAACCTTAGAGCATGCCAGGTATAAGACTCCTTTCTCTTTGATCCATAAGACCTTACCCGGTTATCTTTGTGATATACGGGATGGATTATCAGAAACTCTGACCGAGATTATTACCGATGATAAGAATCTATATGAGGAAATATCCGATTATCTGAAGCATTATCAGAAAGAAGACAGTTCAAAGCTTAAGTTTTATGAGGATCCCTTGTTGTCTTTAAAGAAACTATACAGTATAGATTCAGGGCTTGAGAATGCCCTGAAGAAAAAGGTATGGTTAAAATCCGGGGGCACAATAATTATTGAGCCTACAGAAGCTTTAACCGTCATTGATGTGAATACAGGGAAAGCAATTTATGGTAAAAGGCAGGTGCAGGAAACCTTTTTAAAATTGAACCTGGAAGCAGCGGAGGAAATTGCAAAACAGATCAGACTCCGTAATCTTTCAGGAATTATCATAGTGGACTTTATTGATATGGAGGATAAAAGTGCTAAGAGTAATTTAATGCATACTTTTGCCGAGTACCTGAAGAAAGACCCGGTAAAGACTGTGTTAGTGGACATGACAGCGCTTAATCTGGTGGAAGTCACAAGAAAGAAGGTGCGCAAACCTCTTTATGAACAAATCAGGGAAGAATAAAACAAATGCTGTAAGGCTGTTAGAACAAGCAGGCATTCCATATGAGACCTATGAATATGAGCCTGATGAGAATAATTTATCCGGCGAACATGTAGCTACCCAGCTCCGTGTTCCTCCGGAACAGGTCTTTAAGACTCTGGTGGCAAAGGGAAAAGCAGAGGTATATGTATTCTGCATACCGGTAAAAGAGGAACTTAATTTGAAAAAAGCTGCGCTTATAACCGGTGAGAAGAAAATAGAAATGGTCCCTCAAAAGGACCTTCTGGGATTGACCGGTTATATAAGAGGCGGTTGTTCACCTGTTGGTATGAAGAAGAAATATACGACCTTTATGGACGAAACCGCACAGTTATTCGATAAGGTGATTGTAAGTGCGGGAATAAGAGGATGCCAGATGGTTGTGGAACCCTTAATTTTGATTGATTTTATACAGGGGTCTTTTGCAGATCTTACAGATTAATGTAGATAGGAATAACAAACTATTTTTTAATGTATCTAACAGAATACATTAACTTTTGATTCACTTTATACTATCTAAGATAACTTAGATGTTCTTTTTTACAGGTGTAAAAATGCTTCTATAAGTGCATTTTTACACCTGTAAACGGTTAATATCCTAAATTCAACTTATATTTTCTATTTGTTTATCAGGAAAGGTGCATATGAATAAGAATCCAGGTATAATAATAATGTATATAGCTTTTACCTTATTAATTATTTGCATAATTTATATGATATTCCGTTTGCGATATTTCTATCGTCATGAACATTTTAAGTGTCCGGTGTGCTATCATGAATTCAAGCCATCTTTGCTGAAAATGCTCCTATCGCAGAATGCTGTAGAGGGTAAAATCATAAGATGTCCTAATTGCAAAAAAGTAAAATATATGGAGCCTCAAGATGATTTTAAGGGTAAAATATTCTAATTACCAGCGGCTGCATTGTCATAATAAATAATATCAAAGGAGCAAGTAATATGTCTTATCATCCTAAAAAACTGCGGCTGTCATTATCAATACTAATAGTAATATTATTATCTCTTATGGGTACTGCCTGTAGCAGTAACAGGCCAGACCCAATCGAATCAGGTACAGACCTCTCTATGTTTATAACTACTGATATTCATTACATAGCAGATTCGGTTCATGATAACGGCAGTGCCTTTCAGAAATATTGGAAGACCGGAGATGGAAGACAATTAAATTACATAGACGAAATAGTCAGTGCTTTTGGAAGTAAGGTAGAAAAAGAAAAACCCGATATCCTTATAGTAAGCGGGGATCTGACTACCAACGGTGAGAAGGAAAGTCATTTGGCACTTGCAGAGAAATTTAAGGAAATAGAAGAAGCTTCCGGAACAAGCATCTATGTAATACCCGGAAACCACGATATTTCAAATCCCTGGGCAAGAGGGTTTAAAGAGGACAAGAAATTTAAGGTACCTTCTGTGGATTCCTCGGAGTTCAAAGACATCTATAAAGAGTTCGGATTCGGTGAGGCAATCTCAAGAGATAATTATTCCCTTAGTTATCTGGCAGCCCCTTCGGAAGATGTATGGCTGCTGATGCTGGATACCTGCGAGTATTATCTGAATGATAAGACCAACACTCCCGTTACCAACGGAGAGCTGGGTGAAAATACCTTAAAGTGGATTGAAAAGTGCAGCAAGCTGGCAAAAGAAAAAAATGCACGTATTGTGACAGTTATGCATCATAATCTTTATAATCACAGTTCCAGGATACACTATGGATTTACACTTGATAATCACATAAATGTAGAAAATACCTTCAGAGATAATGGACTTAATCTGGTTTTCAGCGGACATTTACATATTCAGGATATTAAATACAAAGGGGAAGAAGAAAACAGGATATATGATATTGCTTCCAGCTCTATGGTAATGTATCCATTTCAATACGGTATTTTAGATTATTCACCGGAACGCGGTTTTGATTACAGAACGGATAGAGTGGATGTTGAGAGCTGGGCCAGGGAAAATGGAAAAACAGATGAAAATCTTCTTAATTTCTCTGCCTATTCAGAAGATTTCTTTACCAATGCTTCTTTTGCGAAAGCCTATAATGTGGTAGCTGAGACTGGCTTGTATTCAGTAATTGAAGCAGGATATATGGCGGAAACTATAAACCTGTTAAATCTGAATTATTTCAGGGGAACCACCGGTCTCATAAAGGAGCAGATTGAGAATTCCAGTGGCTATAAATTGTGGATTGCAGCCGATCAGGTAGAAGCACTGGAAGCCATGAGAGCATATATTCTTAGTATGATTCCTCACAATGATATTGATAATAATAACATGCATATTAAATAGTACTTGACCTTTCGAAGAACCAGTGTTATGATATGTCAATAAAAAATGCAAATACGTTGAGAAGGATTATTAACCATAGTATAATTACCAGAGACTTGTTGGAGGGTGCGAAACAAGAATTAGAGCATGGTGAACTCACCTTGGAGTAGCTGACTGAACGATTTAGTAGGTTAAGCCGGAAGCCCACCGTTAGAGGGGATAGATATAGAGCTTTATTGGTATCGATTATTAAGAGTGGTATAGCAGATAACTTCTGTCTCTTTTTGAGATAGAAGTTTTTTATTTCTTAATCCGATAAACCTGTATCAAATTGAGTGCATGCAGCTGCATGAATTAGAGTGGTACCGCGAAAGTCTCCCTTCGTCTCTGAAATGAGAAAGGGAGACTTTTTTCATTTATAGGGTAAAACTATAAATGTTGATAGAAAGGAGCTATTAATGGGTATCACTTACTCAAAGCAAACAGATGCAAAATGGCAGAAAAACTGGGAAAGTACAGGGTTATACAAATTTGACCCTGAATCTAAAAAGCAAAAGTTGTATTTACTGGAAATGTTCTCATATCCATCAGGAGCAAAGCTTCATATAGGTCATTGGTGGAACTTCGGCCTTTCTGATATTTGGGGCAGAATGAAACGAATGCAGGGTTATAGGGTCTTTCATCCCATGGGTTTTGATGCTTTTGGCCTGCCGGCAGAAAATTATGCCCTTCAGACGGGAGTTCACCCAAAGATCTCTACTGAAGCCAACATTTTGAACATGGAAAAGCAATTAAGAACGATTGGTGCTACCTATGATTGGGATTATGAGATTAAAACCTGTGCACCAGAGTATTATAAATGGACTCAATGGATATTTTTACAACTTTATAAGAGAGGTCTTGCATATCGTAAAGAAGCACCGGTAAACTGGTGTCCTGACTGTAATACGGTACTGGCAAATGAACAGGTTTTTAACGGCTCGTGTGAACGATTGAGCTCAAAGGGAGAGCAAAAGGAACTGACACAATGGTTCTTTAAAATAACTGATTACGCTGAGGAACTGTTAGAGGGATTGGATACTCTTAATTGGCCTGCTAAAACGAAGGCTATTCAAAGAAACTGGATTGGTAAAAGCTGCGGAACAGATGTTAAATTTTCAGTTGAAGGCTTTGACACTATCATAGAGGTGTACACAACCCGTGTAGATACATTGATGGGAGTAACTTATCTGGTGCTTGCCCCGGAACATCCCCTTGTGAATATAATAACTACCCCGCAGCAAAAAAAGGCTGTAGAGGAATATCAACAGAGAACAGCATTTCTAACGGAAATAGACAGAACCTCCTTAACAAAAGAAAAAACAGGTGAATTTACCGGTACATTTTGTATTCATCCGATTTCAGGAGAGAAACTACCGGTGTGGATCAGTGACTATGTTCTGGGTTCATACGGAACAGGGGCTGTTATGGCTGTTCCAGCCCATGATGAAAGGGACTATGGCTTTGCCGTTAAATATCAGCTGCCTGTTTTAGAAGTGATAAAGAGTGTTGATGAGACTTATAATACATTGCTACCCTTTACGGATAAAGGTGTTCTTATTAACAGTGGAGTCTATACCGGTTTGGGTTCTGAAGCAGCGAAAACTGTTATTGCAGAGAAACTTATTGCAATAAACAAAGGAAGAAATAAGATAAATTACCGATTGCGTGACTGGCTGGTATCAAGACAACGGTACTGGGGAGCACCTATACCCATTATATACTGTGAAAAATGCGGTATAGTACCGGTTCCTGAAAATGAACTTCCCGTTGAATTGCCTTTTGATGTTGATTTTGTACCCGGCGGCAAATCTCCCTTAGCACGTCATGAAGAATTCATGCATACCACCTGCCCTTGTTGTAAGGGTCCTGGTGTCCGTGAA
Organism: Lachnoclostridium sp. UBA6558; assembly: GCA_002434335.1. Lineage (GTDB taxonomy): Bacteria > Bacillota > Clostridia > Lachnospirales > Lachnospiraceae > Anaerocolumna. Next base: position 30,937 of record DJJW01000035.1, on the reverse strand, counting down.
ACTGATACACTTGACACCTTTGTTTGTTCTTCCTGGTATTACTTAAGNNAAGATATATTGATCCCCATAATGTTCAGCACCCCTGGGATATGAGAAAAATGAAGCAGCTCATGTCAGTAGATAAATATATAGGTGGAATAGAACATGCAGCCATGCATTTACTGTATGCCAGATTTATATATAAGGCACTGAGAGATCTGGGTTATACGGAAGGAGATGAACCTTTTCTGAACCTGGTGCATCAGGGAATTATTCTGGGCAGTGATGGTCAGAAAATGAGCAAATCAAAAGGAAATACTGTATCTCCGGATGAATATATAGAACAGTACGGTGCAGATGTATTTCGCACGTATCTGGCTTTTGGATTCTCTTACCTGGAAGGCGGTCCTTGGAGTGATTCAGGAATAAAATCAGTTAAAAGTTTCTTTGATAAAATGAACAGGATATTTGAACGTTATCTGGAAACTGCTAATTCGGACAAAGGGGAGTCAGCGCCAGTTCTTGATACAATCCGACACAGAACAATCAAAGCTGTAACAGAGGATGTGGAGAGATTTCAATTTAACACAGCCATAGCTCGCTTAATGGAATTTCGAAATGCCATAGCAGAATATCAAATGAAAGATGACCGCAATACTGTATTTGAACTTGATATCCTGAAGGATTATATTAGATTGATATCCCCTTTTGCACCTCATTATTCAGAGGATATCTGGGAGATGCTTGGTAATGACACCTCAATCTTTGACAGCAGCTGGCCAGAATATAAAGAGGATAAATTGACTAGCAAGACAATAGAGATCGTGATTCAGGTAAATAGTAAGAACAGATGCAGAATACAGATTGAAACAGATGTTTCGGAAGAGAAAATGAAAGAAATAGCACTAAAAAGAGAAGAGATTGCAAAGGAAATTTACAACAAGACTATCCTTAAGACAATTTATGTTAAAGGAAAATTAATCAACTTTGTGGTCAGGTAAATAGTTGGATAGCTGGTGACGAACGATTACGAGAGACAGAACGGAATACCTGAAAAGAATAGCGTAATGTAAGGCTGCGCTATTCTTTTTGAAAATTCTGCAAATCTAGAATTTCTTCATCTACATAAAAACTCCACATAATTAAATTATACTATTCCCAAAAGAAAATATGAAAACAGGAGTATTTAAAATGGGAATACTAAAAAATAAAGGCCATAAAAATAATCATGAAGCAAAGTCTGCAAATCATTCAACGGGTAAACATATGCTTCATATGGTATTGTGCTGTGGGTTACCCATACTCATTCTTTCGTTGATACCGTATATTACCATAATTAGTCCTACTGCTTCACGAATATTAGGATATGTGGCTCCATTTATTTGTCCGGTAATGATGGGACTAATGATATTTATGATGTTTCGAGGTAACAAACACAATTGCTGTGAGGAATCAAAAGATACAAACAAACAGGAAGCGACTGAGCAAATAACCGGTAACGAATAGGCAGCAGAGTAATCATTAGATTAAATGAAAGTATTAACCAATAATGGATTCAGAATGTTTCTATGTTCTGAATCCATTATTATATGTATTGGATTATGATGTCTTATAAAGCAACCGTCAGACTTTTTCAAGCAGTGTTCCCTCTATATTCCATAACTTCCTGTATATAAAATAGAGTTTTCGAGACCAAAAATGTAAGCATAGGAGGTAAACAGGAGCAATTAACTGACTTATATTAAAAGCACTGACATAAGATTATATATAATAATTATAGGTGTGCTGACATGAAAAAGAAGCTTATTACAATACTGACAATATGTTTAACATTGGCGATATTAACCCTTTTTTATAATAATGGAATTTATCTGGTTCAGAAATTATTGAATAAATCCAATCCGGTAACAATTGTGCTCGATCCTGGGCATGGAGGTTTTGACCCCGGTAAAATTGGAGTTAATAAGGCATTGGAAAAGGATATAAACTTAAGTATCTCCTTAAAACTCAAATCACTTTTAGAGAATAAAGGAATTCAGGTTATATTGACAAGAGAAGATGACAACGGGCTTTACAGCAAAAATGATTCGGATAAAAAGCGGTCAGATATGAGAAACCGTGTGAACATAATAAATTCTACGGATGCTCTTTTCGCTGTCAGTATCCATCAGAACAGCTTCTCACAGGAGGCTATAAAAGGCTTGCAGGTATTCTATTACCAGGGTTCAGAGAAGGGGCAGCTGCTGGCAGAAACAATTCAGGATTACGCTAAGAATACCTTAAAGGACGGCAATCACAGAGTTGCCAAAGCAAACAGTTCTTATTACATGCTTAGAAATTCAAAATGTCCATTGGTCATAGTAGAGTGCGGTTTTCTCTCCAACCGAAAAGAAGCAGCTTTATTACTGACGGATGACTATCAGGAAAAGGTAGCATATGGAATAATGTTAGGACTGCTCGCCTATATTCAGCAGAATACCGGTAATAATAAAGTAGCAGGAGACTAACAAATAACAGCAGTTAGAAATACCGCTGCAAGAAATGGCATAATATAATATCATTTTGGCATGAATATTTTAATTTCTGGAGTTATGATATCTACATATTAGTAAGTCTTTCGTAGCCTTTGTTACGGTAAGAAGTTGGTGACATCTTATATACCTCTTGAAAAACACGGTAAAAGGTACGCATACTCTCAAAGCCTGTCTGAAATGATATTTCTGTTACGCTAAGCCGGGTATTTTCAAGCAGATACTGTGCCTCCTGCAATCGCTGTCGATTCAGGTATTGCTGAAATGATATACCAAGCTGCTTGTTAAAGGAGCGCGACAGATAATATTTACTGATAGTTAGTTGCTCAGCTACCAGGCTAAGTGTAATGGGCTCATTATAATGATTGTCAATGAATACCAGTGCATTATGGACCAATTCCAGGTCAGCAGAATAGTTGGCTGTCCGGGGTGAGGTTTTATCAAAGGTAAGTATCTCTAGCAACCGGCACATTGTTAAAGAGAGATAGGCTTTTTGCTTTGTTTCAAGATGCCGGGATTCAGAGGATTCCCTTAAATCCAACATCCCATGCAGGCAATAGGGAATATCTTTGTGAAGTTTATTATTTTGGAGGAATGGATTAACAGGTTTTGACGAGGATAAATCGATTCCTGGTATATCCAAAAGATACCTGTCAAAAATCAATATGATAATACGGCTGCTATCAGGGGTACATAGGCTGTGTATCGTATTAGGAAAACAGACGGACATATCACCTTCATGAAGGACAGCGCTTTTATTCTCGATGGTTACATTAATTGAGCCGGATAATACAAACAGAATTTCCAGTTGCTTATGTAAATGGGAAGGATAGGTCAGATTAATGGATTGATAACATCGAAAAGCGTCCTTGTTATTTTGATAAAAGGTATTCATAAGGTCTCCATTGGTTATTACATTTTTGATTTATTGTAGCATTTTTACATTACAGGGACAAGCTATGTAATCAAATTTTCCAGCAGAATTTTTATGATTTTTCGTTGTTTTAGTAAGTAATATCTGATAAGCAAAATAAGAGTGCTTATATGGAATTAATTAGAAGTGAATGAAAGGAAGATACAATGAATTCAATTAAAAAAGTAGTACCGCCACTTAGAAGAGCGGATTTACAAAACGGCAGTTATCAAAACCCTTTACTCTACGAAGATTATTCAGATCCCGATGTAATCAGGGTAGGTGATACCTATTATATGACAGCATCCAGTTTCAACTTTATGCCTGGACTCCCAATATTGATATCAAAAGATCTTGTAAACTGGAAGCTGGTGAATTATGCTGTACACTGTCTTCCCTATAAGGATTATGAAAAGCCTGCACATGCAAAAGGAATTTGGGCTCCAAGTATACGATTTCATAAGAACAGATTCTATATATATTTTGGAATGCCTGACGAAGGAATATTTATGACCAGTACAATGGACCCTCTTAAGGAATGGGAGCCACCGGTATGCCTTAAAGAAGGCAAAGGGTTAATTGATACCTGTCCGTTTTGGGAAGAGGATGGCAGGGGATATCTGGTTCATGCATATGCAAACAGCCGAGCCGGTATCAAGAGCAAACTGGCAATCTTTGAATTAAATGAAGCTGGAGATCAGTTATATGGAGAAGACAGGATTATTTATGACGGCACATTAACGCAGCCGACAATCGAAGGCCCCAAAGTCTATAAAAAGGATGGCTTCTATTATATTTTTGCACCTGCCGGTGGAGTTAAATACGGCTGGCAGACTGTATTAAGAAGTACTTCTATTTATGGCCCTTATGAAGAGAAAATTGTATTACAGCAGGGAGATACAGATATTAACGGTCCTCATCAGGGAGGTCTTGTAGATACACAGGAGGGAGAGGAATGGTTTCTTCATTTTCAGCAAAAAGGAGCTTATGGAAGAATACCACACCTGCAGCCTGTTAAATGGTCAGATGGCTGGCCTGTTATTGGAATTGATAATAAGGGCGATGGCATCGGAGAGCCGGTTAAAGAATACAGAAAACCATTAGAGGTATCGGCAGATTACCTAAAGGAGCTTTGGACAGCTGAGGACTTCTCAGCCTCTGAGCTTTCGCTTCCCTGGCAATGGATGGCGAATTACAAAAAAGAGTTTTTTTCCTTAACAGAGTTACCTGGTTCTTTAGTACTGTATCCCATTAATACTACAAATGAGGCCACCGCTCAATTGTGGAACAGTGCAAATGTATTGACCAGGAAAATTGACAGGTTATCCTTTCAGGCAGAAACAAAGCTTGATATCAGTGAACTTACGAATGGCAGAAGCGGTATCGTAATTATAGGTAATCGATATGCCGCTCTGTGTGTAGAAAAAAATGAACTGGAGACCAAATTGATTTATCTGGAATCAGAAGGTGAAGGAGAAAGCCGCAGGGAAATCATAAAGAAGGAAATTGTTATGAATAGTTGCAGCAGTATCTGTCTAAGCCAGACATTTTATCCGGATGAATCCTGTGAATTCAGGTATAAAATCCATGAGGAAGACTGGAGCGCTCCGACAAACAGATTCACCCCTGCGGGAGCTGTCTGGGTAGGCGTCAGAACAGGTATTTTTGCAATAGCTGATGGTAACTGCGGTAAAGGAAAGGTTCAATTTGAATACTTTGATATGAGAGATTTTAATTAAATTACGAAATTTATCATATCGATGTGAAGAATATATTCAACTGATACATAGTCACTTTTTAATAATAGTTAATATTATAATAAGAGTATTCATAATGCAAAGATGTAAGGCATTAAAGAATGCTCTTATTTTTAATTAGTTATTCTAACAGTGTCTGATGCCTAAATTATTGATTTCTTCTTTTTTTTTACTTCAAAATTAATATAATTCCTTTTGATAAAAATTATGTAAGTGCTTTCATTATAACTGGGAAATTGAATAATTAGCTGCATATGGCTTGCTATTAAAAACTCAAACATGTATTTCCAATCTGAATTAGCAAACAGAGCTTTGTGTATAAAAATCATGTATTTCTCAAGAATTCTCAATATTTTCATTCTGCTTTAATTGTACAAGTAGTACAGCTAAACACCGGTTAATAGCAGTAATCCAATAAAAATTACAAACCCATTTAGTAAATAAAACGAAAACAAGTGAAAAACCATTGACTATTTTGTTGATAATTAGTAAGATAATAATGTAAGTATTTACATATATATTACAGCTTTTATTTGTTTTTTGATAAGATTTTATACTAACATCTATCTGTGAGGGGGGATTACAATGGATGAACAAAAAAGAAATTCACGTAAGAATATATTCAAAGAGAAGTATAATGACCGTTTTCTGCTTCGTCTGGTCTGTTCTTATAGTTTTCTTCTTGTCATTATTCTAATACTGGGATTAATTATGTACTATTACAGTATTAACAACGTTAAGAAAGATTTACTGAAGGAAAATCAGGTGAATCTTGAGAAGGCTGTTACCGATGTGGACAACAGTTTTAAGATCATGTCATCCATCAATTCTCAAGTATCCAATAATGCAGAAATTGTAAAATTAATGCACAACAATACGACAGACCACAATTATTATCTTCAGGCCTGGGATGCTAAAAAAAGCCTGCAAAATCTATTATCCATACAGAATATGACTTTCTTTGAGGATGTCTTTCTTTATTTCTATGAGACGGATTACGTGCTTTCTGCCAATGAATTTGAGAAAAGTATTCTGTACTATCAATATAATAAAAGGTATAAGAAAGAGTATTATCAGGAATATTTAGCCTTACTGACAGACATGGCAGCATATGGAAAACCACAGAGTCTAAAGAAATATACGGATGTACGTGATGATTTTCTGCTATATACATACCCTATGTCCATTTATAGGAATTATACGAAGGCACCGGTCACCATATGCTACCGTATCAATAAAAATTATTTCAAAGATTTATTTGCAGGAATAAATACCTATGATACTGGTTTCTTAAGTATTACCGATAGCAGCGGCAGAGAGATATTCCGTTTATCAACCTCTGCTTCCGCTGAAATGGCTGTATTTGATACAACCAATCTATTAAAAGAAAATAAAAATACCGGTTATGTTACATTAAATCATGAAAAAATGCTTATAACCAGAGTTTCATCCAATAACAATCTGTGGAGCTATTATCTTGTACAGCCTTCTACCATGGTGTACCACAATCTGGCTTTTATTCAGCGAATATACTGGGCTGCAATTATTTTAGTGCTTGTAATCGGTTTGATTCTGTTAGTACTCTTAAGTTGGAAGAATCTCAAACCTATTAAGCAGTTGGAGTCAAGGCTTATGAATTCTTTCTCAGGTGAAGAAGGAACATTGAAAGTAAAAGAAAGGGATGTCATCTATTCCATCGACCATTATGTTAATCTGCTGATTGATAAGAAGATTACTTTACAGGAGACCATAGAACATCAGAGACCTATTATATTCTCAGCATATCTCTCAAGATTGATGAAGGGTCTTTCTGATACGCCCATAGAAACGGAACAGATTGCCAAGGTATTAAATCTCAATAACGAAAACAGTAATTATCTGGTGTTATACCTGGGTGTTTATCTGAATGAGATGGAATTCTATATAGATGATTTTGTCCAAAACAAAAACAGCTTTCAGGAGATTATAAAAGAGGTGCTGGAGAGGAATTTTGAGGACAGGGTATTGTTATATGAAGCGGATTTTCAGTCCTATGCGGTACTTATTCAGATGAATTCCCAGGCAGAAGAGTCAGGGGATAATTGTACTGACACAGCTTTTTATGACAGAGCAAGAATTCAATTTCACAAAGCATATCGTGAGCTAAAGGATACCTTTTCTCTTGTAATTTATGGTGGCATCAGTGAGACTTTTACAAACCTCTATCAGACCTGGCAGGCTTCACAACATGCTATGGAAGCACTTGGATACGCCGGGCCGGAGCATATTCTTCAGTTATATCATGAAATCAATAAGGATATGGATCAATACAGTTATACCATTGAAATGGAAAGCCAGCTCCTGCAATTTATTACAAACGGTAAAGAAAATCAGATGCTCAGCCTGCTTAAGAATATCTATCTGGAGAATTTCGTGGAACGTTCACTCTCCATAACCATGAGCAAATGGCTGCTTTCAGACATTAGAAATACATTGTTNNTTTTATGCTGCCGAACAATTTTGAGCCGGAAAAGATAAGTGATTTGGATGAGAAATTCAATCAGAAGAAAAGCTTTGAACTCATTGAGGATATTGCCAGGGAATTATGCCAAATCTTCGTGCTGAGGCAAAGGCAACAGGGACTTATTGAAAAGATACAGGATTATATTCAGGAGAATTATAGTGACAGCACCTTATCTTTAAGTAAAATCTCCCAGGAATTCAATATCTCAGAAAGTTATTTCTCCCTGCAGTTTAAGAAAGTTACGAATCAGAACTTCTCAGACTATCTTGAGAATATCCGTATACAGCAAGCAGTTAAGCTGCTTCAGGGAACGGATATGAATGTTAATGACATAGCTGAAAAGACAGGATATACCAATTGTGTATCCTTTAGAAGGGCCTTTAAAAGAGTTCTTGGAACGAATCCGGCAGCACTTAGAACCCAGCCTGCCTATACCGAGGTATCTTATGGGTTTGAACCATTTGAACAGCCGCAAAGCCTGGTATAGAAACGAATGACAATAAGAAAATAATACTTATTTTACACACGAAAAATTATTGAATCTGACAGAAATGAGGATATTACAATGAAAATCGTAGTCTCAAAGAATGGGAAGGGTAATTTTACTACTATTGGCGAAGCCCTGGAAGCAATAGGCAAAAGCCGGGATGCAGCAGTAACAAATGACAATAGAGCAGATACAACCGTAAGAATTTTTATTGAGGAAGGAATATATAAAGAAAAGCTATTGATTAGCACTCCCTTTCTAATACTTGAAGGAATATCACCGGAGAAGACAATTATCTGCTATGATGATTATGCAAAGAAGCAGGACAGTACCGGAGAACCTCTTGGTACCTTTGGTACGTCTGTCTTGATGGTGGATGCTGATAATATTACCATCAAAAATCTGACGATTCAGAATACAGCCGGGGCCGGAGGACTTGTGGGTCAGGCAATTGCTTTATATTTGGAGGGAGATTATATAGAGATAAATAATTGCCGTATTCTGGCTTCCCAGGATACGGTTTTTACCGGTCCGCTGCCTCCATTTCCCCTGCAGCCTGGCGGCTTTAAAGGGCCAAAAGAGAAAAGCCCCAGAATCCATGGAAGACATTATTTTAAGAACTGCTATATTGAAGGGGATGTGGATTTTATTTTCGGCAGCTCTACTGCTTATTTTGAAAGCTGTGAGCTTTTTTCGAGAAATAACAGAGACAGAGAAATTACAGAGAATATGATATATGGCTATGTTACTGCACCATCTACTACAAGGGAAAGTCTGTATGGTTATGTATTTTCCTGTTGTCGGTTTACCGGAGATTGCCCTCCTGAATCCGTTTATCTTGGCAGACCCTGGAGAAATTTTGGGCGAGTCGTATTGATTAACTGCGATTTGGGTGAGCATATCAAAACAGAAGGTTGGTCTGATTGGGGTAAAATTCATGCACGGAATACGGTTTATTTCGCCGAATATGGTTCTAAGGGAAAAGGAGCAAGTGGATTTATCAGGGGAAAAAGAGCAGCCTGGTCTAAAATACTGCAAAAAGATGATTTGCATTTGTATACAAAAGATCAGGTTTTATGCGGGTTTTATAAGCAATAATGACGAAGCATAAATAATGTATCCCCTAAAACAAATATTGTTCCTTGTAAAAAGTATATAAAAAAGGCTATGATGAAACCAGTTTAAGACAAAAAACATATAATTCTTAAACGGCAATATCAAAGAGATATTAATTTTGATATTGCAAAAAATCAAGGAGGGTATTTGTTATATGAGAAGGAGTTTAGCAAAAAAAATACTGACAACAGGTTTAATTCTTTTGACAGTATTATTCCCGGTTGCATTAGCCGGATGCGGAAAGGACGGAAATAATTCAAATTCCGTTTCCACCTCAGACAATGGTAATGCCGGTAAGTCTGACAGTAATACTGACAGCGGGAATAAGGAGGCAGCAGCGACAGAAGCTGCCGGCACAGAGGAAGTAACAAAACCGGATAAGATTACAATCATGGTAGATGGAACACTGCTTGATAAAGCTTCCGGCCAGGATGCTTTTGCTGCAAGATTCAAAGAAATTACAGGTGTAGAACTGGTTATCATCCAGCCTGACCATAACACCTACAGCGATCAGGTCGCACTTGCTTTTACCAGTGATTCTGTCCCCGATGCTTTAATTTTAAGTAACCAGTTATACACTGCTTATGCTACACAAGGAGCGCTTTGGGATATGTCAGAAGCTTGGAACAATTCAGCTGCCAAAGCTTCCGGTCAGATGAAAGAGGCTAATATTGAAGCTCTTAAAATTGACGGTTCACTGTATGGCTTCGCACCTGCCAGCGGTAATGGCTGTATCACTTATGTAAGACAGGACTGGCTGGATAATTTAGGTCTTTCAGTTCCTACTACATACGATCAGTACATAGAAATGCTACGTGCATTTACAGAAGATGATCCTGATGGCAACGGTAAAAAAGACACTTATGGTGTTACTGCAGCAGGTATCATTGGACCTGAAATTCCTTATACCAATTATTTACCTGAGTTCTGGCAGAATGCTTATCCTGATTTCTATCAGAAAGCCGACGGAACCTGGGCAGATGGATTCAGAGAAACTGCAAATGCTGATGCTCTTGGCAGATTAAAAGATGCATACAGCAAAGGTTATATTGATATGGAAGTAGCAACTAATACCACTTCAGCCTGCCGTGATAAGTTCTATGCAGGTAATACAGGTGTATTCACCTACTGGGCTGGAAAATGGAATATGACACTGGAACAGAATGTTCAGTCAACCTATCCCGATGCAAAGCTTACTGCACTTCCTCCTATTGCTGAGTTAGGCAATTATATTGAAAGACAGCCGCCGGTATGGGCTATTACCAGTGCCAGCAAGAATCCTGAAGGTGTTTTTAAATATCTTATGGAATCTATGGTTGACGGCGGTGACGGACAGATGTTATGGACTTATGGTGTAGAAGGCGTTCATTATGAAAAGGATGCAAGTGGAACATACAAACAGCTTCCTGATCCTGAAGTTCCGGATAATACCTTTTTATCAGCTCATATTGATCCTGTATTAACCACAAGACAGTGGGAAGATCCTTTATACTCCATAAGGGATGAGCGTGTTAAGACCTCCGCTGAGCTATTCCAGGCTAACAGTAAGATTGCTCCGCTGGTTGTACCCACAGAAACCATGTCCGCCTATATGGCCACTCTCTTAGATGCCAGAAGCATCATTGTCTCTAAGGTGGTAACCGGTGATATGTCTGTAGAGGACGGAATTGCTCAATATGAGAAAGAGCAGGGTTCATTATCAGATTCTATCTTAGCAGAGTTAAACAGTAAATAACAGATTGCAGACTTTACAGGGACTGTTGAATAAGAATACTGACAAGTGTTTCTTCTCAGTCCCTGTTACATTAAAGGCGGAAGGATATCTATGAAATTAACAGCGAAACAGCTAAAAGGAAACAGCCGGTTTAAAAATATATGGAAATACCGTTGGTTTTATATCATGATTATTCCTGTAATCATATTGTCACTCATGTTTTTTTACTATCCCATGCTGGGGATACGGTTCGCATTTTTTGAATATACACCGTTCAAAGGACCGAATTTCAAAGGCTTTGCTAATTTTGAAGAACTCTTCTCCAATCACCAGTTTTGGATAGCATTTAAAAACACTATTATCATCAGTACTACGAAGCTGGTTTTAACCACCTTCGTATCTGTAGTCGTTTCCCTTTTATTAAATGAAGTAGCGAATCTGGCAGCAAAGAAATTCTTTCAGACACTTATATATCTGCCCCATTTTCTTTCCTGGGTGGTAGTTGCATCAATCTTTTCTATTATACTTTCACCCCAGCATGGATTTATGAATGAAGTATTGATTCACATCGGAATCATTGATAACCCCATCTATTTTATGAATGAAAGCGGTTGGTGGCGTAAGGTTTATTATGTAGTGAATATCTGGAAAGAAACGGGTTGGGGAACTATCATATTCCTTGCAACCTTAACCGGAATAGATCCTCAGCTATATGAGGCAGCAGCCATTGACGGTGCAAACAGATGGGATAAAATGCGTTTTATTACCTTGCCCAGCCTTGCCCAGACAATCATTATCGTATTAATTCTTAATCTGGCTAAGATTATGAATCTCTTTGAATCGGTATTCGTATTATACAGTCCGAAGGTTTATGATGTGGCAGATGTTCTCCAGACTTATATCTACCGGCAGACTCTGACAACACCTCTTCCCAATTTCGGTTATACTACAGCAGTTGGTCTCTTTTCATCGGTAATAGGGTGTTTCCTGGTATTACTGTGCAACCATACCAGCAAGAAAGTACGCGGAAGAGGAATTTTATAAGGTCAGGCTGTCAACAGCTTTAAGTTTACACAGCTACCTGGAGACTTTATGCCGTTAAAAGCGGCGGAATAAGAGGAAAATAGGATGAATCAAAACAGCAGCTATTATAAGAAGCGGAAAATCAAAAATATCTTAAATATTAATCTTTTAATTTATATTATATTTATTTTAATCACTTTGATAACCGTAGTACCTTTATTAAAGATATTTGTAGATTCTATTGATGCCACGGCAAATTACGGTATTAACCTTTGGCCGAATAAGCCGGTAATAAGCGGTTACAAGATTATTGTTTCAACAGTTGCACTTTATAAACCCTTTCTTGTATCTGTCTACGTTACATTAGTCGGAACATTACTGGGGCTGGCAGTATCAACCATAGCAGGTTATGTATTGATGCAGTATGAGATGCCGGGAAGAACTTTTTTAAGTTATCTGTTACTTTTTACCATGATATTCCATGGTGGTATGGTTCCTACTTATCTGGCTATGAGGGATTATCATTTGATAAACAGCTTATGGGCAATTATCTTGCCGGCCAGCTTAAATGTCTATAATACTGTATTAATGAGGAACTTTTTCGAGGGAATTCCTAACAGTCTATTTGATGCTGCCTCCATTGACGGCTGCTCCCCGGTGAGAATATTCCTCTCTGTAATATTACCATTATCCAAGGCTGCCCTTGCCTCCATTGGTTTAATGTTTGCCGTTAGTTATTGGAATGAGTATACCAACTTTACCATTTACATATCAGATGCCAACTTAAGAAATTTTCAGGTAATGCTTCGTAATCTTATTATTGAAGATACCTCTCTGGCAGCTGCCTCCTCGGCAGGTGTATATCAGAACACCGTTAAAAGTGCTGCTATTATGGTAGCCATCATACCCTTTATGATTCTGTATCCTTTCTTACAAAAGTACTTTGTAAAAGGAATCAATATGGGTGCTGTAAAGGAATAAGAAAAGAGGATAGTATGCTAATAGATAAATATATTACACAAGTTCTTGATAATTTCCCGAAGTCAGATAATATATGGAAGTATGAAGACGGCTGTGTCTTAATTGGGTGCGCTAATCTATATCAAGCCACAAAAGAGGAACGTTATAAACAATTCGTGTTGGATTATCTAGATCAGTTCATTGCTGAAGATGGCTCTATTAAGGGTTATGATATAAGCAAATACAATCTTGATAATATCAATTCCGGAAAAGTACTATTCAATGCTTATTCCTGGACGGGAGAGGAAAAGTATAAGAATGCCATCGAAGTCCTGATGGAACAGATCAGAAACCAGCCCCGGACAAAAAGCGGAAGCTTCTGGCATAAGGCAATCTATCCGGATCAGGTATGGCTGGACGGGTTATACATGTCTCTTCCCTTTTATATGATGTATGAAACAAAGTTTAATGATATGAAGAACTATAATGATATCATAGACCAGTTTGTAGCTGCCAGAAAATTCTTGTTTGATAAAGAAAAAGAACTGTATTATCATGGCTGCGATGAGTCAAAGACCATATTCTGGGCGGATAAAGCTACAGGAAAATCAGCAAATTTCTGGATTCGTGCACTTGGCTGGTATCTGATGGCGCTCACTGATGTTCTTAGTGAAATGAATGAGATGGTTTTTGAACAATATGTAATCCTTGAGGAACTTTTAAGAGAAGGAGTAAAGGGTATCTTAAAATATCAGGATCCTGCTAGTAAGATGTTCTATCAGGTAATAGATCATCCGGAGGTTCTGGGAAATTATCTTGAAACTTCCGGGTCTACTATGATATCTTATGCTATCTTAAAAGGCTGTTCCTTAGGAGCACTCCTTAAAGAGAAGTATCTGTCGACTGGAGTTGAAATTTTTGAATCTGTCGTTAAGAATCGTTTGAGAGAAGAGGACGGAATTATAAAACTTACCGGTATTTGCTCCGTTGCAGGACTTGGTCCCGAAAGTGATACAAGACGAGATGGCAGTATCCTCTATTATCTTTCTGAACCTATTGTGGAGGATGACAGGAAAGGTATTGGTGCCTTAATGATGACTTATGCGCAAATCAAAATGCTGCATAAATAACCTGACGTATGATTTAGCTTAGGAGGCAGAGATTTGGAACTTCAAATACTTTTCAAGACATCAAGAAATGCCGTGTTTGAAATACAAGAGGGTGGCGTATTTTATACAAATAGAAGTTATAAGCTCTTTATAAACGATAAGGAATACGGAAATACAGAACGGGTCATTAACAGCATCTATGAATTAAAACCTGATAGTACATATAAGCTTACGGTTAAAAGTGAGTTAAATGAAAGCAGTATATTTTTTCAGACAGAGAAGGAATCCTTTAGTTTAGATGTCAGGGATTTTGGGGCGAAAGGAGATGGCATCAACGATGACACCTGCTTTATACAAGCTGCTATTATGTCCTGTCCAATAGACGGAAGAATCTTTATTCCGGCAGGAACCTATCGTATTACTACTTTATTCCTAAAGAGTAATATAAAACTGGAGTTAGGAAAAGGAGCCATCTTAAAGGCTTTTACCGAAAGAGAAAAACGTCCCATAATACCCGGACGTATACAGAGCTATGAGGAAGAGGATACCTGTTACCTGGGAACCTGGGAGGGAAACCCCTTAACCATGTTTTCTGCGGTTATTCAGGGTATGAATCTGGAAAATGTAGTAATATACGGACAAGGAGAGATTGACGGTAATGCGGATATAACCAACTGGTGGGATAAGCCTAAGGAAAAGAACATGGCCTACCGGCCAAGGCTGATATTCCTAAGTAATTGCAAAAATGTTGTAATCGAAGGAGTCGTATTAATTAATAGCCCCAGCTGGACCCTGCATCCTTATTTCTGTTCAGAACTAAAGTTTATCAGATTAAGTATATTAAATCCTAAGAATTCACCCAATACGGATGCCTTGAATCCGGAATCCTGTAATAATGTTGAAATTACAGGGGTATTCTTTAGCGTAGGAGATGATTGTATTGCAATTAAATCCGGCAAGATTTATTTTGGCAGAAAGTTTAAAACACCTTCTCAAAATATAACCATTCGACAATGCTGTATGCAGGATGGACATGGCTCGGTAACAATAGGAAGTGAGAATGCAGGTGGTGTCAGGAATATAACCGTCAGAGACTGCCTTTTTCTTCATACAGACAGAGGACTGCGTGTAAAAACCAGGAGAGGCAGAGGAGAGGATGCAATAATTGATAACATTGTATTCGATAATATCCGAATGGACGGAGTAATGACTCCCATTGTTATAAACTGCTTTTACTTCTGTGATCCGGATGGGCATTCAGCCTATGTACAAAACAAAGCAGCATATCCAGTAGATGAAAGAACACCGGTAATCAAAAAACTTGCCTTCCATAATATCCATTGTATCAACTGCCATGTGGCAGCTGTCTATATATATGGTTTACCGGAGAGAAAAATTGAAGAGCTGATATTTGAAAATGTAACTGTTCAGTTTGACGAAAATGCTATAAAGGGATATCCAGATATGATGGATGACCTTGAGGAAACGAGCCGCTTGGGAGTATTTATTCAAAATGTAGAGAAACTGCTCCTGTCAGAGGTTACTATAACAGGTCAGGATGGTGAAACCTTCCACCTGAAAAATATTGACAATATTAAAGGATTGCGAAACTTAAAAGCTTAAACATATTAGCAAACTCATAATCATAATTGTAATTATATAATTGATTTAATAATCTTTCTTAGTAAAGTTTCTGAGTATAAACAGTATTGTATTCTTATGTTGTAACATTTAATAAGAACCTCATTGGAAGACTTAATGAGAACTTCATTGGAAGAGTCAATTGACAGGAATAATGATCCGTGATATATATAGTTGTATATGCAATTTTTCTGATATGAGATTTACTCAGCTTAAGATCTATATTCGAATTAATGTTTATATTACTAGAACAGAGGAGACATACTATGATTAAAGTAGTAGCGAAGAATTATATCAAGTCAGATAAAGTAGATGAGTTCATTACATTAGCTGGACAATTGGTAAAGGATACAAATAGCAAAGATAAAGGCTGTATCGCTTATGATGTATTTCAGGATTTAACCGATTCACACATCTTTACCTTTATTGAGGAATGGGAAAATAAAGAAGCCTTGGATCAGCATATGTCTGCAGACCATTTCAAAGAAGCTATGATTCATTTTAAGGATCTGATGGAAAAACCAGGAGATGTCAATCTGTATAAAAAAGTGGACTAGCATAAAAGTGGAAGGCTTTCTTGCTCAAATCATACTAAGAATTATTATATATACCCTGCCAGCAACAAGGAGATTGCTATTATTCTCCATGCTGGCAGGGTATTAAGTTTTCAAGTGAAGCAATAGAAGCAGCTTTTGATACCTTTAGGAAGATCTCTATATTAGGTATAATTTTGCTTCTTTAAAAAGAAAATTTATTGAGTTCTGTAATACATTGTGATATATTACTTTATAATAATTTCTTATTCAGCTTTTCGATATAAAAGAAGTGTACATAGAAATTTTATGCTTATTATAAAATTAATACATTAACTATCCTGACCTTACTCTATATTTGGAGATCTTATTATTATAATATTTCTTATTGCTATATTTATATCTATTTGGGATATATAATTTATACAAACCTCTTTCATACAATGTTACTTTCACTTTATCATTTTACTCCAATATTTATACGTACGTTATAGATAATAAAATGCCATAAATAATAACACGGAATATAATAAAACGGTATACATAATAATAACGTCTATATGTTAATACAGTATACAGAATAAGACAGTATACAGAATAGGACAGTATCCATTAAAAAACAGCACACATTAAAAGACAATACACATTAAAAGGCAATACACATTAAAAGACAATAGGCATTAAAAGACAATAGGCATTAAAAGACAATAGGCATTAAAAGACAATACACATTAAAAGACAATACGCATTAAAAGACAGTACACTTAAAAGAAGCAGTAACCAATACATAAGAAAGGCTGTAGGCGATCTCCTGTTAGAATATGCAACTGGAAACTACATTAATGACAACTATGAATGACCAAAATAAAGCAAAACTTTATGCTCTTGGAACAATTATATTATGGGCATCTGCATTTTCACTTACTAAAATTGCTCTAAAACATTTTACCGGGGATACCTTGGGATTACTACGTTACCTGGTAGCTTCTGTCTGCCTTCTTGTAGTCGGGATATTTCTAAAAATTGGACTCCCGGAGATTAAAGATATACCGAAATTCTTCATATCAGGAGCATTAGGTTTTACTATTTATATGCAGGTGTTTAATCAGGCACAGAAAACACTAACTTCAGCCACGGGTAGTATTCTGATTGCCACCGCACCGGTTATTACAGCATTATTAGCAGGTCTTTTCTACAAAGAAAAGATTAAGCTGAAAGGCTGGTTTGCAATATCGGTGGAATTTATCGGGATATTGATACTGACCCTTTGGGATGGTGTATTTACCATGAACAAAGGAGTATTCTGGATGCTGGGTGCGGCTTTTTGTATTAGCTGTTATAATTTATTTCAAAGATATTACCTCAGGAAGTATACCGCTCTTCAGGCCACTGCCTATAATATATTCGGAGGAACCATATTGCTGCTTTTCTTCCTGCCAAAAGCAGGTAATCAGGTATTAGACGCACCGACATACCAGTTGCCGGTAATTTTGTTTCTGGGAATTTTCCCAAGCTGTCTGGCTTATATCTGGTGGGCAAAAGGATTATCCTTGGCTGTAAAAACCTCCGATGTTACTAATTTTATGTTCGTTACACCTTTTATTGCTGCGTTAATTGGTTTTCTAATGATTGGAGAAACACCTACCAAGGCAACCTTTCTGGGAGGAACCATTATAATTCTGGGATTACTACTTTTTCAAAAAATAAATTCAACTGCAGGAGGTAATAAGAAGAATGAGACTGGCCTTAGCACAAATGAACATGAATAATGACAGCGAGATGAATCTTCGCAAAGCGCTTTCCATTATGGAAGAAGCAGCAGTAAATAAAGCTGATATGATATTCTTTCCGGAACTCCAATTCACACCTTTCTTTCCTCAGTATCAGGGACTGGACATGGAGCAGCAGGCACTTGAAATAAATCATCCCTTTGTAACCGAACTCAGAAACAAGAGCCGGGAATTAGGGGTATTTCTTTCACCGAATTTTTATCTAAAGGAAAAGGGACACAATTATGATGCTTCCTTAATGATTGATAATACCGGAAAGCTATTGGGTATATCCAAAATGGTACATATAACACAAAGTGAATATTTTTATGAACAGGATTATTATACTCCTTCAAATGAAGGCTTTAAGGTATATGACACTCCTTTTGGAAAGGTTGGTATTGTAATCTGTTTTGACAGACATCTGCCTGAAAGCATTCGCACCTGTGCAGCGCTGGGAGCAGAACTAATTCTAATACCCACAGCCAATACAATTGGTGAGCCCATGGAGCTCTTTGAATGGGAGGTAAGGGTTCAAGCGATGCAGAGCAGTGTCTATATCGCTATGTGTAACCGGGTCGGAGAAGAAGATAATATGAATTTTGCCGGACAATCCCTTGTTGCCGACCCCATTGGTAATACTCTGATAAAAGCAGGAGAAACCGAAGAAATCCTGTATTGTGACATCGATTTGAAGCAAAGCAGTATTATACGTAATGAGAGACCTTATTTCAAACTACGCAGGACTGAATTCTATCAGTAAGATTATGATATGTATATATACCTGTTTATCGAATAAGAAAATTCTATGTTAATACTGTTTCAATAATACTGTGTTGAATTAACCCAAATGAACTGTGAGTATTATAAAGTATTAGATGTTTCCTGGGGAAAATTTATTACTGTTGTTTTTCTGTTCGAATCAAAAAAATTATACCTTGGTAAATATGCAGAATTAATCTTAATTCATTAATCTTAATTCATTAATTAACATAAAAAAAACTCATATATAAAATTACTCTAGCCGAATAACTAAAAAATATGCTATTCTTTCTTATAGGTATTTTAATACTAGAATATTAAATACCTTTTATTAAAGTTTATAGTCATCTAAGAGTTAAGAAAAGGTGGTATTTCATAGAAAGGATGCAAACATATGGAAAAACCAATTTTAGTTTTCCAGACAGACTTTACTTATAAAGAAGGGGCCGTGTGTTCCATGTACGGTGTCGTTAAAACAATAGACCGCAGCTTAGAAATCTTTGACGGAACCCATGAAATTCCTCATTTTGATACCTGGAGTGCTTCTTACCGGCTGTATCAGTCGGTTGGTTTTTGGCCGAAGGGAACTATTTTCGTTTCAGTAGTAGATCCGGGGGTAGGTACTTCAAGAAAAGCCTGCATTGCAAAGACAAAAGACGGCTATTACATCGCCACACCGGATAACGGCACATTAACTCATATGAAGGAATATGCAGGCATTGAAGAGGTCAGAGAAATAGATGAGACCGTTAACCGGCTCCAAACAACCTTAGGTACCAGCGTATTTCACGGAAGGGATTTATTCGGTTACTGTGCTGCCAAACTTGCAAGCGGTATCATTTCTTATGAGGAAGTAGGTCCTGCTTATTCCGTTGAGGATATTGTCATACATCATATACCTAAACCTGTAATTACTGCGAATAGGGCAGCAGGGATATTAGAAAGCAGTGATCCCAACTTCGGGAATCTGTGGAGTAATATACTCGTAGCGGAGCTGCTTCAACAAGGCTTTGAATATGGGGATGTGTTAAAGGTAATCATCAAGCACAGAGATATTGTGGTATACCAAGAGAAGCTTCCTTTTGTTAAATCTTTTGGTTTTGTTGAAAGGGGAAAATCCCTGGTTTATACCAATGAACTGATGAAGGTTGGAATTGCCATTAGTCTGGGAAATTTCCGGGACACCTTTAATGTCAGTTACGGATTTGACTGGTCTGTGGACTTAATAAAAGACTGAGAATTTAAGGATAGAAAGCAGCTTTGGTATTGCTTCCATATACAAAGATAATAAGAGATGTTATAATATGTTAGGAGATTCTAACTCATGGCATTATTTTCCAGTATGGGCAAGCTTTGAATCAGAAGATATTATGACATATGAGCTGGATTTAATACTTGTAGTAAACGGAGGAGCAGTATGACAAAGTATCAAAAATTGCTCCTACCCATAATTATTCCATTTACAGAACTCAGTATGGAGGAAAGAATTACCTTTCCTGGAAAGGTTCTAAATAAAGAAACATAGGCCAGTTAAGATATTAGCAGATTTTAATGCGAAAATAGAAGATGCCAGGAAGCAGCTTTCAGAAAAAGGAATTATGGACAAAACCTTTAGTATATTTGAAGGCAATGACAATGGCGGTGTCTGGGCATATGGTGATAAATGGGGACGTGGTGGTGATCTGATTTACAGCCATATGGAATTTAAAGCTCCCGAGATTATACAGAATGAAATTATAGGCAAAAGACCAATACCGTGATATTTCACTTGAAATTACTAATGAATATGCAGGCGATTATATTATATTCAGCGGTGAACTGAATGTATAGTGCAGATATTATTTCTAAATATTATGTAGAAAATAATTATGCTTAATAAAAGATATTTATTACTATATGATTGCGGATAAAGAAATGTAATAGAACTGTTAATTATTTAACAATGTTATAATGAAAAAGTAACTATTTAAGATATAGAATGTTTAATTATATGTGGTTTATAATTCGTTAAATCATCGATTAAATATTGGATATATAAAGTTTTGCAGTATAGTATTATAAAATTCTAATGACGTGTTATTTTTGAATATAAGTATTGAGTGAAAAGCTTATGTGAATGTAATTGCATAACTAGACTTTAATAAAAGGCATTGGTACATATTGTGTGTCTGGAATGTGTTTTTATATAACATGTGATTATTTATTTCAGAGTATAGTTTGGTAAATAGTTATACATTTAATATAGGAGAAAAATATCAAATCAAAAAGAAGAAAGCAAGGATTGTTTGCTTATAAAAAGAGATAGTATATTAAATGTCTGCAATTAAGTAATATTTAACAATTTGATACTGAATATTTAATCATGTATTAAAAGGCCAAAAATTATACTTGATACCCCTTCTTACAAGAAAACACCACCAACTATTCGTTAAACTTGCGATATTTAGTACAATTATCTGACAATTATTTTCGTATATCATTTTTCAACATAAATACCTTAAGGTCTAAATCATTAAGACTTTTATAAACCCTATCAATTTTAAATTCAAGAATATCCAAACGTTCCTCAAACTTATCAAATCGCTGACCTATGATACTAATAAATTTCTTTAAATCATTATCCATTATAGCCCCCTTATTTTTTGTATCACATTTTTTCTGCAGGATCTAAATGCAGAAATTGAAATTGCACTACAAATTGACAAATCTTAATAATCAAATACATTATCTCTTTTCTGTGACAAGAGATTTAACAATTCTTTGCTTAAACTTTCATCGATAAAACCATGCCAATATGCGTACTTAATATCTCTTTTTATATCCTCTGTGATAGGAGCAATTCTATGTTTCGTTAAGTTAGAAATATCACTCCTAATAGACGTTTCCGCTGGATGCATTCATTAACCCCCTTTCAAAGAAGTGCAGCACTATGTATTTTTTGTTGCCATAATTGCCCATAAATGATAACATACATACAAGAGGTCCCCCCCTCTAAAACAAAAAGTACCTAGTTGTGTTGTTATTGTCAAGTAGTGAGGTAGGAGAGGGTTCCCCCAGATGGGGGAGCCCCCACCTACCTTATTTCTTCCCCAACAACAGCAAACTTTATAACCTGGGCACTTTCCTGTATACAAAATCGTTTAGCACATTCCCTCTCAACAGCATCATTCAAATCATCTAATTCGCCAATAAGCATACTCTTATAAACTTCATCAAATTCATATATCTTGTCAAATAAAAAATATTCTCGACGTAATTCTTCATCGGTCAGCTTTTCAACCTTTTTCATCAATTTTTCATCAACCATTTTCAAGACCCCCTAATATTAGTTTTAAACTCTAAAAAAGCCTATACGGTATACGAAAACACCATACAGGCAAACTAATATAGTCGCTTGACAGAAAGACCGCAAATAACGTAAAATAGACCTATAAAGGCTTTACAGTGAAGTCTTACTGGTAATGGTAGTCGTGATACCGTTCCAGTCGCTTATCAGCGTTGGCGCGCTGATAGGAAACTGTATTATTTAACTCAATATATCAAAACAGTAAATTTTATGCAAGTATTTTTTAGATCTAATTTACTTGCCATCGATTAAAGTATTGACAACAGGAACCCACATACGGTAAAGGCAAGACCCAGGAAAACCAATCAGACCCCTTGAACAGCAGGGGACTAATTGCCTTTCGTGCATTCGCACAGTCTACACCATATGCCACCTATAATCAATACATGAAACAAGTCATCGCAAATTGAATTCTAAATTCCAAAAGCAGCTTTAAAGGCTGTTTCTTCTTTTGGATTGCCAACTATTCGTTAAACTTGCGTTTTGCGAATAGTTGGTAGTGTTACTCTGTGTTATATATCCAAGTTAATTTTTATAACCAAAAAAAATTTTTTGGCTTAGTTTTGTCGTTTTTGATACTTCTATCGTTAAAACCAAAATACATAATCCTCTATTATTTTGTCGTTTTGTTAATATATTAAATTATCAAAACAAATGAAGAATATAAAAAATATTATTATTTTATATTCTTCATTTGTTTTTATTATATGTTAAAAGAAATGTATTTTGTTTTTTCTATAACCTTTACAGTAACTACAAGATTCTTGTCTTCGTTTATAATATACTAGTTTTGCTTTTGGACTCATTTCGTATGAGCTTTTGCATTTTGAGCAAATCCACCATACATTTTGACTGTAATTTTCTAGAATTGAATCAGCATCTATAAATAAGTTATTAACTCTTTCCATTCATTCATTAATGATAGGTTTTGAGCTTTAAAAGAGGTTTTTCCTGGGGTGGCTTTTTTGCCCGAACAATATGGACAATCAGATACTCCTTCACTTCTGTCTCTGGGAGAAGCCTTCCACTCAAGATTACAGTCTAAACATTTCCAAGAAAGTATCAGCGTATAGGAAGGTAAAACTTCATCTAAATTAATTTCAACGTTGTCTATAAGTTCTATAGCCATGTTTGGGTATAGTGCCTTAAAAGAGGTTTTTCCAGGAATAGCTTTTTTACCCGAACAATATGGGCAATCGGCTACTCCTTCGCTTCTGTCTTTGGGAGAAGCCTTCCACTCAAGATTACAGTCTTAACTTTTCCAAGAAAGTATCGGTGTATAAGAAGGTAAAACTTCATCTAAATATTAGCTTTGGATAACTTGATTCGTTCAAGTGTCCGCAGATCTTTTTCGTTGCTTAAACTGTGTGTAATAATGATTGAAATATAAAGCTAAGCCTTATGAACAAATGTCATATCCCGGCCAAAGGATTCAGGTAGATGTTAAGTTCGTGCCTTCCGTTTGTCTGGTAAATCAAGCTAAGGGACAAAAGTTTTATCAGTATACTGCTATTGATGAATTCTCTAGGTGGCGCTACGTTGAAGCATTTGAAGAACATAGTACTGTATTTCATCAATGAAATTCTTAGAGCATCTTGTTAAAGCTTTTCCGATGTCATGTGTCCAAACAGATAATGGTATGGAATTTACAAAACATCTTGCATCCGGAGATAAAGTTAAAACGCCGACAATTTTTGAAGTTCGTCTTAATCAACTAAACATTCATCATAAACTGATACGTCCGTTTACTCCTAGGCACAATGGCAAGGTAGAAAGAAGCCGCAGAAAAGACAATGAACGTTTCTATGCGACACATACCTTCTATTCATTTGAGGACTTTAGTTATCAACTAAATACATATAACAAAAGAGATTATAACCGTTTTCCAATGAGACCTCTGGGATGGAAATCACCACAGACATTCTTATTTGATTTTATTAGGTATGGTGTAACATATGTTTGACAAACCGACAAAATGTAAAGCAATATCATGACAAATCATCACATTTGTTCTTTTGTTATGCCATTTTTTTTCTTCTCATTAAACATTATTTTTTAAGATTTGAGAAGTTTCCTAATAATTAAAAAAGAGCTGATGTAAAATTCATCAGCTTTTTTAAAGTAATAATTATTATTTTACTAATATAGATTTATATCTTAAATAAATCATAAATAGTTAGTGCACAAGTTGGAATATCATAGAATTATTTGTTACTTATTTTCATTGTATTGCTATAATTACCAGTCCAATTTTGAATCTGTCGCATATATTTTTCCGTCAACTTTAGAAATTCTTCGCATACGTCCATTTTTCACTTCTTGTAGCACGGTGCTTGAGAGCGATGAATCTGAAGGGAAAGAAAACCATCCCTCATATTGTTCAGTAGCAATATTTCTACCAACCATATTATTATATAGATCCATTTCTTTTGGAGTTCCACTAGAAGCTGTTTCATGAGCATCAGCAAATAACTGTGCTACAGAAGTTGCTCTGCCTATTGTAAGTTCTAAACCAATAAAATCCTTTACCATAAGTACATTCCAATAAGCATGCCTGAATGCATCACCATTACCATCAACTAGTGTTGCACTATTATTATTATATAATCTTTGACTTTCAGACAATGCTTTAGTGGAGCAACTATAAACACCTAATGCATGTTTTGGATAAAGTCCTACTAAAAGTACTTCTTCTGGATTTAAGTCATAAAAACTTTCCGGGAGATACTTATATGTACTATAGGAATTTTTATTTTGGTTAGATTTATTGATAAGTATGTCTGCTGCCTTTTGATTTAGTTCATCTAATGTCAAATTGGGGTTATTTAAGGAATATTCGTCCAACTCAATGTCAGCTTCCTCAAAGTCGCTTGACTTAAGGTACTTAAGGTAATCTGCGGTTATGTAAATTTTATTAGGTTCTAGTCCAAGAAATTCAGAAAGTTCATCAGTAGTTATGGGTTCACTTTCATCTAAAATTTCATTTGATTCCACAATAGAATCATGAGCATGAACAGGTATAGAAGTTATTAAACTAGTAAAAATAAGTGAACAAGTCATTATGACTGAGAAGATTTTTCTTTTCATTAATTATTTACCTCCAAATAGTGGAAAAAAATTCTAAGATAATATATAATAGTATTATCAATTTATAAAGTTACGGATTATTCCAAACTTGTGCACGAATAATAGGAAAAAATATTTTTTCTATTATTTTACACTTTTATTATACACTTGAAAATGACGAGTGTAAAGCTTATTTGTGTATTTATGTATATATTTGTTATTTATTACAAGGAGGACAATAATGAAAAAGAAAATTATATCAGTACTTTTAACTTTAGCACTACTTATATTAATCATTTTTTTTTATATTTCAGAGAAAAACAAAGGAATTAATTTATATATAAAAAATAACGCAAATATAACAATTGATAATGTAAGTATTTATCTTTATAATNNTACGATATACTCAACAGATAATCTAAACTATCTAACTGAAAAGCATTATAAAATAAACATAAAAAAATATCCCAAAGAAGATTACTCTATAAAAGTTAATTTTACTGTATCTGGAGAAAAGTCAGAAAATGTTATTGCCTATATGCCATCAACCAATGGTGTTTATAATTTAAATATTAAAGTTAAAGAATTAAATAATCATATTACAGCTAATATTAAGTATAAGGATTCATTTCAAGAAATTAACAATAATATTACATTAAAATAATCTATTAAAAACATATCTTAACAATTAATAGTTTTAATTACAATATGATAAAGATTGAACGACAATACTACGATGATTTCAATTGTCGTTGTAGTGATAATGTCGTTTTTATTATAGTAACGACGAAACCCCTCAAACACTTATTTTTAACCCAAATATAAAATCCTCTATTATTTAGTTATTTGGTTAATATATTAAATTATATAAACAAATGAAGAAGATAATCAATCAATAATTTTATATTCTTCATTTGTTTAATTTGCTATAAGTTATATGTTTAAAAAATGAATTTTTATTTTTCTATAACCTTAACAGAAACTACACGAGACATGTTGTTAGTACTTAAGTATATAATCTCTTTTGTTCTCTATATAATCGTTTTGTTTTGGTATTGTATCATTTTTTGATTTGGAAGAAGCAAACATAACGCCCATCTCTCCCACTATAATAAATTTCTTGCCATCCCAAAGTCCGCCTGCTAATTTTTGACTGGTTATTTTGCTCTTCTTTGTATATTTCACTCCATCTGTAGATACATATAAATCTCCACCATTATCGAATGCCAGGAAGGTTTTATTTCCATAGGTACCTGCCACATAATCTTTTTCGCTGTCTTGAATAGTCCATTTTTTACCATCAGAGGATGTTGCAACTACATAATCATTGCTAAAAATATCATCTTCAAGCAATTTTCCACCTATGGTTACAAATTTCTTACCCGTCCATACTACATCAGCAGCTGATAAATAATAGCTTTTACCTCCTTTTTTCACCTTCACACTCGTCCATTTATTATAATAAGTTGATATATACAAACTACCTGCCCATATATTCTTGGAAAAATCATGTGTCGCTCTGATTCCAACATATGTTTTTCCGTTGGTAATAATTTTTTGCGGCATTGTATTTGTTAGACTATAACCACTCCATTTTTTACCATCCGTTGAAGTAATTAACCCATGTCTGGTAAATATGTGATATTTACCATTTAAATATTGCGAACCATATGTATAGGAAAACTCATCGGAGAAGCTCATCTTTTTCCAATCCCCTGCTTTGTTCGAATAATAGTAAAAGCAATTACCATTGTCTGCACTTGTATTTCCTACAATCAGTGCTGTTCCATTATGTGCTACAATGGTTTCTGTATTCATTCCCTTTATATTATCTCCAAAGTCAACTTTTGTCCAACTATAACCATTTGCTGACTCTAATACCCCTTCACTTTCTTCGGTACCATAAGCAAAATATCTATTTTTACCATCATATACAACCTTGGTATAGTCTGCAGGCAATCGCTCTCTAACAACAGTCCCCTCTGTTAAATCCTTTGTTACAAGTATGGTTCCATTGTTTCCAACCTGTATATACTGTTCTCCATCGTAAACCATTTTATTGATATTAGCAGTTTCTCCTGCCTGATCTGTATATCCCCATGCCTTGTAATAAACTTCCCAAGAATTATTCAGCATTTTCCATGCTGCTCCACTTTTTGATGTTAATACCATCCCTTTATAACCCGCAACAACATACTTACTGCCGTCCCAAATTGCCGTTCGCATGTATAGATTGGCAAATCCATTTGCTTTCCCATATTTCTTTATAGTATCATCTACTTTATGGGTTAATGAACCTAAATTAGTAGGATTAATCACTGATTTCCATGTTGTTCCGTTGGTCGAAGTATGTATAGCTGCTCCCATAGAATCTACGCTTCCATCCCAGTTAATCATCACGTATTTTCCATTTGCATAAATAATTTCCATGATGGTTCCACGTACTTTAGGTGTGGCTATCTTCCATTTTTTTAAATCCGCTGAATATGCTATTTGTGTTTCAGATGTAATTAAATATTTCTGACCAGTATATACCACTGACTCCATATTCTCCATACCAGTATAATCAGCTTTCCACTTCATCCCATCTGACGAAGTTGCAACAAAATCACTATACAAACTGGCTTGTTTAAAATCGGAATACTTTCCTGATCTTAGTGAACCTGTATCAACCTGCCAATGACCAACTGCAACGTATTTTTTTCCATCCCATATTACATCTCGAAATTCCACTTCGTTTTGCTTAGGTTGCTTCTTCCAGTTAATATTATAATTTTTATCATTATATTTTTGGTTCTTGCCTGTTATATTTTGATATGTTAATTTTTTATTAAAAGTTACAGTTGCCTTAGACCATGAACTGCCATTCTTTGATTTTATAATCATTCCATCACTTCCAACTGCAACAAATTCCTCTCCATTGGTTGTAATTGACTTAAAATTAGATGTTGTCTGCATTGATACTCGCTTCCAGTCCAAACCATTGCTGGAACGCAATATTGTACCTTCATCTCCAACCGCTATGTAAATTTTTTTCTTATTATAGGTAATATCCGTTAGATTCCCACTTTCTGACTCCTTACTTATTTTTTCCCATATTATGTCTTTCCCTGATGTCGCTGCGTTTGATGTCAACGGTTTATAACCGATATTTAACAGGACTATACACAGCAAACCAATTATTATTCTCTTCATTTGTTTTTGCATTACAATATGTCTCCCATTATCTGTCTTT
Source organism: Lachnoclostridium sp. UBA6558 (assembly GCA_002434335.1). Classification (GTDB taxonomy): domain Bacteria; phylum Bacillota; class Clostridia; order Lachnospirales; family Lachnospiraceae; genus Anaerocolumna. The sequence goes on along the minus strand of DJJW01000035.1, from coordinate 2,493 downwards.
TTTTAGTCATTATACTATTGCTAAATTATTAACTCAAGGAAATAATGTCTCTTAATGTCAAATTAAAGTAGATTTTCTGAGACTATATCATTTCCAATTCCATACATTTCCCTTTTTGTAGGGAACTAGTTTATGGTCTTTTATATATTTGAAACCATATACATTCTTTGTTTTTAGATATTGAATGCTGTTTATAGGTCCACCCGAAAAATCACTGTGAAATGCCATTATAGGTATTTTTTTTGAAGTTGAAGGTAAGTCAATTTTCACATCAAAAATCCCTTCTATTGACTTTCCACTTTTAAGTCCATCTAAATGTACGGTATCACCATAATCTTTAAATAATAATTCGTTGGGATTTTTTACTTTTCCAGTCCAATTAATCTTAAATTTAACATAACAGCGTATCATCATATAGGAACCATCATAATAGATATAGTCCGGGTTAACATATATTGATTCCGACTTTATCGACGCTTTGTTCTTCTTCAATAGCTTTTCATATTCTTTATATTTTGTTTTTTTATCATATCTTATGGTGACCTTTTTATTATTCTTATCTAAATAAACATCTTCCTGAGACATTCCTATATACGGGAAAGAATCCAGCGTTTCAGTTACTTGAGATAACCACTTGCTATTAATTGTTTTATAGGATGTATTTAATCTTAAATATAAATTATCTCTTACATCCTCAAGCATATTATCCATTGACATTGAAGACTTAGCTGCAGGATAATAGATATCCGAAAATGCCTTGGAATAAACTACTTTTTTCTGATTTTCTTTCAAATTCAATCCGGTTCCAAATAAAGCTTCAACAGTCTCATGACTGTATCTTAAAGTATAGAACTCGTTGGGAACACTGTCTAATATGTATTTCCATTCATTTGAATTAAAAGGAAGATTGGTTGCTCGAATCAGCTGTCCATCTGCAGTAAAACTTCCTCTTTGTTCCGTTTCCAACTGTCTGCTAATATACATGGCAGCATCCTCTGTATTAACCTTACCAAAGGGTTTAAAACTACGGCCCATTGTATATTTACCGTTTGAAAAGCCGGTCATTATGCCACGGCCATAACAACGGTATATTGCTTCTCGATAGTATTTTTTTGCTTTTTTTATATCCGTAATTCTTTCGTTTTCTTTTATACGCTCAATTATATCATCTGTTGTGAGACTGATCTTTTTGTAGTCTGTCTGATCTTCTTTGAATTCTGCTTTATAATTGTTTTTAAGATCATTTAAGATCATTTTTTTATCTTTACCCGAATAAATGTAGTCCGTAATTTTAAAAGGAAAGAAAATTGTAGTGGTATTATTAGGCTCAAAACTAGTAGGGAATTGGATAGCTTCTGTAGTAAAGCTAAATAAGTAGTTAATATTATAATTTTTGGGTTTATAGCTTGCTTCTATTACCTCTCCGGCCTGAATATCATATTCCGGATATTTAACTTTCAGTTCTTCTAATAACAGTTCTGCTTTTTCAAATACCAAAAGGCTTGTTTCAGCGTTGTTGTATAACTCTTCTTTTTCAGTTTTTAAGAAATTTCCAGCTTTTACAGGAATAACGAATGATGATATTGTGTTAACCCAATCTTTTGTTCCGGTATTTTTTTTATCCGCATTAGCATTTGATATCTGATACACTTTATCCAGAAGATAAGCAGCCTCTTGGTTGGTTATTTCAGCACTCACATTAGGAAACAGAGTTTTATTCTGAATTTCTTCTAAAACAGCTTTTTTAATATTCTTTTCTGAACTTGTGGATTTAATTAACATATCAGAGAATTTCTTTATTGTAACGGGTTTGCTACTAGCTGCTTGTAAACTCTTTACAGGCAGTAGTACCATAATCAATACTAACACTAAGAGTGTTGTTAATTTTCTTTTGTTCATAAGTTCCTCCTATGTATACCAAATTTTGTGTCTAAAATATGGTATCTTAATCCTTTTTAAATGTCAACAAAGATTGCTAATTTCAAAGAGTCGATACAAGATAGTCCTACGAAAAAGAAAGTTAGATTATTTACATTAGAAACGACATAATGATATTCATTTAATCATCTTTTAATAGCAAATCCCAAGCTCGTTTATTTACATCCCCAGCATTCATATTAAATTTTATTTCGTTTTATTGACATTCGGCATTTTAATGAAATCAGTTAATTGCATCATTTGTGTCTCCCATTCTTTCTCTCTGATTATACCAAGTATTTTATCCTTCATTTTTTCTGAAAATAATTTCTCGTTATTGATATGACAGTTATCTCCAATATACCATCTAATGGATAATACTTCTAATTATATATTTCTTTAGTTATAGTATATATACAACATGATAAAAATTAAAGACAATACAACGATGATTTCATTTGTCGTTTTAGCTGTAATGTCGTTTCTTTTATAGTAACGACAAAACCCTTCAAACAATTATGTTTAAAGGGTTAATTAATAATTAAAGTTATGTTGTGGACTTGTGTCAATAACGTA
>DJJW01000093.1:12821-41798 GCA_002434335.1 Lachnoclostridium sp. UBA6558 | reverse complement strand
TGGTTGCATACTCAACCAGATTATCATAGGTTCGTATAATAGAGGCATTCTGCTCCAATTGATAACGCACCGTAGCAAGTCTTTCTTCCAGTGCTATGATATCTTCAATCTTATCAGCCTTCTCAAGGAGTGCCAGCAGTCTCTCCTGTTGAATTTCGAGTGCCTTTAACTCGCTTTCGGTATCAACATATTTCAAAGTTACGTCTTCCGAAGAATCATTACGGCTTACCTGATTCATGTTTTCCCCGGCCATGCTGATAAAGTCATCCACTTTCTCTACAGGGATACGCATGACATATTCCGCATATCTGGAACTGCTCTTATCCATTACATTTCCATGTATGCTGGAATTCTCAATATATCCTCCGGCCTTTTTCAATTCTTCCGTCACCAGCTTGACAGAATCTTCAAACGCAAGGGTTTCATATTCAATGGATATCTTTCTTATGAGCTTTCTTGCAGAATCATTTAATTCACTTTCCCCTTCCGCCTTTGCCTCTTCCGGATTAACAGCGGTCGTTTCTATCCTTGGCTGGTCTCCCTTAACTCCTGCATTTCCCCCGCTCTTATCCCCATCTGGTACTTCAAGACTATTGGTATCGTAGGAATACCCTGTATTACTTTTTGATGCACACCCTGCAAACAGTACCAGTGCAGCCATAAATATAACTATTACTAACCGGTTTTTTTTCATACATACTCCATTTCCAAATATCATTTCTTCACTATGATATTTAATAAACTCATTGAAAACGCCTTTCAACTACCGTTTAAGAGTTCCTCCTCCTGCTTCTTTCTGTCTGCTCATGTTAGTAATACTATTATAAAAAATTCACTATATATTTACAAGAATCACCCGTAACTTTAAGGAAAAAGTAAGAAAATATACTCTACCAAGTTGTAATTTCCTATTACATAAAAAAGAGAGAACAGGCAGCATTTTAACTGCCCTTCTCTCTTAGTTCGTTCCGTCCTGATTAATCACACACGCCCAAACAATCTATATAATACCCTGTTAGAAGTATTTTTTGTTACCCCACAAATTACTCTTCTTTAAATCCAGGTATTCATTATAAGCTCGCTCTAATATCTGTTTCTCATTAGAGAATTTCAGCATGTGATACGCCTCATGAAATTTATAATATCCGGAATCCATAAAATATTCTTCTCTTTGCGGTTTGCTGTAATAGCTATCAGACATCATTAAATACCAATGAACATCCTTTATTACTGTATTCTGTGGTGTGCTGAATGTATATTGGCTTTTGCCAATATATTTGATTATAGAAGCATCCGTCCCTGTTTCTTCTTTCACTTCACGTATGGCTGTCTCCTTATACTCTTCTCCTTCCTCCACAGTTCCTTTCGGTAGAACCCAACCTTCGTATTTGTTCTTATAGTTCTTATACAGTAGTAAAATCTTTCCTCTGAAAATAACTACACCGCCACAGCTCGTTGCTTCAATCATCGCAATTCCTCCTGTATTATGGTGTGTCAAATATCTGTTTCAAGTATACATCATATTATATAATTGTTCAACAAATATTTATGCAATACTAACAAACATATATAATATTATTATGATATAAACGTGAATCAGCAGGACTCTACTGTAATTATTTCCTATTTGGATTGAAAATACGCTTCAAAAATTTTTTCTGCGATAGGAACAGCATAATCGCTTCCAGTTCCTACGCTCTCTACAATGATACTTACTGCAATTTCAGGCTTTTCTGCAGGTGCAAACCCAACGAACCAGGCATGTGCCGGCTTTCCTTCCATATATTCAGCAGAACCGGTTTTGCCAGCCACAGAGTATCTGGAATTTTTAAGGGCTGCAGCTGTTCCGCTTTCTACAGTTGCATTCATAAAAGTCGTAAGTATTTCGGCTTCTTCCGGAGTCATTACTGTCTTGTACATTTCAGGCAGATATTTCTTTACGATTTCACCACTCTGACTTTCAATGCTGTCTACGACATAAGGCTTCATCATAACACCACCATTGGCTATGGCAGATACAATCAGTGCATTGTGAAGAGGCGTAATCTGAGTTTGTCCCTGTCCGATAACAGTCTGAGGAATCTGATCTTTTGCCGTTTTACCGGTCAATACAAAGCTGCTTTTATTATAGACCATGTCAACAGGTATACTCTGATTGAATAAAAAGCTGTCACACAGCTTTCGAAATGCTGTCATGTTCAAGGAGGTTCCAATATTTGCAAAAGACGAGTTACAGGATTTGGCCAGAGAGGTTTTAAGATCCACATGTCCATGGGCATTGTTGTGATAACAGTTGATGGTTACACTATTAAATACATCTTTACCGGTACAGTTATATTCATAATTTTCATAATCAGGATTTTCTCTGACATATTCAAGTGCTGTCAGTATTTTAAAGGTAGAACCGGGAGGATAAAGACCTTGTGCCGCACGGTTAACCAGCGAAGAGTCCTTATCACCGTCTTTTGAATCCTCCTTGGTAAGCTCCTCCCAGGTCTCATCAATGGTATTGGGATCATAATCCGGCTTTGATACCATGGCAAGTATTTTACCGGAGGAAGGTTCCATGACCACTACCGCTCCCCGATTATTGCCAAGGGCATTATATGCCGCTTCCTGTATTCTTGTATCCAAGGTAGTCACAATACTGTCACCGATATTTTTGCTGCCGGACAGTTCCCTCACGATCTTACTGATGGTATTGGTATGAGAAGTCAGCATGTGAAAATTCTCCGAAGACTCCAAACCTGTCCTGCCTTTTGAGAATCTGCCCACAACATGGGCGTAAATATTCTTAAAAGGATAGTCCCTTGTCTCCGTACCCTCTGAATCCACTAAAGTATGGGCCAGAACCTTGCCGTCCGATGAGAGGATATCTCCTCTGATAATCTGTTCTGCCAGCAAATCCTGCCTCTTATTATAAGGATTGTTGATTACTTCACTGCTGTCCCTTATCATAAAATTGGCATAATACCCGATAACCAGAAGAAAAAGTCCTGCAAATACATAGGTTATAAAAATGATTTCCCTGTTCTTATTCTCTTTACGCTTTCCTTTTCCCGTAGTATTATCAGCATCTTCAACGCTTTCATCAGATTTAAGAATATTTTTTTTACTTTTATTGCCCTTTATAAGAAGCCTGTGCTTTTCAGACAACGGACTCTTTTTTTGGGTTTTGCTTTCCGGAGATTTCTTTTTCTTTTTTACCTTTTCTTCTTTTTCCATCTTCATTCCTATCCTGACTCAGCACATAAAGTCCCTGTGTCACACTGAACATAATTACACAACTTAGTACGGAACTGCCTCCATAGCTTACAAAGGGAAGGGTCACTCCCGTTGAAGGAATCAGTTTCGTAACCCCTCCCAGTGAAAGGAATACCTGAAATGCATACATGACACCAAATCCCAGTGCAATAAGTTTATAGAACTGATTTTCAAATTTCATAGCTATGTTAATCGTCAGTATAAAATAATTCAAGCATATTAGTACCAGGCACAGTGCAAAGAAACCACCCATTTCTTCTGAAATGGCAGAGAAAATAAAGTCACTGTCCGCTACCGGAATACTGGTAGGGAGACCTTTCGTCAATCCCATTCCAAACCAGCCCCCGGTACCTATGGCAAACAGGGATTGTGATACCTGATACCCCTCTCTGTCAATAAGTGCCCAGGGATCCTTCCAGGCCATGACCCTCACCCTGACATGGGAGAAGAACTTATAAGCGAGGACTGCTGCCAGACTTCCTGCCACCAAACCAGCTCCAAGATACAGGGGTTTAGCTGTTGCTGCATATAGCATCATCAGATAGGTGAGGAAGAAGATCAATGCACCTCCCAGATCTTTTTCTGCTACCAGAATCAACACATGAAGTGCTGCCAGTCCTGTTACAACTACTATATACCGAAAATCCTTCCTCTTTGACAATAGCGAGGCAAAACAGAAAACAAACAGAATCTTTACAAATTCTGAAGGCTGAAAGCTTACCCCCTTAACATTGATCCAGTTAGTAGCCCCGTAATTCTCGGTTCCCCAGAATAACACCACCAAAAGAAGGAGGATTCCCAAGGCTCCATAAATCCAGCCCAAACGTTTCAGATAATCTATCTTATCAATCAGAAGAGGTATTACAAGACATAGCAGTAACGCAGCTGAGGCAATAATCAACTGCTTAAAAGCCTTATCATATTCTGTCTTCGCCGATAATCTGGTTATCATAATATAACCTGTAATCAGCATAAACACCATATTATATAAAAGGGGTCTTGACAGATTTACATATACCCATTGATAGAAACCAAAAACCATAATCAGAGTAAGGACCTCCAACGCATAAATTATTATTACCCAGTTGCTCTTTTGGTTTATATAAATGATAGAATAGCTGACAAAATGAAAAAGGAACAGTAAAAATTTCATATTGGTATAAATACTTCCCTGCCTGGCTTTATCGGAAATACCCAGCACTCTGTAGGACAGGAATGTATACATGGCAACTAATACGATTATCATATATTTGGATATTTCTGAAAGCAGATTGACCATCCTGTATCACCGTCCTTTCCTTCTTCTATTTTTATGCATGTCTTCCTACATTTGGTGTTATACAATAAGGAATTCTCATTCTAGTCAATCCCTCTCTTAAAATGTCCTCTGGTATAATCAGATTCCTTCTCGGTTCTGTGTATACCCTTCAGATAAGCATCTATATATTGCTCCAGCAAATCCTCTGCTTCTTTTTCTGATTCCTCTGTAAAATCAAGCCTTACAGCAGAAGGCTTGAGATTTTTTACTTCCACTTCACAGGATAAAAGCGATAAAGGTTTACTGTTATAGATTACATTATAGCAATCCCTACAATGTCTTGCTATGGGAAAACCATTTCCCAGACGATCCGTAAGAACAGCCTTCCCAGCCTCGCTAAGGGCGCATGCTTCACTGCTGCTATTGTCCTTAAGCTTATCCCTGCCCGCCTCTGTAAGGTACAGGCATTGTGCTGAAATCATGACCGGCAGCTTAGAATATACCGTGATATAGTGATAAATATCAGAAATTTCTTTGAGTTCCTGATAATTCAACTCATAAGGAGCTGTTATAGCTTCAACTCCCAAGGCTGCATAATATTCCCCTGCACTACGGTTCATGGCATAAAGGCAATAATCACCAATTATCCGTTTTTCAGTCTCTAATTTGAATTTTACCAGTTCATATTCTTCCAGATTTCTTATAAGAAATCCATTTATAGTATTGTCTTCCAATATGGATTTATTCTGTAACAGTAATTCATAGGTTTTGCTTCTGAGCACAAAAGGTAGTGCAATAATAGCTTTCTTACCTTTTTGTACGATATTCTTGGTCAGGTTCAGCAGATCAGGAAGAGATGTTATATCACTTTCAAGTATGATCTCTTGTACTTCCTCGAATCTAAGTGCAGCCCTTAATTGCTCCTCTGTCTGAACCAGTACAGATACATACAAGGGGTTCTCTGCCCGTTTCCCATAATAAGCAGTATATCCATGTCCTTGCACTTCATCTCTGCGGTAACTTTCCTTCATTTTACTTAGCAGTTCTTCGACTCCAAGCCGCCTTAATTCATTGAGCTTTCCGACGGGTATAAAGAGATTTCCCCTCAACTCTACTTTCAGGTCTTCCAGATAAAAGTTGGTATCACCCAATTTATCCAACTGCTTTACCAGCTTGTCCTCTGTTATAGGCTGGCTCTGTGCCTGCTGAGGAATATCTCCATAGACCTGTATCTCTTTGCCATGGCAGCTTAAAGAAAGCCTCATCGGACTACCCTNNGACCCTCTTGTGCTGTAAACACGCCTCTTACCGGCAGCTTTGTCTGTTTTTCAAGATGCTCTTCTCTGATCCTTCCAAGCAGAAGATTATTCCTGGTTCGATACACCGGGTATCCATTCTGGAGTTTTATTCCTCTTTTATAATTAGAGGTAATTTTACCACCTTTGTTTTCACCGGTTTTTACAGTAAATTCGTACAGTGCTTCATTCTTATTACGTACCTCTAATATGTCCTGTGCATTGATGTCTTCCTGTAGTTCTATAATCATTTGCGAATCTGTTACTTTAATAAGCTTTCCTACCGGCAAACCACTGTGATTAGGTCGGTTGGTGGTAAGCATTGAGATTCCGCCATGCATTTCATAATAACCTTTTGAAAAACCTCCCCGGTTATAAATATCTGACAGATTTCGAATATCACCTGCCAATTCCGCAGTATGGCTTTTCTGATAGCTTTCGTAGCTTTGCGCTCCCAGGTCATAGTATAAGTCTCTGTACTTACGGTAGATGGAAGTAACAATGGCTGTATATTCAGGACCTTTCATTCTTCCTTCAATCTTAAAGGAATCAATGCCCGCTTGTATCATTTTCGGCAGCAAAGCCAACGTTTCAATATCCTTTGGGCTTAGATAATAGCCGTTTCCTCTATCCTGTCCATCAATTTTTAACTGATATGGCATTCTGCAGGGTTGTGCACATCTTCCACGGTTACCGCTCCTGCCTCCTATCATGCTGCTTAAGAGGCATTTACCGGAATAACAGTAGCATAGAGCTCCATGCACAAAGGATTCCACCTCCAAGCCGGTAGAGTCTTTTATGGACCTTATCTCCTGCAGATTTAATTCCCGGGCATTTACTACTCTGGTCACTCCTGCTGCTTTTAATATCTTGGCCCCCTCTCCCATGGTCAGAGACATTTGAGAGCTGGCATGAAGCGGCAGCTCCGGAAAGTTCTCATGGAGAAAATGAAGCACCCCAAGATCTTGAACAATAACCGCATCGATACCGTGCTCGTAATAGGTTTTTATATAATCAAACAGCTCTTTTTCAAGCTCCTTGTTTTTCAGCAAGGTATTCACTGTAAGGTAAATATTCTTACCATAAAGGTGCACCAGGTCAATTGCCTCCTTCATGGTATCCGTTGTAAAATTGTCTGCATAAGCTCTGGCCCCAAATCTGGTTCCTCCCACATAAACTGCATCACAGCCTGCATTCACTGCTGCCTTCAGGCTATCCATGGAACCCGCCGGTGCCAATATTTCTACTCTGTTCATAATTTCCTTTCCAAATATCCCGCTCTTTTCCCGGGATATCGTAAATCTATCTGCTTCTATCCTGAATAAAACAGGCTGATGCATTGATGGAGCCTTGTCCTCCATTTAGCAGCAGCCTCATAATTATCCTTTGGTATTTCTGTTTTTATTACCTAATTCTGTTTCCAGTCTTATTATCTTCTTCTGATTCTCATTAAGTTCATCTTTAAGAGACGCTATCAATTTATCTGCTTCGGCAAGTTTTGTATTAAGAGACACCAGTTCATGCTTTAATTCAAAGATTTCTTTGGCTTTCTCTTCATTTTCCTGCTCAATTTCTCTTGCCTGCTCTCTGACCTTAAAATAATCATCTGCTATATTAATTTCCATAAGAATACTCTTCATCTCAGAGTCCAGTAATTTATAAAAATCCTGCTTTTTGAAATCAGTGTTTTTATTATTAATATAAGATGCCACTTTTTGAAGATACTCTTCACTCTCATATCCGCGCAAAGTATACTTTTTGTTGTTTATTATGACTTCAATATTGTTCATCTTATTCATGGAGCAGCCTCTTTTGTCTGAACCTTTCGGGAACAGCATACCTTCCTTGTATTTCCTACTATTTGTTCCATTATAATATAACAAATGGTGTAAGGCAAGTACTTCTTGAGGGAATGCAGGGGTAAGAATTGGCTGGGTGGTGGTCTATGGCAGCGGACGATGAGTTTGGCTTACCTTTATGCATTTCTTGTTCAGGGTCCCAAATTCCACTAAAATGGCAGCAACTGTTCCTGGCAGGCAGAATTATACCAAACTCGCTGTACCGTTATCTCAGCGTGAGGTTTTGAGCTCAAACAGTGGTATAATTATGCCTAGTCACAGTTGCTGCCATTTAAGTGTCATTAGGAACCCTTCAATAGAAAATGCCTAAAGGTAAACCAAACTCATCTGGTTATTAGCAATATATATACATATTGATTTATATTGATTCATTAATTCTTGATAGCTTTAAGTCTGCCTAATCATATACTTATCGATGTTTAAGCCAATATTCATATAATATTTTTATGTAAATATTATAAATATGATATATTTTTCTAGATATGATACATTTTTCTAGATATGATACATCTACTAAAATACTTTATCAAATTTTTGATGATTTATAATTATACTAAGGATTAAAACATAAAAGGCCTTACATTCATACGAGCACAGGCAAATTGCACAAAGCAGAAAGAACGAATGCGCCTATGGAAAGGCATTAGAAGTCCTTTTATCTGGAGATTTTGTGCTATAATATAAAGTAGATTGTTTGAGCGAAGCGAGTTATCTACTTTATATTATGTCAAGCACAAAATCTCCAGATAAATTAGGACTTCTTATGCCTTGTAATCGAAGCATGAGTTCTTTTTGCTTTGCGCAATTTGCCGTCCCCTTGCGAAACCCTCCCCTTTTATTCCTGCCCCTTTTCAGGCAGTCCAAAATGCCGATAAGCCTCCCCCGACACCATACGGCCTCTGGGAGTCCTAAGAATCAACCCGTTTTGTACAAGGTAAGGTTCATAGACTTCTTCAATTGTCCCCGGATCCTCTCCCAGCGTTGCTGCAACCGTTTCTATTCCTACCGGACCGCCATTGAATTTCTCGATCATTGACAGTATGATTGCTCTATCCATGTTGTCCAGACCAAGTTTGTCTACTTCCAGTAAGTCCAGTGCAAAATCTGCCACTTCTTTGGTGATATGTCCGTCGTATTTCACCTGAGCGAAGTCACGCACTCTCTTTAAGAGTCTGTTGGCCAGTCTTGGTGTCCCTCTTGAACGACGGGCCAGTTCGTAGGCTCCTTCATCGTCTATATCTACTTTTAAGACTTTTGCGGAGCGGCAGATGATTTCTTTTAATTCATCATTTGTATAGAATTCCAGACGGCTTACTACTCCGAAACGGTCTCTTAAAGGAGGTGTCAGCATCCCGGCTCTGGTGGTGGCTCCTACCAGGGTAAATTTGGGCAGCTCAAGGCGTATTGATTTGGCTGCTGCACCTTTTCCTATTACGATATCAATTGCATAATCCTCCATAGCCGGGTACATAAGCTCTTCTACCTGGCGGTTCAGCCGGTGGATTTCGTCAACGAATAAGACATCTCCTTCTTTTAGATTACTTAAAATTGCAGCCATTTCACCGGGTTTTTCGATAGCCGGACCTGAGGTTACCTTCATATCTACTGACATTTCATTGGCTATAATACCCGCAAGGGTTGTCTTACCGAGTCCCGGAGGCCCATAGAATAGTACATGGTCTAATGATTCGCCTCTTTGCCTGGCCGCTTCTATATAGACCTTAAGGTTTGCTTTGGCTTTGCCTTGTCCGATATAATCTGTGAGCATCTGAGGTCTCAGGGAATTTTCTATTTTCTTATCTTCATCGGTTAAATCAGTTGTAATAATACGTTTTTCCATTGATATCCCGCCTTAAAAACTTATATTCTTTAAGGACAGCTTAAGCACATCCTCCACCGTCAGGTTCTCTGTTATTTCTACACTTCCCACCGTTTTTGCCGCTTCTGCCGGTGAATATCCAAGTGCTACCAGTGCCTCTATTGCTTCTTTTCTTACTTCGTGAAGTTTATTCTTATCATTGGTAAGTGAATTCCCTTCTCCCAGATTGTTCAACAGCCTTTCTTCAAAGGCATCGCTTAATTTCAGCTTATCTTTTAACTCCAGTATCAGTTTTCCCGCTGTTTTAGTTCCGATTCCGGGAGCTTTGGCAATGGTCTTGACATCATCTGAAAGTACGGCAAATCTCAGGTCATCGGGTGTAATGGAGGAAAGTATACCAAGTGCACCTTTTGGTCCTATTCCATTTACCGTTATCAATAATTTAAATATTTTTAGGTCTTCCTGGGTAAGGAAGCCGAATAAGCCCACATAATCTTCCCTTACGTGCAAATATGTATATACAGTAACCATACTGCCTAAGCGAGGCAGGTTACTCAAACTGGATATGGGCATCTTAACATCGTAACCCATTCCACCGGCTTCCACTACAATCCCTTCCTCTGATACCAATGCAAGCTCACCTTTTATATATGCTATCATACCTGTTCTTCCCGCCTTAATCTTAGTTGAATTAAGTTCTTTGATTCTATTGTTCCTGATTCCTTTTGTTCTTACTGGTTCAATTTATCAGATTGGCTGAAACAGGCATCTTGTCCTGTCTCAGCCTTTTATCTTCTATATTTTATCCTTATAATATCCTGGTTTCCTTCAAACAGTATCTTATATCATTGTCCAATATCGTAAACAGAACGTATCTTCAGGTCTTTTGTACTTCCGGAAAGTACTTCAACCCATACTTCCTCTCCGTTGACATCAAAATAATTATCAGAGAGTTTTAAGTCACCTTCTGCATTGGATATTTCAACACTTTTTGCATAATTTTTTGAATTTACTATCAGACTATTTCCCTGCACCCGGACTGTAAGACAGGGATTTTCGAATTCAAAGTGCTTTGGTGCTGTAAAGAGACAGCTGCCGCTGGAAATAACCTTCTCCTCCCTTACAAATTCAAAAGTCAGATAACTGCTCAGCTCATCATATTTACTAAAATCAAGTTTGTCAAGCCATATACTGGTAAGGGCAGGTACTGTAACTGTTTCCTCTCCCTTTTCCAGGATTTCGGCTTTTGGATTTCTAAGCGCCCAGCTTACCATTCCGGTAATGTCTGACATGGTTTCGTTGGCTACATTTAATCTAGCTGACTTTTCAATGTCATGAGGCTCCTCGATACAGTGAGGCCTCTGGGTCATCTCCCCTTCTTCTTCACAGGATATCATTATGGGAGCAAAGAACCGTTTCTCGTAATAATGCAGTGCTTTCCAGCGGCCGTAATAATCGATGCTTGACCAGGAGGCTACAGGCCAGATGTCATTAAGCTGCCATACGATAGCTCCCATACATCTTCCCCTGTGCCTTCTCCAATGTTCTACTCCATAACGGATGGCATCCGCCTGCAGCAACTGGGATGTATATATTAAATGGTCGAAATCCTTGGGATAAAGGTAATTATCGGAGATATAATTTAATATCTTACCGTTTGCAGCCGTATTTCTCTGATGCATCTCCATAACCCTGGAAAAGATGTTCCTGTCCTTTTTCTCTGTAAAACTTTCTATGGTCTGTATACAGGGAAAAGACTGAAAACCGAATTCTGAGGCATAACGGAAATGAAATTTCCTATATTCTGAAAAGGGTTTATTTCCATGCCATACATCCCAGTAATGTGTATCTCCTTTATCCGGATTCCAGGAGTCTATGAAATTACCGCCTGAGGAAGGCGAGGAGGGCCAGTAAAAGGTTACCGGATCATATTCCTTTACTATCTTTGGTATGATATACTCAAAAATCTTAATATAATCCAGTATCTGCTTGGGAGAAGGTTTCCATACCTTGTCCTGCACCTGGGTCTCCATTTCATTATTTCCGCACCAGATTGCAAGACTTGCATGATGTCTGATACGGATAACATTATCTATCGTCTCTTGTGTTATGTTCTCTTCGAATTCATCATTCAACTCATAGCTGGCGCAGGCATACATAAAATCGACCCATACCATTAATCCCAGCTCATCACAGAGATCAAAGAAATAATCATCCGGGTAGTATCCGCCGCCCCAGATACGAATGGTATTGTGATTAGCTTCGATGCAATCCTTTAAGAGCCTTTCGGTTCTTGACCGAGTTACCCTTCCAAGGATATTATCCTCGGGAATATAGTCCGCACCCATGGCAAATACAGATACACCATTAACCACATGGCAGAAACTCTCCCCCCATTGATCCTTTTCATTTTTAACAGTTAAGGTGCGAAGACCGATTCTTTTCTCCCAGACATCAAGTATTTCACCTTTATCATTGCTTATCTCACCCTTTATCGTATATAAAGGCTGCTTGCCGTAACCATTAGGCCACCATAAGCTGGGATTATTGATCTCAATGGTGCCGTCTTCTTTCTGGGGATAGATTTCGCCCTCCATATTGACTGCCTGAAAGGTTACCTTCTGGGTCAGCTCATCGCCAAACAGTTCAAGACTCCAGTCTATATCAAGAACTACCTTATCCTTTGTATGCTGCTGTTTTACATAAACTTCATCAAAACGACATTCCTTAACGGCGAGGATTTTCACATCCCGGAAGATACCTGCATCAGGAAGTCTTGGACCCCAATCCCAGCCGAACATACAGTGCGCTTTTCTAATATGCGGGAAACCTTCCATACAATCACCGCTGCCGCCGGTATAACACTTTTCCTGTTCCTCTTTGATATATTTGGTAGGAGAGAACAATTCTATCCTTAATTGATTCGTCCCTTCTTTTGCCAGTTCTTTTATATCAAATTCCCAGATACGGTGCATATTAAAACATTTTCCCAGAAAACTTCCATTAAGATATATTTCACCCAGCGTGTCTATTCCATCAAAGTGAAGCAGCAGGCCATCACTCTCAAGAATTTCTTTCTCCAGGTTAAATTCAGTCTCATAAGTAAAATCCTTCTCCATAAGTTTTAGGGCATCCAACTCATTATCCCTATAAAAAGGATCCGGCATCTTACCCAAGGAAAGAAGGGTCTCATAAACAGAACCGGGAACTTTAGCAGACATATACTCACTGCCTATTCCATATATATTCTCTCCATTTATCTTCATCTTCCATGATCCATTTAAACTAACTGTCTTCATTGGTGCCTCCTGCAATTACATTAATGTAGAGAATAAATTTAAGAATCTCTGATTAAGTTTCAATAACCAGGGACGATGTTTCCATTCCTCATAGGTAAATTCATGACTGATACCCATGGTAGCAATCAAGTCTTCCTTTATGTCGTCTATTATATCTCTGTTACACATCCACAAACCACATTCATAATGCAGGAAGAAGCTGCGGTAATCCATATTTATGGTACCTACAATACCACAGTCTTCGTTAATGATAGTCTTGGCGTGTATGAACCCAGGTGTATACTCATAAATTTTTACTCCACCCTCTAATAGCTGCCCATAGTTATAATTTGTTAGCTTCTTAACATTCTTTTTGTCCGGTATATTCGGTGTAATAATACGTACATCCACACCGCTTTTTGCTGCTTCTATCAGTGCCTGCTTCATGTGATCCTCTATTACCAGATAAGGAGTGGTTATATATACATACTTCTTTGCATAGTGAATAATCTGTTTATAGATACTTTCGATAGGATTGTTGGGTCGGTTGGCAGGTCCGTCAGATATAACATGACAATAAACATCATTCTCGGGAAACACCTTTGTAGGGCGATAAGGATTATAATCCATCCACTCACCGCTTTTTGAGATTTCCCACATCTGCAGAAAGGTGACAGTAAGGCCCCAAACGGCCTCCCCCTCCACTCTGACAGCATTATCTTTCCATTTGCCGAAACGTTCTATCAGATTAACATACTCATCTGCCAGATTCATACCGCCTGTATACCCGATATTTCCATCAATTACTATAATCTTTTGATGGCTTCTGTAGTTCATATACAGCTTATCGGTATATTTATGAATAGGATTAAATACTGCAGTTTCAATTCCTTCCGTTTCCAGATTTCTACGAAAATTCGGGGAAGTACGAAGGGTTGCTCCAAAGTCATCATACATGAATTTTATCTCAACACCCTGACTCCTTTTCTTAAGCAGCAGAGTATGCATTCTTTCCCAAAGTACACCTTCCCCTACTATAAAGAAATTAATAAAGATGAACTGGCTGGCTTCTTCGATATCCTTAAAAATTGCCTCAAAGGTATCCTCTCCCATCGGATAATACGAAATACTGTTATTCTTAAACAGCGGGAAATTCTGGGATTCCATATATTTTGACATTCTGCTTTTAGTAGGATATTTCAAGGCATAACTTTTTGCATTTTTCTCATTATAATGCAGGAAGGTATTACCGTGTTGGATGCATGCCATGATTTTCTTTTCAATTTTCTGAGTTGAGCCTGACTTCCCCCATAAAGCATACATTATATGCCCTGTAACGGGAAGCAGCAAAATAATACATATCCAGGATATCTTATAGGAAGAGTTACGGTTGTCATTCACCAAACCCACTATGATAAAGATACTGGCTACTTCGATAAAAATATAAATGTAAACAGAGCCGCTTACCCAATAACCCAGCATTACTATCAATACCATCTGGATCAGGACCAAAATTCCCACCAGGGAAACTCTTAGGATTCCGCTTAAATAGCTCTTTGTTGTTCCTATAATGTTGTCATTTGCACTCATGTCTTTCCACCTGTTGTTAACTCCTTCCAGACTTCCAGCAGTTTCTGCTGCTGCAACTTCTCTTGTGTCTGTATCAAGTTGTTCTCCTTTTCTAAAACGGGTAATAACCTTTATATCGGGGAAGGCACGTAAAAGTCGCCTTTGTATCGGATTTCCTGATCCGACCATAGACTGAATTCTTGAGAAATAATCTTTCGCCTGAACTTCAATATCTTGTCTAAGAGATTTAAAATCAAAGTCTTCCAGATAATGATTTCTCTCCAAAAGCTTTTCCTTGTTCTCGTCCATAAATTGTCTGATTCTATCAGCCATTTCGGAGATTCGATATCCCGAAAGTCTTTTTTTAAGCTCTTCTTTTGTTTCGTAAATTCTGGTTTTTTCAATATAGTCAGTAAATTCTTCTTTTNNACACTTCTTTTATATGGAGCAATTCTGCAAAAATACGATCCATCTTAAGGGTCTGTACGATTGTGATCCACATATCTATTATGAACAATAATAGTGCAATGGATACAACATAAATACCTGTAACACGGGGAATTGCCTCATAAACACGGACAACTCTTGGCTGCAGGACTCCGATTTCTAAAAGAGACATAAAACCCCAGGCTGTTCCTGCAAGCAGGCATACTCTGCCTTTTATATTAAATAATTTATCACTGTAATCCCACCATCTTGCATGAAAAAGAACCTCCATAATCCAGGAAGTAAAATACTCCAGCATACTGGCTAATATCATTCCACCAAAGAAAATCATTAAGTATTGTGTTCTTATCTGCCAGAAAAATATGTATATAATAGTTGCGCCTACTCCGTAAATTGGTATAACCGGACCGTTAACAAATCCACGATTCACAAAAGACTTCTTTCTCACAGATACCAGCGTACTCTCATAAATCCAGCCGATAAAAGAATATGCGAAAAAATTATACAAAATATGCAGTAAATCAACTCCGAATATTTTTAGATCAAACATGGCATCCACCCTTGTACCAAAATGTAATTAAGACCATTGTAACATAACTGGCAAAGAAAACCTAGATAAATTTTGCCATGAGCCCTTGTCATGACCTGTTTTGATATCCTTACCGTCAGCAGTTTTTGTCGAACTGCCAAAACATTCCCTGCTTGTAAACCTGACAAGTTATGATACAATATTCTTATTATAACCGGATATAATTTATTTTAGAATCGAGGTTTATATGCATACAAACCACAGTACCATACAAGCAGTATATACCTATCCGCTGCATGAACCTTATACAATAGAAGATATCATATTCTTCGATATTGAAACCACCGGGTTTTCACCCAAAACCTCCTATGTATATCTTATCGGCGGTATATATTATAAGGAGGGTTCATGGCATTTAATACAGTGGCTTAATGAAGAACCCAATAAGGAATCTCAGCTAATAGCTGAATTTGTAGCTTTTATAAAATCCTTTAAACGGATAATACACTACAATGGCAGCGGCTTTGATATACCTTTTTCNNAGAAAAAGGCAGAATTATATGGACATGCAGATCCATTTTCCCATCTGGAAAGTGTTGACCTGTATAAGCTGATACAACCCCTTAAGAAATTTCTTTCTCTGAAAAGCTTGAAATTAAAATCCATTGAGGAATATTTAAAGCTCAAAAGAAAAGATACCTACTCCGGCGAAGAATTAATTCCCATCTATTCCAGCTATGTGGGAAGACTTATTTACGAAAATATGAAAATAAAATCCGGACAGCTGACTGCTTCTACTAATACAGTCAGCAAACAGGATACTCCCGACTCACAAAGTCTAAGAGATATTCTGCTCCTGCACAATGGGGAGGATGTCATAAATCTGCTTCCTATATCAGGCATGCTGTATTACTGTGATACCTTTAAAGCAGATTTTCTGTCAGCAGTTCATACTCCCCTTGCTTATCATCACTTTGCAACAGATACCTCAACAGTTATAGAATTCAAGATGCCCATTTACTATCCTCTTTCGATAACAATAAGCTGCTCTGTAAAAGAAAAAGGTGCCCTGAAAAAAGGATTGGAATACCTTGAAGCAATGGAACTATCAGCAGAGTTCGCAAAGGACACCCTGCGACTTCACCTGCCAATCTATAAGGGTACTTTAAAATACCATTTATCTCCGGCTTCGGATTATTTCTACCTTCCTTTAGAGGATACAGCAATTCATAAAAGTGTTGCCCAATATGTAGATAAGGAATACCGCCAGAAAGCCAAACCTGCTAATTGTTATATTAAGAAGCAAAGTCTGTTTATACCAGTTGGTGAAGACTATACCAATACCTGCTTTAAAAAAAATTATTCTGACAGAATATCTTACATAGAAGCAGAAGACTTAGAGAAACAATCCCTTGATGAACTAATTACTACAGCAAAAGGCCTGATAAATTATATGAAAGACTTTTTTCGAATATAATGTCAAAGCACACATAACTCTCCTGAACTTCGGTTATACTATTTTTGTTCATTAAATCAAACGACGAAATGAACCATTCAATTATGAATGTAAATAAAGTCTCAGAAGGAGTTTATGTATGGCAAACACGAAAAATAGCGGTTCAAAAAACAGTACTAAAAATAAGGCTGCAAGTATGAATCAAACCAGTACTGTAAGCGAAGTAAACACCAATATGGATTCATCAATGAAGGACACCCACACATTGGACAGGACATCCGTAGTAAATTCAGATGAATCCGAAAGAAGAGACGGTCCGGGAGGAAACTAATCGGACAAAAATAAAAATGAGACCTTTCAGGTTTGCCTGAAGGTCTTATTTTTATTATTTTTTATTGTTTCTTATTATTTTGATAATTGTCTCCAGAAAGTCCAAACACCGCACGTGCACTCTCGGCCTGCGGATCGTGTTTAATGTGTTTGGAATGAAAGGTTCCGTCTTCTTTTTTATTATTTTTAGTACTTTTCATTTTATTCTCTGCCATATTAAGACCTCCTGCTTTACTATTTTATATTACAAACAATAGTATAACAGGATCATTCTAAGCTCATTCACAATACATCAGTTATTTTATCAGAGATAAAAGGATTTAACCCCTGATAGCTTATAATCTTCATTAAAGATTTTAATCCACGCTCTGACTTTTGATTTATTATTTAATAATTCAAATTGAATCGTATGTAAGATACCATTATCAAGATAGCTGATACTAAGCTGGTCAGCATATTTTAAATAATTTCTGATACTCCTGACATTACTTATAATCTTCATTTCAGTTATTTTATCGAAGGTTAATTTATATTCAACACCACTTCTACTGAAACGAAAACCATCATTCTCAAACCGTATATAGCAAGTCGTATTACTCGGAAGAGAAAGCCCCGAACAATGGAGTGCACTAATAAGAGTTTCTTGGTTTGATCTTAGAATTTCCCGTTCCACATTACTTCTTGGTTTTTTTATAATCAGGACCAGTGCTATAATCGTAAAAAGGATTGCAACAGGCAGACTTTCTGCGAAATTCCCCCGATTCCCAAGCACTCCCATTACAGATATTAATATCAGAAAACCACCGATTATTTTCTGCGTCAATTTCGTTTCTCCTTTGTACTTTTATAGTCTCATATCAGTATACTCCACCTGCCTTTCAGCAGCAAGAGCTTATTAGCAATTCCTGATAGGCAGGTATTTTGTAAAATCTGTTTAATCGCAAAAAAAAGGCTCCTGGAAAATCCCAGGGCCTTGATTTTTCACTACTGTTCTACAGAAATGATTTCTTTCTTGTTATAAGATCCACAAGCTTTACATACTCTGTGAGGCATCATTAATTCGCCGCACTTGCTGCACTTAACTAAATTAGGTGCAGACATTTTCCAGTTTGCTCTACGGCTGTCTCTTCTTGCTTTGGAAGATTTATTCTTCGGACAGATAGCTCCCATGATTACACCTCCTTAAAATTATTGAATATATCGCGGATTACTGACATTCTGGGATCCAAATCCTGTTTCTCGCAAGTACAAGTCCCTTTGTTTAGATCGGAACCGCATACTTTGCAAAAGCCCTTACAATTCTCGTCACACAGAACCTTCATGGGAAAGTCTATTAGAATTTCGTCATAGACCAGTAAATCTACATCCAGATTATATTCACTAATATAATTTGTTTCGTCCAATTCCTTAATTCGTTCCTCTGAATCCTTCATAAAATCCAATTCCTTGGAAAATGTCAGATTGAATGGAGTTTCTACGTCTTTAAGGCATCTACTGCACGGAATTAAAAGAGAAATCTTTATGCTGCCTTCCAGCTCAACTTTCCGGTCTCCTAAATGGGTTATGGTTAAGTCCACCGGTTCCTTCTCAGTCAAAGGATAGTTTATACCTTCTATACAGAATTCCTCTGTTTCGATGGGAGCTTGTATAGAAACGATATTGCCCTGGACAGACATAATCTCAGACAAATTAATTAACATAGCAATCTCCTATCTTCGAAAATTCGCACTGTTACCATTATAATCAGTGATATAACTTTTGTCAACGGATATTTTATTTTTTCCGAATATATTTATGGAATATTATGTCGTTTCGCGTTATGTTTATGCTAAAAGTTCAACAGTTTCTCTTGCAATCGCAAGTTCTTCATTTGTAGGAATGATATATACCTTAACTTTAGACTCAGGAGTTGAAAGTTCGATTTCTTTTCCTCTTGTATTGTTGTTCTCTTCGTTTAAGGTTACTCCTAAATATCCAAGATAGCTGATTGTTCCTTTTCTTACTGCCTTGTCATTCTCACCAAGTCCCGCTGTAAATATGATTGCATCAACACCATTCATTGCAGCTACATAAGAACCAATTGTTTTAGCAACATGATAATTGAAAACATCTACTGCAAGAATTGCTTTCTCATTACCTAAAGCTGTAGCATCTTCTAAGTCTCTGAAATCGCTGGAGATTCCGGAAAGTCCAAGTACACCGGACTTCTTATTTAGTACTTCCATTACCTGCTCAAGTGTCATATTTTCTTTATTCATCAGGTACTCGATTATTGCGGGATCAATACTTCCGCTTCTTGTACCCATTATAAGACCTTCAAGAGGAGTAAGTCCCATGCTGGTGTCTACGGATTTACCGTTTAATACAGCTGAAACACTGGATCCGTTACCAAGATGGCAAACGATTACTTTAGAATTATTCGGATCAAGTCCTAATAACTGAACCGCTCTTTTTGATACGAAACTGTGACTGGTTCCGTGGAAACCGTATCTTCTGATCTTGTAGTTTGAATAATATTCATAAGGAAGACCATACAGATACGCTTTCTGAGGCATAGTCTGGTGGAAGGCAGTATCAAATACAGCTACCATAGGAACGCCCGGTATCAGGTTCTGGCAAGCACGAATTCCAATAAGATTTGCAGGGTTATGGAGAGGCGCCAGGTCGTTGCACTCTTCTATTCCGGCAATTACTTCTTCAGTAATAACAGTAGAGGAAGCAAATTTCTCACCACCATGAACTACACGGTGTCCAACTGCTCCGATTTCATCAAGAGATTTTATCACACCATATTCGCTGCTGGTAAGTGCATCCAGTACATATTTAATAGCAGCTTCATGATCCTTCATGTCAGCGTCCATTTTAATTTTCTCACCGCCGGCAGGTGTGTGAACCAGTCTTCCGTCGATTCCGATTCTTTCACAAATACCTACTGCCAATGCCTTTTCTGTTACAGAGTCAATTAACTGATATTTAAGGGATGAGCTTCCGCAGTTTACAACTAATATTTTCATACTTGTTCTCCTTCTTGTAGTTTCCTATGTTTTATAAATAGAATTTCGTTTTCCCTGTAAGTATTAAGCCCTAGAACATATGGTACTTCTTATGCTTGGACAGGTATAAAAACTAATTCAGCTGTATTTCCGATTCTTAGTTAGCAGCTGCCTGAACAGCGGTAATAGCAATTACACCTACGATATCTTCAGCACTGCAGCCTCTGGATAAATCGTTAACAGGTTTTGCAATACCCTGTGTAATAGGACCATAAGCTTCTGCTTTGGCAAGTCTTTGTGTAAGCTTGTATCCGATATTACCTGCATCCAGGTCAGGGAAAATTAGTACATTAGCTTTTCCTGCAATGTCACTACCGGGTGCTTTCTGTGCTCCAACACTTGGAACAATTGCAGCATCCAGCTGATACTCACCATCAATCTTAATATCAGGATATGCTTCCTTCGCAAGCTTAGTTGCTTCTACTACCTTATCAACATCCGCATGTTTCGCACTGCCTTTTGTTGAATGGGAAAGCATGGCAACAACTGGTTCCTCACCAACCAGAAGCTGAAAGCTTTTTGCGGAGCTTCCTGCAATTGCAGACAGTTCTTCAGCATTGGGATTTTGATTTAATCCAGAATCGGAGAAGATAAACGTGCCATTTGCACCATATTCACAATTAGGTACAACCATTACAAAGAATGCAGAAACTAATTTCGTTCCGGGTGCTGTTTTTAATATTTGAAGGGAAGGTCTTAAAACATTAGCGGTTGCGTTAATAGCACCTGCTACCATACCGTCAGCATCTCCTGCCTTAACCATGGTAACGCCGAAAGTAAGATAGTCTGATGTAAGACTTTCCTTTGCGGCTTCCGGTGTCATTCCTTTACTCTTTCTTAACTCTACAAGAAGATCAATATAACCTGCCAGTTTTTCTGTTGTATGAGGATCTATGATTGCAGCTTTCGACAAATCAAGGCCTTCTGCACCTTTCTTTATCTCCTCTTCATTACCTACCAGAATAATATTAGCAATTTCTTCTTCCAGAATCTTTGCGGCAGCTTCCAGCGTTCTTCTGTCGCTAGTCTCAGGCAAAACTATGGTCTTTTTATTCTGTTTTGCCCTTTCTTTAATAGTTTCAATGAATCCCATTACAAAATTCTCCTTTCGTAATACAAAAACATATGTTTGATACTCTTGTCCAAATAGATATACACCTGCCAGGTATATTATTCCATGGGAATTGAGCATATAATACCTCAGCATACATTATAGTCTAAAACTTTTTTAGTTACAAGTAACAATTTCAATCATTTTTATCGTTTATTTTGAAGTAGTTTTGTAGTATTTATAGTATGCATCCCATTATTCCCAGTTTTCAAAGGTATTATAATAACCATTAAAGTTAATTTTCAGTTCATTATACATTTCTAAAGAATTTCTGGAATTTTGCTCTACATTTTTTATTATTTCATCATAATTAGACACAAGACAATTTACCGTTTCTCGGCATACTTTACCACCATCTGCTTCTGTCTTGATTATGCGTATTATTGTTTCTTTGTCATAAGCTTTCTTATANNAGCACTTACAATGTCTGCAACTCCAAGAATCCGTTGTGGCAGTGTCAGCTGATCTCCTTTAATCTTCCGAAAATAGCCTGAGCCGTCCAGCTTTTCATGATGTCTTGCTGCTATCTCAACAATTTCTTCCTTAATGTAGCCGTTTAGTATCTCATAGGTATCCTTTACGTGTCTTCTCATAACGGCCATTTCTTCTCCTGTAAGCCTTCCGGGGGACTCCAGAATATTAAGGGGTGTAGAGATTTTTCCTATATCATGCAGCAGAGCACCATAATGCAGGTTCATCTGATCCACATTCTCCAAACCCATAAGCCTGCCTATTTCATCTGCAAGACTAACGGTTGTTATTGTATGCATTACCGTATATTCACTTCTGAAATCAATAGAGTAAGCCAGCATATTGAGGTACTTGTCCTTCTCCTCTGCTGTCATTTTGATGCCTTCCAGAATCTTGTTCAATTCACCTGAATATGACCTGTCCTTCGTATGTTCTATTACATTGTATGTACTGTTTGCCTTAATAAATAATTGGATTGCTTTATTAGAATATTTAACTTCAGACTTTTCATTAAGAAGCCTGATAATATCCTTCTCATCATAATATGAGAGTATAATATCCACTCTGTCTGCCAGTTTCAGATAATTACCCAGTTCTTTGAGTGGTGTCAGATTTTGTTTAATATTAAAATAATCTGTATGATGATAAAGTACTATTTCAGCAACTTCACTTAAGGGCGACAGATATTTTAAGAACAGATAACCATAAATGGAATGTTCAAAATTCTTGTTAGCCTCTAATTGAAGCATATCCTTTATATCATCTTCACGAAAGGCTCCGATGTCATGAAGCAGCCCCACAAGTGTATATATCCTAAGTTCATCCTCGCTATACTTGTTTTCGCAGGATAACATTTTGTAAAAGATATATCCGACTCTTTCTCCATGATTCATCAATCTGTTGTCCATCAGATTCAGAGTCTTGCGCAATATATTTATCATCTCTTTGTTTCCAATAACATCCATACAGTCAGCCCTTTTCCCTTATACGACACATCACGATATAATATACTATATTACTACATTTGCTTAGGTAATAGTAACACAGTCACAGCGGACTGGCAAGGGCACATAAAATATTTTCATGCAAAAAAAAGATACTGTTAGGCCTGATGGACTAACAGTATCTTTGTTGCAAAATTAAATTGTAGGAGTGAAATTTGCAGCAATTAGAATCTTCTAAGCTCTTTTACTGATTCTGGAAGTTTTGCCTGGTAGCCGAAAAATACGCAAGCAGAATTAGCTGACTTTTTGGCATTACCAATAGCTATTTTTGAAACTGCGTTTAATACTTTCTTCTCAACCTGGATCTTCATAGTAAACCTCCTTATTAATCTTAAAAGCGATTCCTGATTACAAAATTATTATAGTAAATATTTCATATTAATACAATATACCTTGTCTATTCTACATGTTTTATGTCTATTCTACATTTTATCAGTATTAATTGATAACAATTATTCTATTCTGATGACTTTTTTTCTATTATAAATATTAATTTACCGGCAAAAGCAGCTATCATTTCAAAGAACAAACTTAAAGCAATAACAAAACTAAAAGCTATCTGATCTGTCATGTATAAAAAAAGTGTTATTGTCAGAAGCAAAACAATAATAAAACCTGCTTTGCTCTTGTAATATATTTTTTCCGAATCATCTATAGGTCTTGCGGCTGTATCTACCGGAATTAAAAAGAGCAGTATAGCACTGGATAAGGAAGCCAGATACACACTGGATAAATAGAAATTCTCATTGCACAGTTTTATCAGCAGAAGCATTGATAACACAGTCAAACAGGATACAATATAACATTTAAGCTTCGTAGAGGCATGATAACCACCTGAATACTCCCTTAACGGTATAAAGACAGCAAGAAATAAGAGAAGCCCGGTAAGTTCCCCGATGAGAACTCCCATAATTATGTATGTAAGTAAATGCAGTACTTTAAGCATAGCTGTTTCTATACCAAAAAGGTATAGTTCAGACTCCTGCTCTTTTATGATACCCTTCTTTATCAGCCGGTCAACCAGACTGACAGCTGCCTTATCCAACACCAGGATCCCCTCCGATTCATAAAAACCTGTTTACTTTTATCTTTTATTATAAATTGACCGTATGTAAAATCAAGTAGCTGTGTCTAATCGACATGTTTTTTGTCTATTCTACTTGTCCGAAAAGCTATACCCTCTTCCCCTTCTTAGATAACACAATACTGCAGGAATACATTCCTTCTTCTTTCTGAATATTAAAGTCTCCCTTATACTTCTCTACCACTTTCACAACATTAGGAATTCCAATCCCCGCATGTTCTGCCCTTCGGTAATGCTCTATGATGCTGATATGTGAGTTATTATCCGTATTCTCTATCATTGGATTCTTTATGGTTATTGCTACCAGATTATTAAAGGAACCAACTTTTAAATTGATGATTCTCCCACTGCTTAACCTGGCACAGGCTTCAATAGCATTATCAAGCAGATTGGCAAATATCGTCGTAAGATCCATATTATCAATAAAACTCAAATCAATCTCATCTATTTTACATTGGAATTCAATTTTGTTATTTTCCGCCAGCTTTATCTTATCATTAAGAATAATATTCAGCATACGGTTCGTAGTATACTCGTTAAGGCGGAAAGCATCCAGACGGTTATTTATTGTTATGGCATATTCCCTGGCTGCTCCTGTTTCCTGATGCATATACAGTTCTTCTATAGAGCGTATATGTCTTTTAACATCATGAATAATACTTAAGGACTCTCTGTATTGCAGCTCCAGTGCATCATAATACTGATACTGCATCTTGGACTGCTGTCCGAAGAGTTTGTTCTCATAAATCAAACGGTTATTTTCCGATTCATGTTCCAGGATGTTAAGAAAATAAATATTAATAACCACTATCCCCACACAGGTAATCATTACGCAAATGATAGCCGATTGACTCTTAATATCTTTCATTAGTATGGAAAGACTATAGATATTCAGCACACTGAAAAAAGCATAAACAAATGTGAACAGATACTGACGTCTGCTAAGATGGCTGATATCCTTCTTCTTAGCGTATCGCAGTAAGACCATGTGGCTGATAAAGATTACAATCAACTGACTGATGGTCATATCATAGAATTTTTTAAGTCTGTCTGATTCAATTACAATATCCGACATATTATATATGCTGTGAAGTATTAAAATACCAATGGATTCACAAGCACTCATACCTATGATCAGTATTACTGTAAACAAAAGTGTATGCATTACTTTGCCCTTATACATTCTGACTGCCAGAATGACGGTTAGTCCGAAGACTGTTATCAGGTTAAGCCATGCGTTGTTAAAGGCATTTACTCCTGCCAGTAAGAGAACAAATAACGTTTCTATCATTATATAAACCCATCTTGCACGGTTCTTCTCAAACAATGTTCCCATAAAGTCCATAATGATATGTACTGAAACAAAGCTGGACAAAAATAACCCTACTACATAAATTACCTCATTCATACTAATCCTTATCCGATTACCTATTATAGGTTCCTTTCCATTTGTTTTTGAAGGAAATCCCTCATAACCCGTTTAAATTCAGAGGATCTTTTCTGAGCAACCGGGATAACATCAAAATTTGTCATTATTATTTCATCTTTGAAATAATCCTGCATGTGATTAATGTTAACCACAAAGCTCTGATGAGGCATCACAAAATCATATTTGCGAAATTTCTCCTCTAAAGAAGATATGGTCTCATTGACTATGTAATTACCTTTTGAGGTAACAACCTTTATCTTACGGTCATTCCTTTCAAAGTAAAAGATATCCTCCACCGCAAAGCGCATGGTACTCTTGCCGGTGTTAATTTCAACCATCTCTTTCTTTCTGGCATAACTTGGCTTGTTTTGTGTGAGTTTCTCAATCACCTCATTCATCTGCTTATAAATCATTTCCTTGCTGACAGGTTTGTCCAAATATTCAAAGGCATGAACGGATAAAGCTTCTTTCGTAAGGCCTATATGGCTGGTTATAAAAATAATTTCAACCTGCTTATCTTTTTTACGGATACTCTTCGCGGTTTCCATTCCATCAATTCCACCCATATAAATATCCAGAAACACAATGTCAAATTCTTCCCAGGAAGTCAGAAGTTCTTCACCCCTTCGAAATAAAAAGGTTTTAAGCGTTAACTCTCTCTCATTACCGTATTGCTTAATGACATTGTCAAGCATAGCAAGTTCGTCTGTTTGATCATCACATAGCGCAATTTTAATCATATTACCCCCCAGTTTACTGTATTCCATACTTATTATACCAATTACTCCACCATTGTGCATCATTTTTTGAAAATTTTGTTAAATTCTGGTTAGTCATGAGTATATAAACGAGCACACCTTATCTCTTTACAGAAAGACTTTTTTCATCTATAGTAGATATATAAAAGTTGAAAGTATGAGGTCTACATGAAAGTTGTTGGTTTAATTACCGAATATAATCCCTTCCATAACGGGCATTTTTATCATATAAAAGAAGCCAGAAAAGAAACCGGTGCCGATTACTGTGTCGTGGTCATGAGTGGAAATTATGTGCAAAGAGGTGCACCGGCTTTTCTTGATAAATATACCCGGACACAGATGGCCCTGTCTTGCGGAGCAGATCTGGTACTGGAACTGCCTGTATCCTTTGCCAGCAGCAGTGCAGAATATTTTTCCATGGGAGCCGTATCCCTGCTGAACGGCATAGGAGTTGTAGATTCCTTGTGTTTTGGCAGTGAGTGCGGAAGCATCAGTCTTTTGGAGGAAGCATCTAAAATTCTTGAGACAGAACCTCCATTGTTTAAAACCAAACTTAATGAAGCTTTAAAAGAAGGCAAGACTTTTCCGCAAGCCAGAATGGAAGCACTTGTACCCTTTATACCTGATTCGGATGCCTCTTTCCTGGCCTCACCCAATAATATATTAGGAATGGAATACCTTAAGGCGATTCATACCCTGCAAAGTCCCATTATTCCTTTTACAATTGAACGGGTTTCCGCCGGTTATCACAAGGAAGCTCTAAATGAAGGCAAGGATTCCGTAATCAGCAGTGCTACCGCTATCAGAAAAGCGTTAAAAGAAGGTATCGGACTATCAGCATTAATGCAGCATGTCCCTTCAGAGGCCTACCCATTTTTAAAGGACTCCTATGAAAAAACCTGGCCCATTACAGAAGATGACTTTTCCCTTCTGCTCCAATATAAATTAATGACAGAAAATAATAAATCCTTAACGAAGTATCTGGATGTGACCCCTGATCTGGCTAACCGTATTGCCGGTATGAACAGGCCCGGGCTGACTTTCCTGGAAGCTGCCAAGGAGATGAAATCCAGACAGTGGACAATGACCAGAATCAACCGCTCCCTGCTGCATACAGTGCTTAATATAACTGAGGAATCCATGAAGCTGTACAAAGCAGAAGGTTATGCCCAATACGCCAGAATTCTTGGCATCAGGAAAAGTTCTTCTCCGCTCCTGCGTGCCATGGCTAAGAAGAGTAATCTACCGCTAATTACAAAAGTAGGAGGAACTGCTGATAAGCTGAAAGCGACTGCGCAGAAAATGCTGNNAATGCTGAGGGAAGATTTATTTGCTGCAGCCTTGTATAATGAAGTAATCTATCATAAATTTGGTATTTTACCAAAGAGTGAATACAAACAGGGAATCATATTACAGGATTAATTTCCTGCAATATGATTCCCTGTATCTGCTTAATTTACTAATTTTTCCATTTCATCCAGTAATTCTTCAAATAAATTAAGTGCCTGTATAACAGGCTCCCTGCTGCTCATATCAACACCAGCCTTTTTTAACAGCTCAATCGGATAATCTGAACTTCCTCCCTGAAGAAACTTGCCGATATAGTCCTCAACTGCTTTGTCACCTTCCTTCAATATCTTTCTGGAAAGAGCTATAGCTGCAGAATAGCCTGTTGCATACTGATACACATAAAAAGCTGTATAAAAATGTGGTATTCTTGCCCATTCATAAGCAATTTCTTCATCCACCACGATATCTTTGCCATAATACAGACTTACCAGCTCTTTGTACTGGGCACTTAAATTCTCAGCCGTTAATGCTTCCCCTTTTAAGGCTTTTTCATGAACCAGCATCTCAAACTCCGCAAACATAGTCTGTCGGTACAGTGTTGTACGGAATTGCTCCAGAAAATGATTGATGAGGTAAGCCTTCTGCTTCTTATCTTCTGTTTTTGACAGCAGGTATTCCATTAGAAGGGCTTCATTACAGGTAGAGGCGACCTCTGCCACGAAGATCTTATAACCGGCATAAGTTATAGGCTGCGCATTATCAGAGAAGTAGCTGTGAAGCGCATGCCCCATTTCATGAGCTAAAGTAAATACATTGTCAAGGCTTCCGTTATAATTCAGCAGAACATAGGGGCGCGTTCCATAGGCTCCCCAGGAATAAGCGCCGCTCCTTTTTCCTTCGTTCTCATAGATATCGATCCATCTTTCATTAAACCCTTCCAGCAGGACTTTTCTATAACGCTCGCCTAAAGGTTCGAGACCTTTAACAACAAGCTCTTTCGCTTCTTCAAAGCTGTATTTGGTGTCCACATCTTTAATGATAGGTGNNTCATATGCAATTCCTCGACACCCATTAGCTTCTTCCTTAAAGCTACATAACGGTGCATAAGCGGCATTTTTTCATGTACGGATTCTATTAGATTCTTATACACTTCCGCTGGTATATTACTTCCATACAGCTTCATAGCCATTGCAGACGGAAATTTTCTGGCCTTGGCAAAGAAAGCCTCTTTCTTAACATTAGCGCTGTATATTGCTGCAAGGGTATTCTTATTCTTCATATAGGTGGCATAGAGATTTTTAAAAGCATCTCTTCGTACTCTGGGGTCAGCACTCTCCAGAAAAGCAATAAATCTGCCGTGGGTAATTTCCACCTGATTTCCTTCCTCATCTTCTATTGACGGGAACTTAATATCAGCATTATTAAACATCGAGAATATTTCAANNNTATGAGGTTTATTACGAATTATTTCATTTAATGCAAATCTGTACTGGGATAAATCCGATGTATTCTTTAGAAAGTTCTCAAGAATCTCCTCAGGTATTGACAAGATTTCTGCATTGGCAAAGGAGGTTGCAGAATCAAAGGCTACAGCCAGATTTCCTGCCTGGTCAGCGAATCCCTGGTATAGAGCATTCCCTGTATCTTCATGGTATTTCTGATTGGCATATACG
>DJJW01000093.1:5573-12729 GCA_002434335.1 Lachnoclostridium sp. UBA6558 | reverse complement strand
TGCCATATTAATAACCATACCTTTCTTTTACCTGCAAGCTTTAGACCGCAGTCATATATTTTTGTGTGAAATTCACTTTTATTTCACACTAACCATTCGCGCCTTATGGGCACCAATCAGATTCGAAAATTGCTTTCTGATTTTGCACTGGTTCCCATTACCGTCCGCATCTAACAATACCACAATTACTTTCTTACTTCATACTGCATCTGATTGCAGATCGGTAATTTCAAAAAACAAGGAGTGAATATGCTCTTTTAATCCTTCATATGAATCTAAGTGCATATCCCATAAAAGGATAACTGCTTATGCTCCATAAGTTTTCCGCCCTCTATTATAACATAGATTACACGGTAAATAATACCTTTTTTACAGATGAAATTTAATTCATGGTATATACCTACTGCATGTCAAATAGATTATATTAACACTTGAAGGAAAGGCTAGATCTTAAATCTAACATAATCTAAATGAGCTCAAAAAAAAATTATATTAAAAGAAATTTACCGAAAGCCGGAATATTATTATTTCTTGCTTTCCTCCTTATATTTCCCTCTTCCTCCTATCTAGGGGCAAAAAAGGGACTTATGCTCTGGTTCAACACTCTGCTTCCAACATTGCTGCCATTTATGATATTATCCAATCTGATTGTCCGAATGAGAATTACTGTGCCTTTAAGCCGTATCTTATATCCTGTATTTCATCGAATCTTTAAGGTTACCAAAAATGGATGTTATCCGGTTCTAATCGGTTTTTTGTCCGGTATTCCAGTTGGTGCCAAAACCACCGCAGATATGCTTGAGAGAGGTGAACTCAGCGAAAACGAAGGCCAATACCTTTTGGGCTTATGCAACAATGCAAGTCCGATGTTTATAATGAGTTACATTTCCTTGTCCCAGCTCAATAAACCCGGAATCCGCTTTATCCTATTGCTGATTCTCTATTCCTCAGCACTAATCGCTACTATGCTATGGCAGCATCTTCCCTTCTTACATAAATCCGTATCCACCTTAAGCATGGATACCGCTATCGTACCAAAGAGCAGTAATCACTTCGATATGAAAAAACTGGACAATAGTATTATGGATGCCTTTGATATTATAACCCGGGTTGGAGGCTATGTTATTCTCTTTTCCATTGCAGCTCAGATAATTACTGATACCCTTACAGGCAGCAGCCCATTAAAACTAATCTTATTAGGATTTCTTGAAATCACTACCGGTATAAATAAAATCAGTACTGCCCCACTTTCAATGGACCTAAAGATAGCCCTGATTACAATGATAACTGCCTTCGGCGGTTTGTCCGGTCTGGCACAAACCAACAGTGTTATCAGTAATACAAGGCTATCCATTCGTACATATTTTATTCAAAAGGTGCTGCATATGTTCATCGCTTTATTTATGGTAATCCTTTATGTACAAATCTTGTAAAAGACTCTGCTGTCAGCAACTATGATTATTAGTCAATACCTTTTAGGAAGGTGTTTTCATCAAATTCATAGTCATCATCATAGTCATCTTGTTCTGTATTTTCTCTGGTCTGTGCTGCCTCTTGCCTATAGGCTGTCTCCTGAGGGGAAGGCTCACTGACCAGTTCTCTTTTGTTACTGGCAAGAATATCAAGATTTCCTCTTAAGGCATTTAAGAGATTCTCATACTTTGTTTTACTGCTCTCATAAGCATTCTGTATAGCTGCTTCAGCATCTGTAAGCATATCTGCCGTATATGCAAGTGCTCCCTGTCGTATCTGAAGTGCATCTTCATTGGCTTCATTTATTATACGGCTGCCTTCCTCAGATGCATTCTTTACAAGGGAATCTGCCTGATAATAAGCCTGCTGCATTATTTCACTTTCATCCAGCAGCGAATTGGCTCTTTCACCGGCCTCCGCGAGAATAGCAGCTGCCTTTTCTTCTGCATCCGCTATTATGGCATCTCTGTTTGCAATGATTTTCTGGTATCGCTTAATTTCATCCGGTGTCCTTAAGCGTAATTCATCTAACAAATCATATAGCTCATCTTTTGGAACTATTACTTTTGTGGATGAAAGCGGCTGCATTCTGCAGCTTTCCACAAATTCATAGATATCTTCAATTAATTGTTCTATTCTGCTGGCACCCATACTAAATTCTCCTTAACTCTTGATATTTATCATTAATTGCCAAAGCAATGGGAGCTGGAACAAACTTCTCGATATTACCGCCGTATCTGGCAATTTCCTTAACCGTACTGGAACTCAGATAGGCATATTCTACACTGGTAGTCAGAAATGCCGTATCTACTTTGGGGTTCAATATATGGTTTGTCTGTGCCAGCTGCAGTTCATACTCAAAATCCGTTACTGCCCTTAACCCTCTGAATATTACTTCAGCCTTTTTCTCATTGGCATAATTTACTAACAGTCCCATATATCCTTCAATCTGAACATTGCTGATATCCTTTGTTGCTATTTTAAGGAATTCAATACGTTCCTCAGTTGTAAATAAAGGGGTTTTACTGCTATTTGTTAATACACCGATAATTAAGAGATCCACTAATTTTGATGCGCGTCTTATGATGTCTATGTGTCCAAAGGTAACCGGATCATAACTTCCCGGATAGATCCCAATTCTCATAATATCCTCTTTTCTTAACTGTACCTGCCTGATTTTCTTTTGAATGCCCTGCTTTCAGGGCTATTTCATCTCTATAAAAACATGTTTATTTGTCTTATATATTTTCTCTTTTGTTATTTGAAAAGGAGTATCTTCAATATAATCAAAGCTTGTCTCCTTAGAAGCTTCAACAATAATCAGAGTATCACAATAAATAATACCCGAATTCATAAGAGCAGTGAGCACCTGTTTCTCCAGCAAATGATCATAGGGTGGATCCATGAAAATTATATCAAATACTTTCCCCTGCACCTCCAACGCTCTAATTGCTGAAACCGCATCCATTAATAGCTGCTGTCCTTTATCCGATAGTTTTGTGGCAATAAGATTACGTTTAATACAGTCCATAGCATTCTTATTATTTTCAACAAAAACAGCGGAAGCTGCGCCCCTGCTTAAAGCTTCGATGCCAATGGCTCCGCTGCCGCTGAATAAATCCAGAAAATCGCAGTCAGCCAACCTGTTGTTCACCATATTAAACAGAGTCTCCTTTATCCGGTCTGTTGTAGGTCTTGTCTCAAGACCTTCAATGGTCTGTAGCATTATTCTCTTGGCTTTGCCTGCTATAACTCTCATATAAATTACTCCTGTAAACATGAATAACGGCGAAATAACACTGTAATTCATTAAAATATCTAATATTATTGTATATTATTATCTTCTTTTGTCAACCCAATTTTACCCCCTAGTACAAGTTTCCTAGTGAGTATTGATGCTTTTATTATTCTACCTTAAATTCCTAAAATAATCAATAAAAGAAAGAAGGGTTGTAGTTATAATATAACCCTTTGTTATATTATAACTACTGACCCTTCCTTCAATCTTCTATATTACTGCTGGCCAGACATTCTCTTTTCCTGTTCGGCAATCATCTTTTTAACCATCATACCACCAACACTACCATTCTGGTAAGAAGTTAAATCTCCGTTGTAACCCTGTTTTAAAGGTACGCCGATTTCGTTTGCTACTTCATACTTAAATCTGTCTAAAGCTTCTTTTGCCTGAGGCACTTCTGCTCTGTTTCTTGACATAATAAACTCCTCCATTTTCTCTTATCTGTTCTGCCCTTTGGGGTATCAGATAATTCTTTGTTGTTGTTTGTTACACTAATATTATGTTCCGAAACAATAGAAATACTCAGGGAATTTTTGCTATATTATGATGCGGTAATTTGTTTTATATAAAAAATAATAATATAATTTTAAAATATCAGATGGCTAAAAGTGAGTTTTTTGAAGAGTGGACGGCTAATTACACAAAAGAGAAAAAACTCATGCTTCAATTCCAAGGCATAAGAAGTCCTAATTCTCTGAAGTTTTTGTGCTGGTCATAATCTAAAACAGATAACTCGTTACGCTCAGACAATCTGTTTTAGATTATAGCACAAAATCTTCAGAGAAAAGGTCTTCTAATGCCTTTCCATAGGCGCATTCGTTCTTTCTCTTTTCTACAATTAGCCTGAAATCATTTTATAATCATATTTAAACATATTTTTTGTATGAAGCAATTATTTGATTTTGAAATTTAACTTTTTCCAATTATAGTGGTGTTACTTACCCAATTTTGTAAAGCAGAATACCGGAAAGCGGGGAATTCTGAACGGTTCAATGAGTTTTCAGACACACCTTTGCTGCCGCTGCATACCGCATCTGACTGCAGATATGGCACTGCTGTAAGCAGGGTGAGAATTGTATTTCAATAATTCACACTAAACCATGCACTGCAAATATTCTTGCAGTACTGGACAGATAAAAGTTATAGAAAGTCTTTTTTCTCATATTTAACTGTCATTGAGTCTTGAGCGATTAATAAAGAGTGGAAATTGCTTTCCAATTTCCAATCAATCATTGCATAATATAAATTTTCTTGTTAAATCTTTAATCAGATACTTTAACCAAGAAGGATTCATAAAGCTTATCATCTCTTTCCGGCCATTCCATGACCAGTTCGCCAAGATTCTTTACTATCTCAGGATTCATTTCAGGGAATTTTTCCTTCTCAAGTTCTCCAACATAAATATATTCGATGTTATACTTGTCGATGATCTGCTTTGCCTCATTAATATCTACCGTTGTATATAGGGTTTTTATATCGGCAATTCTTTCTTCCAGGATGGAAGTATCACCTCTCCATAACCATTCATGGACATACCAGCCTAAAACCGTTGGAAGACCTGTTGCCATGGAGATACGTTCATTATCAGAATAGCTGTCACCATTTGCCTCTAAAACCACCGGTGTTCCCGTAACATTTTCGTTGAGCCATTTAACAGCCTCATAGTCATCCGGCATTGATTCTTCCATAAAGGCAATGGCGTCAAGGCCTTTATACTTTTCCGTGTCAAAAACATTGCCATACCAGGCTTTTATGGATACTTCACTATACCATAGGGTACATAGGAATAAGATGAGGGTTACAATTGTAAACTTCTTCTGCCAGGTGAAGATAGGTTTATGCAGAAATTTCGTAAAGATAAAACCGGAACAGGTTCCGAACAGGATAAATGCCTGATAGGTTAACTTAAACATGGTATTGGCTCTTTTATAATCGCCTGTATAAATATCTCTTACATAGATTAATTCCGGAATCAGAACCAGGCCAATAGCGCAGAGTCCAAGTGTAATACCAAATAAATCAGAAATCGTTAGGTTTTTTAAGAAGGCTTTTATCCCGGTATAATTTTCTTTCTGATTACCGGTATAGTTCCCAATAAGCAGCTGCTTTTCCCTTCTATCATCAGGTAATAAGATACCATTTGTTTTACAGATTTCCTCCAGTAATAGCTTCTGTCTTCTGTTGTTTGCCATTATTAGTTCGATTAATAATCCGATTATCAGAGCTGCCGGCAAGCCCCAGAGTATGAGCAGCTGATAAAAGGGAGTATGGGTCTCTGCCAGGCTGATTTCTGTGGAAATCTGGTCAAAATTCAACGTAAAGGGTAAGGCTATTATTTTAGATAATATAATGATAGCTACTCCCTGAAAGGCCGTTATCCAAAGTGCTTTTAGTTTAAAGTTATGATAATCCAGATTATAGAATAAAATTACCGCTCCTGCTACTACAAAGTAAATAGGATAGTCCCAGAAATTTGTAGTATGAAATATACCAATAAAGAAACCAATCAAAAGGGTGTGAGGATTAATCACCTCTTTTAGGATAGCCAGATAGTTCCCTTTGCTGGTTCTGTTATTCCCTGCCTTATCTTCCTGTTTTAAGCTCCTTCTTTTAAGCAGCCAGGCAAATAAAATGGCTGTTACTGTTAATACAAACATTATGTTCAATACATGAGCATGCAGATCTCCGAGTATAAAAGAGTAACTTGGATACTCATGAATGGTCTTATCGTTGGTATCGGGGTTATAACCAATATATCTGGTGGAGTTCGGAAACCAATAGTCTTTGAAATCTCCTGTTATTCCAAAGAAAGAACGAATACCAGGAACAACCCAGTAAAAAAGTACAAAATGTATATTTCCGGCAAGTGATACACCTGCTCCTGATAGTATACCTGCCAGACGCGCTCTGTTCCTGCCCTTTATCTGCTTGTCTTTAAAATAATGCAGGGTCATATTATATGCAATGGAGAATGGAAGCATAAAACCAAAAGCCGCCAGGGTCATTAACATAAGATTGTAGCCTTCATTTGC
The DNA here is from genome assembly GCA_002434335.1 of Lachnoclostridium sp. UBA6558. GTDB lineage: Bacteria > Bacillota > Clostridia > Lachnospirales > Lachnospiraceae > Anaerocolumna. The sequence goes on along the minus strand of DJJW01000093.1, from coordinate 6,426 downwards.
TCTTACAAAAGATAGCTTCGTAAGGAAAGTTGCCAGAAACTGTCCAACATAGTAGTAATTAATGGTACCGCCCGCAAACCACATATCACTGGGCGGCATATAATCCGCTCTCATCATGGAGGCCATAAAACCGTAGACCATAAATTTTTCTGTACCGTGAGCTTCCGGTTTAAAACCTCTTATATAAGTCCAGATCAGAAAGAATAATAAAAACAGTAATTCCTCTGAAAGAATGGACTTAACTGTATCCGGCCCAAAGGTAATTTTTTTGTTTTTAGTTCTGACTAATATTACTGCATTAACTGCCAGCAGAATAATAAGTACTATAACACAGGATGCAGAAGTGAATTTCAGTATCCTTAGTGATGACAGCAACCACACAAGATAACCTGTTAAGGCAATTCCTATGGTTTTTGAAAACAAATAACCATTATCGTGAAATCCTTGAAATACTTTTCCTGACATCGGCAGAAATACCATACCTACAAGAAAGAGTACAGCCCACCATTTAAAAAAAGAGGTAAAATCTTCGCCTAACAACATGTGTCCCGCCAAAAATGTAATGAACATCAAGGTTACAATAAGTACTGTATAAAGGATATTTCCTATCCCTTTCTTTCTTTCCTCCATCTAACGCCTGCTCCTCTAAGAATATTCGTATATCTGAATTATCATTTTATTAATGTGTTTAACTGGTATCTGGTGTCTTTTTTGATGCACAATGTGTATCAGCAATAGAATCTTTAGTGAATGTACTTGTTTATGGAAGAAAAATCTTTTACCGCCTGTTTGCCGATTCGAAAGATTTTTTTCATATTAATAGAATTTACACCACCCTGTCTTGGGCGGAAGG
>DJJW01000093.1:0-5554 GCA_002434335.1 Lachnoclostridium sp. UBA6558 | reverse complement strand
AGATAACAGATATTATCACATTGGATAAATTATAATTTTCCGGTATAAGCTTAATATTTTCCTGTAAGGTTTTACTCTCCATCAAACGAAAAGGTGTGTTGGCATCTTTTATATTTACATGGAATACCAGCTGGAGCACTAATTTCAAAGTTTTGGTTACAAAGACCCTGGAGAAGCCATCCTGTCTGCCTTTACGGTAACCGATAATCATGTCATGATTTTTTCTGTCTTCCCAGAACTGCCAGAATTCTTCCGGCAGTGTCTGTCCGTCTGAGTCTGTTTGAAAGATATAGTCAGCGCCTTCCTTAATAGCATAATTATACCCATAAACGNNCCGGTATACCCATAAAGAATGGTTGCACCATGTCCTCCGTTTGGTTTTGTCAGTGGCAGGAAAGCCTCTCTTTCCTTTGAGGCTTCCGTCATCATTTCATAGGTTCTGTCTTTGCTGCCGTCATCGATAATAACCAGTCTGCTGCCGTCTCCTGCTCGTTGAACTACCTGATACCATTCATCAATAACATTAACGATATTCGCTTCCTCATTATATGCCGGTATGACTATAAACAGCTTATCCACGGAAACCTCCTCCAAAGGCATTTAATACGCGCCTTACCACTCCATCCATATTATAATAACGATATTCTGCCAGTCTTCCAAGAAATACTACCTTTTCTTCTTTTTTCATCTCTGCTTGATAAAGCCTGAACTGTTCCTGATATTCTTTCGTAGGAAAAGGATAATAGGGCTCACCTTCACTGGTTGGGAATTCTTTTAAGATAGTGGTCTTTTTATGCTCCTGACCTGTAAGTTTCTTAAATTCAGTTATCCTGGTAAAATCATAGTCATTGGGATAGTTTACTACCGGAGCTTCCTGGTATTCTTCCCTGGAATAGGTTTCAAACTGGAAATCAATGCTTCTGTATGCCATTTTACCATGCTTATAATCATAGAAGTAATCCGTAGGTCCGGTGTAAATCAACTTATCATACTCCAGCTCCTTGATAACTTCCTTGTAATCTGTATTAAGCATTATTTTGATTTTCTTATTACTGATCATATTCTGGCACATCTTTGCATATCCGTATTTCGGCATTCCCTGATAAGTATCATTAAAATATCTGGTATCACGATTTGCACGTATGGGAATTCTGGATATAACAGAGGTATCCAATTCTGCCGGATCAACTCCCCATTGTTTTCTTGTATAATTTTCAAAGATTTTTTTATACAAATCTTCTCCGACTTTACTAAGCGCCACATCTTTACTGGTAGATACCTCATCCATGGAAACTGCTTGTTTTTTTAAGAATTCTTCCACATCAAAGCAGCTAAGGTTTAAGTTATATATTTTATTGATGGTCTCAACTGTTATAGGCATCGGAACCAGATTACCGTCAACATAAGTCAGTACTCTGTGCCAAAAATGATGCCAGGGAGTAAACCGGCTTAAATATTCAAAAACTTCCTTGTCATTTGTATGAAAAATATGCGGTCCGTAGTTATGGATTAATATTCCCTCTTCATCATAGGAATCATAAACATTTCCACCAATATGATTCCTTTTTTCAATAACCAGTACCTCTTCGTCCAGTACTTCAGCTATACGCTCCGCCGCTGTCAATCCAGCCAGCCCTGCACCTACTACAACATACTTATATTTCATACGCTACTCCTTTTATTTTCTCTTTTTATATATTAGTGACATCTGCCAGTGTAATGGTCTCTACCTGCTCTTTCGTAGGTTTTGTACTGGATATCAGGCGGTTTGCCTGATTAACCAGAATTTTCTCAAAGACATTACGTATTCCTCTGGCATTGCCAAATTCTTTCGTATTTAATTTATCTAAAGTGCTTAAATAATTTCTTACGTGTGATACTGCCCCTTCTTCCATGCTTAATCCAGCGTTCTTAGCCATTAGCGTAAGAATTGCTGTCAATTCATCAATGGTATAGTCAGGAAAATCTATAAACCTGTTAAATCTTGATATTAATCCGGTATTTGACTTCAGGAAGGTTTTCATTTCCTCTGTATAGCCGGCTACAATAACCACCAGATTATCTCTGTTATCCTCCATCAGCTTCACCAATGCATCCACTGCTTCTTTACCAAAATCCCCCGCAAGTTCATTTCCGGCAAGAGAGTAGGCTTCATCAATAAATAGGACTCCTCCTAAGGCTTCCTCTACCACATCCTTAACCTTAAGGGCAGTTTGTCCCACATATCCTGCTACAAGACCGCTTCTGTCAGTCTCAACCAGATTTCCTTTGCTTAGGATTCCTAACTCTTTATAAATTTCAGCGATAAGTCTGGCTATGGTGGTCTTACCGGTTCCCGGGTTTCCTGTATAAACCATATGATACGAGAGGTTCATTGCAGGCATTCCATACTCTTCCCTGATACTTTTCATTTTTATGAGATTAATAAGGGAGTTAATTTCTTTCTTAACATTCGTCAGACCAATTAAAGCATCTAATTCTGTTAAGAGTTCCGATAATCTGCCATCTTGTGTTTCTTCTTCGGTTTCTGTATCAGTCAGCGCTAAGGAGCTGTTTACCTTTCGCTTTATAAAGTCACCGGTGTCAGTACCATGATTTATCTGTTGTATATTTCTTAATGTATCGCTCTTTCTTAGGTAATCCTCTTCTCCTGCTGTACGATTAAAGGTCTTTAGATATAACGGTGTGGCATTGAATTCTTCACTGTTGATCTTACGAAATACTTCCCGCTCACTCATTCGGTAAAAATCATTTCCATTGCTGTAAAATACACTTATTCTTTTGTAAAATGCCATTAAGAAAGAAGCGGTATCCCTGTTTCTGGCATGACTTAAATCTGTTAGTGAGAGAAGGATATTAAACAAGGAATCCGTAAACTGCGCTGCCAGACTTTCTTTCTTCTCAATATCATAAAGATTGCATAACTGAAGCAGGATGGGGGGTGAATTCATGACCCTTTGCGCGGCATCTGTCAATTTCCCGTCTTTATTCCCTTCTGTTCCAAAGCCTAACATATCCTTTTTCGTTACTCTAAGGATATAGCTTGTCTCCTCTTTCGTAAACAGTTTACAGGTATTGCATAATGAAACGGCCACGGCCTGAATATATAGGTCAAGTACCTCTTCAATGCTTTTATGAATGACGCTTTCCGGCGTCTCCCAATAGCCTTCCCTTAATAGCAAAGAACAAAGAAGGTTCAGGTTATTATAATTTTCATTACCAATCCCGTATAAGGTTTCCGTTGAATAACTGCTGCGCATATGTCTCTCCCTTAGCTGTATCGCCGGTAGTAACTGTCAGGGTGTGTTTGAAACTCATTGCACCGATACTAAAATTAGACTAATATAGAAATATTATACAATATTGCTATCAAAATAAAAAGAGGCAAATTATAAGGTTCCACCTTTAAATGTCTCCAGCTTTACCTTTAATTCAGGAGCATCTGTAAGTATGGTGTCCAGTTCTTCCTTGGTCAGCTGTTTTGCAGCTTCATTGGCTTCCATTAACACCTTGGCATCCTGATAGATATCTCCTAATTTGAATTCCATCTCACCGCTTTGCCTGATACCAAACATATCGCCCGGGCCGCGAAGTTTAAGGTCCTCGCCGGCTATATAGAAGCCGTCATTGGATTGGTTCAATATCTCAAGTCTTTTTCTGATATCCTTTCCAGCTCTTCCGCACACCAGGATACAATAAGATTGCGCATTACCGCGTCCTACTCTTCCTCTTAACTGATGAAGCTGGGCCAATCCGAAACGTTCTGCATTCTCAACCATCATAACCGTAGCATTGGGAACATTTACTCCTACCTCTACTACAGTAGTTGATACCAGCACCTGTATCTCACCTTTTGTAAAACGCTCCATTATATCATTTTTCTCCTGGGGTTTCATTTTTCCATGAAGATAATCTATATTGGCAAAAGCAATGGCTTCTCTTAACTTCTCCGTATACTCAATAACATTTTCGGCCTCAATTGCTTCACTTTCCTCCACCATAGGACAGATAACATAAGCCTGATGACCTTCCTTTATCTGATTGCCTATGAAACGGTAAGCAGTACTTCTGTACCCTGTATCAACCACACAATTTTTAATAGGGTTTCTGCCTGCCGGAAGCTCGTCCACCAAGGAAATATCCAGGTCTCCGTAGAGGATTATGGCAAGGGTTCTTGGAATAGGCGTAGCACTCATAACCAGGACATGAGGATGGTTTCCTTTATCCGATAATGTTTCTCTTTGTCTGACACCAAATCGATGCTGTTCATCGGTTACCACCAGAGCCAAATCCTTGTATTCCGCTTTTTCCTGTATCAAGGCGTGGGTTCCTATTATTATCTGGGCTTCACCGCTTTTGATTTTCTCATAAACGCCCCGCTTTGTGGCCACAGTCATGGAGCCGGTCAAGAGCACTGTATTGATCCCATAGTTCTTAAAGGACTCACTGATACTTTCAAAATGCTGTTTCGCAAGAACTTCTGTGGGAACCATAAGGCAGCCCTGGTATCCGTTTAGTGCAGTTAACAGAAGGGAAAGGGCCGCAAGAATAGTCTTACCGGAACCTACATCTCCCTGCACCAGACGATTCATGGAATGGCTGGATTGCAGATCTTTCTGTATCTCTCCCCACACTCTGTTCTGGGCATTGGTAAGCTTATAGGGAAGTTTATTAAGATAATCTGTAACACCCTCTCTTTCTGTTAAAAGAAAATTATTATCCCATCCTGTCTTACTTTCTTTTAAATGGGCTAAAGCCAAAGTAAATTGAAAGAATTCATCAAAGATAAGCCTTCTTCTTGCCTCTCCAAGAAGCTCTCTGTCTTTGGGAAAATGTACTTCCATTAATGCATTCTTACCATTCATCAATTTATATTCTTTTATAATTCTTTTCGGCAGATATTCTCCCGTCTCCTCCATGGCAGAAAGAGCGTATTTTATAGCTTTTGTCAGGAGATTATTGGTGATTCCTTCTGTTAAGGGATACACAGGCTGTAATATATTCATTTTCGTCCGGTATTCATCCCTTGTATAAATCTCTGGCTGCTCAATAACAAGAACACCATTTTTTCTTATGACTTTCCCTCTGAATATGTAATGGTAGCCGGATCGTAGGCGGTTCTTAAGAAAAGGCATATTAAACCAACTGATGTTGATGGTACCGCTGGCATCCTTTACCCTTACGCCAATTATTTTTAAGTTTCTTACCTGCTTCACCAGCGGTGTAGTAATTACAGACGCTTCAATAGCCACCTTCTCCCCTTCTTCCAGGGATTCAATAGGTTTCGGCGGCTCGTAAGCGTCATAATCTCTGGGATAATGCCTTATGAGATCTGACACAGTAAAAACAGCTAATTTCGCCAGACCCTGTTCTGTCTTTTCACCAATCCCTTTCACAGAAGAAACAGAATCCGTAAGTTTAAGATTATTCATAGAACTCCCGTCCGTGTGCTTTGGCACACATTAAAATCAGGATGTGAATTATGCTTTTCAATAATTCACATACTCCCATCCGTGTGCTTTGGCACACATTAAAATCAGGATGTGAATTATGC
>DJJW01000013.1:59252-109188 GCA_002434335.1 Lachnoclostridium sp. UBA6558 | reverse complement strand
AATACTTGACAAAGAACCAAATAATTATTTAATTTTTATAACTAAGTGCCTAATTTTCTTTAAAAATCTAAACTCCTTTCGTTTAATGGCTCATATCAAATTAATGTCTATGCTTGCAATAAATATAGCCCGCACATACTTTCTTATTATGTGTATAACTTACTATTAAGGCTGTTCAGACTTTTACCTGTTCTCTTTAATTGCTATACCGTTTTCTCTTGCCATTTGCTTGCCTGTTATCTTCACATTCTTCTATTTATGCATCCAAGATAGACCTTACTACGCTTAACTTATATAAAAAGAGAGTCCAATAGCCTTGTTAATATTGGCTTTTGGACTCTCTTTTGCAAAACTCGAGAAGAACACCTTTTATCTTTCAGATTCTGATATTTTTTTAAAAAGACTTTATTGTTTAGGAGGCGGCAGTACTAGACCAATAATAACTAATATAAATCCCCAATATAAACAATTACTCATGNNTATTAATATGTGAGGTAGATCTATCTGACTAGCAGAACCAGATATGAAAAGAACTCCCCCTAACAACATTAATGCAAATCCTAAAATTATTATCTTTACATTTCTATTCATATTATCTAATGTCCAATGGTTCTTGAATAGTATATCTATCTCTTTCTGTCGAAGCACCTACGCTAATACCCCACGGATAACTTACTGAAAAACCACTTAAGGCATTGTATAAATAATCATACTCACCAAAAGCAGAACATAAGTTATTTGTAGAGTTTTTTAATGCAGTACAGGATATTACTCCCTCATAATGATCTAATGATGAGTTATCGGGCATTCTATAAGAATAGCTATACCCAATAGCATTAGCAGATGATGCTTGTATAGAAAGATTTCCAGTACTAGTACTATATTGCTGCATTAGTGTTCCATTTCTATAAAGTGATACTCTACCTGCATAACTTGAAGAACCTTCCATTACCATATTACTATCCAGTGCTAAAGCAGCTATTCCTCTATAATAATTTGGCGGTAGCGCAAAAATGGCTGACCAGTCATAAACACAAGCAATAAAAAATCTGTTGCTTGAATACTTGTATAATGACAGTCCTACTCTAGTATATCCATATTCCACATAGCTTGTACCTCCAGGCGAAACTGTGAACGGTGCAATTCTTTCATTCATACTTTCTTGAACTTCTTTATAGTTATTTAAGCTCTCAAGATCTGAAAACTTATCCTGCTTTGAATTTATTAAATTTCCATTTTCATCTTTTGTAACTGTGGTCAAAATATATTCTGTATTACTTTGTACCTCTTTTACATCTGAATATTTATTTTTAATATCTATAAGCGGTTGATAATCACTTAATTGTTCTTCGATCCAAGCATCATTTGATACTTCTTGTGCTTGAACTTGTATAAAATTTGATGAAATCATAACAACAGCTAAAAATAAAGACAATACTTTCTTTTTCATTTATATTTCCTCCGTTATCATCAATAGTATTTTAACAGCCTTATCTCCTATCCTCCCTCCCAGAATTATAATATCGTAATTTTACCATTATTTCTATATTTTGTAAACCACTATTTCAGTAGTCTTTTATTACTATAGTCATTTAGTGAATACGTTAGTGATGTTTTGATGTCCCTATACTCTGCACTCTCATTGAATATTTCCTCTTTGTATACCTTACATGTACATCGGAGGTTAATATCTGATGTAGAGCCTACTCATTTGGTTAAATTGGCTTTTCTTTCACCAGATAGGACATAACTGACCAAGTTTCACATTACTAATAATGCAAATTTTTTATGCCACTGTTACATCCCATTCAAAACTCATCAGTTTTCTCTTTATTCTTTTTCAATTCTTATGTCCTTACAGCCTATAGTGAGCTCTGATAATACATCATTTTCAAATAGGACATGGACTTCATAACCATTTTCTGTATTATAAAGCTCTTCATATATCCAGATGCTGCCCACTATATTTTCATCCTGTTTAAACATTGTTGGTGTAATCAATGTTATTTTATTGAATTCTGTTAATCCACCGCTTGTGTCTAACCTTATAACCATATTTTGATTTTTCTCATTTATGATTTCAATTACTTTACAATCATGGAATCCAAAGTTCTCTCTGATATTTTCAGGAATATCTTCTGATTGCATTGCTTTTGAATACTGCTCCGAAATATTCTTCAATTCAAGTTCATTCTCATTACTGTGCTTTTTCAGTTGATTCAAGATTCCTTTTGTGCAATAACCCAGCGAAAAGACCCTTATATCTGCGATTTGCTCCAGAAGCCCATAAGGTATTTTCTCTTGCGCATCTTTTATTGTTCTTTCCTGAATTTCCCGGAAATCTATTTTGTATTTTTCTTCATCAAACGGTGGCCGAATATCGTACGCCTCTGCCATTTTCATTATTCGTTCTTTTTCTTCTGATGGCAGGCTATACTCCAATTTATCCTCCTCTGTTATCTCCTCGTCCTTAACGAATTTACCAAGGGGGATAAATGTGCCAGTGTACATTTCCAAAATAGTACGAGGATCTATATTATAAACTTCTCGTTGCGTTTTTAGAAATTCTTTTTCTTTTCTCTTATAAAGTCGCAGATAGAGTGCTTCATCGTATACTGCAGCACCATTGTGTACTCTCATACCAAAATGCAAGCCTATCCGTTGACATAATTTATACCATTCTTTTGTAAGATATCTCATAGGATATTCTCCTGCAGATTCATTTATTTATATTTCTAGTTACAAATCTAAAAGTTATGGTTTCACAAGGTTATTATGCTTTATTATCTTGGGCACAGAGACAGAAAGGATGTCCGGCTGGGTCTATCATAGTGACCCATTCATTTCCGCCAAAGTCTGATGCTGTTCTCCTGGCCCCTAAAGCTTGAGCATATTCAACTGCCTCTGCAACATTTGGAACCTGAAAGTCAAAATGCATTTGTTTTTGCTGTTTTCCCTCTTCCTCAGGCCAGGTGGGCGGGATATAATCCTCCTCTTGAATGAATAAAAATACGATGCCATCTTTACTTAAGGCAGGGCGTCCAAACAGGATGCTTTTTTCCCAGCCAAGTAGTTTATGATAAAATTCACATAAAGTCTGTTCATTGTCACAATCCACCATTATATTTCCCAGACGTATTCCGCTTAACATAGTTAACTCCTTTCCAATGCTGCGCTGATACCTACAAGATATCATATTACCATTAACTCTATAAGTTATCTTTTAGTGATCAATTACAAATACCTTCCCATACTACACCATTTTATTCCATATTACAATCTGATTTTCATTAAGCCTCTTCCTGGTCATTTTCATCAGGCTTCTTCCTGATCAGGAATTATTCGGTTAATATAAAAAACATGTACACTTGCAAAAATTTGCTTATGTACATGTTTTTAAGCACTGGATAAATTAAATATCATAGTATTATTTTAGTAAAGTATAAATATCCATTAATACGCATTTATTAATATTTTGTATTGTATTACAGTTACTACGGTTTACCTTCTTCGAAAAATACCATTTTCCCTTCTTTCTAAGGTAGTACTCGCTTTCCCATTTTTCCAGTCAGTCCATCCAGAAAACCTTTCAATATCATCACAAATCTCNNTATGCTCTTTGCTAACAAAGACAGTCATTAACCTTTTCATCAGAAACTTATATAAAGGCTTATATTTTTTACGCTCCAGAAAAATTCTTGTAAAGTTACGTGTTCTATAGTACTCCTTCCAGGGTGCTTCATCCACTATGAGCCTTTCTTTCCCGAGAAACTTACGTTTAACAGTTGGCAGTGCGGGATGGTAATAGATTGAATCTACAACGGTAGCCAAGGTGGCTTTTGCAGCTTTACATCTTAGCATATAATCCGCATCATCCCCTTTTATAAAGAATTCCTTATTGGGATACCCTGCAACAGCAATCAGCTCTCTTGTAACCAGGGTACCGTTAAACGGATTTAAAGTACTATATAGCAATCCCTCTTTGGACTTATTCATTGCCTCCTGCCTTGTATTGATACTCCCCTCTCCCAGACCAAAGGAGAGAGCCTCCTCTTCACATACAACCAGTGAATTCAGTACAAATAGCTCCTTGCCCTTTTGTTTCAACTCTTTCGCTTTATCCATGATTATTTGAAAGGTATCTTTATTATAGGGAGCTCCGTCATCATCCATCAGCCATACATAATCATAACCTGCTTCATAGCCTCTTTTTACACCCTCATAAAAACCACCGGCACCGCCACTATTCTCCTCTAATCGGACATATTCGATGATATCATTCTTTAATATATCCTTATCCTGAAGATATTCGCAGGTACCGTCGCTACTTGCATTATCAATTATGTAAATCTTATCAAGCTCCATACTCTGAGAAAGCAGCTGTCTTAAATTATGCAGTAACAATTCTTTTCTATTACAGGTTACTACCACGCCGGCTGTTTCAAATCCCATCTTTCTTTCCCTCCATTCTCAAAAAAATCAACTAACTGATAATAACAGTTTTGCATTTCTGCTTCATGCTTTGCAGAGCCAGGATTACTTTTTGATACCTTGATTTTTCAGAAAAAAGTGTATAAATTCTTCTTCTTTTTGAAATATTCTATCCAATAACATTAAGCTTTGCTTCAAAGCATCGGCATCATATCTATCAGAATATAAATATTTAACCAGGTACATACGAACTTCCTTCCAAAGTTCTAATATTTCATTAATTATCAGATAACAGGATTCATGGATGCCAAAAATCTGTTCTATTCTGTATTTCTCTACAGTTTTACCGTTGATTATATGATTCAGTGTTTCCACGTATTTAGGTGCATTTTCCTGGAGTCTGCTTTCATTGGTAATTATTATAGAATATATCTCTATAAACACTTTTAATTGTTTTAAGCCTTTAAACAGTTCTTCATGCATATCGGAGATATTCGTGCTTAAGGTTTCCTTAAAAAATTGAATCCGTTTTTCCTCTGATAGCCCGTAAAGTTTGCTTTCCCTGGCATTTTCTATCTCCAGATAAGTTGCTCCTGCAAGTTCGAAGTTTTTAAGTCCTCCCAGATAAGCTTCCTTTAATGCCTCAAAGGATATCTGGTTTCTTCCATAATTCAGGTTATCTCTATGTGTATGCTCCAGAATAATAAACTCTTTTGTACTTAAATCAAATCCATGGATCAACAAGACATGCAGCCAGTGAAGAGTCTGATAGGTATCCTTTCTTAGGGGACTGTAATAAGTATCAAGATAGACCAAAACCGGTCTGTTCCTTTGTATTGCCTTGATTATGTCGTTGATGATATCCTCGCTGATATACTTCTTATGAAGCTGTATACCTTCCTGGGCCAGAACACTGTCAATGGAGGTATTTTCCTGATATTTAATATCCAGTGTTTGGGTATTCTCCTGGTATTCATAAGTTATGACATCTTGGGTCAACAGACTGAGAATGTTTTTATTATAATGCAGGAGTACAGGAAAAAGAGCATTATACAGGCAGCTTTTATAAAATACATCATTAAAGGCTTGGATATTTCCAAGTTCTATATGGCTTTGTTCCAGATTAACTTGTTTAATATAACTTTTGATATTATTTTGCCGTTGATCAATATTTAGTTCTTGATTATTTCTTTTCTCCTTGTTTTCTTTCTCTTTATTACTCTGTTCATAATCGTAGTTTTGTTTATAATTGTTGTTTCGTACATTATTATTCTGTTCGTTATTGCTGTTCCGTTCATTCTTGTTGTTTTGTTCGTTATTGCTGTTCTGTTCATTCTTGTTGTTCTGTTTATTCTTGTTGTTCTGTTTATTCTTGTTCGAATTGTCATTCTCTACTATCGGAAGATCTGTATATTGGTCTATTCTTACAAAACCTTGTTGTTCTGATTCGTTTGATTTACGACTATCCCTGCTAAGGTACGCCGCAATCTTACCGACAGTATGATACTTACGCAATTCATTTACAGTAAATAACATACCCCTCTTGCCCATTTCCACTTCAAATCTTATGGCAAGCAGGGAGTGTCCTCCCAGTTCAAAAAAGTCATCCTGCATTCCTGCCTGGTTTACCTTAAGCACCTCTTTAAATACCTGGCAGACTATATTCTCCGTCAATGTTGCAGGAGCTATATACTTCTTCTCGCTCTTTGTTTCAATCTTTGGCAAAGCTCTGCGATCCAGCTTTCCATTTTTATTCATGGGCAAAACATCCAGCTGCATGATGTATGCCGGTACCATATAATCCGGCAATGACCTTCCCAGTACTTCTCGGAGATAATTGGGATTTATCAACTCCGCTGCAACAAAGTATGCACTGATTGCCTTTTCCCCCTTATCATCTTCACCAACAATAACCGCTGCATCCTTTATCTTATCAAGCTTTCGTATAACGCTTTCGATCTCCCCCAACTCGATTCGAAAACCTCTGATTTTAACCTGTTCATCCATTCTTCCAAGATACTCAATAGTACCATCCGGCAGCCATCTGGCAAGGTCTCCGGTAAGATACAGCCGACCGGCTCCGTAGGGATTAGGTATGAACTTTTGTGCCGTTAATTCTGATTTCTTATAATAACCCCTTGCTAAGCCGTCCCCGGCAATACACAATTCTCCCGGCATACCGATACCGCATAAATGATTGTTGTTTTGTATATAAATCTGAGTATTTGCCAGAGGCTTTCCAATGGGCAGCTGTTCGGAATATTCCTTTACCTCATAGATTGTTGACCATACGGTTGTTTCTGTAGGACCGTACACATCAAAGATTTGAGCATCCGTAAGACTATGAATTTCCTTAAATAGCTCTGATGGAACCTTTTCGCCCCCCAAAATGATAACTTTCAGGTGTTTCAGATATTCAAGTTCCTCCTTGTCCAACAGATACAGCTTGAATTTTGATGGTGTTGTCTGTATAACCTGAGCATCATATTTACAAATCAGCTCACTTAACTTCTTTTGATGTTTTTGCTGTCCTTCATTTGCCAAAAGAACGGTCATTCCATGAAGCAGAGGCAGAATAGCCTCTGTAACAAATATATCAAAGGACAGGGTAGTTACAGATACGATGCGTTTATGTCCGGAATGTATTACTTTCCCATAGATGTTATGCTGAGCCTCCATACAATAATTTACAGCATTACTGTGTTTAAGCATAGTTCCTTTGGGATTTCCCGTTGTACCGGAGGTATAGATGCAATACAGTAAATCCTCAGGTGAATTCACTTTCGTAAGGTTTATCATGGTCCCATCAAAAACCTTACTATCTGCCAGGTCTATCACCGGAACAGCATTATCTATTGATATGATATCGTTCAGCTTCTCCTTATCTGCTCCATAAATAATAATACTTTTCGGTTGACAATCCTCTAACATATATTTAATTCTGTCTGCCGGAAATGTCGAATCGATGGGGACATAGGCTCCGCCTGCTTTCATTATTTCGTAAATACCTACAAACAGCTCCAGGCTCCGTTCTGCCAGAATAGCAACAAAATCATCTTTGCTTACCCCAAGTCCACGTAATCTCGCCGCCAGTTGATTTGCTTTTTGGTTCAGTTCCTGATACGTCAGCCGGCTGTCCTCATAAACCACTGCTGTCTCATCCGGAGTCTTTTCCACCTGTTCCTCAAATAAATCAACGATTGTTCTATCTTTAGAATAATCAACTTTTGTGTTATTAAAAGTATGAAGTATCAGATTTCTTTCTTTTAAGGTAATTACCTCAAGCTCAGATATCCTTTTATCCGGTGTTTTTGCAAATTGATGGAGAATCAGCCCCATTCGTTCTAACAGCCTCTCAATTTCTGCTTCTGTAAATTCATTGGGATTATACAGCACCTTCGTATGAATCTGTTTGTCTTGTATATATACATACACACTGATTGAGTAATTGGTCTGTTCACGGATAAATTCATATTCAAACTCCAGCTCCTGATTTCGCTTACTATTATTCTTCTTATCAATATAATAATTTTCAAAAACGAATAAAGTCTTTACTAAATCCGATTTCTGAGGTGTCAGGTTTTGTACTTCTGCCAGAGAGCAATAATCATAAGCGCCACCTTCGACACCTTGCTGCTTTAGTCCTTTGATTAAGTCCACTACTGTTGTTAAGGGTTTACTTTGCACCCGCAGGGGTATCGTGTTTATAAACAGCCCAACTATGTTATCAATACCTTTTAACTCTGCATTACGGCCAGAAACAACCTTGCCAAATACTACATCTGTTGATTTATTATAGTTCTGCAATACAACTCCCCAGGCTGCTTCCATAACATTATTTATGGTCACTTGATTTTCCGCCGCCAGTTGCAGAAGTCCTTCGCTCGTCTCTGGGGATATACTTAATCTCACTTCTGCAACCTGAGAATTTGAGGGTTTAGGTTCCTCTAAGGGTTTGATCTCAGCTACGGTGTCATATTCCGATAACAGGTTCCTCCAATATAACAGCCCTTCTGCTTTGTCCTGTTTTTCCAACCATCTGACATACTCTACGTATCTGTCAGTTTCTTTTTTCTGCTCATCAATCAATGTCTCCAATTCAGAAAAGCTAACCCCTTTTTTCAAAGAATCGTAAAAATCCATAAAGTCGCTGAATAAAATGGGCATACACCATCCGTCTACTATAATATGGTGCAAGCTCCAAAGTAGCTTGCTTTTCTCATTACCCAGCTCTATATATTTAATCCTTAACAAGGTATCCCGCTGCAGATCAAAGCCTTGTCTGACATCAAGCGCTAAAAGCTCCGATAACCTTTCCTCCTGTTCATTTTCGCTAAGACAGGTTAAATCTGTCTGCTCATATTTGAGTGTTCTCTGCTTTAACACCAACTGTCTTGGATTCGTCAGCTTCTCATGAAGAAATATAGTTCTCAAAACCTCATATTTTCGTGCTAGTAATTCCAGAGCCTTTGGGAGAAGCTCCTTTTCTATTTTACCCTGTATATTTATGACAGATTGTAAAAGGTAACTGCTAGATTCATGCTCTGCCAAGCTATGATAAAGCATTCCCTCCTGCAAGGGTGTCAGAGAACAGATATCGCTTACTGCTTCTCCTTCATACCTGTAAAAGTTCTTCAATACTTCCAGATCTTCTGCCGTCAAATCCTGCGCCGAGTAATCCGAAATAGTCCTGACGTTTTCCTTTTGTGCTATGCAGAAATTCACAATTTGATTCAGACTGTCTTTAAAAGCTTCTGCCAGCTGCTGCATGATTTGATGAGAATACCTGCTTCCGTCGTAGGAAAGTGTAAATCCCAGCTGCCCTTGTAAAATACTTCCGTTTAATTGAATAGCTCCCGGAAGCCTGTTCTCTGCCGCTACACTGATACCACAGGAATAATCCATCGTGTAATCTGCTGTCCCCTCCGCAGACATTTCCCCAAGATAATTAAAATATATACGGGGATTTATTTCCTGTAATCCCTTCTTAAGCAAACCGTAACCCAAACCATGGTTCGGTACTTTTCGAAGCATGTCCTTTGTGGAAACTATAAGTTCCTTAAGCTCTTCACTGACTTCTATCAGAACAGGATAGATATTTGTAAACCATCCTACTGTACGATCAATGGCAATGCTTTTATGTATGTCCTCCCGACCATGTCCTTCTAAACCGATTGTCAAGGTCTTATGTCCGATTATACGGTATACTGACATGCCTAAGGCACTAAGAAGCAGATCATTTATCTCTGTACGAAAAGCTTTTCCTGCTTTTTGTACAAGATTAAGAGTCTCCTCTTTATCAAATAGGATATTGATATCAATACAGCCTGTCTTTTGCATTTCATATTCGGTTTTTGCCTTCTGCTTTCGCTGCTCTGCCTGTAGCTCTTTCTTAAATTCTTCTTGTTCAGCTATATGCAGCTCACTTTGAAGCATTCGGTTTGTTACTGCCTCCCAATATTCCTTTTCCTCCAGTAGTATTTTGCTGCTGCTGAATTCTTTAAGAGCTTCTCCCCAGGCAATATAAGAGGCAGTCTTTGCAGGCAGTATAATTTCCTGCTTATTCTTTCTTTGATTTAATGCTGTTCTGATATCTTCTGTTAATATCCGCCAGGATACTCCGTCTACCACCAGATGATGAATACACAGCATCAGATAATTACCGCTTCCAGTCTGAAACATGGCAGCCTTCATTAGCGGACCTTTAACAAGATCAAAGCTGCTTTGAAGTCTTGTACAGGCTTTTTCTATTGTTTTACCAGGCTCTGTCTCACTGCTGCAATCACAAACTTCAAGAACAAACCTTCTGCTCTCATTTATACCAAGAATCTCAAGCTCCCCATTCCTGTATACGGCACGTAGAACATCATGATGGCTGATAAGCGCATATAATACTTTTTCAATTTCCTCTATGTCCATTATATCAACCCGAAGCATCACTGCCTGGTTAAAATGCTGTGGTTTTGGTAATTTCCATGAAGCAAAGCTCTCAAGGATTGGGGTAGACGGCACTTTTCCGGTTACCTCCTGCTGGTCATAGCCTGTAACTGCAACCGGCACAGCCTTTGCAGCAATCGCTTCCACCGTATAGCTTTGCATAATATTCTTAACCGTAACCTCATACCCTGCTTCTCTTAACTTTGACACCATACGGATGGCTTTGATAGAGTCCCCGCCCAGCTCATAAAAACTGTCCTTTCTTCCAGCCTGCTTTACTCCAAGGATTTTTTCAAACACTTTAGCAATTTTTTCTTCTGCCGCATTTTCAGGTGCTGAATATTCCTTCTCACTTACCGCTTCTATCTTTGGCAGTGCTTTTTTGTCAAGTTTTCCGTTCCTTGTTACCGGAAGCTTATCCATTCGCATCATATAGGCAGGAATCATATATTCCGGCAGATACTTTCCAAGGGTGCCTCTGATATCCGTTACAAAAAGATCCTCCTCCGATACGATATAAGCACTGATGGCTTTCTCCCCGTCAGTCTCACTTATCATAACCGCTGCATCCCTGATTCCTTTTATGTTTCGAAGCACGCTCTCAATTTCACCAAGCTCAATGCGATAGCCTCTAAGCTTTATCTGTTCGTCAATTCTGCCAAGAAATTCGATATTTCCATCAGGCAGCCACCTTGCCAGATCTCCCGAGCGATAGAGCTTTCCCTCTCCAAAGGGATTGTCTGTAAATTTCTCAGCAGTCAGTTCTGCCTGGTTTAAATATCCTCTTGCCAGTCCCGCACCGCCGATACAAAGCTCTCCGGGAACTCCGATACCGCACAGATTGCTGTTATTTAAAATATAAATCCTTGTATTTGCTATAGGTTTACCAATCGGTATGGTTGTAAATTCCTTTGGTATCTCGTGGGTTGCCGTAAAGGTGGTGCTTTCTGTCGGACCATAACCGTTAATCAATTTTACAGAGGTATTACATTCTTTCAACATCCGGACATGTTCTGCCGAAAGCTTTTCTCCTCCTATCAGAAGATAGTTCAGGGTATTAAATAATTCCCGGTCTGTCTGTATGAGCTGATTAAATAAGGAGGAGGTTAACCACAGGGTATTAACCTTATTATGATATAGCTGTTCCTTAAGCAATACAGCATTGGTAATAATCTCCCGGTCCGTCAGTATCAGCCTGCCGCCATTTAACAGGGTACCCCATACCTCAAAGGTTGAGGCATCAAAGGACATGGAGCCGGTCTGCAGCAGTATGGTTGATTCATTCAAATTAATATAGTCTGTTCCTTTTACCAGACGAAGAATACTAC
Organism: Lachnoclostridium sp. UBA6558; assembly: GCA_002434335.1. Classification (GTDB taxonomy): domain Bacteria; phylum Bacillota; class Clostridia; order Lachnospirales; family Lachnospiraceae; genus Anaerocolumna. The sequence continues at coordinate 97,492 of DJJW01000013.1, read as the reverse complement.
GATGTTCAATCAGGCTGCCCTTGGGTCGTCCGGTAGTTCCTGAAGTATAGATACAATAAGCTAACTTCTTTGGACCGCTCACTTTACTTAGATTTTCAGCAGAACCTTCCCAGACCTTGGGATCGTTTAGGTTTAATACAGGTATGTTCCTGGTATTTATTTCTGTGATAAGTTCTGCCTCTGAATCGCATATCAACAGCACCTTTGGCGTACAGTCCTCCAGCATATAGGCAATTCTGTCCACAGGGTAGGCAGGATCAACGGGTACATAAGCTCCGCCGGCCTTGAGAATAGCGCAGATGCCCACAATGAGTTCTATACTGTTTTTTGCCATAACCGCTGCAAAATCCTCAGTACCAACTCCCAGCTTTCTGAGCTTTGCTGCCAGCTGATTCGCCTTACCGTTCAATTCCCCATAGGTTAACTGCTTATCTCCATATACCAGTGCCATTTGCTCGGGATTTTTAAGAACAATTTCCTCCAAAATATCTACAACAGTTTTATCCCTTGGATATTCACGGTCTGTGTCATTGAACTTATGAAGTATCAAGTCTTTTTCTGCTGCTGTAATTACTTTAAGTTCACTTAATCTTACCTTACTGTCTGCGGTAATCTGTTCGAGGATTCTTATGTAATGGGAAAGGATTCTTTTAGCACTCTCCTTCTTAAATAAGTTAGAGCAATATTCAAGTCCCAGCTCATATCCATTATCAGTTTCTGTAATATAAAAGGTTAAATCAAATTTCGCAGAGGAGCTGAGCTGTTCTATCTTTTCTATTGTCAAATCCTTCAGCTTTAGCTCAATACTTTCATTGTTCTGTAGTACGAGCATTACATCAAAGATTGGATTTCTGGACAGATCCCTTTTAACCTCTACTGCCTCTGCCAGCTCTTCAAAAGGATATTCCTGATTCTCATAGGCTTTCAAACAGCTGTCTTTTATTTCCCTCAGGAATTCAAGGTAGCTCTTCTGACCCTCCGGTCGGCCTCTCATAGCAAGGGTATTCACAAACATTCCAAGCATTTTCTCAGTATCCTTATGGATTCTCTGGCTTATGGGACTGCCAATGATAATATCCTCCTGCCTGCTGTATTTACTAAGAAGTATCATAGCTGCGGACAAAAGTACCATATATTCGGTGGCTCCAGTCTCGGTTGCAAGTTTTTTCAGCTTCTCCCCCAACTCCTTATCCAGAGTGTTAAAATATATGGAACCTTGAAAGCTTTGCTCCGGTGGACGTTTGTAGTCCAGAGGCAGTTGAAGAACCGGAATTTCCCCTTGATACTCCTTTATCCAGTAATCTCTTTGGGCTGAAAGATCACGGGTTCTCATCCACTCACTATAATCCTTATACTGAGGTGCAGGTTCCTTCGGCTCTTCTCCGTTATAAAGTAAAGCCAGCTCCTTCATAAAGGTTCCCATGCTCATTCCATCACCAATGATATGATGCATATCCATCAATAGCAGATAAAAGTTTTTGCATTTAATGAGTTTTACTCTAAGAAGTGGTGCTTTCCCCAAATCAAAGGGGCGGACAAAGTCTTCCATAAGCTCTGCTTCTGAATTTCCCTCTGCTTCAAAATATTCAATCAGCGGTTCTGCAGCCTTTTTGATTCTTTGAACGGGTTCTCCCTTAAGCATTAAAAATTCTGTTCGAAGGATTTCATGCCTTTGTATCATTTTCTGAAGAGCTGCAGATAGAGAACTAAGGTTTACCTCACCAATAAGTCTGAAGCTCTGGGGCATATTATAGGCAGTTCCACTGTACTCCAGTTGCTGAATAATAAAAATTCTCTTCTGGGTGGATGACATGGGATATACTTCTCTGCTTTCGGCCTTTGGAATCGGATGATATTCCTGACCTTTCACGCTGCTTATGAAATAACTTAACCCCTCCGCTGTCGGATTCGAAAACATTGCTTTTAAAGGCAGGCGGATACCTGTCTCTGCTTCAATTCGGTTAATAGCTCTTGTAGCCTTTAAGGAATGGCCTCCAAGGTCAAAGAAACTGTCCCGAACACTGATGTTATCCCTTCCAAGGATTTCTTCAAATACTCTTACCAGCTTTTCTTCCGTCTCATCTCTTGGCGGAATAAACTCTGTTTCACTTTGAAATTCTATAGCAGGTAAAGCTTGCTTATCCAGCTTTCCGTTTTTTGTCACCGGAATTTTTTCAATTCGGGTAATAAAGGATGGTATCATATAATCCGGTAAAGTCAATGCGAGCTTCTTCTTCACTGCCGATATGCTTAACTCCATATCAGCTACATAATAAGCACAGATAACCCGTTCCCTGCTGTCATCTTCCCTTGTAATCACAGCAGCAGCTCTTATATGCTCCAGCTTTACGAGAGTATTTTCAATCTCTCCAAGCTCGATACGAAAACCTCTGATTTTAATCTGTTCATCAATTCTGCCCAGATATTCCAGATTACCGTCACTCCTCCATCTGGCCAGATCTCCGGTATGATATAGCTTTCCTTTACCAAAAGGATTGTCTACAAATTTCTCTTCTGTTAATGCCTCCTTTTTATAATATCCTCTTGCTACACCGGCACCGGCTATGCACAGTTCTCCGGACATTCCGATTCCGCTTTGTCTTCCGTTGTTACAAATGTAGATCTGAGTGTTTGCCAGGGGTTTTCCAATGGGCAGCTGTGCTTCTCCTTCGGTAATTTCATAGATGGCAGACCATACGGTAGTTTCTGTCGGTCCATAAACATTATAGATTTTTGCATCTGTAACTAATTGAATCTCATGGCACAGCTCAGAGGGTACCTTTTCACCGCCAAGCATGATAATCTTTAGGTGCTTTAAAAACTGAAGTTCATTTTTCTCCAGCATATACATTTTAAATTTTGACGGTGTTGTCTGAATCACCTGGATGTTATATTTTTGCACCAGTTCATTTAATTTTCTCTGGCTGTTCTGTTCCTCCTGGCTGGTAAGATATATTGTCATGCCATGTAGCAGGGGAAGAATTGCCTCGGTCACAAAAATATCAAAGGATAAGGTGGTTACCGACAGTATCCGGGTATGTTCTGGGCGGATTACCTTTCCACAGACATTGTGCTGGTTCCTGATGCAGTAATTAACAACGTTACTGTGCTTTAGCATGGTACCCTTGGGCTTTCCAGTAGTTCCTGATGTATAAATACAATAAATCAGGTCCTCCGAATCATTCAGCCTGGTTAGGTTCTCTGTCTCTTCTGCAAGAAAACCTTCGGTTTCCAGGTCAATAACCGGTACCTCAGTTTCAAGCTCTTCCCCATACCTGAACACGATAACGGCCTTCGGCTCACAGTCCGTAAGCATGTATCTTATGCGATCCAAGGGATAAGAGGAATCAATGGGAACATAGGCCCCTCCTGCTTTTATGATACCGTAAATTCCTACGAACAGCTCTATGCCACGTTCTGCAATCAGTGCAACGAAATCATCCGGTCCCACTCCCAAGCTCCGCAATTTTCTTGCCAGCTGATTGGCTTGACCGTTTAATTCCCTATAGGTAAGCTGCTTATCGTCAAATACCAGGGCTATCGCCTCCGGGGATTTACTAACCTGCTCCTCAAAGAGTTCTGCCACCGTCTTGTCCCTGGGATATTCTGCATAGGTGTCATTAAAAGAATTGTTAATGATATCCTTTTCCTTCTGTGTAATTATCTCAAGCTCTAAGACCTTTCCGCCAGGCAGCTCCGTCATTTGCAGCAGCACCTGTTCTATTCGGGCAAGGAGATCTTCCATTTCTTTCTTTTCATATTTACCGGGATTATACAAGACCGTGAAGTTAAGCTGCTGCTTTTTCATATAAACATATACACTGATACCGTAATTCGTCTGTTCTCTTGCGGACTCGTACTCAACCTTTAGTTCTTTTCTGCCCTCATATTGATTTGACTCATCTGTATAATAATTTTCAAACACAAATAATGTCTTAATGAGATCCGACTTCTGTCTGGTCCTGCTTTGTATCTCTGCCAAAGAGCAATAATCATAGGTGCTTCCGTCAATCCCTTGCTGTTTCATTTGCAGAAGCAGTTCTGAAACTGTGGTTTCTGCCTCACACTTAACCCGAAAGGGTATCGTATTAATAAAGAGACCCACAATTCGTTCTATTCCCTTCAACCCTGCATTACGTCCGGAGACCACCTTACCGAAGACCACATCACGGGAGTTGTTATAGCTTTGCAGAACGATACCCCAGGCTGCCTCCGCAACGTTATTCAGAGTAACCTGATTGTCTGCTGCAAGACATTGCAGTTCTTCGCTGACATCCCTGCTGAGGCAGAGAGTGACCTCTGCAACCTGGTCCTGTACTGATTCCGGTTTCTTAAGCGGTTTTATTTCTGCCACGGTATCGTAGTCGGATAATAATTCCTGCCAATATATAAGCCCCGCTTCCGGGTCCTGCCGTTCCAGCCATTTAATATACTCTCCGTACTCCGCTGTCTCCCGTTTCTGTTCCTCTGCCAATTGTTCCAGTTCCGGAAGGCTCTTTCCCTTTTTTAATAGCTCGTAGAACCTCATGAGATCTCCAAAGAGGATTGACATACACCAGCCGTCTACAATGATATGATGCATACTCCAGATAAGCTTACTGTTTTCATTATTCAGAACAATCAGCTTTATTCTCATTAAGGTATCTTTTTGCAGCTGAAAACCACGTTTTATATCCTTCCTTGCAATTTCTGCCAGGCACTCCTTTTGTGCTTCTCCTCCCAGTTCAGTCAGGTCTGTCTTTTCATACTCCAGCCTTCTGCTCTTAAGCACCACCTGTCTGGGTTTGGATATTTTTTCATGGAGGATAACAGTTCTTAGAACATCATATTTTTGTTCCAACAGACCCAGCGCTTTCCTTAATATATCTTCTTCGATTCCACCGGAAATCTGGTAAATATTCTGCAATACATAACTGCTGGATTCACGATCCTCCAGGCTATGAAACAGCATTCCCTCCTGCAGCGGAGTCAGTGAATAAATTCCTTTGATTAAATCCGCATTCTCATTATTTATCTTCATTGTTTGTCATACCTTTCAATATCAGCAAATCCCTCCGACAACTGCAATGCCTTTTTATAACAGCAAAGCCCTATTAATATCCGCAAAGACCTCTAATAACCCAAAACACTTCAACAGCTGCAAACCCTTTCCATAACTTCATAACCCTTTAATTAAGGAAACCCGGAAACTGAACATCATAAACTCTATAGTAAATTCGTAATCATCCCAAAATCCTCCAAAGACAAGTCCACTGCATCAAAATCCGCTGCGGTTCTGACGGATTTGTCCTGACTGCTGCAGTATTGAATTATTTCCTTCAAACCGGTTTTGTAAGCCTCTGCAAGCTTCTGCATGGTCTGAGCCTGGTATTTGCTTCTGTCATAGGTTAGAACAAAATATAATCGTCCTGTACGTATAAAGCCGTTTAGATTAATTGTACCCGGCATTCTGTTTTCTTTTGCCACACTTACGCCCTGAGAATATTGAACCAAAGAGTGCTTTTTCTCCTGGCTGTCCAGCTCTCCAAGATAATTAAAATACAGACTTGCGTCCATTCCCTTTAATTCTTTTTTAAGTAAACCATAACCCATACCATGATTTGGGACTTTTCTGAGCATTTCCTTTGTGGTAATTATACAATCATTCAGCTTCTCCCTATAGTCGAGGATAATCGGATATATACTGGTAAACCACCCCACCGTACGATCAATTGCAATGTTCTTATGGATTTCCTCTCTGCCGTGTCCCTCCAGCCCTACAGCTACTCTCTTCTGTCCTGTTACGCTATTCACAGCTCTGCCAAGGGCACACAGGAGCAAATCATTTATTTCCGTATGAAAAGCTTTACCTGCCCTGTAAAGCAGATCCTCTGTCTCTTTCTTATCAAAGTCCAGATTAATATCTGAATACCCAGTTTCACCCCAAGCTCCATCCTCACGGATCAAACCGAAAGCTATATCCTCAGTAATCTTCCTCCAGTAATCCTTCTCCGATTGCAGATATTTAAGATTCCTGTATTCCGCAAGTGCCGCTGCCCATTCCTGATAGGAGGCCGTCTTTGCCGGTAGCTTGATTTCATTCCCCCTTCCTGCCTGCTCAAGCGCCGTATAAAAGTCCTCCGTTAAGATCTGCCAGGACACAGTGTCAACCACAAGATGATGCAGACATAACAGCAGATAATTTCCTGCTGCGGTAAGAAATAGTGCAGTCTTCATCAAGGGTCCTGATTCCAGATCGATGCTGCTCTGTAATCTGGTGCATTCTGCGTCTATTCTTACTTCAATATTCACTTCCTCCTTGAAATCAAATACAATTAGCTCATATTTTCTGCTTTCTGCTATACTTGGGATAACTAGGGTTTTATTACGATATACTGCCCGTAATATATCGTGGTGTACCACCAGAGCAGTAAGTACCTTGTCTATTTTTTCTCTCCCCCAGGTATCTGCGTAGAGCATGACAGACTGGTTGAAATGCTGGGGCTTTTTTAGTTCCCAGGCTTCAAAGGTTTCCATAATAGGCGTGGTTATAACAGACCCTGTTACCTCCTTTTGAACCTTCTTTTCTGGTGCTGCCGATACAGCAATTTCCGCCAGGGTTTCAACCGTATACTTCTTCATTACATCTCTTACTGATACCTCATAACCGGCTTCTCGGAGCTTTGATACTATCCGTATTGCTTTAATGGAGTCTCCACCCAGTTCAAAGAAGCTGTCACTTACTCCCACTCTGTCTGTTCTAAGGATTTCTTCAAAAACTTTAGCAATTTTTACTTCTGTTTCATTTCTGGGTGCTATGTATAGCTTCTCACTCTTTGCCTTTATCCTGGGTAAAGCTTTTCTGTCAAGCTTTCCATTTTCGGTTATAGGCAAATTGTCCAACTGCATCAGAAAAGCTGGAAGCATATATTCAGGAAGTATTTTGCTCAGCTGCTCTCTTATCCCGGATATACGGAGTTTCTCCTCTGCCTGAAAATATGCATGGATTGCAGCCTCCTGGCCTTCCTCCTTCCTTACGATAACAGCAGCAGATTTTATCTTGTCAATTCCCACCAGTGCATTCTCAATTTCCCCCAGTTCAATACGAAAACCTCTTACCTTCACCTGCTCATCAATTCTGCCCAAATATTCCAAATCGCCATTGGGGAGCCACTTGGCAAGGTCTCCGGAACGGTATAGTTTGCCGCTTCCCCAGGGATTAGCAATAAACTTCTGCGTGGTTAATTCCGGTTCATTCAGATAACCTCTTGCAAGGCCGGGTCCGGCTACGCATATTTCACCGGGAATACCGATTCCGCAGAGCTTATTTTCCTTCAAAATATAAACGGACAGGGTAGGTATTGCAGTTCCTATATTACTGACACCTTGTTCAATTTCCTTCCCACCGAGTTCCTTATAGGTAACGTGGACTGTTGTTTCTGTAATTCCATACATATTTATGATTCTGACTTCCGGATGTCTCTGATGCCATCGCTTCAAACGTCCTGTACTTAAGGCTTCACCGCCAAAGATCAGGTATCTTAAGCTAAGCTCGTTATGAGGTATATCAAGCTCCATCATATTATAGAAGGCTGAAGGAATCTGGTTTAATACCGTAACCTTAGCTTCCCGGAGTACCTCCATTACAGCATAGCTGTCCTGTGCCGTTTTCTTTGGCAATACAATAAGTTTACCGCCGAATAAAGTAGCTCCATACATTTCCCAAACAGAAAAATCAAAGCAATAAGAGTGAAACATAAGCCAAACATCGGTCTCCTTAAAGTCATACAGGGAAGGTTTGGTTATAAGTAAACGCACAACATTCCGGTGTTCAAGCATAACTCCTTTGGGCTTTCCAGTGGTACCGGAAGTATAAATGCAATAGATTAAATCGCTTGATTTATTCACCCTATCCGGATTAACCGATGCACCTTCAAAAAGACTGGTATCTTCCATATCAATCAGAGAAATTCTCATCTTTTTCTCTGCATCTTTCTCATTAACATTTTTATTATTCCGTTCATCCAATACTCCAGTGTCAACCCCGTATACCAGCAATGCCTTCGCTGCACAATCCTGCAGAATATATTGTATCCGTTCTGCCGGATAGGCAGGATCAATGGGAACATAAGCTCCTCCTGCCTTAATTACTGCATAGATTGCCACCACCAGCTCAATGCTGCGTTCCGTAAGTAAGGCTACAAAATCATTGGGTTTTACGCCTGACTCTCGGAGCTTACCTGCCAATTGATTCGCTTTTTGATTCAGTTCCTCATAGGTAAGCTGTTCTTTCTCAAAACAGACTGCGATTCTGTCAGGTGTCCTTTCCGCCTGTTCCTCGAACAACTCTACTACGGTCTTCTCATAAGGATTGNNGGATATTCATAATTTCCTTGATGGAAGGTATCTAGAATTAATTTTTTTTCAGGCTCAGAGATTAGCTCCAGGTCAGATACTCTTTGTTCCGGAGCTGCGGCAATCTGCTGCAGAACTGTTTCCAACCGTTCCAATATCCCATTCACCTCAAAAGCAGGGAATTCCCCGGGATTATAGAGCATTTTACAGATTAAACGCTCCTCCTTTCTGCTTACCAGGAGGCTTAAAGGATAATTTGTTTGTTCTCTGGAGGACTCGAGGGTAATCATTGGTCCCTCCTTGAACTTTTTAAGATTCTCTTCATCCACATAATAGTTCTCAAATACATACAAGGTTTTTATTAACTCTGATTTGTGATTTGTCTGACTTTGGATTTCTGCCAGGGAACAATAATCATAGCTGCTACCTTCCGTTCCCTGCTGTCCCAGTTCCTGCAAAAGCTGTGAAATCCTTGTGGTTTCATCACACTTTACCCGAAAAGGAACTGTATTAATGAATAACCCCACCATTTTCTCGATTCCCTTCAGCTCCGCATTTCTGCCGGATACCACCTTGCCAAATACCACGTCTCTGGAATTATTGTAGATCTGAAGTACAATCCCCCAGGCAGCTTCCACTACATTGTTTATTGTGACATGATTTTCAGCTGCCACCTGTACAAGCTNNATATCTTGGGAAATATATTTTACAGCCTGAGCAACCTGTTCTTTGCAAGGCTCTGGTTTACCCATTGGTCGAATTTCTGCGGTCTCCTCGTAATCAGCCAATAACCCTTTCCAGTATGCCAGACCCCTTTCTTTGTCCTGTATCTCAAGCCAGTTTATGTATTCTCCATAATCAGCCGTCCTTCTCCTCTGTTCCTCTACCCTTTGTTCCAGTTCAGCCTCAGATATTCCGTTTTTCAAGCTGTTATAAAAGTTCATGAACTCTCCAAACAGGATGGACATACACCAACCGTCAACAATAATATGGTGCATGGTCCAGATCAGCTTGCCTCTGCTGCTTCCAAGATCGATATACTTAATTCTGATTAAGGTATCCTCCTGAAGTCGAAAACCTCTGCTGACATCAAGCGCTGTTATACTGGTTATTTTTTCAGTCTGGTTTTTACCAGATAAATTTGACAGATTGATTTTTTCATATTCTATTTCTCTTTCCTTTAATACAACCTGTCTTGATCTGGAAAGCTTTTCATGAACAATGGCAGTCCGTAAAACCTCATATTTTTGTGCCAGTAAATGCAGTGAATCAACAAGATGCTGTTCTATAAGTTCCTCCTGGATATCATATATGCTTTGCAGAATATAGCTTCCTGCCTCAGGGTCAGCCAGGCTATGAAAAAGCATCCCCTCCTGCAAAGGAGTTAAAGAATATATGTTAGCCACCTTCGGATTTAATATTTTCTTATTCGTATTCATTTCATGTACTCCCCAATATTTATTAAAATAGTAAATTTATAATGTCCAGATCCGCATCCTCTATATTTGCCGCATAGGAATCCGATACCGTCATGACAGTTTCCTTAAGAGTGGTACAATGTTCTGTTATATCCTTAAGGCTCGTATAGTATAACTCCGCAAATTCCTTCATAGTCAGGTCCGAATACTTTCTTCTGTCATAGGTAAATGTAAAGCTCAGCTGCCTCTGCAATATTCTTCCGTTTATATTAATTGCACCCGGCAATCTGTTTTCCCTGGCAACACATAAACCACAGGAATAGCCTGCACTTTCCTCCTCTCTTCCTTCTGTATCCATGTCTCCGAGATAGTTGAAATAAATACACACCGCAGGTTCCGGTAACTCCTTTCTCAGTAAACCGTATCCCATCCCATGATTAGGTACCTTGCGAAGCATTTCCTTCGTAGTAACAATACACTCCTGGATATTCTGTGTTGCTGTTAGAAGAACGGGATAAATGCTGGTAAACCAACCTACCGTACGGTCAATATCCAGCTCTTTATGCAGTACTTCCCTTCCATGACCTTCAAGTCCGGTGATCAAAAATTTCTGTCCGGTCAGCTTATTCACCGATATTCCCAGTGCACTAAGAAGCAAATCATTTATTTCGGTATGGTAAGCCCTCCCTGCCTTATGAAGCAGCTGCTCTGTTTCTGTTTTATTAAGATGAATTTCTGCAGTACCTTCAATAGTATCAGGCAGCAAATCACAAGCTAATTGCTCAACCTCCCAATGATCCCCTGAACACATCTTTCCTGCTAGCATAGATGCTGTAACCTTCTCTTCTGATACCATATCAGCTGTAACCTGCCTCCAGTATTCCTTTTCCATAGCCAGCTGCCTGCTGTGCCTGTATTCAGACAGTGCTTCTCCCCAGGCTATATAGGAGGCAGTCTTAGGCGGCAATATTATCTCTTTTTTATCCATTACCATAGCTAAGCCCCGATAAAAATCCTCCGTCAGAATCCGCCAGGAAACACCGTCCACAACCAGATGATGGAGGCATAGCAGTACATAGTTTCCATTCATGGTCTGGAACCAGGCAGCCTTAAACAGGGGGCCCTGCGCCAGGTCAATACTGCTCTGCAGTTTTGTAGCTTCCTGTTCTATCATTTCCTCTGGTTTTGCTACCCCTCGGTAATCAAAGGTTAAGAATTCATATAGTTTACTATCTTTTACATTTAATATTTCCAGTACTTGATTCCGGTAGACAGCGCGTAATATATCATGATGTACGGACAGTTTGTGAAGTACTGCCGCTATGTCCTCAGCTTCTCCTTTGCCTGCCTGCAGCATAACCGCCTGGTTAAAATGTCTCGGATTGGTAAGCTTCCAATCAGCAAAGCTTTCCAGGATAGGGGTTGCTTTTACAAGACCGGATATTTCCGATTGCTCATAGGTATCTGCTTCTACTGCTGCCACACTTTCCGCTATGGACTCCACCGTAATTTTATGCATAATATCTCTTAATGTTACCGCATAACCGGCTTCCCGCAGCTTAGAGACAATACGCAGGGCTTTAATGGAATCACCGCCAAGTTCTAGGAAACTGTCTTTTCTTCCAACCTGTTTTGCCTTTAGTACCTCTTGAAATATCTCTGCTATTTTTTCTTCCGTTTCATTCCTGGGAACGGAATATTCTTTTTCGCTCTTTGCTTCTATCCATGGTAAGGCGGCTTTGTCCAATTTTCCGTTTCTTGTCACTGGTATTTTTTCCAGCTGCATGATGTAAGGCGGAATCATATAGTCCGGCAAAGTAGCGGACAGACTTTTCCGAATACTTAATAATCTGATTTCCTCCTCGGATACTATAAATGCATGTAATTCCCTGTCACCATTGTCATTTCTTCTGGCAACTACAGCCGCATCCTTCATACCATCTATTCTACGCAGGGCATTTTCTATTTCACCCAGCTCAATGCGAAAACCTCTTATCTTTACCTGTTCATCCATCCGTCCTAGATATTCTAGGTTTCCGTCAGGCAACCATCTGGCAAGATCACCGGAACGGTATAATTTTCCTTCCCCAAAAGGATTTACTGTGAATTTTTCTTTTGTTAACTCCGGCTGATTCAAATAACCTCTTGCTACCTGATTTCCTGCAATGCATAATTCACCTGGGATTCCGATACCGCATAATTGTTGGTTCTTCAATATATAAATCTGTACGTTATTAATCGGTTTACCGATAGGGATATTGTCAGGAATATTATCCGGGATATTCTCTGGGGTATTCTCCAGGATAATACCCCTACTCTGCTCTGCCCTTTGGTATTCCCAGTGGGTTGCACATACCGTGTTTTCCGTAGGACCATAATCGTTGGAATACCTTAAGTACATTCCATTTTTCTCCACCAATTTTCTATTGGATTCCGAGCCTGCTGTAATTAATATTCTTACATCCTTTAAGTTTACCTGCATGGCATACTGGGGTGGTAAAACCAATGCCGTAATATTCTGATTTACGATATATGCCTCAAAGGAGGAGACATCCGTTCTAAGCTCTTCCTCTATAATATGTAATTCTCCACCGACGAATAGACTCATACATAGTTCTGATACCATGGCATCAAAAGCGAAATTTGCAAATTGTACTACTCTCTCCTTTTCTGTGACCGCCTGAACCCTTATAAAATATTCTCTCAGGTTTACTACCCCCCGATGTTCAACCATAACACCTTTGGGTCTGCCGGTGGAACCTGAAGTATAAATGCAATAAGCAAGATTCTGAGGTTTATTAATCTTCAGAAGGTTTTCGGATATGCCTACATAAGTTCCTGGGTCAGCAAGATCTACCAAGGGACAGATAATATCTCCTGGAAACTCTGCTCGGTATACCACAACTGCCTTTGGTAAACAGTCAGACAGTATGTACTTGATTCTTTCCTCAGGATAGGAAGGATCAATTGGCACATAGGCTCCGCCAGCCTTTAGGATGCCTAAGATTCCCGTCAGCATTTCAGGACTGCGTTCGGTAAGGATAGCAACATAATCCTCTGCATGGACACCAATTTCACGCAGCTTTCTGGCTACTTGATTAGCTTTTCGGTTCAGCTCAAGGTATGTTATCCTGGTGTCACCATATACTAAAGCCGTATGTTCCGGATACTTCTCCGCCTGCTCCTCAAAGAGCTCGGCCATGGTTTTTTCCTTGGGATAAGGTGTTCCCGAAGGATTAAAGGTTTTAAGGATTAACTCTCTTTCTTTCTCTGTAACAACATCAATATCCCTTACTTTCATCTCCGGAGCTGCTGCTATCTGTATCAGAACTCTTTCAATTCGTGCCAATACCAGTTCAATCTCAGTTTTATTAAATTCCTTGGGGTTATATAATATTTTGCAATGTATTTGATTCTCAGACAGGCTTACGCTGACACTAACAGCATAATTGGTTTGCTCCCTTGCTGTTTCCAGTTCTGCCTGAAGTCCGTTACCGGTGCGTTTCCTGTCCTCCGCTATATAATAGTTCTCAAAAGCAAACAAGGTTTTAATCAGATCTATCTTTTGACTTGTAAGGTTCTGTATTTCTGCCAGAGAACAGTATTCATAACCGTTCCCATTACTTCCCTGCTGTTTGAGAGCTTTTATGAGCACCGGCACCGTAGTCTCCTCATCACATTTAACCCTTAAGGGAATTGTATTTACAAGCAATCCGGTCATTTGCTCAATCCTCTTAATATCAGCATTTCTTCCGGAAACAATTTTTCCGAATACAACATCATTACATCGGTTATACCTCTGAAGCACAACTCCCCAAACAGCCTCTAATATATGATTGACGGTTACCTGATAACCGGAGGCAATTTCTAGTATCTTCTTAGTAACAGGACTGGAAATACTAATTTCTGACTGAGCTGCCGGTTCCCGCGGTTCTTGAAAAATCTCAGGTTTGAGCATTGGTTTGATTTCTGCTACCTTGTCATAGTCTTCCAGCAATTTCTTCCAATAAGCCAGGCCTGCTTCTTTCTGTTGACACTGTAGCCACTTGATATATTCTTTATACTCCGGTATTCCGGCTCTTTCCTGTTCCATATTCTTTTCCAGAACTGTCACTGGTATGCCTTTTGTAAGCTGATCATAAATGTTTATCAGCTTATCAAGTATTCCGTTTCTGCACCAGGCATCCACAACGATATGATGCATGGACCAGATTAGTTTACCCTGTGTATCATCCAGAGCTATATAATGAAAACGTATTAGTGTATCCCTGTTCAGATCGAAACCCCTTCTGATATCCTCCTGTATAAGCACTGAAATCTTCTGCTTCTGTGTCTCCTCACATAAGCCGGTTAAATCCACCTTCTTATATTCTATCTGCCTGCTTCTTAGTACTACCTGCCTTGGGCGTAATAACCCCTCCTGACATATGGTGGTTCTCAGGACATCATACCTTTTTTCCAGCAGCCTGAGTGCTTGAACAAACAGGTCTTCCCTTATCCGGTTCTTAATATGATAAACATTCTGAAGGACATAGCTGCTGTCGTTCCTGTCAAGCATACTATGATACAGCATCCCCTCCTGCAGCGGTGTTAAGGGATAGATATCAGTTATCGCCTGATTTTTCTTTAGCAAGACCTCAGTCAGACAGGCCAGTTCTTCCTTGGTCAGGGTCTTATCTGAATAATCAGATGGTGTAAGTACGGTTTCCTTTTGCGACAGACAATAATTAACTATCTCATTCAGGCACTCCTTATAAAAACCTGCAAACTGCTCCATGGTTTTTGACCTGTGTTTGCTTTTGTCGTAGGTCAGGATAAAGTATAAACGTCCCTGTACAATACTTCCATCCATATTAATTGCTCCATAGGTGCTGTTTTCCCTGGCGACACACAAACCGCAGGAATAGCCGACGCGATATTCCTCCCTGTATTCCGCATCCATCTCTCCCAGATAATTAAAATACAGGTCAGGATTTATGTCTCTTAGCTCTTTCTTCAGTAAACCGTAGCCCAAACCGTGGTTTGGAACCTTCCGCAGCATCTCCTTCGCAGCAATGATGCATTCCTTAATATCTGAGCTGCCTTCTACGATAACCGGATATATACTGGTAAACCAGCCTACCGTCCNNTTCCTCCCGTCCATGACCTTCCAGCCCAATGGTGACCTTCTTCTGACCGTTCAGCCGGTATAGGGACATACCTATAGCACTAAGGAGCAGATCATTAATCTCCGTTCGAAAAGCTTTTCCGGCCTTTTGTACAAGCTTATGGGTTTCTTCTTCCGTAAAAGCGATGTGAATATCCCCGTAACCACCTTCTGCAAATTCAGCAGTTTCTCCGATAAGCCCTTCTTCCATCTCTTTCGATAGCTTGCTCCAGTATTCTCTCTCCCCTTGCAGGCTCTTACTGTGTTTGTATTCCTCCAACGCTTCTCCCCAGTCTTTAAAAGACGCTGTTTTCATGGGCAGAAGAATTTTCTGATTATCTTTCACCTGTCTTAAAGCCCTGTTAAAATCTTCCGTTAGAATCCTCCAGGATATACCGTCAACAATCAGATGGTGAAGAGCGAACAGCATATAATTACCTTCAGCAGTAAGAAACAGTGCAGTCTTCAGCAGGGGGCCACGCTCAAGGTCAATGCTGCCTTGCAGTCTTGTACATTCCTTCTCGATTATCTCTCCCGGTGCATGAACATTCCGGTAATCAAAGCATACCAGATCAAACTGCCTGCTCTCCCTTAAACTTAGGATTTTCAGCATTTGCTTTTCATAAACAGCTCGCAGAATATCATGATGCCTTACCAATGCCTGAAGTGCTTTCGTGATAAGAACAGCATCCCCGGTATCAACCCTTATGAGGATTGCCTGATTATAGTGATGGGGTTTCTTTAGTTTTCTGGACTCAAATAGGCTTATTATTGGAGTGGCAGGAACTACTCCCGTAACCTCTCCCTGCTCATAAGCTTCGGCTGTTGCAGCTGTTGCACCTTCCGCTATGGCTTCCACCGTGTATTTACCCATGATATCCTTAACAGTTACCTCAAGTCCGGCTTCACGTAGCCTGGACNNGTCCCTGATACCAATGTCTTTGATTCCCAGAATCTCTTCAAATACGCCTGCAATCTTTATTTCCTTTTCATTACCAGGTTTGATATATTCCATGTCCCGGACCGGGATTATCTCCGGCAATGCCTTCTTATTCAATTTCCCGTTACTGGTTACTGGGATTTTATCAATTTGAAGGATATAGGCCGGCACCATATAATCCGGCAGTTCCCTGCGAAGACTGGTTTTAATTTCTGCCGTCTTAAGCTCCTCTTCCGCTACAAAATAAGCATGGATTGCTTTTTCTCCGGTGGAATCCTTTCGTGCTATTACGACTCCGTCTTTTATTTTTTCAATTCTACGAAGAGAGCTTTCGACCTCCTTTAGTTCAATTCGGAACCCTCTGATTTTAACCTGTTCATCGACTCTGCCCAGGTACTCCAGTTTTCCATCCGGCAGCCATCTGGCCAAATCTCCCGAGCGGTACAGCTTCCCCTTCTGAAAAGGATTGTCCACAAACTTTTCACATGTCAGCTCAGGTTGATTTAAATACCCTCTGGCCAGTCCTTCACCTGCAATACACAATTCTCCGGGAATACCTATACCGCATAAACGGTTTCCGTTAAGCACATAAATCTGTATATTGTCCACCGGCTTCCCAATGGGTATTCTTCTTTCTTCCCAGCTTACAATATTTTCAGTGACATATACGGTAGCTTCTGTGGGTCCATATTCATTGTGAAGCTTAACCTTTTCCCAAAAACGGGTATGTATATCGAAAAGAATGTCTTCTGTTAAGGTTTCTCCTCCAAAGACTATATGATGAACCCTTATCACACCCTTTAGCTCTTCTGATATCCCTTTATATTGAGAGGGGGTGATTTTTAGCAGGGAGAGCTCGCCACCGGCAGAAAGGTAAGCTGTCATATCTCCTGGCTCTTTAAATATCCTTATTTCTCCGCCATATGACAAAGGAACAAAGATAGCCGGAACCGTAAAATCAAAACAAGGGTTGGAAAAAAGGGGAGTTGCTCCCACCTGATGGTGATACAATCTTTTTTTACTAACTCTGATATGATTGAGCAAACTCTTATGCTCTATCAAAACTCCCTTCGGTTTTCCTGTGGTACCGGAGGTATAAATACAATAAACCAGATTCGACGGTTTATGAAGTTTCTTAAGATTGGAAGTCTCTTCTTCCCCATGAATATTATCCTTTAGGTCAATTACAGGAAGATCCGTATTTATATCAGCAAGATATACCAGCACTGCTTTTGGTTTACAATCTTTAAGGATATAATTAATCCGCTCCTCAGGATAGGAGGAATCAATGGGAACATAGGCACCGCCTGCTTTGAGAATACCATAGATACCAATGATTAATTCCATGCTGCGTTCGCCGGATATTGCCACAAAGTCGTCAGGTCCTACCCCCAGCGTTCTCAGTCTCCTGGCCAGCTGATTTGCCTTTTCATTAAGTTCCCTGTATGTTAATTTATCCTCACCAAGTATCATGGCAGTATGCTCCGGTGTCTTTTCTACCTGTGCTTCAAATAAATCAATTACTGTAACATTGGAATTAGTCACCGGATTCACTGTAGTCATATTATTAAACTCTCTTATAATCTGAGTCTGCTCCTGTGGAGTGGCTAGAGGAATATCACCAATGGTAGCGTGTGAATTATCTATTACAAATTGCACTGTTTCCAAAAGTAAGTCTGTTTTACGATCCATCAACGAAACTTGATACTTTTCGGTAAAAATTCGAAGGGAAACAGCAAAGCTATCCTCGTATTCATAAATGAATACAGATAACCCGATACCCTCTTCCTTCCCTGCTAATTCATCATATTTGTACTCCTCTTCATTAGCAGGTTTATTGTTTGCGATGAACTCATAATGGATTAATACCTCTTTGACTTCAGAATCAGCTTGTGGATTCAACTCCGTTCTCTGAACCTGCCTTATGTAATCTTTAATATTAATCGTATCATCAATGGTTATATCATATGGCAGTACAATGTAATTCTTATTCTCTGAGGAGAGTTCCTGCATCTGACTGCTTCTTGCGGATATAACTCTTATCGAAATATCCTTCTGGCAGGTAACCTTTGACGTAATAATCCCTACAACGGCTATCCAAAATGAGAGGCAGGAACATCCCAGTTCTTCACACAACACCCCAATTTCCTGTTTATGATACACTGATGTCCTTTTAAGTACTTCAGTTTCATTCATAAAAAATACCTTCCTTCCATACGAATCCCTTCCCCTATAAACTTGGCTGTAACCCCTGCCTCTTTTCACCAACTCGTTTAAACTATTGTTAGTAGAATTTTATTAATTCTTCAGCCTTTAGGAGCTTCACCTCATCAGCAAAACTGCTATTCATTCCACATACTGCCATTTTATAATCTGCAGCAAGCTTATATTGTTTAAAGCTATAATTCCTTGTATCCTCTTTGGATTTAAACAATATATCCTCGAAAGGAATACGAAAGGAAAAGGAGTTCAGCGGTATTGAAAGCCCTTTTCCCACAGCCTTAATATAAGCCTCTTTCAAGGTCCATAGTTCATAAAAATAAGATAAACGTTCTGAATCCTCTTTTTGCATCAGGTCCTGATACTCCTCCTGGCTAAAGAAACGCTTTGCAATATCAAACTCTATTGGTTGAATATGTTCAACATCAATACCTACTGGTAACGTATGGACAGCACATACAATCCAATCTCCTGCATGAGAGGTATTAAAGCAGAAATCCTGCTGCTGTTTTAAAGCAGGTTTACCATACTCATTGTATTCAAATACAATATCCTCGTTTTTTCGTCTCAGCTTGTCAGTTATTATCCGTCTGACCAAGACATCACTGATCAGCGAACGCTGGGCATCCTGGATTCTGTGAAACCTTCCGATTTTATCCTGCTTTTCCCCGGATACATTACTTAGAAGCAGATGATATACCTCCTTCGGTAATTGGTGTTTTAAATTTACAGCGTAAATTTCGATCATATTCTCCTACCTTTATCTGATGGAATATATTGGCTCTGCTTATACATCCATTGTTAATTTCTTTTGTATCCGCCATTAAGTGGTGTATTTACTTGGTGCCTGGATATCCTTAAGACTCCAGTCTAAGGTCAATAAGTCCTCAAAAAATTCAACTTCTTTTATAGATATATCCTGCAAAGCCTCGTGCATCTTTTTATAGTCGTCTTTATACTGAACCGAGTCTTTTGATAAAGTAACCTTAAAGAACAATTCTTTAAATTGATTATAGGCTGACAGTAATTGCTGTACTTTATAAGGCAACTCTTCATTGCCTCTGTTATCCATTTTCCCTGTCCTTAACAAGGTATTGATAATCACCATATTATTATATTTTGTTGAAATAATTCCTCCATGGTTCTTAAACAAGGTTTCCAGATTATTGAGTGGCGGTAATCCTACCTTAATGCCTTTCATATAAGAAAGATAAACAGCTCTGGTTGAAAAGGGGTCTTCCTCCAGTTTTTTCAATAGTTCGTGAGTGTCTGCTTGTGCTTTGTTCAGAAATGTAAAAATAGTTGGTATAAGCTCTTTAAAACTATAAACGATATGCTCACAATCAATGTGATATTTATCCTCCGTATGTCTTGAAAACTCAAAATAGCAGAAGGAGTCATCCTTATAATTATCATAATCTACCCTGTGTGGAGTAATAAAACTGGTCTTAGATATCTCACTGCAAAGCTTATATAACAGTTCTTTTTCAATTCTCCTGTCTATAAATTCAATAGCCCCACCTTGTTTTGAAGTGGCATAATTTTCATCTATAATAGTATACTCTTTTGTCTTTTGATGAAAATCTTTTAAGATTACGGGATGCTGGTGGTGCTTTTTCTTATACATAGTGTCAAGTACATTAAAGTATTGATTAGTTAATAAACATAGATCTCTATCCTTTAAAAGGAGTTCTTCCAATATTTCATCAAAAAGCTCAAGTTTCTGAAATTGAAGTGTATGGAAGATTCCTGTCTCTTTCGCAAAAAAGATGTCAAAATCAGCTACATAGTCCTTAAATAACAAGTAATAATATGATGAGTTTTTTACCAGGTTTTCCGAAATAATGCTGAAGGGCTTATAAAAGCAGTTCAATGCTCTCCAGCTGAATTGATTTAATAACTCAATTGTTTGAATATCCTTCGCAAGTTTCATATAATTTCACCTTTATTTCCTATATTAACTTAATATGTTTTTATAACTCTATAAAATTAATTTTCTACAGTATTCAATATTCATAGGACTTCTACCTAGACAGCCGCTTTCTCAAGTCACACTTACCTTATAAAGAACTATCCTATAAATAATAAGCTCCTGACAGGCGTGCTCTTAGGCTATTCTGACAGCCCTGTGAATAGATTCCACAGTAATCTGTCAGAATAGCCTCGCACCTCTTGTCTAGGAGCTTATGATCAACAGTTTTTTCTTTTTATTGAATACATTTACCATCTTGGACATAATTTTACTACTCCAAATTCATCTTTTTGACTTATTAGGTATATGTTCCATCGAATAATTTAAACAGTGGTTTCATCAACTTCTCCAGAAGTGTTGATTTACCATTGGTTTTTATGTTTAACTGGATTGCATGTAACCGGTACAAAATATTGGGATGTTTTAACACACCTTTTTGATTGTTATGTCCCACAAATCTGTTATGGCAGGCTACATCCTCTATGGAGTAGCGTCTTTTTCGTTCCAGAGCACCAGCAGCATCTCCCTGATAGTGCCATAGGGTATGCTCCGCCAGATATTCCTTTGGATAGCCCAGCACAACGTAGGCGATGACATCATAATATTTGGGAATATCTAATAACTTCCTTAGATATCCGGGATGAGGTAATTTACACATCCAACAGGCTCCAAGCCCCACCTCATGTGCTTTTAAGAGCATGTTCTGTATTGCTGCTGAGCGACTTTGAATCGTGTCCTTGTAAAGCTTATAATTTCTGGATACATCATTTCTGTAAAGGACTAATATTCCGGTGGGAGCTTTTTGAATTAAATCAGTACCACCGTTTTTTGTTATACCGCCATTTTGCATACATATAGCTTCTTTCATGTCCTTATCATCTATCACGATAAATTTCCAGGCCTGCTTATTAGAGGCAGAAGGAGCATAGATTGCTGCCTTTATCAATTCCTTGATTTTATCTTCTTCCACCGGCTTATCCTGAAAAGATCTGATAGACTTACGTTCGAAAATCGCCTGATTTAATTCCATATATGACCTCCATAAGATGGCAGGTTATCTGATCATAGCTTCGACATAATGAACCAATTCCTTAATGGTGTTGTTATCATCCTTCATCAGAAAGGCATCATCAAATTTAATGCCGAATTCTTTTTCCAAAGTCACCAGAAGCTTTACCCAGCGCAGAGAATTCATGCCATGAAACTCCAAATCATCATTATCCTGAACCCCATCAATTGATACATCGAGTACTTCTAAGTTATTTATAATTTCTCTTATCCTATCTTGTACTTGCATCTCAATCTCACCCCTATACTGCCTTCTAAATTATTACCGTCCAAATTTACTGCGTTTGTTATAAAATTACGCTGTTATATATTCATACCTTAAATTAATTCTTGTAAGATTTTCTTTAGCGTCTGACTTTCACCAACATTTCCAGGGAAGATTATATAGGGTATTCCCGGAAATCGGCTATTTTCATCTGTTTTCCAAACGGGAATTCCAGGCTGAATCTGACCTAATACATATGCCTTACGAACCTTTAGTGCTTTCACCCCGATATCACTGGAGGTAATTCCACCCTTTGCAATAACAAATTCCGGAACTGTACCTAGTTCAGATACCAGCTTAAGTACCGATTCAGAAATCTTAACAGATCTCATAAGCGCATTTTCTTTCGTATCCTTTTCAAGTGTCAGTAATCTGCGTTTCGTATAGGTAACAACTGTTTTACCTTCCTCTATCAGTGCTTTACTAAGTGCTGTAACCCGTTTTACCTCTTCCTCCAACCTGTTCTCCAATACAAGGTCAGAATCAAATTCCAGAAATTCCAGCTTCTCCATATCCTTTAAGGCTTCCAGCTGTGCGGTTGTCTTCTCTGTATGGGAGCCTATAACCACAATACCACCTCGTTTTACAGGTGCAGTAATCATATCCTCTTTACGGAGCAAAGGCTGATCAGATATTCCGCCTATAACCTTTACAAAATCAGCGGCAGTTCGGAGCAGATAATGCCTTCCCTCCTTAATTGCACGGTACAGGGCAACGCAGAAAGTTTCCAGGCAGCCTGAATCTATGGCATTAACTACTACCTTCCCAAAACCTTTTACATCAAGCAGTGTCTTCTCTATTGCCTCCAGTTCGGCTCCTCGAAGCTGGTCTAAGCTGACAGATTTCACTTCTTCTGCAGGGTAAGCACCACCTGTCTTTTCTTCGATATATTCACAAAGATTGGAGCTGGTATAACCAAAGGTTTTGTCTCTGGCAAATTCTGTATCAGCTGCAGGGATAAGTTCATCTTCATATTTGACATAATGAACATTATCAATGGTATACCTTCCACCTGCTTTAAAAAAGGGAATTAAAATTTCTCCATCTACCTTACTATCCAGCCCCTTTTCCAGCTCTTCTTTCAAAAGGCAGGTTTCAAGGGGATAATGTCCTCTTAANNTCATTCCTGTTTCCTGGGATGCTTTCATAATGTTTTGCGCAATCTCAATATGTACCTGTGTGGTCTGCTGTTCTGTCATAGCCCGGGAGTTGGTCAGAATATAAAAAACTCTGTCTTCGCTTAAAAATCCCTCAAGAATACTTTCGTAATTCCAATCCGTGTATACAAAAATATCATGAACCGCCTGAACACCGGTGGGATCATCATCCAATACTATAATTTTCAGCTTATTACTCTCAATTTCCTGTATTAGTAAATCAGCTACTTTACTACTCTTATATTCACTATGCTGGTATTTCTTCTCAACTTCTGACATTAATAAACGTTTCAAGGAAGCCTCCTAACTTAATAACGAAACGACAATTTAAGGATTCTTTATTTCACAGGATAAGCTACGGGAAGCCATATTCTCATTTCACCATATCCTCTGTTATCCCAGGCAAAATATGGGATCAGGCGAACCGGCAATTTATGAATACCTTTATAATGAAGCGTTTGGTATAAGGCATCGCGATCATAGTCTACCCTGTTATGTGCATATAACTCACCTTCCAAAACCTGAATTTCTCTTCCTGCAATTTCATAGGATTTCTCTTCAAATCTAGTATCAGGAGTAATCAACAGGTCATCCAGCGTCTCTATATCTGCGTCATTGGATTCCACGCAATATACTAAGGGACCTTTCTCAACTGCCACCTGATTACTATTTTCTTCCACCAAAGGATGGGAAACGGTCAGGCGTGCTGCCATCTCAAAGTACACTTCGATTTCTGCACCCTCAAGCTGATTAAGCTCTACCGGGATAAAGGTATTGGCATCTTTCTTTGATAAGCTTCGCTTCTCTCCGCCAGAAAGAGTAATGAATCANNTCCGTTTTCTGCCCAGCTTGGAATACGGATATTAATAATAACTCTGCCTTCTTTGTTAACCTTAGTGATATTAAATTTAATTGCACCTTCATAAGGATAATTGGTCTGCTGCAAAAGTTCAAAATCTGTACCGTTATCCAGTCTGATATGCGCTTTATTAGCTCCATACATACCAAGATAGACGGAATCCTCCGATACGGAATAAGCATATTCATAACTCTGTGCCAGATTACGTGCCAGATTCGGAGGACAGCAATAGCTGGTTATGTATTCCGTTCTTTCCAGGGACCATACCATTTCAAATTGCAGCTTCTTTGCTCTTCTTAACATATTCTCGTAAAAATAACGTTTCCCGTCCAGACTGATCGCGGCCAGATTGACATTTAGCATGGTTCTTTCAATGATATCCAAATACTCAGCCTTCTGTTCAATATTAAACATACGATAAGCCCACATAACCAGACCAATGTTAGCACAGGTTTCATTATAAGCGGTGATGTTGGGCAGCTGATACTCATAGCCAAAGGATTGATGGGTTTTCTGATCCTTAAAGAAATAACCATAGGGGGATACTCCGTTATACAGTGCACCACATCCGTTTGTAAGATACAGTTTGTGTTTTAACAAATCCTCCCATACTCTGCGCAGCATATCCTTATATTCTTCATCTCCAAGTTCTGCGTACAGATCCGCCACACCGCTGTAGAGGTAATTGGAGCGTACGGCATGACCAACAATTTTTTCATGCTGCTTTAGGGGTATTCTGTCCTGGTTATCATCCGTACCGTCTTTTACGGAATCTCTTAGCTCAATAGCCAGCTTCGCCAGTTCCAGATACTTATTATCTTCTGTTGTACGGTACATCTCAATCAGTCCCATATAGTGGGAGGGGCATACTGCCGTCTGTACTTCTCCGGTTCTGGCAGCTTCCTGATACAGCTCATAAAGATAATCAGCCGTCTTCTTCGCTATCATCATAAAATTATCCTTGCCGGTAATTCTATGATGAAGACATGCACAAGTAAATAAATGACCAAAATTATATACTTCAAAATCGTTGATATCACCCATACGGGCTATTCCGTTACGGTTCATTTCACCAATAATCTGTTTGGTGGACAGATAACCGTCAGGCTGCTGTGCACGACTGATTAAATCGATATATTCCTCAATCTCATTTAAGAGTTTCTGGTTATTATTTTTCGTGGCTGTGTATAAAGCCGCCTCCATCCATTTATAGAAATCACCGTCTCCAAAGACAGTGCCATTATGTTCTCCCTGTGAATCTCCGGCACATATTTTAAAGTTTTCAACTACGTGACTGATATCCTTGGAATCAAACATATGCTTTAGCTGTGGTACCGTCGCATCTGCACAGATTTTAAAGCTTTCTGCCCATAAACCTCCGGTCCATTCAACAGCATCAAAAGGCAGGGATGATACTTTCGCGTAGGGTGATTTTTTTGTATTTGTTAACATAGATACCTCCATTCTGCCTTAGGCAGTCTATATGATTCAGGTCAAAAAAGTACGCTGTTGTCTTAATTACAAAGCGTACTTTCATTCTTTAGAAATTATTTCTTTCACATCGAATTCAAATAAGAGCTTTGCCTCAATTTTTTTACAAAAGTCCCTTATGTATTAACGCTTCCTTTAATGCTTTTGCACCATAACGGGGACTGGAAACAACCGGCATATTGCAGGTCTTTGCAAGCAGTTCCTCACAATATGCCATGGAACCCTGACATAACAGAATAACATCAGCTTCCTTCATAATTTCAGAAGCTTTGCTTAACATAAGGCTTTTGAATTCATCCTGATTTGCTCCAAAAGCATCGATTAATCCATCCACCAGTGTAACTTGTTGCCCTAGTTCTCTTGCTACACGCTTCAAAGTGTTCTTGGTGGGCTCAAGGGTTGTCGGAAGTGTTGCCAGTATACCGATGCGGCCAGCTTTCTTCGATGCTATTCTGACAGCCTCCTTACACATTTCTTCGTCTATTCTAACAATGGGTATGCCCATATATTTTGCCAGGTCCTGGCTCGCATCAGCCACTTCACCTACAGAGGAGCAAAGATTAAGGATTGCCTCCGCTCCGTCAGCAACTGCATTCATATACAAGCTAACCAGCTTACCTGCAGCCGTTGCAGTCACATATCCTGCTTCTCTGGCTTCTGCTAATATGGAAGGATCCTTGTAGCTTAATAACTCACAGCCTTCACCGATATTTTTTTTCACTTCCTGCTCAACCATGTCAATCAGTTCCGGAGTTGTACTTGTATAAACTAAACCAACCTTCATAACTACCTCCATCTTATTCTCTAAATCTCTTGTAAATTGCAAGTCTCTGCAATTATGTTATAAAGGTGATAATGATATAGAAAGTTCTATTGAACATCTTCCATATAAGCTCATGATCCTAAACCACTCACTAAGCTAAAATCAATACATCGGAAGGAGATATTTGAATTTTTCCGCTATAATACTTATCATCCAGCAGATTTTTATATTTTGCTGTTTTGAGATCAATCACTCCTGTTTTTGTGCCATGATTGATAATAAATATAAATTTACCATTTTCATTTGTTCTGGAGGTAATCTCTATATCTCCTACCNNACCGTTTAAATAAGCTTCTTCTACCTGAGTTCCCAGATAATAAGCTTTGCCAGCGCCAAATTGGTTCACAGTAACAGCAGGCATTCCTGCATAGAAATCACTGCCATAAGCTGCCAGCACTTCTGCACTGTCAGTATGTAATACATCACATAAGAAGCTGCATCTATATTCCTGGTTGGTTGTATTATCTTCGGTAATTTTTATTGTGTTCTTCTCAGTCGGATGCAGGGCGTCCACTTCCTCGACCCATACCCCCAGGACTTCCCGAAGCTTTCCGGGATATGCACCAAAAATACAACGGTCATTCTCATCCACATACCCTGACATATAGGTAGCGATTAGAGTACCCCCGGCTTTTACAAACTGCTCCAGCCTTTCAGCCACACCTTCTTTGGTCATATAGAGTAAAGGAGCTACAATCACCTTATACTTTGAGAAATCGGTGTTCTGTTTGATAATATCTACCGGTACATTCTGATAATAGAAAGGTTTGTAATAGTAATGAACCTGCTCCAGATAGTTCATATCCTTTGTGGGCCCACTGGTCAGTTCTAAGGACCACCAGTTATCCCAGTCAAAAATAATACCTACCTGGGATTGTGTTCTGGCATTCACAAAGGTATTGTTAAGTTTTTTCAGTTCCTGGCCAATTTCTGTACATTCCCTGAATATCCTGGTATCTTCACTTCCATTATGCGAAACAAAAGCTCCATGGAATTTCTCCTGTCCGCCAACGGATTGCCGGAGCTGAAAATAAAGACAACTATCGGAGCCATGAGCCAGACCCTGATATGCAATTTTTCGAATTTCACCGGGGCGCTTCAATTTGTTATAAGGCTGCCAATTCTGTTGATTGGGTGATTGCTCTACCACCAAAAAGGATTTGCCATCCTTGCTGGCACGCATAATATTATGCTTTAAGGCAGGAAAACTTCGTTCATCCGTAGGTGCAGGATAGTTATCCCAGCCTGCATAGTCCATCTGAGGGACCATCTCGAATTGGTTTAATTTTTTGATATAACCTGATATGTTTGAAAAAACAGGTAAATGAGGGGTTGCTTTTTTTAATATCTTAGCTTCATTGTTATAGCAATCTATGGTAGAGGCCGTAACAAACCGCATATAATCCAATTGAATTGCAGGATTAAAACGATAGTCGTCATTTAATTCTGTAGGCAGCATAATTTCCTCAAAAGAGGTCAGGGTTCTTCCCCAAAAGGAAGTCGTCCACTTATCATTGAGATTCTCAATTGTCTGATACCGTTCTTTTAACCAGATACGGAATTTCTTCTGGCAGTTATCACAATAGCAATAGGTTCCGTACTCATTTGCAACATGCCAGCCAAGAAGTCCCTGGTAATTCTTATAACGTTCTGCCATAACTGTTGCAATCGCAGCAGCTCTCTCTCTGTATTTCTCACTGTTCACGCAGAAAAACACTCTCATACCATGGGTTCTCTTACGTCCGGCAATATCCACTGGCAGAACCTCCGGATATTTTCTGGACATCCAGGCGGGCTGCGCACAGGTCGGTGTCGCCAGAATCACACGAATTCTATTGTTCCATAGTTTATCTAATATCTTATCCAGCCACTCAAACTGATAAACTCCTTCTTCCGGTTCAAGCTTTGCCCAGGAAAATACCGGTAGTGTTACAGTATTAACCCCTGCTTTAGCGAACAGTTCCATATCTCTGTCTATTGTTGCTTCATCCCATTGATCCGGATTATAATCACCCCCGAACAGGACAAAAGAATTCTTTATATTATCCATTATTTGCTCCTCTTATATCTTATATAAAAGGTTATTACATGGAATGGCATTTCACACTCTGTCGTTCTACCAAAGCCGTTTTCATCTCTATTTTCTGGATACCTTCTGATTTACCCTCTATTTTACTTACCAGAGAATTAACAGCAACACAGCCGATTGCATATTTAGGTGTCTGTATTGTTGTCAGGGGAGGTTCCATCATACTTGATATGGATATATCATCAAATCCAACAATGGAAATGTCCTCTGGAATCCGATATCCATTTTCACGAAGCACACGAATTGCCCAAATAGCTATGATATCATTATCTGCAAAAAAAGCAGTGGGCATATTCTTCATGGCACCAAGATGCTCTTTCAGCTCCAGATAAGCTGCATCTCCGCCGGCAGAGGTAAATTCCACTATGCTGCCTTCGTTTATCTTAAGATGATTCTCTCTGATTGAACGCAGGAAGCCATAATAGCGCTCAACGAAGTTATTCGCATTACCTTCCACATGTAAATAACCAATATCTCTATGTCCCATGGAAACGAGATGAGAAACAGCCAGGTCAACTCCTTGTTCATTGTTGATTGCCACACTGTCCAGATCTTCACTTCCCATGTAATTATCAATAATAACAGTAGGTACATGCATATCGGTAAAAAGTTTCATCTGTTCTTCTACCATCTCTGTTGCCAGCAATAGAAGTCCTTCAAT
The DNA here is from genome assembly GCA_002434335.1 of Lachnoclostridium sp. UBA6558. Lineage (GTDB taxonomy): Bacteria > Bacillota > Clostridia > Lachnospirales > Lachnospiraceae > Anaerocolumna. Next base: position 69,049 of record DJJW01000013.1, on the reverse strand, counting down.
CTGCTCTTCTTTGATCTTTTCAACATCCGAAGCAATGGACTTGCTGTCTGAATAAGTAATCATCAGCTTGTAACCACAGTTCTTTACCTGATACTCTACACCTTCTATAATACCGGTAAAAATCTGAGAAAAATAAGGAGATGCTTCTGCCTTTGTACCATTTTTACGATATACAAGGAAAAGTATCTTTTTCTCTTCAACAGTATCCGGTAATAAATCTTCATAACCAAACTCTTTTAATGCACTAAATACTTTATTTCTGGTAGCTTCACTGACACCGGGTTTATTATTTAAAACTAGTGAAACACTAGCAGGTGAAATTCCCAGCAACTTCGCTAATTCCTTTGCTTTTACAGCCATATTTCATCTCCTAAATTCAACTAAATATTTTAAATAATTTTAGCATTTAATTTAGACCCTGTCTACTTAAACCCGATTTAAAATTAAACAAATTATTTTACAGAACCAAGTATTCCTTCAACAAATTGCTTCTGTAACAGGAAGAATACCAGTATTGTCGGTAACGTTGAGATGACAATTCCCACCATAATAACTCCATAATCGGGAGTAAAACCGGCAGCAAGATTCGCAACCGTGAGCGGTAATGTGAATTTGGAATTACTTTGTAATGCAATCAATGGCCACATATAGTTATTCCAGCTAGCCATAAAAGCAAAGATAGCCGCTGCTGCATAAGTTGATTTCATCATCGGAACAAAGATTCTGAAGAAAATCTGAAATTCCTTACAGCCATCTACTCTTGCAGCCTGTATGGTTTCAAAAGGAAAAGCATGTGTGTTTTGCTTAAAGAAGAAAACTAAAAACGGAGCACCCAGTGCCGGTAAAATAATACATAAATAACTATTCAGCAGCCCAATCTGAGCAAACATACGAAACATGGGAATAATTCTGGCTGCAAAAGGAACCATCATAGATGCAATCAGCACCATAAATAATATCTCTTTTGCCTTGGAGGGAAACATAACAAATGCATAGCCGGCCAGGGAACATATAACAATGGAAGCTATGGTAACAACAACTGCCAGATGCAAGGAATTCAGAAAGGATCTGCCGATATCTGCCGCTGCAAAGGCCTTTTCAATATTATGAAACAACGCAGCGCCAAAGGAAAGCTTACCCATGGTAATATCCTTTGATTCATTTGTTATACTTATTATCATCCAGAGAAACGGAGATATGGAAACAAATGATACGATGATTAAAATAATATGCTTAAAGAAATATGTTAATTTTTTCATTTTTCCTTTAACACTCCTTTCTGGACAACAGTAATAACACCGACTATAATAAACACCGCGTAGGAAACTGCTGCCGCATATCCATAACTGGGAACAAAGTTAAAGGATAAATCATATATGTACTCGGAAATGGTACGAGTCGCATTACCCGGGCCACCATTGGTAAGATTTACAACTTCATCAAATAATTGCAGAGTTGAATTAAGCGCCATGATACTAGTCAGGAAAACAATGGGCTTTAAAAGTGGTACAGTAATTTTCGTAAAGGAATGGAAAGAGTTACAACCATCAATTTGTGCTGCCTCATAGATAGAGCCTTCAATGTTTTGCAGCGCTGATAAATAAAAGATCATGTAGTAGCCTGTATACCGCCAGATAAGTGCTATGATGATTACCACTTTAGCCCACGAAGCATCCAGAACAAAGGCAATAGGTGCATCAATGAGATTTAACTTTACCAGCATATTATTGACAAAACCATCAACAGAGAAAATATTCTTGAACAAAATGGAATAGGATACCATTGAGGTTACACAAGGAAGGAAAATGCAAGTCCTGTATATGCCTCTCCCTTTCAGTCGAGGGTCATTGAGCAGCACTGCAAAAACCAATGACAATAAGAGCATTATTGGAATTTGTATAACCGCATATAACAAGGTATTCCCAACTACAGTCCAAAAGGTTGAATCACGAAACATTCTTTCATAGTTTGCCAATCCATTAAAGGTAAGATTAGCGCCTTTTCCCGTTTTGAGAGATAGGAAGAATGCTTGAATCATAGGTATATAGCTNNAAATGCTGCCAGAAAAATCATTGACCAGGCAACGATAGTAATTCTTTTTTTCTTATTCATTAAATCCTCCTATATTAGCCGAATTTTAGTTTTATCCTCTTCCAAGTATAAAAGGCTATATTAAATGGCTTTTTATACTTGGAAGAGAATAAAAAGGATTTATTAAATGGCTTTTTATATTTGGAAGAGATAAAAATGCTTCAATCAGCTTATATAATAAAACACAAGCGGCCTGCCACCACTCTTTAAGAGAGGGCTGTTTCATATAAAACAATGTTTCATATTCATTTAACAACAGCCCTCTTGTTCTGTTCTATTCCTGTACTGTCTGGTTAAACTGCTCTTCTGCTTGTTTTAAACTGGAATCAACATCCTTACCGCCTAAGATATCAGGCATTACGGCAAGCAAAGCTCCCTGTGCTTCTGCGGAGTATGCTCCGTTGTTAACTGCGGGAATTTCTGCAATCCAGCTGGCAAGAATCTGGTTGATCTTTGTATTTGAGAAGAAAGGGTCTTCTTTATCATAAGCCGCTACGGTAGAAGCCGGTAAATAAGTTGCCATAATATTCTTCTGCTCAACTAAGGTATTGTAAAGTTCTGTACTGCCGCCAAAAGTCTTAGCGAAGAAATCTGCTGCAACGTCAGCATTCTTTCCATCTGCTAATACATACCAGCTGGAACCACCCTGATTGGATTTGTTGGTTGCACCATCAATGCTTAACTTAGGGACAGGAGCTAGCTTCCATAAACCGCTCTGATCAGCTGCTGCCTTAATTGTGGAGGCAATCCAGGAACCACGGATAACACATGCTACTTCACCACCGTTAATAGCACCTGCAAAACCGGTCCAGTCACTTGCTACTTTAACAAAATCACTGGCATTAAACTGTTTGAAAATATTAATACATTCCTTTAAAGCAGTATTATTAACGAAGTTTGCCTTACCTGTATCATCGGTATACCAGGTACCTGCTGACTGTAACATAATCTGGAACTCGGAGATGTCATTCGGATTATAGGTCTGAAGTAAATGACCTTTTTCTTTTAATTTCTTACCAAGCTCGATATATTCGGCCCAGGTTAAATCCTGCATATCTTCGTCAGTGTATCCCGCTTCCTGAATATAATCAGTACGGTAGAATAATCCGGCAACACCGGTATCAAAAGGCACACCGTAACCAACGCCGTCGTAAGATACAGCTGATTTCTTATAGCTGGCAAAATCATTGTAATTAATAACATCATCCATTGCCTTGAAAGCTCCGGGATAAGACATCAGATAACCCTGGGCTGCAAGATCACTAATGATAACCACATCAGGAAGGTCTTCTTTTACTCCTGAGGCTAATACCGTATGTATCTTCTGAAGCGCGTCAGCTTTTGCCATCTCAACAAAATTTACAGTTGCACCTTCATATAATTCGTCTGCTGCCTGTAAAGCTGCACCATTAAAATTAACATCCCATCCCCATACGGTTATTTCTACCGGTTCAGCTGCGGGAGAATCTGTTGGTTCTTCTGTTTTAGGAGCATCTGTTGCTGCGTCTTCTGTCTTAGTGTCAACCGGCTTATTCACCTCATTGTTTTTCGTGCTGCATCCTGTAAAAACAGAAGCTACTAATGCGGTAGCCAGAAGTAAAGATAATACTTTTCGTTTCATAAACTCCTCCATTATTTAGTTTTACTAAATTAGTTTAAATATCGTTTAGTTGATATTTACTTGTATTATAATGCAGACTATAAAACATGTCAATATCTATTATATATATTGCTTAATACATTTCACATAATCTAATATATTTATACATTTAGCACATTTTATTATGCCTTAAGTTTAGTTTTAAACTTAATAATTTATTTTATATTTAGTTTTTCAACTAAATTTTCATTAAATTATTTAGTTCTTAACAAAAAAAGTCTATACACGATACTTTCTTGGAAAAAGTTCGTGTATAGACAATACTATAGTATTAAATTCAAGATAGCTGGATGATAAATTTATATGGTAAAATTATATATCAGTGTTATTAATCTACCCACACTGTACTGGTTACTCTTTTCTGTTGCTTTAGGTAGGCTTGTTGCTTTAGAAAAGTCTTTTGCTTTAGAAAGATCTTTTTGCTTTAGGAAGGTCTTTTGCTTTAGGAAGGTAGTTAGGCTTTGTGTATCTATTGTTTTAGTTGTGTCTGCTACTGCACCGCGGACCTGTGCAGTAGGATGAAAACTGTATACCAGGTAATTTATCCTTAGATAGCCTTTTTCTTATTTTTAAGTGTAAGTGATACCGCAATTCCAACAGCAGCGATAATAGCTGACGCAATAAACATATTTGTGTATCCCTGATTCAAAACACCTTGAAAAGTCTTTTCAATCTCAGAAGACATTTCACTAATCACAGGTAATACATATGTCTGTGCTTTTTCCGGAAGAAACTGTTTGAAAATATCCGTTAATTGGCTGACGATTGTTGTTACATCCGCATTTTGAAGAGCTGCAAAAAGTTTTCCATTGCTGCTGCCTCCGCTGGTACTCATTGCAGGAATCATATCTGCACCACCAGCTTTTACAAAACCCTCCTGCAAGGTCTTCATCAGTTCAGTCTGAATATTTTTGCTGGCATTTATGATAAATCCAATCATGAAACTTGGTGAAATAATTACTCCAATGGAACGGATCAGGGACATGGTGGCAAGGGCAGTTGCTCCCTCTTCTTCCTTTACCGCACCTAAAATCAGATAATTTAAGGGCGGTCCCATGATAAATCCGACTCCGAATCCCATAAATGCGATACCAATTAATACTGTAATAAGAGTTAAGGACTTTGCCGCAATTAAACCTAAAATCAAAGTACCTGCCACTGTACAGGCAAAGCCCAGAATGAGTACAAGCTTAGCACCTTTTTTATCAAGGAGTTTACCACTTGGTGGAGATGCCACACCGGAAAATACAACCAGCAGGGTTACCAGATAACCACCCGAACCCGTTTTAAATTTCAAAGTGTTTTCAGCAAACTGCGGCATATAAACCATCCCCATCATTCCGATTCCAACAACAAAGGCAATAATAAAAATAGTTACTATCTCACGGTTCTTAAAGTATTTAATGGACAAAACAGGGTCGGCTGCCCTTTTTTCTACCAGAATAAATACAGGGATTAATACAATAAAAGCTATCAGGAAAGGAAATACATTCTTTTGCTGTAAACTCTCACCTACCGCAAAGAAATCAATATTTGTCAAGGCATATAATAAGCTGGCAACAAGGGCAGCTAAAAGGAGTGCCCCCAGAATATCCAGTTTATTTTTGACCACCATCTTGGATTCCTCCATGGCACTTGATAAAAACAGTGTTAAGATACAGATAGGAACATTAATAAAGAAAATAAAACCCCAGTGGTCCTGTCCGGCGATATCGATAATAGTACTTCCAAGGGTTGGTCCTACAATAGTGGCTACTCCATAAACCGCACCAACCAACCCTAGGGCAGTGCCTCTTTTTTCGGGCGGAAAAGACTGACCGATTACCGTTGTTGCAATCGGCAGAATACCGCCTGCACCAACAGCCTGAATAACCCTTGCTATAAGCAAAAAAGTAAAATTCCCATAGAAGTTACTAAACCCGCAAAGAGCAGAACCTACACCAAAGATGACAATACCGAAAATGTACATCTTCTTTCTGCCGATAATATCTGATAACTTGGAACTAATAGGCATGGAAACCGCATAAACCAAAGTGTAAATTGTAATCATCCAGGCTCCTACCCCTTTTGATACGGAAAAACTGTTCTGAATAATTTCTCTTGCCGGGGATACAATCCCATTATCAATTGCCCCCATGAAAATTCCTAATAAAAATAAAATTAAAATCAATGTGGTATGTTTTTTCTGCACCATACTATGTCCCTTTCTGAACATTGTTCATTTAAACTCAAAAAATTAAGTTTCTCCTATAGTAAGCTCTCTATAGGAGATAACTCTTTAAAATCATTTCAAAAGTTTCATATTTAAATTGTTTCATCTGTGCAATCAGCATAAAATTCTGAACAATAAAACTAGCGAGCTCTCTGTCATTGATTTCCTGATTATCTGCACTTCCTTTCTTTTCCTTATGACTTATTATGGCTTTCTCCAGAGTATCAACAAATAAATCAACAACTTCCTGTTTTTGCCTATGATGCTCTTTTGTCATCCCCTTTTCATTGCTGTTTAATTTGAGCCAGGTATCTTTAAAGATATCAAGAAACGACTCTAAAATAGTATAGATTCTCTTAAACTTAGCAAATAACTCACAGTCTTCCTGCTCAGCCTCTTGGATTGCTGCAACAAATTCCAACCAGTATTGGTACATCAGCTCAGACATTAAAGTATCTTTCGTGGGAAAATAATTATAGATTGTACCGACTGCGATCCCAGACGCCTTTGCAACTTCCCGCATGCTTAACTTTCTATAGCCTTTTGAAAGAATAATTACTTTTGCTTCTTTTAGGATTGTTTCTTTTAAATCATCGTATATCTTTGGCATGTTATCTCCCTTTATGAACTATGTTCATAATAACTCTTGCTGATTAATTTTGCAAGATGTTCTTAGAAAAATTTATTCCTTGATCTCTTTGCCCGCTTAAAAAAGTTTTAAGCCATCTAAAATACAATTCAGGCCAATTTCAAAACTATCATTAATGCTGATGGGCAATCCGAAAGAATCTTGACGCTCTAATAATGCAAATCCGTGGAGATAGCTTCTTATAGTCCTGACAATGTGAATATTTTGCTGATCAGTAAATTTGTATACTAAAATTAGTTTAACAATTAAATCAATAATAGATTTAGAAAGTTCTTTATTCGATTCATTTTCCCCTACCGGAACTCTCTGAGTTGCCGAATAAAGGCCGGGGGAGTTACAAGCAAATGTTCTATAGGCAGCCCCCATTGATAGCAATGCTTCTCTGCCACTTAATCCAATTATCGAATTGGTTAGAGTTTTAAGTAGTTGCCTCAATCCCTCGTACGCCAGTAAATCATAGAGTTCCTCCAATCCATTCAGGTGATTATACAAAGATGGTGTTTTTATTTCTAGGTTTTCTGCTATATCTTTCAGAGTAACATTATGATATCCTTTTATGTCCGCCAGCATTATGGCCGTTTCGATAATTATTTGTTTATTAATTTTAGTTTTTTTCATATTTTAATTTATTCTCAGCTCTTTGAATTATTTTTAACAGTTTTTCTTTGGGGTTCATAAGCAGGTTTCCATGTCCGGTACCTAAAACAGCTATATCCAGTGAGTACAGCTTCTTAGCACTTTGGATGGATTTTTGAACAGACCACGTAGCCAAAGCAGGAAAGGGAAAAAAAAGCCGTTTGTCTCCTGCAACAGAAAATCCGCCTTTTACCTGTAACGCATCTCCTACAATCAAGATTGCAGCCTCTTCATCATACAAAGATATGGAGCCAGGCGTATGGCCGGGAGTGGATATAACTCTTAAAGTACCAATATAATCTCCATCCTTCACCAAATTATTAGGATTCGTTTCTACCGGTATAAAGCCACCTCGTATTTTCTTTTTTTCCTCATGGCTATAAAGGTTAAAATCACCCTTTAATAATACATAATCTCTTTCTGAAATATAGATGTCAACATCCGGTAGCTCTTTAGCAATAGTATCTAAGCCTGCCACATGATCCTGATGAGGATGAGTAAGCACAATTTTTGTAATGGGTTTATTCAACTCTCTGCTCAACCTTAATAGTGTCTTACAGAAATGACCTGTACCGATATCAATAAGGGTTAAACTGGAGGACTCCTCATATAAATAGCAATTAACAGGAAATAGATTGGTCAAGAAGGTTATCTGATAGATTTTATTACTATTTCTTATTCTCATAATTCTACCTCGCTTCCAAAACTAATGATGTTAGTATATTAACTAACTACATTAGTTTTGTCAAGTTAAAATTTACAATAATTCGCGAAATTTTTTATAGCAAAGGTTTATATATTTGTATTTGTATTTGTTGTATAAATTATGTTACTAGTTTTAATTCAATGGTTGTTATCTGAGTTTAATAATCTATATTGTACATTCACGGAATAAAAACGAGGGTATTGCAGATAGTTAATTAATCTATTTGCAATACCCTCTGTCATACGGAGACGGTGGGATTCGAACCCACGTGACCTTGCGGTCAAAACGATTTCGAGTCGTTCTCGTTATGGCCTCTTCGATACATCTCCAAATATATTTAATCTTTCACATTCCGATTAAAATACCAGGAATGTGAAATAATTAATCACTATAAAATTTACTAATTTTTTGCAACTACGCAGCACTGAATTTGACAATAATCAACTCGACTGCTATGGTATCCTGCATTCTTCCGGTTTTCACCTGTTCTTCTGTATCAATACAGGAAGTTAAAGCTTCTTTAAGAGTCTTCTCTGTGTAATTACGGCATTGGCTTACATATTTCGTGATTGTAAAAGGCATTAATCCTGTCTTTTCAGCAATTCTGTTATTTTGAAAACCCAGAGCCAATAAGCTCTTAACCTGTAATAGTATATTGAACTGCCTGGATATCAGATACATGATGGACATTGGTTTTTCTTTTAGTGCCAAAAGATCATAATAAAGATCTAGTGCCTGTCTCTGCTTCTTATTACCAATTGCCTCAACCATCTGAAAGATCTTTCCGGATATTTGTGCGGTGCATACCTCTTCGATATCCTGGATGGTTATAATCTCTCTCTCTCCGGAATAACAAACAAGCTTTTCTATCTCATTGCTGATGTTGTCCATATCTGTACCAGTCTTACTCAGTAGATATAAAATACTCTCTTCTGTAATCTTCTTTTGATCCTGCTTAAGCAAAGACGCAATCCACAGCTTTAGATTGGCTTCATCCATGGCATTCATTTCTGAAATGGTCCCATTATCTTTTACTGCTTTATACAAACGATTTCTTTTGTCAATCTCTGCTTCTACAAATATGATGTGTGTGGTTTCAGGTATCTGTTTTATATAATCCGCCAAATCATTCTGGCTTTTGAATAACCCACTGTTTTCAATTATTATCAGACGTTTATCATTGAAAAAAGGAAGAGTCTCTGCTGCCTCCTTCACTTTCACTGTATCTACTCCTTTTCCTTCAAAATAAGAGTAGTTCATATCATCCTCGCAAGGTAATATTGCTGTTTTCAACTTATCCTTATAGAGGCGCTTCAGATAATTCTCCGTACCGTATAAGAGATAAACCGGTTTAAATTGTGAAAGTCTGATATGTTCTTTAATATTCTTCATATTACACCTATGCTTTTCGCAACCCAATTCAAGCACTACTCATGTAGAAAGAAATGACTGCCTGATAAAATAACAATTTAAGTAGTTTGCTTTTGGTAATTCATCTGCCATAGAACCACTTCATGTTTTGGTTATTGACAACCTAATATATTTTACTAAGAATTGCCGTTATTGGCAAGAACTATTTTATTGTTTGTTGTAAATTTTATCTTACCTTATACAAACTGGGAAGAATACATCTGATAATAATAGCCTCTGTTCTTCATTAATTCACCATGTTTTCCCTGTTCTACCACATTTCCGTCAGTGACGACTAATATTAAATCAGCGTTTTTAATCGTGGACAGTCTATGTGCAATGACAAAGCAGGTTTTATCCTCCATAAGTTTACGCATGGCTGACTGTATCTGAATCTCCGTTCTGGTATCTACGTTTGAAGTAGCTTCATCCA